>JAOAIP010000025.1 GCA_026414605.1 Bacteroidia bacterium
TTACAATTTTTCTAAAAACTGCTTGTTTGAGTAGAGTTTTCTATAAATATTTACTCATACATCTATTTATTTTTCCAAGATTAAAATTTTATTTATATTTGCACCATCAAAAAGTTGCATTTGTGACTTGAATTCACCTTATGATATTACAACCTCCACCCGTCCTTGATTATTCAACAGTAAATAAAAAACAAATAACTTCTTATATTCGACAAAATATTCCAATTGTCATTAAAAACTATTCTACTCAATGGAAAGCACATCAATTATGGACACCAGAATACCTAAAACAACATCTTAAAAACATTAAAGTACCTCTATATAATAACAATAAAAGTAATGCTTATACCCCCGTCAATAAACCCGATGATTACCTATCCTTTGCCGAATACATAGATAAACTCATTCATTATCCTGAACACAAGTGGCGATTATTTTTATTTAATATCTACACCAATGCACCTCAGTTATTAAAGGATATTCATTATCCTACAGACATCATAAGCCCAATAGTAAAATGGGCACCTATGCTTTTCATAGGAGGAAAAGGTTCAATAACCCATCTACACTTTGATATTGACTATAGCAGCGTTTTACATATTCAAATATACGGAAAGAAAAAATTCTTACTCTTTCCTTACCATCAGCAACATCTATTGTACAGAAAACCATTTGAAGTGCTTGCGTGGCCTGACTTTTCTAATTACACTTCAAGAATGGAAGAATTACAAACACATTTTCCAAAATTAAAAGAAGCCAAAGGATATGAAGTAATTCTCAACCCGGGCGAAGCACTCCTTATGCCACCCGGCTGCTGGCACCACATAGAATATATAGAAACAAGTATTGCTATTAGCTTTCGTGCAGTCAATCAAGGCCTTACAGGAATAATGAAAGGGCTATGGAACTTATTAGGCATGCGAACTATTGATACTATTATGAAAAAAATAGCCCCTCAATGGTGGCATACATACAAAGTTAAAAACACCAAATACTTTGATAAAACCCTCTCCGAAAAATTCTTGTTCTCCTTTCATCAATATCCTAAACTCAGTTAAAATTGTACAATAGTCCTTAGTATATAAATCAACATTTACTACTCAAATCTTTGTCTAACTTATAATTTCCATCCAAAATAAAAAAGCTCCCACAGTAGTATGCGGGAGCCAGAGCGCTACTTCACTCTTCGGCTTATAGCCTTGTTGTGAATAGCACAGCCGCAAATATAAGTAAAAATTAAATTAAAATTAATTTTTAATTTTAGTTTATTTTTTTATAAATTTCCCGCAAAATAAATTTTAATTAAAATAAACCTCCTCACTTTATTCGCAATTATATTAAATTGCAATGAATAAATTTATTATCTATAAAATTGAAAAACAAACATTAGAATAAAAAAATGCCCCGCTTAGTGCGAGGCGAACTGATTGAAGCATTTGCTTCACTACGGAATAATCCTTATTGTGATTTGCTTCAAACTGGGGCAAATATACATAATTTTTTAATCTTAAAACTATTTTTTATGAAAAAAATTTTAGGACTAGACATCGGCACCAACTCTATCGGTGCAGCATTAATCAACATACCCAATAATCTAAAAGATTATGGCACACAGGGGAATATAGAATGGGTAGGCAGTAGAATAATCCCCCTTGATGCAGATTCTTTGCAAAAATTTGAAAGTGGAGCACCAGTTGAAACTAAGGCGGCAGCCAGAAGGATGAAGCGAGGCGCACGAAGATTAAAACATAGATACAAACTCAGAAGAAATAAACTCATTAAATTATTCAAAATACTCGGATGGCTACCAGAGGACTGCATTCTAGATGATCCTAAAAAAATTAAAGAAATTATTAGAGAATACGGAGAATTTAGTTACCCGATAAGTGATTATGCACCTATATCAGAAGAAAGTTATCGTGAGTTCTATCAAGAATTTGGTTATTCAAATGAAGAAACAGATAAAATAATTGAAGAACTTAATTTTAGAAAAAACAATAAAGGAAAAAGAAAAAATCCTGAAATAAAACTTCTCCCCGAAGATTGGGTGGTTTATTATTTGCGAAAAAAAGCTTTGGAAAAACCTATTACAATAGCAGAACTTATACGCATTATTTATATCCTCAATCAAAGAAGAGGATTTAAAAGCAGTAGAAAAGATTTAAAAGAAACTACTATTCTAGAATATGATGAATTTAAAAATCTCTTACACATCGAAAATGGAGAAATAAAAGTGAAAGAAGAATTTAAAGGCAAAGAATACGAAACCAAATTCGTTTCCATCACAAAAATAAAATCTGTTGAACAAAAAGGAGATGAAAAAGATAAAAAGGGAAATTTTACCTTTATCATTACTGCAGAAGATTCACGGTTAGAACCATGGGAAGAAAAAAGAAAACAAAAGCCAGAATGGGAAGGTAGAGAGTTTAAATTTGTTGTTACTCAAAAAATAAATAAAAGCGGAAAATTTCAACAAAATAAACCACAGCTGCCAACAGATGATGACTGGGATTTAAACATGGTCGCCCTTGATAATCAAATCGGAAATAAAACACCAGGAGCATTTTTTTGGGATAAACTAGTTGAAGATAAAAATTACAAGATTCGACAATTTGCAGTTAAAAAAGAAAAGTATCAAAAAGAACTTGAAAGGATTTGGCAAAAGCAATGTGAATTAAACCCCGATCTTGCAAAGATTAATACAAATCAAGAAATATTAAAGAAAATTGCAGAAGCATTTTATCCTACACAAAGTAAGATGACACCTCCCGGACCAAAAGTAAAAGAATTTTTATCAAATGATATCCTCCATATTATCAGCAAAGACATTATTTATTACCAGCGGGAATTGAAATCCCAAAAACATCTTATCAGTGAGTGCCGATATGAAAAGCATCGGGGAATTGACGGAGAATTCTATGGTGTAAAATGCGCACCAAAGACAAGCCCAGAATTCCAAGAGTTCAGAATTTGGCAAGATATTCACAACATCCGCATTTTTGAAAAAGAACAAAAAGTAGATAACAAAGTTAACTTAGATGTAGATGTTACCCGACAATTCATAGATGCAACGATTAAGGAAAAATTATTTGAACTATTTGACAGTAAACGAGAAGTATCAGAGCAAGATATTTTTAATCTCATCAACAACCATTCTTCAGAAAAAAAACTAAATAAAGACAGGTATCGTATAAATTTATTTAAAAATAGAGAAACATTGCCAGGCAATGAAACAAAAGCTTTATTCAGAAACATATTCCGTAAGTATGATTATGAACAAGCAGGAGAAAAACTGTTATCAAACAAGGAAAAATTCAGACAACTATGGCATATCTATTACTCTATCAGCTCATCTGACTTAGATAAATCCGCAAAAGGTATTCGAACGGCTCTCTATAAATTTAATCTTCCAGAAAAACTTGTGGAAGCATTCACCAAATTACCAGAACCTGAAAAAAAACAATATGCCGCTTATTCCACAAAAGCTATTAAAAAATTACTTCCACTAATGCGTTGTGGAAAATATTGGAACTGGAATGAAATACACCGTGAAACACAGGAAAGAATTGAAAAAATCATTAAAGATGGATGGGATTCTGAATACGATAAACGAATAAGCGAAATAATCAAAAAAAGAAAGTTCACCAGTAAAGAACATTTTGCTGAATTACCTGTATGGATGGCTTGTTATGTTGTTTATGGTCGTCACAGCGAAAGGGAAAACGATAAAAAATACACTCCTGAAGAATTGAAGACACTAAATGTAATGGAACTTATCCCTAACAATAGTTTGAGAAATCCTATTGTTGAACAAGTGATTAGAGAAACTATGTTCCTAGTAAAAGATATTTGCAATACCTACGGGCAGCCAGATGAAATTCACATTGAACTTGGTAGAGAATTAAAAAAGAATGCAGCAGAAAAAGAAAGAATAGCGCAGAACAATGCAAAAAATTTGGAGGAAAAGAAACGTATAAAAAAATTGCTTTACGAATTATTAAATGATTCATTTGAACATTATGATGAAAATGGTCATATAATTTCGACTGGATTCGAAGTAAAACCAAATCCAGAGAATCCAATCGATGTGGAAAAGTTTAGAATATATAAGAGTTGTGCAGCAATAACTCCCGATGAGGAAAAGGAAAATTTGGATGCTTTATTTAAAGATGGGAAAAAGGAACGAATACCTACCAATGCTGAAATAAAAAAATATATTCTCTGGCTTAGCCAAAGATGTATATCTCCTTACACCGGTAAAATAATTCAACTCAGCAAACTTTTCACTGAAGAATATGAGGTGGAACATATCATACCACAATCAAAAATAAAATATGATTCAATTGAAAATCTTGTGATTTGTGAAAGAGGTGTAAATAAACTAAAAGGAAATAATCTGGCAATGGAATTTATTAGCAAAAATAACGGAGCTAAGCTACATTATGAAGGTAGAGATTATAAATTACTGACCACTGAGGACTACATAACACATTGCAAAAAAACATTCAAGGGAAGAAAATTAAAAAATCTACTCGCAACCGATATACCAGAAGATTTTATTGACAGACAAATCAACGATACCCGCTATATTACCCGTAAGATTAGCGAGCTGCTTTACCCAGTTGCAAAAGAAAAAGAAGGATTGGTATTTACAATCGGTAGTATTACCAGCGATCTGAAACGGGAATGGGGATTGAACAGTGTATGGAAAGAAATTATTAAACCACGTTTTGAAAGATTGGAAGAAATAACCGGACAGAAATTTATTGTGTCCGAAGAAGCCAATAAATTTCATTTTAATGTTCCAGATCAACCGGACTTTAATGAAAAGCGTATTGATCACCGTCACCATGCTTTAGATGCATTAATTATTGCAGCAACTACAAGGGAACATATCCGTTACTTAAATTCATTGAGTGCAGTAAATAATAATCAAGAATTACAAAAAGTAAAATATGCTTTAGTAAAAAATAAAATACGAGATTTCAAACTACCATGGCCTAATTTTACAAAAGATGTAAAAGAAAAACTTAACGAAATAATTGTAACATTTAAATCAAATAACAAAGTGGTAAGCAAGCCCAGTAATAAATATGAAAAATGGGTACAAAAAGAAGATGGAACATGGGAAAAGAAGAAATTTCCACAAAACCCCAATAAGCGGTGGATGGCCATTCGTAAATCAATGTTTAAAGAACCTCAGGGAAGCATCTGGCTGAAAGAAAAACGCGAAGTGAAAGTTGAGAAGGCATTTGAAATTCAGATTCAACGAATGAAGGTTGAAAATGATAAAGAAAAAAGAAAAACAGCAAGTTACATATACGATAAAACAGCAAGGCAAAAGATAAAGCAAGTTATTGAAAATATCGGAGTTGATGTGAACGATACTGAAGCTTTATGGAAAGAGATTGAGAAATATTTAAAAAAGAACAGGAAAAAGAAAAATATCTATAACATTGAAGGAACAGAATTTGAAAAAGTGTGGATTGCCGAATTTATTGAGTATGCAGCTAAGAGAGTAAAACTTGATAACAGTTTTACGCATGATAAAATTGACAAAATTCCTTATGCAAAAGAAGGACGTTCTCCACTTGCAAATTTGTTGCACGAACATCTGAAATCATATAACGACAACCCTAATGAAGCTTTCGTTGGAGAGGGAATAGAAAACCTGACAAAAAAAGCTGGTAGGCGGATCGAAAAAGTTACTATTTACGAAAAGAAATCTCCAGATGATAAATTCGGCAATAAATATGTAGAAGCAGATAAAGGTGCCATCGCATATTTCGTTATCTACGAAAGCGAAAATACAAAAGAGCGCCCTGAAATGTATTCCCTTGCCACTCATAAAGCCATTGAACGATTAGTACAAGACAAACCTATAGCAGATAAAAAAGATGGATATAAAACAATTATTCTTTCTCCAAATGATTTAGTATATGTCCCAACAGAAGAAGAATGGAATAAAATCAAAAATGGAGAAGAAAATCCTATTAACTGGAATAATAAAAAAGAAATTAGTAAAAGAATTTATAGAATGGTCAAAAGTACCGGTAAGTCTTGCTATTTCCTCCCTGCTTATGTTTCTCATCTAATACTACCTTATGACAATAAAAAAGGTAAAGGTGAATTTGGTAGCCAAAATTGTTTAGAAAAGGCATTGGATGATATAACAATTAAAGAACGCTGTATAAAAATAGAAATAGATCGTCTTGGTAACATAAAACCAGCAATATGATTAAACGCATTCTATACTTTGGCAATCCTGCTCATTTACGAACAGAACATAAACAACTAAAAATTACTATTAAAAAAGAACCTCCTGAAGAAAAATCTATACCCATAGAAGATCTTGGCGTAGTAGTTATAGACCATCCACAAATTACCATTACCAGTAGTGCTATTAGTATGATGATGAACCATAATGTAGCTTTAATTGCCTGTAATGAAGCATATATGCCCCATGCTTTAATGCTTCCTTTTGAAGGCCATCATATACAAACTCAAAGAATGCGTGCCCAAATAGATGCCAGCGAACCATTAAAGAAAAATTTATGGATGCAAACCATACAAGCCAAAATTTATAACCAAGCCAAATTATTAGAAAAACAAGGAATTACTAATCATCCTCTTTATCAATTTCAAAAAAGTGTAAAAAGCGGAGATGCAGACAACCGAGAAGCCGCTGCCGCTAATTACTACTGGTCAAACATCTTTCCAAATATCCCTAACTTTTCAAGAGAACAAAAAGGAGAATATCCAAATAATCTACTCAACTACGGATATGCTATTTTAAGATCTGTTACTGCAAGAGCACTTGTCAGCGCAGGATTATTTCCATCATTCGGTATTTATCATCACAATAAATACAATGCTTACTGCTTAGCCGACGATATTATGGAACCATACAGACCTTATGTAGATAAATTAGTCATACACATTATGCAAAAATTCCCCAATAAAAAAGAAATAGATACAGAACTAAAAAAAGAACTTTTAATTATTCCTCATTTAGATGTAACAATTGAAAACGAAAAAAGTATACTAATGATAGCCACACAAAGAACCAGCGCTTCTCTTGCAAAATGCTTTCTTAATGAACAAAGAAAGCTAATATTTCCAAAAATGGAATAAAATGCAACAACGACTTAATGCATACCGAATTATGTGGGTAATATGCTGCTTTGACCTGCCTGTAATAACAAAAAAAGAACGCAAAATAGCAGGCGAATTCAGAAAATTCTTAAAAGATGATGGCTTTATGATGATACAATTTAGTATTTATGGAAGACATTGTCCTAGTAGTGAAAACGCCAATGTACATATTGCCCGCGTCAAAAAAAATATTCCCGAAAAAGGTTCAGTATTTATAATGAAAATAACCGATAAACAATTTGGCGAATGTATATTATACACAAATAGCAAGAAAGAACCGCCACCAAAAGGATGGCAACAATTAGAATTGTTTTAAATAAAATACTTTATTACTGATAAATTAATATTTAATGTAAGATAAATAAAAACATTCTCATATTTTAGCAGAACTTTATTATACAAAATAAAAATAGAAATAAAAAAATCCTCCCCATAGGGAGGATTTTTTACCATTTGCAACAATTTTTTAAATTGTAATTTTAAGTTATTTCCTTTGATATACCTGCGATTTGAAGGATTAAGTTGTTGCAAATATATCAAAGATCCTTTTTTGAAAGCAAATCACAACTAATAGCACTTGCGGGACTTATCCTTTACTGTTGTTGCAAATATATCAAAGATCCTTTTTTGAAAGCAAATCACAACAATTCAAAATTACATAACACTTGAATATGGGTTGTTGCAAATATATCAAAGATCCTTTTTTGAAAGCAAATCACAACTTGACCTGATATGATTGTAATTTTCATTTTGTTGTTGCAAATATATCAAAGATCCTTTTTTGAAAGCAAATCACAACTGCAAGATCAAAAATAAAAATAATGCTCCTGTTGTTGCAAATATATCAAAGATCCTTTTTTGAAAGCAAATCACAACGAATTTGCGAATTAGGTTTTTCTTTTGTTTGTTGTTGCAAATATATCAAAGATCCTTTTTTGAAAGCAAATCACAACTCTATTCTTTGTTTTGTAAGCATTGCAATAGTTGTTGCAAATATATCAAAGATCCTTTTTTGAAAGCAAATCACAACGCTTCTCAATTTCAGTAATGCTTGTAATGAGTTGTTGCAAATATATCAAAGATCCTTTTTTGAAAGCAAATCACAACTGCTTCATTGCTTGTATTATTATTATTGTTGTTGTTGCAAATATATCAAAGATCCTTTTTTGAAAGCAAATCACAACTAACAATGCAGTCATCTGATGTTTCGTCATGTTGTTGCAAATATATCAAAGATCCTTTTTTGAAAGCAAATCACAACTAGTTTCTCTAAATCCTTATGCTTCTCCTTGTTGTTGCAAATATATCAAAGATCCTTTTTTGAAAGCAAATCACAACTATCTGTAAATGTATCCTCAATATCTGATAGTTGTTGCAAATATATCAAAGATCCTTTTTTGAAAGCAAATCACAACATGGTATAAGATTACATCATTTTGTTATCCGTTGTTGCAAATATATCAAAGATCCTTTTTTGAAAGCAAATCACAACATGTTACTTATTACTACGAATGCCGCCAAAGTTGTTGCAAATATATCAAAGATCCTTTTTTGAAAGCAAATCACAACTTGTCCATTCAATTACTCCTTGTGAAAATCGTTGTTGCAAATATATCAAAGATCCTTTTTTGAAAGCAAATCACAACAAGTTAAAAATAGTAACGCCCAAACATATAGTTGTTGCAAATATATCAAAGATCCTTTTTTGAAAGCAAATCACAACAGTTTTAATTATCAAAAAACAAAAAACCGGTTGTTGCAAATATATCAAAGATCCTTTTTTGAAAGCAAATCACAACTAAATCTTAACATTAGTTGTCTTGGTATTTGTTGTTGCAAATATATCAAAGATCCTTTTTTGAAAGCAAATCACAACTTTTAATTTCTGCTTGCTTACCTTCAATTTGTTGTTGCAAATATATCAAAGATCCTTTTTTGAAAGCAAATCACAACAATTCTTCTAAATCTATTAAATCAACTTTGGTTGTTGCAAATATATCAAAGATCCTTTTTTGAAAGCAAATCACAACTGCAGATAAAATATCTAATAGTTTCAAGTTGTTGTTGCAAATATATCAAAGATCCTTTTTTGAAAGCAAATCACAACAATTAATTCAGATAAAAGTTTAATAAAAGGTTGTTGCAAATATATCAAAGATCCTTTTTTGAAAGCAAATCACAACATATCAAAAAATTTAATAAATATGAGTAGGTTGTTGCAAATATATCAAAGATCCTTTTTTGAAAGCAAATCACAACTGCAAGACGATACGATGGATCAATAATAACGTTGTTGCAAATATATCAAAGATCCTTTTTTGAAAGCAAATCACAACATATGTTATTAGTCTATCCGTACAATGTTGGTTGTTGCAAATATATCAAAGATCCTTTTTTGAAAGCAAATCACAACATTGTATCTTGCTTCTCTAAAAGGTTCTTTGTTGTTGCAAATATATCAAAGATCCTTTTTTGAAAGCAAATCACAACTTAAGGCGAATTTCGTCGGGCTTTTGAGGCGTTGTTGCAAATATATCAAAGATCCTTTTTTGAAAGCAAATCACAACTTTTATCCATCTTCTTTAAATTCCCCCCTACCCTTCTATCATCTTCAACACTTCATTAAAAACACTTTCATATTCTTTTACTTCTATTGAAAACACAGGTATATCCAAGTTAGCAAGATGTTTTTGATAAGTAGCATAGAGTTTTTCAAGATATTCCAAACGAATGTTCTTTTCTATTGCACGATTTCTTTGATGAATGTTTTTTAGGGCTTGATCGGGCTTGACATCCAAAAATACAATAATATCAGGCCGCACATTTAACTGACTTTCCAATTGAAAATAATGCTTTTGATATTCATCAAATTGATGAGGACTTAAATTATTTTCTGCAAACCACAAGCATTTTTTAAAACTAAAATCCGCAATAGTCAATTTATCTTGATGTATTTCAAAATGCCGATGTAGTTGATGAAAACGATCTATCAAAAAACTATATTCTGCCAAAAAACCATATTTTTCAGGACTTTGATAAAACAATCTTAAGAGTTGATTGTCTTCAAATTGTTCTTTGATCAATACTGTTTGTTTATGCTTTAAGTAATGATAAAGATTTTCTGCAAGTGTCGTTTTGCCACTTCCAATAATACCTTCTATACAAATATACTTTTTCATCTAAGCAAACTTTTAATCGTTTTATTAAAAACAGGATGCACTACATTACTCGCAATTTCAGATAATGGCTTTAATACAAATAGTCGTTGATGCATCAAAGGATGAGGTATTATAAGTTGTTCTGTATGCATCACTATATCATTATACAACAAAATATCAATATCTATCCGTCGTGATTGATAAAAATTTTTTCTTTGTCTGTGTTTTATTCTTCCAAGAGATTCTTCAATTTTAATAATAGCATCCAAAACTTCATTCGGTTTTAGTGTAGTTTTCACATATACAGAAAGATTGTAAAAAAAAGCCGTATCAGGCGACATATTCCAAGGTTCAGTTTGATAAATAGAAGATATAGATTGAATTTTACCAATGTTTTTTTCAATAGCATTGAGGGAGTGATAAATATAAAACGTCCTTGGATAGATATTACTGCCAATTCCAAGATATAGATTATTAAGTTCTTTTTCCATTGAATTTACTATTGATGATTAGCACATAAAATAAATTATCTAAGTAGAATCTATAAAACTAATTTTGATGGTAAAAATACAAAAAGGTATATTTAGGGCACAAAAGTAGTTATATGAAACAATTTTTTGGAGGATGCCTTGGAGCATTCATTGGTGTTTTATTAGGTATTTTCATTTTAGCCATTGTGTTGGTTGGTGCTATTACAAAATCTGTATCTGATGCGGTCAGTCAAACAAAGGTAGAAACAGAAGTTTCAAAAGGTAAGTCAAAAAATAATCCTGTATTAAAAATAGAATTAAAAGGAGAAATTAAAGAGATTGCAAGAAAAGATGTGTGGAGTTTTGATTGGCGAGAACTAATGAATGATAAAGATTTGGTTCTTACACAAATGATTCGCAGTATTGAAATGGCTTCAAAAGATGAATCTATCAAAGGTATTTATATTCGTATCCATCCCTTTTCTGCTTCTATTGCCCAATTAGAAGAATTGCGTAAGGCACTCAAAAACTTTAAGCAATCGGGCAAATGGATTTATGTTTATGCCGATAATTATTTTCAAGGCGATTATTACATTGCAAGCGTTGCCGATAAAATAATTTTGAATCCACAAGGTAATGTTTTATGGAAAGGATTAGCATCGCAAATTACATTTTACAAAAAAGCATTAGAAAAACTAGATATACAAGTACAAGTATTTCGTCACGGAAAATTCAAAAGTGCGGTAGAACCCTTTATTCTTGATAAAATGAGCGATGAAAACAGACAACAAATGCGAACATTATTAAGCAGTGTTTGGGATAATATCTTACAAAACATTTCAGAATCGCGTCGTATTCCAAAAGAACAATTGCATCAATATGCTAACGATTTAACCATTAAAGACGCAGAATCAGCATTAAAATACAAAATAGTAGATGTATTGGCAGATGAAAAAGAAACAGAAGAATTATTGCTTGAACAAGCCAAATCTGATAAGAAAAAGATATTTGTAGATTATCACGATTATAAATCAAAAGCAACAGAAAAATACGATAATGAAAGTAATAATAAAATAGCCGTTGTATATGCATCAGGACAAATTATTGATTATGTAGATGGAAATACCGATGATGTTATTGTCCCATCAAAGATATTGAAAACACTGAAAAAATTAGAAGACAATGAAAATATAAAAGCCGTTGTATTAAGAGTCAATTCGCCTGGTGGAAGTGCATTTGCAAGCGAAGTAATTTGGCAAGCCATTCAACAATTAAAATCCAAAAAACCTGTGATTGTTTCTTTTGGAGAAGTAGCGGCAAGCGGCGGATATTACATTAGTTGCGGTGCAGATTATATTTTTACCGACCACAATACCATTACAGGATCTATTGGTGTATTTGGAATGTTGCCCAATATCCAAAATTTAATGCAAAAGGACTTGGGCGTGTATACAGATACCGTCAAAACGAATACTTATGCGGACTTTATGAGCGTATTGCGACCCGTTCAAAATCGTGAATACGAAGTAATAATGCATAGCATAGAAAAAGTATACAATACTTTCTTAAAGCGTGTAAGTGAAGGTAGAAAATTGGACATTAATTATGTAGATAATATCGGACAAGGAAGAGTATGGAGTGGAAAAGATGCAGTAAAACTTAAATTAGCCGACGCTATTGGTACATTAGAAGATGCTATCGCCTATGCCGCTGAAAAAGCCAAAGTTACTAACTTCAAAGTAGAAGAATATCCTAAACCCAAAGACCCTTTTGAACAATTAAGAGATGTTTTGAATAACATTGATGAAGATGTAGAAGAAAAAGTTATGAAAGCACAATTAGGTAGATATTACAAGGATGTTTATTTCTTAAAGCAATCATTGAAAAATCAACAAGTAAGTTATTTTACATTATTGCCATACAAAATTGAAATATATTAAAAAAATGATTAATGATGAGTGGTAAATAAAAAATCTGTTTTTATTTTTGATTAGTCATTTTAGATAAAAAAACAATGCCCTCAACAATATTGAAAATAAATTCAACCATTGGCTCTTTAAGTGATTTGCCTAATAAAGATTATATTGTATTGACCAATCTACAAATAATTCCACCTCACGCTTCCTTGATTATTCAAAGATCGTGGTATAGTTTGAATTTCAAAGAATGCAAAGTAGCCGTTCCTTTTTCTGTGTTTGAAAGATCTTTAATTAAAACTCATTCGCCTGCATTATTTTTACAATTAAAATTGAATATACAACCATCTATTGCTACCGCTACATTCAACAAATATAATAATGTAGATTTTGAAAGACAAATCACTTGTATTTCTCCAATTAAAGAGATATTCATTCAACACCAATTACCTATTTCTCCAAATGCTTTATTATTTGAAATGATAGAAGAATTATTAAATACTCAAAATATCCAAAACATCATTGCATATCAATACAAAGCAGATATGTATGAAATGCAACATTATTCACTTCATCAATTGTTAAGTTTAAAAGTATGAATTACGATATTGAATCATTAAAAAAATTAGCACGATTATCCTTACTTCGTTCTATTGCCTTTGTAGCATTAGTATTAGTTGTGTTTTTACTAACTATTTATCCTGTAGATACTTTTAGTGGAATACTCATTGTCTTGTTGTTTTCAGTGATCTTTTTAATGATGAGTATTCAATACCTTCAAGCACAAAAGAGAATTTGGCAACATATTCCTAAATTTCTTTTTCTTTCGTGGTATTATGTATCATTTAGTGTTGTTTGGATAGTGGTGCTATTTGTTTTATCAATAGTATCGTATTTTGTATTTGATAATTTATTATTAGCCCTTGCGGCTTTTGTTGTTTTTATCGTTGAAAGCATTGGATTATATTGGATTTACAAAGAAAAATTGCATTTTATTTCTATTAAGCCCAATCATTTGATGATTGTCAAAAAACGAATTATCACCATTTTACCTGAAGAAGTCGCAGAATTATATTACAGAAACGATATTTTGATATTCAAACTAAAGAACGAAAAAACAATTTTTATTAACTTTTTAGAAACTGAAAATGCTGGTGAACTCCGCATTCAGATTGCTGAATGGTTAAATCACAATCATCTTCGCTACGAAGAAATTATAGAAGAACTTATCCGAAATAGTCAAAAAACAAAAGAATAAATTTCGTGTAACTTCAAAATAACTGAGTTACCTTCTTAAAAACACAAAATATCACTAAATCTTCGCTTTCCATTTACTTTTAACTTTTAACTTTCAAATCTAAAAAAGCATAAGGAAACTCTTCTCCATTATGCACATAATTTTTTTCTACTATCTCACCAACTTCAAATTGTATAGGATATTGAAATATCTCGCCATCATAAACAAACGTGTGATATTCGCCATTTTCACCGCAAACATCTATATCTTTTGGAAATTCGTTTAATAACTCTAAACTCAAGTCCTTGCCCAAAAATTCTTTTCCTAATTTCTTCAAATTGACACTTACAATTTTTGCTTTGTAGCCAAGTTGAACAAATTCTTTGTATAACTCAAGAGTATTCTTTTTCCATAAAGGAAAAACACTCTGCATTCCTATTTGCTGTAATTGCTTTTCTCTATATTCCTTCAAATCTTCCAAAAAAATGTCCCCAAAAATAGCAGTATGTATTCCTCTTTGTTTCATCAGTAGCATTTCGTATTCCATCATTTTATTATACATTTCCATTGATACATTGTCGGGCAAATACAATTTGCGAGTATGAATACCAATAGACATCCCTTGACGAGTGATAAGTTCTTTTCTAACACCGTGCATATTCACGCGCTGATGGGCTTTATTGATGGTTACAAACAAAAATTCTACTTTGTACTTTTGTTCTTTTAAAATATAATGCAGGGCTAATGTGCTGTCTTTTCCTCCGCTAAAACTGAGGAATGCTTTGGCTTGTTCTGACATTGTTGGATGATTATAAATTAACGAAGCAAAGTAATATAACCATTGTACTTATGAACTTCACCTAAAACATCGGTTACTTCTAATGAATAAAAGTAAGTACCTGTAGGAACGGGCTCTCCTGCTAATGTTCTACCATCCCACCATATACCTGTACCTTTATTTTCATACAATTTCACACCATAGCGATTAAATATTTCAAGTTGCATATCTACAGCCCCTTCAAAAGACACATACCACAAGTCGTTGATGCCATCATCATTGGGTGTAAAGATATTAGGGATAGTAATAAATAATTTGTCCGTAATAATCAACCATTTGTAAGAAGTATCACTACAAGTACCAAACGAAGCAATGAGTTGAACTTTGTAAATTCCTTGTGTAGTATATGTTTCAGCCGCATCAATGCTGGTAGCCGTATTTCCATTTCCAAAATCCCACAAATAAGTAGAAGCGTATTGACTGGTGTTCGTAAAACTAATGGTAGATCCAACTTTTGCATTATTTGCAGACATTGTAAAATTAGCAATAGCAGAATAATTATTCACTGCAAAAGTATTCGTTAATGTACATCCTGCATTATCTATGGCTTGAACGGTATAAGTACCATTATACAAATTTTGCAATGTAAATGAAGGTAAAGAATTTGTGATATTTAATGGCTGAATAGTATAAGAATAAGGACGTACTCCCCCCGATAAATTGATAGTAGCCGATGCTTTTGAATTACATCCATCTTTGATCACAAGATTATTTTTGAAAGTGCTGTCTGATATAGAAAATACAATGGTAACAGTATCAGGGGTAGGAACATTACTATCTTGAACAAATAGTGTATGACTTCCTGCACAAAGTGAAGTAAATACATTAGTAGAAGTAGGTGTTCCATTCAAAGTATAAGAATAAGGTGCTACGCCCGAAGTGATAGTAACCGTTGCTGAACCATTACAAGCACAATAAGCATCCTGCAAATTAGTAGAAAATGTTAATTGTGCAGAAGCATTGGTATAGAAAATAACAAATAATAAAAAAATATAATAATAGATTACTTTTAACATAAAAATCACAGGCAAATATACGAATTAAGATATGAACATAAAAATTTTTTGCAAGAAAGAATCGCCTACCTTACTCTTTGAATCTTTCTATCATAGATAGTAAAAATATACTCACCGTGATTTTGAAAACCTGTACTTTCATCCGGACGATAAAATTGAAAAGGCATAAAAATATCTATATCCTTTAATGGATATTTATCTAATTCATAAAATCCTGATAATCCTTGAGTTTTAAGTATATTAAAATAATACAAGCCAATTTGTAATCCCTCATAAAAAAAAGTAGAAGGGTCAGTTTTGTAAGTATCTTTATATTTAAGTAAAAAGGTAGGAAAAAGTGATTTGTAATTTAAGTTTTGATAGTAGGCAAAAGTAAAATTCATTTGATTGAAATACTCCAAGTCCAAGTTGTCAAATTGAATATTCTTGAAAAATCCGCATAAACGAATGGGACTTGTTTTATTAATAATGCTTAATTGTGTAATATAATCGGTCGCAAGCACTTGATTATTTGTCAAAAACACTACTGTATATCGTTCTTTTTCTTTGATGTTTCGCTTCAAATCAGTAATACTGCGAATGGTATGAATCGTATCTTTTAAATTGTGCTTTAAAATGAGTTGGTCATAATATTGTTTGAATTCTTTGGAATAATCTTTATCTCCATTAGAATTACTATAAAGTAAAAATACTTTTGAAGTGCTTGTCCTTAATGAGTCAAAAACAAATTGTGCCAATGCTTGTAAATCAACATAAACAGAAGGTGTGGTTTTGGAATATTCGGGATGATTGAACAAAAATTTATTTAAACTAATAAAAGGAATAATATGAGGTTTAGTTTCTTTATTTAGGGATTGTTCTGTTTTAATCAATGATGAATAAACAGGTCCTACTACAATATCTGCTTGTTTGTATTCTTGGGTAGAAAGGCATTGAACGAATTTTAATGAATCTTGTTCTGTAATATCCAATGGTGTAATATGTACTTGAAAACTATCTGATTTTAAGGAGTCGGCTGCATAAATAATCCCTTGAAAAAAATCTATCATCATTGAACTCATTGATGGAAATGCTTGTTGATTTTTGACAAAATCTTCTATTAACCATTCATCTACTTTGGAAGCATTAAATGGTAAGATTAACAAAACATTATACTTTGTTTTTTTGAGATATTGTGGTTTGAAAGATGGTGTTTTTTCACTGATTGCACTTTTAATCTCTTGTATATTCAAATGTGGTGTAATGGTATTTTCTTTTTTTCCTACTATAACAAAATCATTTTCTTTTATTCCTAATTTTTTATCAGGATTTAATTCAAAAAAATAATCTTGTGTGATAGCATACATTTTACAAATAGAATAAATAGTTTGTCCTTTTACTACTTTGTGGTATTTGAAATGCAGAGTATCAAGTGAAATATTAGATGTAGAAGGTGTGTTTGTAACAGATTCTCTTTTCTCTGTCTCTGTTTTTTTTAAGGGAATGAGTATCTTTTGACCTGCTTTGAGTCCATTGTTTTTTACAGAAGGATTTTCATTAAATATTGTTTCAATATCTACACTATAAGTTTTTGATATTCCGTATAAACTTTCTCCTTTTTTGACAAAATGAATGTAATAGGTTTTACCATTAATAGTTTCAATTTGATTGGATTTTTCTTGAGATAAAAGAATACGAGAATAACCGATAAAAATTAAAAATATAAAATATATTATTCTTTTCATAAGGGGCAAAGTTAATGATAAATTGTGAATGGTTAATAATAAGTTGATAGTCGTTACATATAAAAAGATAATCTCCAAATGTTTATATTATATTTTGTAACATTGCCATCAAAAATGGCTGCTTCACTTATATTAGTTTTTATAGGTATCTATTTTTTAATTTTATTAAGCATTGCTTACATTACATCTCGTCAATCTTCTGCATTAGCGTATTTTTTAGGGAATAAAGCATCTCCTTGGTACATCGTAGCATTAGGAATGATTGGCGATAGTTTAAGTGGTGTTACGTACATCTCTGTTCCAGGGAAAGTATATTATAGTGGTTTAACTTATTTGCAAATAGTAGCAGGATATTTTGTAGGATATTTTATTATTGCTTATGTGTTGTTGCCTTTGTATTACAGAATTAACCTTACTTCTATTTATGAGTTTTTAGAAAAGCGATTTGACAAAAATGTTCAAAAAACAGGTTCTTTGTTTTTTATAATTAGCCGATTATTGGGTGCTGCAGGACGATTATATCTTGCTGCCAATATTATTCAACAATTTGTTTTAGGACCAATGGGCTTTTCTTTTGAATGGACTATTTCCATTATTTTATTACTAATGCTTTTATACACTATCAAAGGGGGTATAAAAACACTCGTGTGGACCGATGCTTTGCAATCATTGTTTTTGGTACTGGGTGTAGTGCTGAGTATTGTAGCCATCAATCAACAATTAAATTGGAACATTGCAGAAAGTTTGAGTCAAATCATTCATTCTAAATACTTCAAGATATTTGAATGGGATGTAATGAAATCCAATTTTTTTCTGAAAGATTTTTTAGGTGGTATTTTTATAGCAGTAGCAATGACAGGACTTGATCAAAATATGATGCAAAAAAATTTAAGTTGTAAAAACATTACAGAAGCCCAAAAAAACATTATTAGTTTTAGTTTTGTGATGGTGCTTGTAAATATCTTTTTTCAATTTTTAGGGGTACTCATTTATTTGTACTTTGAAAATAAAAATATCCCATTACCATTAAAGCCCGATGGTAGTTTGTATTCAGATAAAGTATTTCCACTTTTAGCATTGAAATACTTAAATGTTTACTCTGCTTTGTTTTTTATTTTAGGATTGACTGCTGCTACTTTTTCAAGTGCTGATAGTGTACTAACAACACTCACTACTTCATTTTATATTGACATTTTACACCTACATCAAAATTCTCGTGTAAGTGAAAAACACAAACAATGGATTCGTACGATCATTCACATTGTATTCACAATACTTATATGGGTGGTCATTTTAATGTATGATGCTTTGAATAATCAAGCCATTGTAGATACTATTTTAATGTTAGCAGGATACACTTACGGACCTTTATTAGCAATGTATGGTTTTGGTATTTTTTCTAAAAGAAAAGTTTCAAGCAAGTGGTTGATTTTTTCTTGCATAGCATCACCTGTTATACTCTATTTTTTTCATCAACAATCTTCTCAATTATCCTACAAAATTGGCAATGAATTAATTATTTGGAATATGTTATTAAGTTTGTGTCTCATCCTGTTGGGTAGTTATTTGTTTAATGAAAACAAGAAAAAAATTACTTCATAAAACATCATTTTGACTTTGAGAATATATTGTAATATATTCCAATATTAATCATAACTACAAATGCCCTCATTAGAATCAGCAAAGTAACTATGTTACTCCAACATTCAAAACTATTTCGTACTTTTGTAACTCACAAAATAACATTTATGGCAAAAACTACTCAAATCAAAAAGGATATTGAAAAAAGCAATGGTGCTGTAAAAATCACTACCAAATCTACTCAATGGAATTATTCACCATCATTAGAAAGCACTGATCATATCCAATTAGCCAAAAGATACGACTTGTTTATTAATAATCAATTTGTAAAACCCAATAGCAACAAATACTTTGATACCATCAATCCTGCTACCGAAGAAAAAATTGCTGAAATAGCAGAAGCCGATGAAAAAGATGTAGACAAAGCCGTTCAATCCGCTAAAACGGCGTATGAAAAATATTGGAAAAAATTACATCCAAGAGAAAGGGGCAAATACATCTATCGCATCGCTCGGATGATTCAAGAAAGAAGCAGAGAATTGGCTGTGATTGAAACTATTGATGGTGGTAAACCTATTCGTGAAAGCCGTGATATAGACATTCCCTTGGCGGCTAATCATTTCTTTTATTATGCAGGTTGGGCGGATAAACTACAATTTGCTTTCCTAAACAGAACTCCCGAACCTATTGGTGTAGCAGGACAAATCATCCCTTGGAATTTTCCACTATTGATGGCGGCTTGGAAAATAGCCCCTGCCTTGGCTTGCGGAAATACTGTAGTACTCAAGCCCGCTGAAACCACACCACTTACAGCATTAAAATTAGCAGAAATTATTCGTGATTGCGACTTGCCACCAGGTGTAGTCAATATCATTACAGGTGCAGGAAAAACAGGTGCCGCATTAGTAAAACATCCAAATGTCAATAAAATTGCCTTTACCGGCAGTACCGAAGTTGGAAAAATTATTCAAAAAGCCATTGCGGGCACCAATAAAAAACTTACTTTGGAATTAGGTGGTAAATCCGCTAACATTATCTTTGATGACGCCCCAATTAACGAAGCCGTTGAAGGAATTATCAACGGTATTTTCTTTAATCAAGGACACGTATGCTGTGCCGGATCTCGCTTGTTTATTCAAGAATCCGTATATGACGAAGTGATTCGTAAACTAAAACACAGAATGAAATCTTTAATTGTAGGCAATCCATTGGACAAAAACACAGACATTGGTGCTATCAATTCTAAACAACAATTAGAAAAAATACACTATTATTTAGATTTGGGCGTTAAAGAAGGTGCCAGCATTTATCAAACAGATTGTGCATTACCATCCAAAGGGTACTTCTGTGCTCCAACACTTTTCTTAGAAACATCACAATCTCATAGAATTGTTCAAGAAGAAATTTTTGGACCGGTATTAACCATTCAAACTTTCCGAACAGTGGAAGAAGTTATTGAAAAAGCCAATAACACACCTTATGGATTAGCCGCTGGTGTATGGACAGACAAAGGTTCCAAAATTTTCAATATGACTTCCAAAATGAGATCAGGTGTTGTATGGGCAAATACCTACAACAAATTTGACGCTACTTCTCCATTTGGTGGATACAAAGAAAGTGGCTTTGGTAGAGAAGGTGGCTTGCACGGATTATTACCTTACGTGAAGTTTTAAATGATTTTTTAAATCTCGTAATATCAATCAAAATTCTCCGAATATCTTTTTCCAACAATGATTGTAGCATCTTATAAAGATATTATTAAAAATATCAAAAAGGGAGCATTTGACCCACTCTATATTTTGTATGGTGATGAACCTTATTATATTCTTAAAATCATTGAAACGGCTGACCACTTTATTAGCGAAACCAACAATGAAAATAATTTATATAACTTTGATGGTAAAAAAAATACATTAAACGATGCTTTGCTTCAACTCCAAGAAGTAGGAATGTTTTCATCATTCAAGTTAATCATTTTTAGAGATGCTCATTTATTAAAAGATTTTCAATCGGCTTCCAAAGATAAAAATTCTGCCTTACCACTACTTCTGAAATTCATTCAAAATCCCGTTCCTGAACATTATATGATTCTTGCTTTTGAAGATCCTGAAAAAAAATTGGATGAACGAAAAACTATCATTAAAGAAATACTTCAACACCCAAATGTTGTTGCTTTCAAATCAGAAAAAGTAAAAGATTACAAACTAAAAGATTGGATTAAGCAATATGTAATGGATTTGGGCAGAATGATAGACGATCGTTCTGCTTTCAAATTAGCCGAAAATATCGGCAATGACTTGATGCGTATAGAAAAAGAAATTGAAAAAATCATCATCAATACGCCCGATAAACGAGAAATTACAGAAGCCGATATCAACAAATATACTTTTGTCAATAGAGAATATAATATCTATGAATTACAAAAAGCATTAGCAGAAAAAAACATACTAAAAGCACAAATGATTGTAAAATACTTTGGTGAAAACAAAAATGATTTTCCAATGGAACGAATCATCCCTTCGCTCAATACTTATTTTACCAAAGTATTAAAATACCATTTATTGGACAATAAAGATGATAATTATGTAAAAGAACAATTAGAACTTCCGCATCCCTTCTTTGTCAAAGAATACGCTACTGCTGCTATGAATTATCCAAGACCTAAAACAAAACAAATCTTGTATCTCTTAAAAGAATACGACCTTAAAAGTAAAAAAATCAACAATTATAGTTTAGAAAATTTACAATTACTCCAAGAACTGATTTGGAAAATAATGCATTGATTGTATTCAAATTATTTGTTGAATAAATCTCTCATATTTATTCCATCCAAGATATTAAATCCTAACAGAACCTATCACTTTCATACTTTTCCCTTCAACTTTATAATGTATTATTAAAATTTCATCTCTGCAAATTGTAAGGATAGTAGTGTTTTACAGCATTATAAAACACTTTCAGGATTTTTCCACGCACTCCTGATTTGGCTAATTTGTTTTCTTTACTATCTGGATATACTCGGTTAGACAAAAATACTATAACCAAATTTTCTTGTGGATCTGCCCAAGCCATCGTGCCTGTAAATCCAAAGTGTCCAAAACTTTCTAAACTACAACAATCTGGCACAGGACTTTCCATTTCTTTGGTAGGAGCGGGTTTCTCAAAACATAAGCCCCTTCTATTTTTAGGACAAAAACGACAAGACGTAAATTCTTTTACAACAGCACTATCCAAAAACTTTTTCCCAAAGATTTTTCCATTATTCAAAAGCATCTGCATCAAGGTGGCTAAATCGGTAGCATTGGCAAATAATCCTGCGTGTCCTGCTATGCCACCCATCATTGCTGCCCCCGGGTCGTGCACATAACCCCAAAGAAGTTGATTTCTAAACGTCTTATCTATCTCTGTGGGAACAATTTGTTGTTTATTATAATATCTTAATGGATTGTATGTTATTCCCAAATGCATTGGTTGATAAAATTGTTCTTCAACATATTTCTCAAGCGATTGACCTGTGAGTTTTTCTACAATGCGTTGAACAAAATAATAGCCCAAATCACTATACACATATTTTCCTGCATCTTTTAATGGGCTTTTTACAATATCATTCCATAGTGTGTCTTTCCATTCTTTTTTCATCCATAAGTTATCTGCTACCTTTACAGAATATTCTGCTGATGAATCTTGTTGAAATACTTTAATGCCTTGTTTTTCTGCTTTTAATGCTTTTTCGTAAAAAGGTATAAATGGCAATAATCCCGATTGATGCGTCAAAATATCTTCAATTACTAACTTTCCTTTGTTGGTGTGTTTTAATTCTGGTAAATAATGTTCTAATGTTTTTTTGACATCTAATTTTTTTTCGCTTACTAATTTCATCAATGCTAATGCAGACGAAGCAATTTTTGTAACCGATGCAATATCGTATAAATGGGCATTGGTAATTTGTTCTGCTGAATCTTCATAAGTCGTTTTACCATAAGATTTCTTAAAAAAGATTTTACCATCTTTTACAGCAACAATTTGACATCCTGGAAAAATCTTTTGTTTAATGGCTGACGAAATAATAGAATCAATGCTATTTTGCAAAGCATCGGAATTTATTCCAAATTCTTCAGGAAATACTTCCGTTAGTCGTATGTTTTTTTCATAAGAGAATCCCGTATTCAAAGAAAAAAATGAGGCAGATACAGGCAAAACACCTTGTGGTGATTGGCTCCCCAAAAGAACATTAACGGCTGCTTTTGATAAATCCTTTTTATTTTCATACGCAACAATAATGGATTGAAAGTATTCAGGATGAGAAAATTTATTCAAAATATAAGGAACGCCACTAATTACAAGAACACTGGATTTTTGTTGTGCAATTCGTTCAAGCAAAGGAACAATGCTATCTGTATTTTTTTGTTTTTTATTATTTCCATTAAATAATCTTTTTTGTATCCAATGAATAATTACAATGTCGGCATTTTGAATTTTGTTATTTAAGATATTAGTGTCCAATTTGTTGTAGTTAATAATGCTGTATTTATCAGCGTAAACAAAATTATTTAAATTTTCATTAAAAGAATTGTTGGTACTATCATTTACTGCAATGTATAAAAACTTTAGTCCCTTTAATTGACGAATAGGTAAAAAATTATTTTTATTTTGAATTAATGTTACAGCAGAAGCACTAATTTTTGAGATGATTTGCTGTGGAATTTTATTTTTGTAAACATCTTGATAAGCCGATTTTTTCTTTACAAACAAGTTATTTTTTGTCAGAAAATATTTATACTTTAAAATCTTTTTGCAAGATTGTTCAATTTGCGACCATTGTATAATAGAGTCGTTCAGGGCTTTTTCAATTGTTTTGATGACTTTGGGCACATCTTCAGAAAAAAGCAATACATCATTTCCTGCTTTAATGGCTTCTACTTCGGCTATTCCTGGTGGAAAAAATTTACTAACACCTTTCATATTCAATGCATCTGTAAATATCAATCCTTTGAATCCCAATTCATTTTTAAGTAAATCTGTTACAATTTTTTTACTCAAAGTGGAAGGTCTGTTGGGCGTAGAATCTAATGCGGGGATATTCAAATGAGCCACCATCACAGCAGGAATGCCCTGCTGAATTAAAACTTTAAAGGGATATAGTTCTAAAGAATCTAATCGTTCTTTGGAATGATAGATAACAGGTAAATCTTTATGGGAATCTACATCCGTATCGCCGTGGCCGGGGAAATGCTTCATTACTGGCATAACGCCATTGTCCATCAAAGAACGAGCATACAAAAGGGCTTTTTCGGTAACTCTGTATTTATTTTCGCCAAAACTTCTAATGCCTATCACTGGGTTTTGAGGATTGTTATTGATATCTACCACAGGTGCGAAATTGATATGAATACCAAATTTAGCACATTCGTAAGCAATTTGTTTGCCCATTGCATAAATCAAACTATCATTCATCTTTTGCAGTGCCCCTAAAGTCATTTGTTTAGGATAAACAGGCATACTATCCCAACGCATAGATAGTCCCCACTCGCCATCAATACTCATAAGAATAGGTGTCTTTGCTAACTTTTGGAAATAGTTGATATACGAAGCAAATTGCATTGGACTTCCTTGCATCAAAATCATTCCACCGATATTATATTCTCTGACATAGTCGGCAACTTTACGAATGTGAGACATTGGTTTATTCCCATACACAGGAATCATCAATAATTGAGCAATTCGTTCACGAGGAGAAAGGTGTTCATAAACAGAATCGGCATACCGCACCGCCGCAGAATGTTGCAAATCCCATTGAGCATTAGCAATATACACAATACTAATGAAAATTATAATCCAAAACTTTTTCATAAAAAACGGGACACAAAAATAATGGGAATAAGCAGTATTAAATAGTTGTTTCAAAAAATATTATTAACAATGTTCTGTGGAAAGTTTTCGCATATAATAACAATTCAGTGTAATCTAATGGTGATGTTGCATTTTTGATATCCTTATGATTATTACAAATTTTAAAAACTTTACCAAAAAATGTGGATAATTACACATAGATAAAAATAAAAATAATCTGCCTTCTTGTAATGAAAAAATCCGTAATTTTGCCAAAAAATAAATAGGATTATGAATAACAGCACACTCATTCAGTATTTACCTATTGCTATTATGTTTTTAATAGCAGTGGCATTTGTAGTTGTAACGATGGTAGCATCTCATTTATTAGGCCCAAAAAAATACTCAAAAGTCAAATACAATGTATTTGAATGCGGTGTACATAGTGAAGGAAATGCTCGCAATCCCTTTGCTGTTAAGTATTTTCTGACGGCATTATTATTTGTATTGTTTGATGTAGAAGTGATATTTATGTATCCTTGGGCTACCAATTTCAAGGAGTTAGGACTCTTTGGAGTTATTGAAGTTCTTACATTTTCATTACTTTTATTAGTTGGATTGTATTATTTACTTAAAAAAGATGTTCTTAATATCCGTGATTAATAATAGATGATTTATGAAGGTGAAAGCCCTATTAGATAATGCTGTTCGGCATCTTGAAAATGCTCAACAGATTTTGAAAAAACAAGGCAAAAAAGAAGATGGATTTTATACCGATGCAAAATATGTTGCCATAGCAGGACACGTTGCTTATAGAGGTATTTTAATAGCCCTTAATGAATTGATGAAACAGCACGGCATTAAAAAATCTACGAGAAAACACGTAGATGATTACCAAGATTTTTTGGCTAAACTTGATAGAAAGATATTAAATCATTTCAATATAGCATACGAGATATTACATTTAGTAATGGGGTATGATGGAGTAGGTGATTTCAAAACAGTCCAACGAGGATTAGAATGTGCCGATATAATTATCAATTGGGTGGAGAAAAAACTAAAATAAGAGATATGCGTAAAAGCAAAGAAGAACATATTGCAGATGCTAAAAGACACATAGAAAATGCTCGCG
>JAOAIP010000027.1 GCA_026414605.1 Bacteroidia bacterium
TAATGAATTTAGGATGGAGATATTTAATTCCTTTGTCATTATTCAATCTTTTATTAACGATAGTTGTAGAATATTTTAGAGGGAATTTAAATTTTTAAACATAAAAAGAAAAGTAAAACCTAAACACAAATAATATGTTATCACTCACTAATAGAAAAAAAATAGTTAGCAATAAAGAACAAAATTTATCTGAAAGAATATACTTACCAGGAGTATTAAAAGGAATGAGCATTACGATTCGTCATTTATTTAAGAAAAAAGCCACGATTCAATATCCCGAAGAAAAAAGACCTTTAAGTCCCGTATTTAGAGGAAGACACGTACTTAAAAGAGATGAAAATGGGGCAGAAAGATGTACGGCTTGTGGGCTGTGTGCATTGGCTTGCCCTGCCGAAGCCATTACGATGGTAGCCGCAGAACGCAAACCTGGTGAAGAACATTTGTACAGAGAAGAAAAATACGCCAAAGAATATTACATCAATATGCTACGCTGTATCTTTTGTGGCTTATGCGAAGAAGCATGTCCAAAAGAAGCGATATTTTTAACCGATAGAATTGTAGATACAGAATTCTGGAGAGAAGATTTTATTTATGGTAAAGATAAATTGGTAGAACCTGTTGAAAAAGATAAAAGAATTGATGTTACAAAAAGACAAACACCTGCCGTGCTTGAATTCAAAAAGAGACCGGGCTTAAGACATAACATTTTATATGACCCAAATAAAAAGAAAGAAACAAAAAGAATTGGACATTAAAATACGTTCAAAGAAATTCAAAATAAACTTAATTTAATTGAAAAATTAATCATTTATGAAAAAAACAGAAAAAAAGAAATTTCAAGTTTTTACAAAAGAATCCACCGATTTTTTGTACAAATACATTAATAATTCATCACCTACAGGGTTTGAAGCATCAGGGCAACAAATTTGGCTGGATTATTTAAAACCTTATATTGATGATTATATTGTAGATAATTATGGTTCTGTTGCAGGCATCATTAATCCAGGACAAGATTATAAAGTAGTGATTGAGGCACACGCCGATGAAATTAGTTGGTTTGTCAATTACATCACAAATGATGGATTTATTTATGTATGCCGCAATGGAGGAAGTGATCATCAAATAGCACCTTCAAAAAGAGTGAATATCTATACAGAAAAAGGAATCGTAAAAGGTATCTTTGGATGGCCTGCTATTCACGTAAGAGAACCAGGTAAAGAAGAGCCCCCAACATTAAAAAACATTTTTGTAGACGTTGGTTGTTCATCTAAAAAAGAAGTGGAAAAATTAGGCATTCACGTTGGATGTGTTATGACTTATGAAGATGAACTCATAGAATTAAACGAAAAATTTTTTGTAGGAAGAGCATTAGATAACCGCATTGGGGGATTTATGATTGCCCAAGTAGCAAGATTATTAATAGAAAATGGCGTTAAACTTCCTTATTCTCTTTATATTGTTAATTCTGTTCAAGAAGAAATAGGATTACGAGGTGCAGAAATGATTTCAAGAACTATCAAGCCCAATGTGGCTATTATTACAGACGTTTGCCACGATACTCAAACACCAATGATGGATAAAAAAGTACAAGGAGATATTGCCTGTGGCAAAGGTCCTGTATTGAGTTATGCCCCTGCTGTTCAAAATAATGTTCTCAAGTTAATCATAAATACA
The DNA here is from genome assembly GCA_026414605.1 of Bacteroidia bacterium. GTDB lineage: Bacteria > Bacteroidota > Bacteroidia > B-17B0 > Aurantibacillaceae > BPGX01. The sequence continues at coordinate 1,675 of JAOAIP010000027.1, forward strand.
GCCGAAAAAGAAAAAATAGAATTTCAAAGATTAGCATCTTCCAGAAGCACAGGTACAGATACAGATGCCTTTGCTTATAGTGCAGAGGGTGTACCATCTGCATTGATTTCTCTACCTTTGAGATATATGCACACAACAAATGAAACCGTTCACAAAGATGATATTGAAAATGTTGTAAAACTAATGTATCATACATTGTTAAACATTAAGAAAAATCAAGATTTTAAATACATTAAATAAACCATTATTACAATGCCAACCATTCTTGGTACATTACTTAAAAACACAATTACTCTTAGTTCTAAATTAAAGAGGGAGAAAAGACCATTTAGACAACAACAAGAAACACTTATTAAACTATTGACAAAAGCCAAAGATACTGCTTTTGGGCATCAATATCATTTTGATCAAGTTTTAAAGAGTGCGAATGTCGTAAGGAGTTTTCAAGAAAATGTACCCACTTATGATTACAATAAAATTTACAAAGAATGGTGGTATAGAACATTAAATGGTGAACCTTATGTGTGTTGGCCTGGATATACCAAGTATTTTGCTTTGAGTTCTGGCACATCTGAAGCATCGTCTAAATATATTCCTGTTACAAAAGATATGTTGAAAGCCATTCAAAAGTCGGCGATTAAACAAATTTTGGCTACTGCCAATTTTGATCTTCCACCAGATATTTATCAAAAAGGAATTTTAATGATTGGCGGAAGTACGCATTTGAATTACAACGGAACTTATTTTGCTGGCGATTTGAGTGGTATTACTACTGGAAATATCCCATTTTGGTTTCAACATCACTATAAGCCCGGAAAGAAAATTTCTGCTTACAAGGATTGGAATGCTAAATTAAATGAAATGACGGTCAATGCCCACAAATGGGATATTGGCATTATTGCTGGTGTTCCTGCGTGGATTCAAATTTTAATGGAAAAAATTTTAGACCATTATAAAGTTAATTCTATTCATGAGATATGGCCTAATTTCAAAGTATACGTACATGGTGGAGTAGCCATTCATCCTTACAAAGCAAGTTTGAAAAAAATGTTTACTAAAGATGTTATTTTTATAGATACTTACTTGGCGTCTGAAGGATTTATTGCTTTTCAAGATAGACCGAATGAGTTACAATCTATGAGAATGGTGCTGAACAATGGTATCTTTTTTGAGTTCGTTCCATTTAATGAGAAAAATTTTGATGAAGATGGAAATTTAAGAGAACATCCTGAAACCTTATTAATCAACGAAGTAGAAGAAAACAAAGATTACGCTTTATTACTTTCAACCTGTGCAGGTGCTTGGAGATATTTAATTGGTGATACTATTAAATTTACAGATGCAAAAAAAGCAGAAATACTTATTACAGGCAGAACAAAGCACTTTTTGAGTTTGTGCGGAGAGCATCTTTCGGTAGATAATATGACCCGAGCCATTGATTTGACTGCAAGAGATTTGAATATTGAAATCAATGAATTTACAGTAGCAGGAATAAAGCACGACAATTTATTTGCACATCATTGGTATGTAGGTACTAACAAAATGATAGATGAACATATTCTAAAACAAAAAATTGACGATTATTTGAAACAATTAAATGATGATTATAGAGTAGAACGATCGGCAGCATTAAAAAATATATTCGTAACAGTATTACCAGATGATGTTTTTATCCAATTTTTAGAATACAAAAAAAGAGCAAGTGCCCAAAGTAAATTCCCAAGAGTCATTAAAGGGGCTTTGTATGATGATTGGAAACAATTTTTGATTCAAAAAGGATACGATATTAATGTAGAATGATATTTAGTTTAATTTATCAAAGCATTATCATTGTAATTTTATTGACCTTTTCTTTTGGTCCTTCGTTTTTTAGTTTAATCAATTATTCCATCAAAAAAGGATTTCGTCAAGCCACAATGCTGGCAATAGGCGTTGTAGGAAGCGATTTTGTAGTGTGTCTATTTACGATATTTTTAGTCCATCTTGGATTGACAGAATGGCTCAATGATTCTAAAAATCAAAGGTTTGCCGGGATATTAGCCGGAATTATTTTAATTTTGTTTGGGGCTTTTTATTTCAAAAAAGACATTCCGCCGTCTGATAGTGAAAACATAGATACTCTTAATATCAAAAACGAAACACATCCTGTTTTACTTATTGTAAAAGGATTTGTGATCAATCTTTTTAATCCTGCAGTTTGGTTTTTATGGTTGGGAAATGTTACAATTATAAGTAACTTTTTTAATCATTCTCTCGTAAAAACATTAATCTATTTTTCCATCTTAAATTCAACAGTATTTGCAGTAGAAGTATTTAAGATTTATTTGGCTAATAAAATTAAAAAGATTTTGAATGCAAAAACCATACACATTGTCAATGTAGTTACAGGTTCAACTCTTATACTCTTTGGCATTTATTTAATCTACAATTATTATTTTGAAAAGTTATGAAAACAGATTGGTCAGAATTAAAAGCAAAATTGACGGAACATCAAAGTTTTCCATCAATGTATATGTTCAAATTTATTTTGAGTAGCGATCATCAAAAAATTGCTTTAATAGAAGCATTATTTAATGAATCAGAAGATGCCAATATCTCTATTAGACAAAGTTCCCGAGGAAGGTATGTAAGCATTACTGTAAAACAAATTGTTCAAAGTGTGGATCAAATCATTCATATTTACGAACAAGCATCGGACATACCGGGAGTTATGATAATGTAGTCAAGGTTTGGCTTTTCATTTTATAATAATTCATTGAAATGATCTATACATTAAGTAACAAAGCATTAGAAATAAAAGTAAATACAAAGGGTGCAGAACTTATTTCTTTTTTGTATAAAGGGAAAGAACTTTTGTGGCAAGCCAATGAACCTTGGAAAAGAACAGCACCTATTTTATTTCCCATTGTAGGTAAATTAAAAAACAATCAATATAGATATTTAAATACCATTTACACATTAGAACAGCACGGTTTTGCAAGAGATAAAGAATGGTTATGCACATCACTAAATGTAAAGCAAGGGAAAATTCAATTTGAACTCACCGATGATGAAGAAACTTTTTCAAAATATCCTTTTCGTTTTTCACTCATCTCAGAATATTCATTCATTGATGATAATAGTATTAAAATTCATTTCAAAGTATTTAACCCACATTATGATGTTTTACCATTTAGCATCGGTTTGCATCCTGGATTTAATACCTTTAATGATTTAGATAATTGTCAAGTGTTTTTTAAGGGACATTCAATACCATTGCCATTAAAAAGAACATTATTAAAAGACGGATTATTGAGTGATGAAAAAGAAATGATCTCGAATGAACCTACTATAAAATTACAAACAAGTTTATTTGAAAACGATGCTATTGTTCTTGAAAATACAGGGATTAATGAAATGATATTGTCAAACAAACATTGGAATTATCAAATCAGCATTAAAAGTGATTGTAAGCATTGGGGAATTTGGACAAAAGCAAAATGCTTGGACTTTGTGTGTATAGAGCCGTGGATGGGCATTGCAGATACCATAAATACCAACGGAGATATTTTAAATAAAAAAGATATTATTTTGTTACAAGCATATCAATCTTTTGAGTGGAGTGTAGAAATACGAGTTTTAAAATCTATGTAAAAACAATGTTTTTCCTTACAATTCTTTCACTTTTATAGTCCTTGAACTTTCAACTAATAATTGTCTTTGTGATAATTTTTTTGTAGTTAATTTTAAAGTGATGAGTGGTTTAAACTTTTTCATCTCAAGTCCTAATTATTCTACAATGGCTTTTACATATTGGTATTTTTCATAAACTGATGAAGGTGTTTTTTTGCTGTATTCTGGACCAGAAACAATAGCATTTATCTTGAATTGTATATTTTCTTTTTTTCCTCCGTGAGACACTACATATTTGTAAATTTTATCTCTTAAAAATTCTCCTCTCATTTTAGATAGTACGATATTAGTCATTGATGCAGGCACTTTTGATGCACTGGCTGTGATAAAAATTTTTACCTTTTCTTCTTGAGATCTTTTGATAATATTGGTGATAAAATTTTTCCACTTTACATCATTAGTATCAATGGCATATTCTTTATACTTAAAATAAACTTCAAATCGTGTAATATCTTCTTTTGATTTTTTGTCTAATTTTATATTTAATGTTTTAATAGTTAAGCCATCAGGAAGTTCTGAAGCATTCAGTATAAGAGATTCACCATAATAACCACTTTTATAAGATGTAAGTGTATAATTGAGTCCTGCTGTAAGTTCAAGTTTATTGATATTTCCTTTGTTATCTGTCATTTGTTCTATTGTATTACCATCATCTGACTTAATTAGCAATGATGCATCGGGTATGGGCTTTTTATTATTAGAATTAATAATACTTATAGAAATATATTTTTTACCTGATTGGCTTCCTTCTTTATTTAAAAAGAATATCTCTTGCAATGACTCCCCAAGTTGAGTTTGTGGTGTTTGGATGACTCTTTCTTCAATGACTTTATGGTCGTGCTCTAATATCAAAGTGTATGTTTTTCCTGCTGATAAAAAGATATTATTGATAGTCCCATTATCATCTGTTTTGTACACGCCATAATTTTTTCTGTTTTTATCTTCTACTACGTAAAAAACGGCATTTGTGATTGGTTGCTTATTTTTTATATCTTTAAAGCACGTAACATTTAATATGACTGATTTTTCTTTGACAATTATTTTTCCAAGCACTTTTACAGGTTCTAATTGAAGTTCTTTTTGAATTTCTTGATAGGACTCTGATTTATCTGAATATATTTCATCACTAAAGAATTCTTCTCCATTCGATTGATAAGAAATTTTATAGGTAGCACCTGGGCGTAAGGTGAATACAAAACTTCCATTTTTTTGAGGGCGATACATTCCTACAATTTCTCCTGATTCTTTGTCGGTTAGAATAATAGTAATATCTTCGGGAAGGGACTCTCCAAAAGCCGCTACAATTTTGCCTTTGTAGATAACAACAGGTTTTTCTGCCCCTTCAGGGATAGAAATCATATAAATATCTTTATCACCATAGCCCCCTTCTTGCACAGAAGAATAGTATGCTCTTTTGCCATCAGGAGAAGTTACATAAAATAAATCATCGTCAGTAGTATTGATAGGATAACCAATGTTTATGGGCTCAGTAAATTTACCATTTTCATCCATTACAGAATAAAAAATATCAAAGCCCCCCATACTGCTATGTCCATTGGAGGAAAAGAAAAGTGTCTTGCCATCGGGGTGCATAAATACGCCGTCTTCATCATAAGGTGTGTTAATGGGATATCCCAAATTTAATGCTTTACTCCATTTTCCATTGGGTAATTTTACCACTCTGTAAATATCACGACCTCCAACTCCACCGGGTCTGTCAGAAACAAAGTATAAAGTATTTCCATCAGGCGATAAACAAGCGTGTGTTTCCCAATATTTAGTATTCACATCTGATCCAAATGTCATTGGAATGCTCCAATTTCTTCCATCCCATTGTGAATAGTAGATATTTCCGCCTTCTTCATCTTTGTATAGAATAAGTATTTGCCCATCGGGGCTAAGATTAATGGATGCTTCGTGTCCGCAAGTATTTACATTATCGCTCAAAGATTTTGGTTTTGTCCACGTTTTATCGTCTATTTTATAGGATACTACGATATCTTCATAAAACCCACCATCTGCTGTTCTTTCACCGCATACGCCACCTGGACGACGAGTAGTGTATATCAACATTTGTTCATCTGCAGTCAAAACAGCCCCATATTCGGGATACTCACTATTGATGCTATCTCCCATATTAGTAATCTTGATGTTGATAGGATGTTCTACTAAAGTTTTAGCATAATTTACTTGTGTTTTTTTCTGATTAACTTCTTTCTCCCAAGATTTAGCAGATTTTCCTATTGCTTGTAAAAAACGATCGTAATACTGTAATGCTTCATCAAATTTGTAATTTATATGCAATGCTTGAGCATAATAATATAATGCTAATACGGGTGCTGATTTTTCTGATGGATCATCAGGGATGTAATTTCTTTTTACCTTATTGATGGCTTTTTCAAGATATTGTTCTGCTTTGTTTTTTTCAGTAGGTGAATACAAATATGCTTTTCCTAATAAATAATTGATATTTGCATTGTATGGTTCTAATTCATAAGCGGCCAAGTAATTTTGAATGGCTAAAGCATAATTGTTTTCTAACATTAATTGATTCCCTTCCATAAAGTATTCTTTGTAGGATTTACCAGAAATCACTTGTGATCGTTTTATCAATGGACAAAATATTCCCACAACTAACAAAAATAAAAATGTGTTTTTCATATTACTTCTTCTTTGAGCCATTAAATTACAAAATATCTATCTTAAAATAAAAAATAGATTTAAAGAGAATCTCATCATCCTTGTTATATTAAAACCATAGAAAGTATTGCTAAAATTATTCCCAGCCAATTTATCCAAGAAAGTTTTTCTTTAAATACAAAAACACCTATTAATGCGGTCGTAATGACATTACTTAAATTTAAAATTAAAAAAATTTGACCACTCGGCAAAATCCTTGTATTGAGTGCTTGAATAATAAATACTAAATTAAAAAAATTAGGAATGCCTAATAACAATCCTAAACCAATGGTGCTTTTCCATTTAAAATTATCTTGATGAAAAATCTTTTTAGTATCTGTTTTGATATAAATAAATCCTGTTAATAAAGCAAAACCATAAACAAAAGTGGAAAAAACATACTGTCTATCTTCTGTATTTACAAAGGTCTTGTTACCATAATTGATGAGAGAATCAATGATTCCACTACCTATAAATACTAAAAAGGGGAAAATAATTTTGTTAGCATCACTGCGTATTTTTAAGTTAGGAGAATACGTTACTAAGTATACAGAAAAAATAGCCAATAATAGTGCTAATGCTTGTAAAGTATTCAACTCATCATTAAATAAAAAATGTGCTGAAAGAACAGGGAAAATAAAACTCATTTTATTTGCTACCGATGCTACTGCAATGCCATAATATCTGGTAGTTTGTGCAATCCAATAAAAAACAGTAATAAACAAAATGCCTTCAATAATAGTGATTAACCACACTTGATAAGGCAATGAATAAATAATTTGAATAAAGTGAATATCTTTTGATTTTAAATAAATACTGGAATATGTAAAACCAATTATTAGTGCAGATAGGTAATTGAAAATCAAAGCATAAAATGTATGGGCTTTGTTTTTTTCAAACAAACGAACAATTACCAACATTAAAACACTGGTAATGGTAGCAAAAACAATAAATATCATAGATGAAAAACTTGTAACAAATTATTTATGCAAGAAACAATTTCGAGCAAACTTTCTAATGGATATTCCTGTAAATTTAGGATTTTCTAATTGTCCAAAATGCCCTTCGTATTCTAAAAAAAGACAGGTTTTATGAGGTATTATCTCACATTGTTCTAATAAGATATTCGCTGGCAAAACATTATCGTATTTTCCAATAATCATCATTACAGGGAAAGGTGCGTATTTAATAACAGGTAGATATGAGGGACGATCTCTCATTCCTACAAGGGCAGCAATAATTCCTTGAACAGGTGTTTGCATTGCTATTTCGGTAGCCAGTTTTAATTCATTTAATAAATAAGGTAAAAGTTTTTTAGAAAATAAATTTTTAATCATCGGTTGAATAAATAATTTAGGATTGGTCTTAATTATTTTGATGGCTCTGTTTCTATCTTTCTTTTTTTCTTCGCTATCGGGATAGGCAGTAGAATGAAATAAACACAAACCTTTTACAAACTCCGAGTATTTTTGAGCAAAAGCCAATGATACATACCCACCCATACTGTGTCCTACCAATACACATTTTTTTATTTTAAAATACTTTAATACCGCATACACTGCGTCCGCCATTAATTCCATACTATGTGCATAACCAATACAATCACTTTTTCCATGTCCTGGTAAATCAATACATATCACTTTAAAAGAAGAGGATAAATACGGAACAATGTATTTCCATACTTCAGAAGATCCAAGAAAGCCGTGTAACAAAACAATACATCTTCCCTTGCCTTCTGTGTAACAATGGATATTAGCATTACGAAATGAAACAATGTGATGAGTCATTATTGTTCAGGTTCTTGTTTTTTCTTGATGAGTTCTGTAATGTTCCCAAAAAAATCAAATAACTTCTTAAACACATCATAATACAAAGTAAACCACAATATAATTGTCATCAGCCAAATAATAGCCGTATTGAAGTAGAGTGTATCAATATAACTTCCCAAAACTTTTTTAGTAGGAGCGTAAAAATGAGCACCACCAAAATTAGAATCTTCGGGATCGTAGAATACAAGGTCTATACGGCGAATGAGTTTGCCATCTTTTTCCATACAACGTTCTCCACTTATATCGTTGCTATTAGTAACTATTTGATTGAGGGCTTCATTTTCATTATCTTCTATGAGACGAACAAATGCTTCTTTTTCAGCAGGTGTTTTTTGCATTGAACGGGCTTTTTCATCTTTTAATTTCCTTGCTCTATTTTCTATATCAACATAATAATCATTTAGTTTATACAAATAGTTACGAATGTTTTGAATGACTTGTTGATTGATTGTATTGATTGATAATGCTGATAGTTCATTTTTATCATAAGGATACGCAGGTACTTTTTGTTTTTTATTATTCAATTCTTTTAATACCTCTTGTTTTACTAATTGAATATCTTGTATGAGCATTGACTGGTTAGCCGTTTTGTCTTTAAGTTCATCTTCTATTTTAGTTAATTTGTTTTGAAGTTTGGGTATCCAATACACTTTTTTATATTGTGTATTACTAATGATTTTATCAAATACATAAAAATGTTTTTCATAATTATTATTCTTAAATTGATTGACGGCTAATGCTTCATACGCCCATCTACTGGTCATTAATTCTCCGCTCCATGGTACAGTACCTGGCTGTGTGAGTAGAGGATTTAATTTATCAAACTTGACAATCACGCCGCTTAAAATAAGTTGAGGAATAATTAAAAATGGCACAGAAATATAAATCGTTACGACACTATTAAACGCTGCAGATATGTTTAATCCCAGCATATTTGCAAAACAAGATGTGGAAAATAATACCAACCAATAATCACCTAATAATCCATTAACACCTAAGATATTATTACCAACAATGATAAATGTAAACGTCTGAATAGCAGATAAAATAAACATTATAACTACTTTGCTCATCAAATAAGAACCCTTGCTCAAGTTCAAAAATGCTTCTCTTTTTCTAATTTTTCTATCACGGATGATTTCTTCTGCACTGACCATCATTCCAATAAACAAAGCCACTACCACTGCCATAAACAAATACGCAGGGATATTGTCATTTTCTCTAAAAATATAACCTCTTCCTGTATCTACATCGGTATTGTAATATCTCACTAAAAAGGATAAAATAAACGCTAATGCCGGTGCTTCTAAGAAGTTTATTAATAGATATTGATTGTTGGTTAATTTACTTTTTACGTCTCTTGTAAGAAATACTTTGAATTGCTGAAATTTATTTGGTATTTTGAATATGGCTTCTGGTATGGTTTTAAAGTGTTCTTTGAAATTAATGTATGATTCTATAAGTTCTTTGTAATATCTATTCCATTCAGAAGGTGAAATTTTTCTTTTCTTAGTAAGATTGCCATACTCATCTACTACTTTTGTTTCTATGATATTAAATATCTGCTCTGGATTGACATTCCCACAATATGGACATTCTGTTTCATCTGCATTGGCATGATTGATAAGTCGTTTAAAATAAGATACTGCATCTACAGGATTGCCATAATAAACAAGATATCCACCTACATCTAAAATGATTAACTTGTCAAACATTTTGAAAATGTCTGATGATGGCTGGTGAATCACTACAAAGATTAATTTGCCTTTTAAGGTCAATTCTTTGAGTAAATCCATTATGTTTTCAGAATCACGAGAGGATAATCCTGAAGTAGGTTCATCTAAAAACAATACGGACGGTTCTCTAATCAATTCTAAGGCGATATTCAAACGTTTTCTTTGTCCGCCAGAAATGGTTTTTTCAAGTGGCGACCCGACTTTCAAATGGGCTGTTTCAGACAACCCCAAATCGGCTAATAACTCATCGCATTTTTTGGTAATTTCTTCATCACTTAAATTGCCAAAACATAGTTTAGCATTGTAAAATAAATTTTCAAATACTGTCAATTCTTCAATTAGTAAATCGTCTTGTGGAACGTGCCCAATGACACCTTCAATTTTTTCAGGTTCTTTATGGATATCTACACCGTTAATAATCACTTGTCCTTTTGAAGGTTTTTCGCTACCATTCAAAACATTCATCAAAGTGGACTTACCAGCACCCGATCCGCCCATTATTCCGACTAATGTCCCACTTTCTTCAAATAGATTGATATCTCTTAATCCTATTTTACCATTCTTAAATTTATATTCAACATCACGTACTTCAAAAGTTATTTTGGTTGTATGTGTATCTGCTAAGAATCTGCTAATGATATCGCTGTAATAAATGGGCTTAATTTTAGAACTTCTGAGTGAAGCACCGTGCGTTAAAACATATACTCTGTGTTTATCTATAGTTTGACCATTTAATTGAATATCTAAATCACCAAACACTCTAACCAAATATAAATTGACCGGTTCTATTCTCAATACACGAACTTCTCCATTAATAATATATTCATTAAATAAAAATTTGGTCTTTGTATTTTCAGGCAACGCTTGATGCCGAATAATTAAAAAATCATCAGAATCAGGAATATCTTCAATGCTATGTTCTACAAAGTATTTGATATTTTCAAATTCTTTTTGTTCAATATTAAATGTTTCTGCTACTGTTTGAACAAACTCTAATTCTTGTTCACTTATTTGATTAGAAGAATGAATAAACTCTATCAAACGAACTAACACAATAAACTTTTGTGTTTGTTCTAACTCTTCATTTATTTGAGAACAAATTTTTAATATCTTAACAGAATTCAGTGAAAGTTTTTTTGCAACTCCTTCCTTTTTTTGACTTACTTGATGGTATTGTTCAAGGTATTCATCAAAAATTTTTAAGTATTTTTCAACTTGCTCTTCATTTAATTGTTGACGCAAATACGATTGCACAATACTTCTACCTGTATTGGTAATGCCATCTACTCTTGCAATAATGGCAAACATCTGCATCAATGCTCGTAATATCCGCTCACTCATTTAATTATTTTTTTTAATTTTAAATACTATCAATTTTTTTTTGAGATTTTTTTTATTCAATATCAATCTTAAAAATAAAAATTGCTACTTCAATGCGTCGTACTTGATTTTATTAAATAATTGGCTACTTGTTTTATTTTATTAGTTTCGCTTTTAGAAAAATTCGCTACGATCTTTTCATTAACTAAAATTTCTGTAATGCCATCTTCACTTAAAGTTTTCAAGTAATTTAATGGTAGCAATAATACAAAAAATAATTGATTGGATTCTTGATAAATAGCCCAATCTTTTTTGTAGAATGATTTTTTACCTGATTTTATTTCTATAGAACTTTGAAATTTCAATAAAGGAGTGGCTATGCTATCTTTTTCTTTTGAAAAAATAAACTTTAGATAATTATACGATGGATTGTTTAAAAACTGAATGCAATTGTCTTTTGAATAAATTTTGAATGAATTTACAACTACTTTACTTTTATTATTCAATAATGGAATAAAAACAGAATCTTTTTGAAATATCGGATCAGATTGAGCAATAGAATATTGATCAGTAGAAACTATCAGCAACCAAGATATCATTATCACCTTCCATATAAGGCGATACATTGATTTTATTTTTGTCTAAATCCTATAAGGAGCACAGCACATCCAGATCCAGGATTTCTATCAGGATCTAATTGGGCTTCTATGATAACATCAATAGTACTTTTAGATTTAAAGTCCCAATAAGGTGCATTTCTATAATTTTGATTTGTAAATAATACATTTCTATCTTTATCTAAAACTCTAAAAATTAAATTACCATCTTTCAAACCACTACAAGCCGCAAAACGATAAATAGTTTCAGCAAATAGTGTGGTATGAAATTCTGCTGTTTCTTCAGGATTTAAGAGCATTGCACGATATTGCTGTCCATCTGAAATATAATTATTAGTAATATGCTTTACGCATAAACTTGCAATGGTATCGCATTGAGCATAAGAATAAAAATACATTCCTGCTAATAATGTTGTAGATAAGATTATTTTTTTCATAGGATAGAATTTTATTTGAGTTGATGATTTGATTTTTTTATCTATGAGGCAGATTGAGTGATTTTATTTCTAAATGCTTGTAATTTTTCAAGGATATTTTTAAATGTAGCATCGTCCATTACTAACTCATTGGTGCTATTGATGTAAGTTATTTTGCGAGCGGTATCTGTTGTTGGTTCAACATATTTATACTTGAATTCTACTTTTTCATATAATAAAGATAATTCTTTTAAAGAAGCAATCAAGTCCGTTTGATCAGGAGCATTTATTGTAATGAGTTGTAACAAATTATTAACCGTGAGTTTTTGTTCTGCAATTCTTCTTTTAATTTCCTCATTATTTTTGGCTTTGTATGACTCTATAGCAATGTTCATACTTTCCAACCATCCTCCAAGTAAAATTAAAGAACTAATATCTAAACGTTTATTGTTTTTAAGATAGTTATCACTTGATCTATAAGCCACGCCTACTAATGCTACTAAACTATCTTTATTGGTAAGGTTGTTTTCAAAGCGTTTAAGAGTTGTTTCATCAAAAGCAGAAGATATTCCCAATTTATCCGCTAATTGTTTAATGGATGCTAAATAAGAAAGGGCTTCTTGTGTTTGACTGTACATACTTACATAACCAAGGTCTGCTCCATACACACCAAGCATTAATGCCCGAGTTGCATCTGTATTAAATGCATTTGATTTATTCGCAGGAAATAGCAATGATTTATTAAAAGGTAATCCTAATTTTTGGATAAGCATTGCTGTTTGAATTGGTGAAGGAACGCTAAATAATTGTCCTCCCACATTTAAAACACCTGCTTTTGCTGTATCTTGTGTTTCTAATACTTTGGTTTCATCTGTTTGTTCTTCTTTTTTTCCACCACAAGAGGATATACTCACAGCCGTCACAAAAATCAATGGCAAGTATAAGAATGCAACTTTTTTCATACTTTTATTTTTGCCTGCAATTTAAGTAAATTTATTCCTAAAAAACAAATTTTTGTTATCGCCCTATAAACAATAGGAAGTTTTGTGGATAATAACAACTATTAATTTCCGTTTACATAAACTATTTTCTAAAAAATTTTTTTCAAAATCCTAAGAATTAAAGATAGCACCACACTAATAATAATCATAGAAGTCAGGGGAAAGTAAAATTTGAAATTTTCTTTTTCTATTTTTATGTCTCCGGGCAGATTTCCAAACCAATTTAACCATTTGATATTAAGTGTCCCATTTTCAATACTCATTATTACAAGTCCTAATACAATGATCACTAAGCCCATTAAAATCAACGCTTTTCCCATCATAAAACAACTCTTTTAATTATTATACACAAATATCATCAAAAAAAACAACACAATACATATAATTATTGATACAAACCAATATCTCCATTCATTGTAGGATTGTAATTCTTTTTCATACGTTTTTTGGTGCTTTTCATACTCTTTGTACATTTTGGTAAAATACTCTTTATACTGCTGTCTTCGCCGCTCATCTTCTTCTGTTACATCCCATCTTTGCCGGCTTTTACTTGAATATGAATTAGCCGTTTTAGAAGAGACGGATGGATTAAAAAATGAACGGTCATATCTTTCTCTCAAAACAGGATCAGATAAGACCTCATAAGCATGAAGTATTTTTACAAAAAGTTCTTTTGTTTCTGGATTTTTATCAGGATGATACAAAAGTGCTAACTTGCGAAATGCTATTTTAATTTCTTCTGTTGTTGCAGTTTTTGAAACACCAAGTATTTCATAATAATTTTCTGCCACACGAGTGGTATTTAGTTTTTATCAACATAAGCAATGCGTAAATCATAATACCGCATAGGATTCATATACAAATCTCTTACTTTGTTGTTATACAATCTGTAAGCGGCTTCGTACCATAATACAATTAAAGGTGCATCGTCCATTAAAATTTGCTCTGCTTTCATAAAATATCTATAAGCAGTATCTTTATTAACAGCATCTCTACCTTTTTCAAAATAATCATCAAATACAGGATTTATATACCTTTGTGTGTTTGGAAAGTATACTTTATTAGTGTCTAAACTTACGTATCTACCATAGAAAAGATTTAAAAAATTCTCAGGACTTGGAAAGTCGGCTACCCATCCTTGCCTAAAAAAATGCCCCCTGTTTTTTTGTTCCAAACGAAATTTAATATCCAGTGGCAAATTTTCAAACACCACATTGATATTCAGGTTTTCTTTCAATTGTCTTTGAAGTTCGTTGATGGCTAATTGTGTTTTTGAAAATCCTTTGTTTGTAAAAACAGTAACTGGTGGAAATCCTTTTCCATCAGGATACCCTGCTTCTGCTAATAATTTTTTTGCTTGTGATAAATCAAAATCATATCCTTTTATTTTGGTAATATCATAATCTTTAAATGCAGGTGGAGTAATTCCGTAAATTCCTGGATATGCTTGTCCATTAAATGCTTTTTCAATAATTTTATTTCTATCAATAGCATAATTAATGGCTTTGCGAACCTTCACATTATCAAATGGTTGTAAGTGCGTATTGATTAAAATATATTGCACAAACATCTGTGTACTCACATCAATAATATACTCTGGTGGAACTTTTTGAAAGGAATTAATATGTTGTTCAACCACTCGTTTTGCCATATTATTGGGCACATCATTGACCACATCTACCTGATGATTTAAAAAGGCGTTTACTGCATCTTCTGTATTTTCAAAATAGCGAACTATAATTGTATCCATATAAGGTAAAGCAAATCCGTCTTTATCTACTGCATAATAGTGTGGATTTTTTAATAAAACCAATTGATGATCATTAGAAGATGTTTTATCTATTCTATAAGGACCTGCCCCAAAATCCAGTTTGTCTCCATATTTCTCATACCCCTCTTTGGGTAAAATGGCAGCAATAGGCGTGGCCAATAATTGCAGAAAACTATGATAGTTGGGATATTGAAGGTCTATTGAAAAAGTATAGTCATCTATAATTTTCAACCCTTTAATTTCTGGTTTTGAATTTTCTTTTTGAGATGGATCGTTCATTAATTGATTAAACTCCTTTGCTCCTACAATTCTATCATTGCATATTGTGTAAAAGTGAAAATTATCAGGACGTTCGTAACAAAGTTTTTCAAAAGTAAATTTGACATCGGCAGTAGTTATCTCTCTCCCCTTTCCTCCACTAAAACAAGGATCATCTTGAAACTTCACCCCTTTTCTTAAATAAAACGTAATGTGTTTACCATCTTTTGAAACTTCCCACTTTTCTGCTAATGCAGGCACAAGATCAAGAGTTTTAGCATTCAAACGTATAAGTGGTTCATACACTTGATTACAAATAAGTGCTTCTTCTATTCTTGTTAATTTTTGTGGAAATAAAGACAGTGGTTTGGTAATTTCTGCAATTACTAATTTGCCTCCTGACTTTGGCGACAAAGGTCTTGTATCTTTTTCTTCCTTTGTATGACAAGACACTATAAAAAAAAGAGAGAATAGCAATGACAAATGAAAAAATCTCATAGATTATTGTTTAATAAATTTTTCACGATAAAATATCTGTTGGTCTTTAAATATCTCAATAAAATAAATTCCTGCAGGATATGAACTTGTTTCTATGTTAAATGAATTTGTATTTACTTGTTTTTCAAACATCACTCTTCCTGTAACATCTCTTATTTTAATATCATAATTAGAAAGCGGACAAGAAATGCTTAATTGATCATTTACAGGGTTAGGAAATACTAATACAGAAGCATTAAAATTATTTTCACCAATAGATGCAAAAGGGTCTTTTGTATACCAAATAGGCGATGTAACTATTCTTTGACCGTCTTGCTGAATGATTTCTATAAAATAATATCTTTGTGAATTATTAGGTAATGTGCTATCAACATACGATAAAAGATTTGTATTTTTAGTAGAATAAATAACTACTGGATAACTATTAGTACCTGAATAGCCAGACCATATCTTTATACTATCTGCGGTTTCTCCATCTCCATCGTTATGTACTACGGTAATCGTTGGATTTACAGAGGCAGTAGAGATATTACCCATTATTTCAGTACCATTTATCTTGAAATCAATTTTGGCATTCCAATCATCACTGCCATAAAAGTGCATATTTTTCATTGCCCAAAATAGATTAGAAGTCGTCAAAGAAGGGGCTACTATCACTAATCTTCCCCCATTACTTCTACCAAAAGTTGTATAATGATTGTCATGATCATATCCTGCACCTACTTTATATCCTTTAGATAGTAATCTTTTATAATAATCCATATAATCTCCTGAAGGATAATCAGAATAAGAAGTATTAGTACTCATTGCTACTCCACTTCTAAAAGGTACTCCTACAATAGCAGAATCATAAGATGCATTATAAGGATTTGTAGCCAAATATTTAAAATCTGTAGTATAAGGATGTGCCAAATAACAAAAAGCATTAGGATTGTTATTAACTTTTTTAAAAAGACCGTCATAGTCCGTTTGTGCATTGTAAATATCATAATTTCCCGATTCCCATCCAATCAGTTGATTTCCAAATCCATAAACCACAACATGCCCATTTGTTGATGAAGAAACGCCCCATTCCATCCCCCACAAACATAAAAATACATTCTCTTGATTAGCCGCTAATGCTTCATTGTAACCCTGATGATACTTTGCTATTTGCATTCCAGCAGTAGAGTGATTATGTTCAGAAATACCTAAAAAATCAAAATGTTGAGACGCTTTTGCGTAATTAAAACTACAGGTTGGATTATTACATCCCGATGTAGCATAATCTTTATTCCCATCTGAATAATAAGTATGGGCATGCAAGTTTCCAAAGTAATAATTAAGTGTTTGAGAATGATAAGCACTATAATTTATCATTATTTGGAATGAAGTTACAGAAATTAAAACTACTAACTTTTTCATAAAAAAATATTATGCCCCAAATTTACATTAAAAAAAGGGGATTTTCAATGATTTAATGATTATACTTTTTTAATAAATGCTAAAAATTGCTATTTAATAGACAAATGCTTTTTATTAAACAATAAAAAGGCAAAAAATGATCATTAGAAATAACAAAAACTTTAATAACTACTTAATCGTTTAAAAAATCATACAATTGTTTGGAAAATTAAAAATATTTATTGTATCTTTGCCCCCTCAAAATTTACATTTATGTCAAAGTTATTAGAAGAGATCAAAAAAGAATTGGCTGTAAAAGTATCTCACCCTGAGTTTAAAGCAGGCGATACCATCACTGTTCATTATAAAATTAAAGAAGGTGATAAAGAAAGAATTCAGAATTTCACAGGTGTTGTGATTCAAATTAAAAATGAATCTCCTACTCGTACATTTACAGTAAGAAAAGTGGCTCACGGCGTTGGCGTTGAGAGAATATTTCCTTTTAATTCTCCATACATTGAAAAAATTGATGTTGTAAAAAGAGGTAAAGTTCGCAGAGCAAGAATTTACTATGTAAGAAATTTAAGTGGTAAGTCCGCAAGAATTAAAGAAAGAATTAATTTCAAAGAACAAGAACAAACTACTCCTGTAAGTGCTGAATAATTTGATATCCTAAACCATAAGAGGGGGCTCAATGCCCCCTTTTTTATTTCTACTATGTTGTAAAAATTTTAAACTAAAAAGATATTACAAAAAAATGGTTTGTAATTTTAATACATTCGCAGCGTTTTAAAATTTGTTTATGAAAATAGGTTTAGTCGGTCTCGGTTATTTAGGAAAAATTCATCTCAAACTACTTGTAGAGTTATTAAAAGAAGGGAAAATATCAAGCATTGGCATATTTGATATCAACGAAGCAGAAAAATTGCGATTAGCCAACGAATATTCCGTCAAATCTTATAACTCATTACAAGAGTTAATTTTGGACAATGACATTGTAGACATTGTTACACCGGGCGAAACCCATTTTGATATAGCACATATGTGTTTGAAACACAAAAGACATATTTTTATAGAAAAACCTGCTACCAAAACCGTTGAACAATCTGTTGAATTAAAACGACTAGCAGAAGAACAAAATGTACTTATTCAAGTAGGACACGTTGAGCGATTTAATCCTGCTTTTGTAGCCACACAAAAATTTTTTCATCAACCTATATTTATAGAAGTCCATCGTTTGGCATTGTATAATCCGAGAGGAACCGATGTATCGGTTACTCTTGATTTAATGATTCACGATTTAGATTTAATCCTCAATGTTAATCCTCACAAAGTTAAAAACATCTATGCTAATGGTATTGAAATAGTAAGCCCAACTACTGACATTGCAAATGTACGATTGGAATTTGAAAATGGCAGTGTAGCAAATATTACAACCAGCCGCTTATCGTTGAAAAATATGCGAAAATTTAGAGTATTCCAAAAAACTGCATACATATCTATTGACTTATTAGAAAAAAAATCTGAAATAGTACACATCAAAGAAGTAGATAATACAACCCCAGAAGATGCACTTATACTTTCTCCAGGAAATGGCATACCTGATAAAGAAATTGTAATAGAAAAGCCCGAAATTTTACCCATAAATGCAATAAAAGAAGAACTTCAATCGTTTATTTATTCAATACAATTAGGGAAAAAACCAATTGTTACCATTGATGATGCTATTCAAGTCATTGACTTGGCTTACAAAATTGAAGACATTATTTATCAAAACAAATTAGCCGTCCTATCAAGCAATACTCATTAATTATTTTTCTACGATTGAAAAAATGAAAAGTCCATTTTTGAAATATCTCTTTTTACAAAAAACGAGTTGTTATCAGTATAAAGATATTAAGTCCAAATCGTTTTACGTTTTTTTGAAAAAAGCCCATTCATTACCAATATCTACATCTATCTATTACACAATATTGTTCGTGTTGGTTGGCTTGATTTTTACACAATGCAATAAATCCAAACTACAAGCCCCTGCACCATTTTATTTAAACATTCCTTCTGTAAGTATTTATACTTTAAGTAATCAAGGTACCAGCAATCACAAAATCACAGAAATATGGGTCTATGAAAATGGGCAATACAAAGGGGCTTATCCAATAGGTCGTAATATCCCCATCACATCTACTTCTGCTAAATTAAAACTTTTTGCAGGTATAAAAAAAGATGGATTATCTGCGGTTAGAATTATATATCCCTTTTATGCACCTATTGAAATAGACACGAGTGCAAGTGTGAATGAAATTATTTATCGTCCCTTGTCTTTTCAATATAAAGCAGGCATTCAATTTAAGTGGTTGGAAGATTTTGAAAACTTTGGCGGCATAAGCGGTATCACCATTGTCAAAGGAACTGCATCCGATACAAATTTGGTAGTATTGGATAAAAGCAATAATCCTTCTGCAGATGTTTTTGAAGGCAACAAATGTATGCTGATAGCAGTGGATAACAATAAACCCTATGCTTATTTACAATCGGCTAATACTTATACTTTATCTTATGATGCCACTTATTTAGAACTTAATTACAAATGCAATCAAACTTTTGAAATTGGTTTATTTAGTGGGATATTGACCAAGTCAGTGATTAATTTAATTTCCACATCAGGTAAGTGGAACAAAATATACATTGACCTTACTCCTTATCTCGCCTTATTGGGCGGCACACCTACTAACAATTCCATTGGCTTATACTTTAAGGTATACAAAGCCAATGATGTTTCAAAAGGTGAAATTTTAATAGACAATATCAAGTTAATTAGTTATTAGTTCTTACAATGAATCGCAAAAAGTATACATATCTTAATGTCTTAATAGATTTTTTATCTGCAGCCATTGCTTGGACATTATTTTATGTTTATCGTAAATACAACATTGATTATTTCAAAACTTATGTAGAACCCAAGGTTATATTTGACTCACAGTATTGGTTGTCTATTTTCATTGTTCCTTGTTTTTGGTTATTAATGTATTATCTCTCTGGACATTACAATGATGTTTTAAGACGTTCAAGAATAAATGAATTATATCAAATTTTATTTGCATCTATTTTAGGGACTATTTTATTATTTTTTAATTTATTACTTGACGATTATGTGGCGAATTACAGATATTATTACAAATCTGTTTCTACTTTGTTTTTATTTCATTTTTCAATCACAGCACTTGGAAGATTTATTTTATCTACACACATTAATAACAAAATTCACTCAAGAGAATGGGGCTTTCCAACACTTATTGTAGGAAGCAACCAAAGAGCCGTTGATATACTTAAAGAAATTAATAAATTGAGAAAAAGCATTGGTTTTGACATAAAAGGATTTGTACATATTGAAGGTAGCAATGGATTTTCAGATGAACTTAAAAAGATGATACCTCACCTTGGAGAATTTCATTCTATTCAAAAGATTATCAAAGATTATCAAATTGAAGAAATTATTATTGCTATTGAAACCAATGAACACGACAAACTCAATGAAATAATTAATGATTTGTATTACTTAGATGTGCATATTCATTTAGTACCTGATACTTACGATTTGTTGACAGGGCAAGTAAAATTAGATGCTGTAGAATCATTGCCATTAATTAATTTAGAAATAGTACCAATGAAACCGTGGCAATGGGCAATGAAACGTTTTTTTGATATTGTATTATCATTATTTGTTTTAATCACATTTAGTTGGTTATACATTATTTTGGCAATCCTAGTCAAACTTACATCCAAAGGTCCGATTATATTTCAACAAGAGAGAGTGGGAAAAAATGGCAAACGATTTATGATCTATAAATTTCGTACGATGTATACAGATGCAGAAAAAAATGGCCCTGCTTTATCTTCTGATAATGATCCTCGTATCACTCCTTTTGGAAAATTTTTAAGAAAAACACGATTGGACGAACTGCCTCAATTTATCAATGTTTTGAAAGGAGATATGAGTGTAGTAGGACCTCGTCCTGAAAGAGAATATTACATACAACAAATTATTCAAAAAGCACCACATTATAAATTATTACATAAAATAAAACCTGGCATTACATCTTGGGGACAAGTCAAATATGGTTATGCATCAAACATTGATCAAATGATAGAAAGGATGAAATACGACATTCTTTACTTAAAGAATATGTCTGTATTACTAGATATTAAAATTTTAATTCACACGATTTTAGTGATTATCCAAGGGAAAGGGAAATAGTTTAACCTCCTATACTTGTTACTAATCGTATTTTTTAAACCGCATTTTGAGTACACCCCATAATGCTTCTTTGAAAATTTTAATACTCATTTTACTTTGTCCTTTTTCTCTATCTTTGAATATAATAGGTACTTCTGTTATCTTAAAGCCACGTTTGTAGGCAGCGTATTTCATTTCTATTTGAAAAGCATAACCCGTAAATTGAATACTATTTAAATCAATACTTTGTAATACTTCTCGCCTATAACATTTAAATCCTGCTGTAGTATCTTTTACTGGAAACCACAAAACTGCACGCACATACAAGGATGCGAAATAACTCATCAAAACCCGGCTTAATGGCCAATCTTTAACCTTGCCATCCTTACAATAACGAGACCCTATAGCCATGTCATAACCATTTAAGCAGGCCTCTTTCAAACGTATCAAGTCCTGCGGCGGATGGCTAAAATCACAATCCATTTCAAAAATAAACTGATAATTTCTTTCTAATGCCCACTTGAATCCTGCAATATACGCTCTTCCTAATCCATCCTTTGCTTTGCGAGACAATAAAAACAAACGATTAGGGTATTCAGAAATTAATTTATTCACAATATCGGCAGTTCCGTCTGGCGAATTATCATCTACAATTAAAACATCAAAAGCAGAAGGCAAAGCCATAATAGTGCGAAT
This sequence comes from Bacteroidia bacterium, assembly GCA_026414605.1. GTDB lineage: Bacteria > Bacteroidota > Bacteroidia > B-17B0 > Aurantibacillaceae > BPGX01. The sequence continues at coordinate 23,785 of JAOAIP010000027.1, forward strand.
CATTGGATCCACATTCTCTCTTTCATTATAGGTAGGTATGATAACTAAACTATCAGACATTATTATTTTTCACTAAGTTAATCAAGGTATTTTTACAAAATTACAAATCAAAATTGATTTGTCCAAGCCCTCCAGGTAGGTTTTTAGAATTCAATTTTTCTAATGCTCTTTTGTGAAGTTCTTCGGGAGAAAGTTCTATTTCATTATCGTTTTGATTTTGCAAAAATTCTTTGGCTTCTTTAATTTCTTCGGGTTCTTCTAATAAGATATTTTTGATTTTATGAGTACTTAATTTTTTTCCTTTGGCTTTAATACTTACTAATGGGGCTTTTTCTTCTATGTTAACATATTCTTCAGGTATTTCTTTTCCCTTTTCTTTTGCAAATTGCAATTTGATTTTAGGCGAATCTATTGAAGTAATTAATTCAATATACGAATCAGGATGTTCGTTTATAATCATTATTTTTGAAGAAGTGGGTTCTACTTTGAATCGTTTAATAAAATAAGATTTGCTTTCACCATCAAAATAAATAATAGTATAAACAGCATCTGCATCATACTTATCTACTAAAATAGTATTATCATCAAAAAATGCAAGTACATCAGGAGATATAAGTTTATAATAACCATTTTTGGTAATAGCAATTACTTTATCATCGGGATAAAAAGCCCCAAGATACTTTCCAATTTCTTGTTGATTGAGTTTATTAGTGGATGAGTCGTACCACCAGTTTTCGGCTTGAATTTGACCTGCTGATTTTTCTTTTAATAAAACTTTAGCGATAGGATATTTTGTCAATATATTTCCAATAGCCCCTCTGCCTTTTACATCAATAGATGCAAAATCAAACTCTATTTCTGTTTTTCGGGCACCGCTATTTGGTTTTAGCAGTATAATTATTTTTTCGGTCTCGCCATTTGGATTGACAGATAAGTAAATCACTTTTGAATTGGGTGTTCCTTTGGTCAATAAATACTCTTTATCTCTTGTAACACCACCGATATTAAATCGTTTTACAAAGTACACACCCTTTGGTCCATCTCTATAAATCATATTATAGATGGTGCGGTCATCATTTCGCTTAAATATCCCTGCGTATAAGATGTTTTTTCCAATGTACACTTTATCTACCACTTTCACTACTTTCATTATACCTTCTTCTGTAATAGCAATGATTTCGTCATTATCACTGCACTCACATAAAAATTCATTTTTTCGCAAAGAAGTACCAATAAATCCTTCTGATCTATCAATGTATAATCGTTGATTGGCAATGCTAATTTCTGATTTTTGAACTTGATGTAAGGTGCGAATTTCTGTTCTTCTTTCCTTTCCTTTTCCGTACTTGCGTTTTAATTCTTTGAAATACTCAATTGTATAATCCACAATATTATCTAAGTGATACTGCGTTTGTTTGATTTTTTCATTGAGTTCATTTATTAATTCATCGGCTTTTGCACTATCAAAGCGAGTAATACGAATCATTGGTATTTGCGTCAATTTCTGTAAATCATTATCATTCAAAGGGCGAATTAATTGCTTTTTATATTTGTCAAATCGTTTATACAGATATTCATATAATTGTTCTTTTGAATCAAATTTTTTGAAATCAATGTACATTTCTTCTTTTATAAAAATCTTTTCAATAGAAGCAAAATGCCATTTTTCTTTGAGTTCATTAAGTTCAATTTCTAATTCTTTTTTGAGTAACTCTAAGGTTCTATTAGCAGAATATCTAAGCATTTCAGAAACGCCCATAAATCTTGGCTTGTCATCTTGAATAACCACTGCGTTTGGAGATATAGTCATTTCGCATTGTGTATAAGCATACAGTGCTTCTATTGTTACATCAGGACTTACATCAGGATGCAGATGTAAAACAATTTCAACATTATCTGAAGTATTATCCTCAATTTTTTTGATTTTCAATTTTCCTTTTTCATTGGCAGCAACAATACTATCTATCAGAGCGGTAGTTGTTGTTTCATAAGGTATTTCAGTAATAACAATTGTTTTGCTATTAAGTTCTTTGATTCTTGCACGAATTTTAATTTTTCCACCACGCTTACCATCGTTGTACGCACTTACATCAATAATTCCTCCCGTTGGAAAATCAGGATAAATCTCCACCTTTTTCCCTTTTAATGCGGCAATAGAAGCATCTATGAGTTCATTAAAATTATGGGGTAAAATTTTGCAAGACAAGCCCACGGCTATACCTTCTACGCCCATTGCTAATAATAAAGGAAACTTAACAGGTAAAGTAATAGGTTCTTTGTTTCGTCCATCATAACTCAACTGCCATTGGGTGGTTTTAGGATTAAATACAACCTCTAATGCAAAAGGCGTCAACCGGGCTTCAATATAACGAGCAGCAGCAGCACTGTCTCCAGTTAAGATATTTCCCCAGTTTCCTTGTGTATCTACGAGCAATTCCTTTTGACCCATACCTACCAAGGCATCGGTAATACTGGCATCTCCATGAGGGTGATATTTCATTGTATTACCAATAATATTTGCCACTTTGTTGTATCGCCCATCTTCCATTTCCCACATACTATGCAGGATACGTCTTTGTACTGGTTTTAACCCATCATCAATATGTGGGACGGCTCTTTCTAATATAACATAAGAAGCATAATCAATAAACCAATCTTTATAGAGTTCAGAAACGTGCTTAATACTTTCTAATTCATTATGATTATGTGCTTCACTCATTGCTTACTTTTGGCGGCAAAGATAGTTTTTAATTAAAATACTTTTTGAAAAAAGAAAATCAGAAAATATTCTAAAAATTAGGAATTAGAGATAAATACTTATCAATTTTCTTCCCACTCACTTTTTATTTTACATTTAAATATGAAGTCCTTATATTGCCTGCGGATCTAAAAGATTTTTTCCAATGAGTGAAACCACTATGTTTGTAAAAACCAAAATATCTGTTGATGTCCTTCAAAAGGCATACCGCTTGATGTATACAGCCAAAACAATGGCGGATGTGTACGAACAAAAAAGAGAAATTACCTCCAAATATGTGCACGCCACATCGCGCGGACACGAAGCCATCCAATTAGCCACAGGAATGCAACTGTTACCTCACGATTTTGTTTTTCCTTATTATCGTGATGATGCTATGCTTTTGGGCATAGGACTGACGCCTTATGAGTTGATGTTGCAGTTATTAGCCAAAAAAGACGATCCTTTTTCGGGCGGTAGAACTTACTATTCACATCCTTCTTTGAGAAGAGAAGATATGCCTAAAATACCTCATCAAAGCAGTGCTACAGGAATGCAAGCCATACCTGCAACAGGAGTAGCATTGGGCTTTTGGTATCAAGAAAAACAAGGAATACCAAATGAACAAAACGGGCTAAAACCTATAGTCGTTTGCTCATTAGGCGACGGAAGTTGTACCGAAGGCGAAGTATCCGAAGCATTTCAAATGGCAGTATTAAAAAAATTACCTATACTCTATTTAGTGCAAGACAATAAATGGGATATTTCTGCGTATGCGGACGAGGTTAGAGCCCAAGACATTTCTGACTATGCCAAAGGATTCAAAGGATTAGAAACACGAAAAATAGATGGTACGGACTTTATTTTATCCTATAATACAATTAAAGAGTGTTTAGAAATTATTCGCAAAGAAAGACGCCCAATGATCATTCACGCTACCGTTCCTTTACTTAATCACCATACATCAGGAGTAAGAAAAGAATGGTACAGAGATGATTTGGAAGAAGCCGCTAAAAAAGATCCTTTGCCAAAATTAAGAAAACAACTCATTATTCACGGTATTTCTGAAAAAGAAATTGTTGATTTAGAAAAAGAAGTAGAAAATTATGTTTGGGAAGAATTTAATAAAGCCCTTTCTGCACCTGATCCTGAACCCGAACAAGCCACTCAATACATTTTTGCTCCTACTCCCATCACAGAAGAAAAAGGCAATCGTTCGCCCGAAGGAAAACAAAAAGTAGTAATGGTAGATTGTGCCTTATTTGCTATTCGGGAACTTATGGAAAAACACCCTGAATGTTTGTTATATGGACAAGATGTAGGAAAAAGATTAGGTGGCGTATTTAGAGAAGCCGCTACATTAGCACAAAAATTTGGAGATCACAGAGTGTTCAATACGCCTATTCAAGAAGCATTTATTGTTGGATCGACTGTTGGAATGAGTGCAGTGGGCTTAAAACCCATTGTAGAAGTTCAATTTGCAGATTATATATGGCCAGGATTAAATCAATTGTTTACAGAAGTCAGCCGTTCGTATTATTTAAGTAATGGTAAGTGGCCTGTAAGTATGATACTTCGTGTTCCAATAGGTGCTTATGGAAGTGGGGGACCTTATCATAGCAGCAGTGTTGAAAGTGTATTAACGAATATAAAAGGAATAAAAATTGCCTACCCAAGCAATGCCGCCGATTTGAAAGGATTATTAAAAGCCGCTTATTACGATCCCAATCCTTGCGTCATATTAGAACATAAAGGGCTGTATTGGAGCAAAGTCAAAGGCACAGAAGATGCTAAAACCATTGAGCCCGACGAAGAATATATACTTCCATTTGGCAAAGCAAGAATGGTACAAACGGCTGATGAAAAATATCAGCAACAAGGAAAATCTGTTTTAATAATAACGTATGGAATGGGCGTATACTGGGCAAAAAGTGCTTCATCAGACATTAAAAATCAAGTTAGCATTTTAGATTTAAGGACATTAGCCCCACTGGATGAAGATGCTATTTTTAATGAAAGTAAAAAACACCATAAAATTATTGTTTTAACCGAAGAATCAAAGTCCAACACTTTTGCACAAAGCATAGCAGGTCGCATCGTAGAAGAATGCTTTGAATATCTGGATGCACCCGTGAAAGTAATTGGTGCTCTTGATACCCCTGCTATTCCATTAAATGAAACATTAGAAAAAACTGTATTGCCTAATTCAGAAAAAGTAAGAAAAGTCATTGATGAGATATTAAGATATTAAAGTAATGTTTACTACTCAGCACTTCAAACTTAACCACAAAGAGCACAAAGAAAACTCACACAAAACACACAAAGAAAATAATTAGTTGAAAGTAGAAAGCGAAAAGTAAAAAGTCCCATAGGGACAAGACAAAATATAATCTATCAAAGATACTATGTGAACTTTGTGCACATCCTTTGTGTTCTTTGTGGTAAATATAACACACGAGTAACAAAAAAATCAATTTATACTCAAATTGTATTCAATTAAATTCCTATTCAGCACCTCAAAAAAAGAATTTGCCGAATTAGCCCTATTGTTTGTATATTCGCATTTTATTTCTTATATTTGTTGCAGTATGAAAAAATCTCTTTTCTATTTTATATCCTTTTTTTTAGTTTTAATTAAAACACATTTTGCTCAATTAAATTTATCCACTACTACTCCCCCAAAAATAGGCATTAGTGCTGGAAATATGAGTTTTTGGGGAGATGTAGGTGATGTTAACTATCAGCCCCCTCTTACTTCAAGATATGGATTTGAAATAAATTTTTCTCATCAACTAACAAATTATCTTCAACTCAATTTTAATTTTCTATATGGAAAATTAAGTGCAGTAGAAAATACTTATTTAAGACACGAAAATTTTCAATCTGAAATTCGTTACGGTGGATTTTATTTGTTGTATGATTTTGGCAATTTAATTCCTAAAAGATATGCTATTCGTCCTTTTATTTCTGCTGGTGCAGGTGGTTTTGAATTTTTAAGCAAAAAAGATTTATTTGATAAAAACGGAAATCGTTACTATTACTGGAGTGATGGATCTATTCGCAATTTACCTGAAAATTCACCCCAAGCATCACAAGCCGTACATTTAGTAAAAGATTATTATTATGAAACAGATATTCGTGAAAGCAATTTAGATGGTTATGGAAAATATCCCGAAAGGGCGTGGGCATTTCCAATTGGTGCAGGAGTAGTAATGAAAATCACTAATCATTTTGATTTGAAAATAGGAACAAGTTATTTCTTTACAACTACTGATTACATTGATGGCATTGCAAAAGGTGGCCAAGGACTTCGTAAAGGCGATTCTAAAAACGATAAGTGGGTATACTCTTATGTGACCATTCAATATGATTTATTTATACCCAAGAAAAAATCTGAAACACCTGGTGTTGATACATTACCTGATGATTATTTTAAGGATGTTAACTGGATGGCTATTGATAGTGCAGATACCGACGAAGATGGTGTAAAAGATTGGTTTGATAAATGTCAAGGAACACCTAAAACTGCAAAAGTATACAAAGACGGATGCCCTGAAGACACTGATGGCGATGGCGTTCCCGATTATTTAGACGAAGAAAATCCTTCGCCAAAAGGATTTGAAGTAAACTTAAAAGGTGTTGCCTTAACCGATGAATACTGGCAAAAATGGTATAATGAATATTTTGATTCAACGGGCATCTATCACACCACTGAAGAATACATTGACAATGTAATGGCATTAAAATCAAAAGAAGTAAAAGACGCTAATAAAAAAATTTATACTGTTGAATTAGCCCGCTATAAAGACGGCGTACCTTCTGATGAAATTGCCTATTTGATGAGTATTGGCGATGTACGTTCAATGACTTTAGAAGATGGTACTACCGTTGTTTATACTGCAGGTCAATACGAAGATGTAATGTTGGCTATCAAGCGTAGAGATGAATTTAGAGAAGAAGGATTGAAAAAAGCCAATGTAGGATATTTCAAAAATGATCAATACCACTCACTAACAGATGAAGAATTAAAAGCAGAAATTGAAAATCAAAAAAATAAAAATATCGCAAAATCTGACAACAATAATAAAAACCAAACATCTTTACCAAATAACAATACAAACAACACATCTACTACTGAAGAATTTAAAAAAGATGAAATCATTTATCGTGTGCAATTAGGAGCATTTAAAAGACAAATCTCAAAAGACATATTTAAAAATGTTCCAGGCGGAATTATAGAATTTCAAACAGAAGACGGATTATATAAATATGCAGGCAAGGCATTTAAAAACTTACAAGATGCAGTTGAATTCCGATCTAAATTAGTTTTAATGGGTTATTCCGACGCATTTGTTACTGCCTACAAAGACAGAAAACGGATACCCTTGAGCGAAGCCGGTGCTACAATGATTAGCAAAGAAAAAGAAAACTTAAAAGAAAATGTGGCATTTAGTTCTATTGATAAAAATGCTATTGTATTCAAAATACAATTAGGTGCCCTGAAAAAACCTGAAAACATTCAAGAATTTGAAAAGAAAACTTCTCAACTCAAAGACGTCCAAAAACAAAATACAATTTTAGGATTGTATCGCTTCACATCAGGTCATTTCAATAGTTATGAACAAGCCCAAAAATATCTTCAAGAATTGCATAAAAAAGGATTTGAAGATGCTTTCATTATTGCAACGTTTAATAATGAACTCATCCCCGTTCAAGACGCTATAGAACTTTTAAAACTGTAATCTTTCTTACTCACATTTTGTTAACAAATTATCCTACAGCAGATTTTAAGCTTAATCAAAATTTTAATTAATTACTAAAATTTAAAATGTAAATTTGCGGCTTCATTTAAAAAAACATCTATGAGCAGTACGACATTAAATGCTGAAAAAATCGTCATTCAACCCGAAATTATTAAAACAGAAATTATTCTCTCTTCTTCAGAACTTAATCAAGAAAAAGAGAAACAACTTAAACATATTCAAAAACACATCCAACTTCCAGGATTCCGACCCGGCAAAACCCCAATGAGCATTGTAAAAAAGAAATACGGATCTATGGCTTTTTATGAAGCACTTGAAGAATTATTAAAAGATAAAACTAAAGAAACTCTTCATGCACAAGTAGATACACCACTTTATTATGTTTATGATTTTGATGCCATTGGCGAAATTAAAGATGAAAACAAAGACATCAAGGTTGGTCTTGAAATGCTTATTGAACCAAAAGTCAATATTGATGTACATAATAGAGAATTAGAATTAGTCAAATACACCTTTACTGAAAATCAAAGAAAAATTTTTTCTGATTTAATCATCTTGTACAACTTTGTATCAGAAGGTAATTCAGAAATTTTAGATAACTTTAATACTTATTTTATCCTTAATTTAGAAGTAGAAAAAACATCATCAGCCAATTCTGAAGATGCATCAAAAAAAGAAAAAGCCACATTCCCTTTGTTTATTCACCGATTTGAATTTGAACTTTATGGATTGAATGCATTTTTATCCCCTCCATTAGAAAAAGGTAAATCCTATCCCGTTGACCTTCAAAAATGGATAGAAATACTGAAAAGTCATCCTCAAAGTAGTGAAGCATTTTTTTTAAATAAATTAAACGAATTTACAAGTGAAGGAGAAACCACAGTCAATATTAAAATCATAGATATTATTAAGTGCGACAATTTTTCTGAAAAATTAAACATTGATGACATAAGAAAAGTTTTAAAACTAAATGAAAATGATGAAGTAAATTTAGATATTCTTTACACAAAATTAAATGAAATTATTGACATTGTGGGCGACTATTTTAGTGGAATAGAAAACATTAGGAGAATTAATGAATTTATTAATAGTTTATTTGAAGTAAAAATACCTGATCATTTCATTGAGAAATTATACAAGTTACATCTGAAAGAAGAAGATAGAGAGTCCACCTCAATAGAATTATTTAAATTAAGTTTAGAAAAGGATATTGAGAAAAAAATTACAAGAAATCTTTTGCCCAATACCTTCTCTAACCCCATAGAAAATGAAGAATTTATCAATAATATTGCAAAATATTATTTGGTTGACAGTTTAGTATCAAAATTATATTTTATTGAATTAGAATCCGTCAAGAATTTTATTTTGAAAACAATACAAAACGCTTCTAATGATGAGTATGCAGAACGTATCCTTAACGATTATATTTCAAAAGATGCTATTTTTACAATTCCTAAAAAAATTGAAAAAGACATTACCGTTCACTACAAATTAGAAAACATCAATAAGGTTCATATTGTTGAATACCTCGGTATTAAAGAAGAAACCTTTGCTTAATATAATTCTTCATAAGTAAAAAAGATCCCCTAATAAGGGGATCTTTTTCGTTTTAAATAATGCGCATTTACTTAAAAGTATTTCTTTGCAAACAACTACTCCATCAGCGTCAAATATCCTTTATATTCTTTTACTTCACCATTAAGCAATGTACATTTAATTAAGTAAAAGTAAGTTCCCGTTGGGGCTTTGGCATTATTTTTTAAGTATCCATTCCAACCTGTATTCACATCATTCCATTCAAATAATAATACCCCCCATCTATCAAATATCTTTCCTTCAAAATCCTTTATACTTTTTGACCGCACTTTAAATACATCATTAGTACCATCTCCATTAGGTGTAAAAACATTGGGTATTTCAATATTAAAGTTATCTTGAATAGATATGCATTTTGTAATCGTATCACTACAATAATTAACAGTATCAACGGCTGTGAGTAAAATACAATAAGTTCCTTCATTACTATAAGAATGATTGATATTGGTAGAATAGGTAGAAAGCGTATTACTATCTCCAAAATTCCAAATATACAATTGAGCCCCTGTAGAAGTATTGATAATTGAGATGTTTTCATTAGAATACGCTTGCGATGGAATACTAAAAGATGCTGTCGGAATTGGTATTACATTAATTGTAAATGGCTGAGATACAGATAAACACATATTTGTATAAGTGCCTTTTGCTACCACTGTGTATATTCCAATAGTATTGAAACAATATGAATTTGCGTTTACATAACCATTTCCATCACCATAATTAAATTGCACATTTGTATAATTACTTGGCAAATAAGTAAAAGAAATACAATTGTTTTGACACACTAAAGAGTTGGTAGATGTTATACTTAAATTAGGTGCTGTAAGTACAATTACATTGGTTGTTTTAGTATCTAAGCATCCATTAATCTGTCCAACTACTGTATAGATACTTGTAGACGAAGGAGAAACTACGATTGAACTTGTCAATGCCCCTGTATTCCATGTATATGAACTTGCCCCCGATGCAACAAGTGTCGCACTCTGACCACTACATATGGTGGAACTATTTACAGTAATCGTTGGCAATGGAGTTACTATTACTTGTGTCGTTTGTGATGATACACAACCTGAACTTGTTCCATTTACAGTATAATTTGTACTACTCGTTGGAGAAACAACTATGCTATTCGTATTCGCCCCTGTATTCCATGTATATGAACTTGCCCCTGATGCAATAAGCGTAGCACTCTGACCACTGCATATGGTAGAACTATTTACAGTAATTGTTGGTAATGGAGTTACTATTACTTGTGTCGTTTGCGATGACACACAACCTGAACTTGTTCCATTCACAGTATAATTTGTACTACTCGTTGGAGAAACAACTATACTATTCGTATTCGCCCCTGTATTCCAAGTATATGAACTTGATCCTGATGCAATAAGTGTCGCACTTTGACCACTGCATATTGTAGAACTATTTACGGTTATTGTTGGATTAGGATTAACAATCACTTGTGTTGTTTTCGTATCTGTACAACCTACTACACCGCCACTTACTGTATAAGTAGTATTTGATGACGGTGATACAACAATACTACTTGTTGTTGCACCAGTATTCCATGTGTATGAAACTGCCCCCGATGCAACAAGTGTCGCACTCTGACCACTGCATATGGTAGAACTATTTACAGTAATCGTTGGCAATGGAGTTACTATTACTTGTGTCGTTTGTGATGATACACAACCTGAACTTGTTCCACTCACAGTATAATTTGTACTACTCGTTGGAGAAACAACTATGCTATTCGTATTCGCCCCAATATTCCATGTATATGAACTTGCCCCTGATGCAATAAGCGTAGCACTCTGACCACTACATATTGTAGAACTATTTACAGTTATTGTTGGATTTGGATTAACAGTGATCGTTAAAATACCACGATATAATCCTGGACAAGTACCGGCGTAGTAAGTATACGTTCCAGCAACAGAAAATGCAGGTAAAGACAAAACACTTCCTGTTGCAATAGAAGATGTACTTGTATAGGATGAATACCAAAATATAGTATTATTCGTATTTGTAGAAATAGCAGTAGCCGTTACAGGACTTCCAATACAAACACTAATAGTGGATGGAGATATTGATAGTAATTCTGGTGGTGTTAATGTATTAGTAACAATACCTGATCCACCTTTTGTAGCACCATTGGGTGGAAAATTATTATCAATTTGACAACCATTAGATCCACTTAAGTACTGTACAATTCCATTATTTCCACCAGAAACATTTGTATTTGGGATAGTTACATTACTTCCAATATATCCACCACCTCCCCCACCACCAGGTCCATAAGCATCATTTGGAGAACCAAATATATAACCCGATTTCATTTGTTGATTACCTCCATTCCCTCCCTTTGCAGTGACGGTTGGAGACCCAACAACGGGATTGGGAGTTTTAATAATAATAGCACCACCACCGCCACCACCACCTGCCCCATCTCTCCCTGTTAAATCATTAATATTAGGCGTTGGTGTTGAAGTATTGTAGCCATCTCTACCATTTGCAGTAATAATTCCATTAGCAATGATTCTACCATAATTAAGAATGAAAATGATGCCTCCACCACTTCCTCCTCTTCCTCCGTAATTATTATCTGCATCTCCTGCACCACCACCTCCCCCCAAAAACACTCTACCCGAAGCATAATCCAATGGTCTTCCACCTAAACCACCATTATTGCTTCTTCCATCACCTCCCCAATTTGAATAATCATTTGGACCATATACTAAAGGGTCTTTATTAGAATTAGAATAAGTATATCCCCCTCTACCACCACCAGAAGAAACATTAGAAGCAAAACCTGGTGTTTCTAAATTCCAAGCCGTCACCCACGATGGATTAGACACATCTGGATTCCCTTTTCCATTCCAATTAGAGGTATCCCCTGCATTAGCCCCACCACCGCCTCCAGCATTTACTGCATTACCACCGCCGCCTCCATTGGCTACAGCCCCTTTTCCAAATCTTCCGGAAAATTGTGTAGCATAAACCCCTGTATCACCTGCAATACTTTCACCCTTGTAAACACCCATATTTTTATCAAGATGTCCCATATCTAATACTCCAAAACTTGGTGAAGTACTTCTTAAATTGGTTCTTCCGCCCCTGAAACCAATCGTATCTGCAGATATTTTTCCAGTAGAATTAATTTGCAAAGTGTCTGCTACTTCTATTGCAATAACACCACCTGTTGATCCATTCCAAGGAGAACCATAAATGGTATTATTAACCACTAAATCTGCAAAACGAGGAACTTTTATTAACTGCACTTTTCCAGAAGCTGTATAATTTTTTTGCACAGGACAATTTAAATATACTGTATTTCCATTCACAGAATTTACTTCGGCAAATTCATAATTACCTGCATTGTTATAATTAGTAATAGCACCATAATTACTTGTATTAGGAAGTGAAACTAAAGTATTGGAAGGATTGGAATAACAATTTACACTTGCTCCTTGCATTTGAATAATCAACACTAAATCTCCAGTAGATAAAACGGGAGTAGGGGTTACTAACACATAATTATCTCCCGAATTGATATTTGAGGTTACTGAATAATATTGATTTACAATAGTATTTGTCGTAGTTGTAAAGTTTCCATTTTTTCCTAATTGGGCATTTAAAAAGTTTACATAAAAGGAAAACAAAATACAACTCATCCAAATTTTTCTCATACTACTTTTATTTTTTGAGGCAAATGTATTTATTAAAATGTATATGAAATAAAATTTAAAAGGGTTGGTAAAAAAACAGGATAAATGGCAAAAACAAAGAGATTATTAGAAACAAAAATTCAAACGATTTAAGATGGATTTAATTGATTTAAAATTTCAACTGCTTGTAGTAATGTTTCTTCTTTTTTTGCAAAACAAAAACGAAGCAAATGATAATCCTTTTTTTGATGATAAAATACAGACATTGGAATACTTGCTAATTTATGCTTTTCTACTAATTCAATAGCAAATTCAGTATCTTTTTTAGTAGATATTGTAGAATAATCAAGTAAGACAAAATAAGTTCCTTTTGACGGAAAAATTTTTAGAAAAGGATTTTGAATGCGACTGATGAAAAAATCTCTCTTTTTTTGATAGAATGTTTTTAAAGATAAATAATGTTGAGGATTTTTTAAATATTCGGCAATTGTTTTTTGTAATGGATGATTTACTGCAAATATTAAAAACTGATGAACCTTACGCAGCACAGACATTATTTTTTCAGGGGCTATAAGGTATCCTATTTTCCAACCTGTTGTATGAATGGTTTTTCCAAAAGAAGAAACCATTATTGAACGTTCAAAGAGTTCATCAAATCGTAATACGGACTCGTGTTGCAAATTATCAAATATGATATGTTCATATACTTCATCACTTAAAATTAAAATGTTTGTATTTTTGATGATTTCAATAAGATGAAGCATATCTGCGGCAGAAAGCACTGCCCCAGTAGGATTATGGGGAGTATTGATAATAATCATTTTAGTTTTTGGAGAAACTTTACTTCTTACTTCGTCCCAATTAATTTTAAAGTCGGGGTATTGCAATTCGCAATATACGGGTATTCCACCATTGACGATAATTGCTGGAGCATAGCAGTCGTAAGCAGGTTCAAAAAGAATGACTTCATCACCAGATTGGACAAATGCAGCAATGGCTGTATAAATGGCTTGCGTCGCCCCTGCTGTTATAGTTATTTCAGTATCAGGATTTATTTTTCTATTGTAACAATTTTGAACAATCTCGGTGATAGTTTCCCTTAAATCAGCCGTACCGGGCATTGGAGCATATTGCTGAAATGGAGAATCCATATATTTTTGTGCAATTTCTATTAGATGAGGGTCGGGTTGAAAATCAGGAAATCCTTGAGATAAATTAATAGCATTGTGTTTTTGAGCCAAACTGCTCATTACCGTAAAAATCGTAGTTCCAAAGTTAGAAAGTTTATCTTCTATCCTTATGTTATGCATTGGCTAAAGTTTTTTGATGAACAGAAGGCATTGGTTGTAAACCTAATATCTCAAACATTAATTTATCTTGATGGATGTCATTATTAGGAGTGGTTAATAATTTATCTCCTGCAAAGATAGAATTAGCACCTGCTAAAAAGCATAATGCTTGGGCTTCCATTGACAACTCTAATCTTCCTGCAGATAGGCGAACCATTGATTTTGGCAAAACTATTCTTGTTGTAGCAATCATTCTTACTAATTCCCAAATAGAAACTTTTGGTTGATTTTCTAATGGTGTGCCTTTTACAGGAACTAATGTATTGATTGGAACGGACTCGGGATGTGGATTTAATAAATTAAGCGTATAAAGCATTGATATTCTATCGTCTATACTTTCGCCCATTCCTATAATACCGCCTGAACATATTGTCAGTCCTGCTTTTCTAACGTTTTGTAAAGTATTTAAACGGTCTTGATAGTTGCGAGTAGAAATGATTTTATTGTAATATTCTTCTGATGTATCAATGTTGTGATTATAAGCATACAGTCCTGCTTCTGCAAGTTTTTTGGCTTGTTCTTCATTTATCATTCCAAAGGTGGCACATACTTCTAATCCTTCATTAGTAATCATTTTCACCATTTCTAACACTTTATCAAAGTCCTTGTTGTTTCTAACTTCACGCCAAGCCGCTCCAAGGCACATTCTACTTACACCATTTTCTTTGGCATAATTAATATTTTCTTGCAATTCGGAAGGTTCCATAAGTTTATGAACCTTAATTTCAGTATTATATTTTGCAGATTGAGGACAATAAGCACAATCTTCGGGACATCCACCTGTCTTGATAGACACCAATGAACTTATTTGCACTTTTTTGACATCAAAATTTTGTCTATGAACTTCTGCTGCTTTATGAATAAGTTCAATGAGCGGTAATTCATAAATGGCTTTAATCTCTGTTTTTGACAAAGGTTTCATATTAGTAATTTTAGTTTTATGTTTTATTATTTAATGATATTTTCTCAAAAGCATATTCTTTGATATTTCTCTTCTCCTTTGAAAATTCTATCCCTACAAGAATAATCTCTTTATTTTCTTGTTGATATTTTTCAAAATATCTTCTTTCTTTTATCTGTTCCAATGGCTTCTTGCTATCTTCAATTTCCTCAATTACCTTAAACTCAAAAATATAAAGATAATTATCTATCTTAATCGTCAAATCAATCCTCCCTCTATTTGTAATATCTTCTGCAATACATTCTAATCCTAATGAATTAAACACACTATAAAATATAGACGAATAAAATCCTTCATACTCGTTCAATCTATTATTCACATACCATTGATACGGTATCCCTGAAAATAATCTTTGAAATTCTTTCACTGCCACCTCTATATTCCCATCTCTCATTGACCGATAAATCCTATTAGATATACTTACTTGTTCGGATGAACCATCATTCACATAATCCTTCAAAATATAATCGTTTAATGCTACTCTTACTTCCTTATTTGGATACGATAAAATGTAAATTCGTTTTTCGTTTTGATGAATAATTTCTTTAATTGTCAAATAACCCGTTTGAAATAACAATGTAACAGGTGATATTCTCTCAATCTCAAAAGATGATAAAATAGTATCGTTCGCCTCTATGTGTTCAATATCAGGAATAAAAAACTTCTTACTCATCAATAATTTAATCAAAAATGTTGGTGTGCCTGTCTCAAACCAATAGGGACGAAAATCATTACTTTCTGAAAAAAACAATAATATGTCAAATGGATTGTATACTCTTTCTCTTCCCCAACTATATCCATTATACCATAATCTTAATAATTCCCTATCTACACCATTCAAGTATTCTCCAAAATATCTATCCAAGTCCTCTTCTTTGTAGCCACATATTGCCGAATACTTCTCACTAATTGTAAGATCTTTTAAGTTATTTAGTCCCGAAAAAATAGATACTTTTGAAAACTTACTCACTCCTGTAAGTAAAACAAACTT
>JAOAIP010000028.1 GCA_026414605.1 Bacteroidia bacterium
TTACTTCCAATAATAACGTAAGCCCGCATAGAGCATTCTTCCATAAATGGGTGCCCATATCATAGATGCATCAAAGTAAGGAGAGGATGGTTTATCAAAAGCCACAATAGGATTTTTTTGAGTAAAGTCATTAAGATTTTCACCACCAAGGTATATTTTTAATTCATTCTTTTTCCATTTGATAGCGTAAGTAATTTGTGCTAATAAATTCCAATAACTGGAGGAATAATTAGGGCGTTGAAATTCTATAGGATTTAATTTGGTATAAGGTAGCCGTTTTGCAGAAATGTATTGAGTCGTAAAATCAAAGTTCCATTTTTTGTTTTTGGTAGTATACACAAGATTTAAGAATCCACGGTATTTGGCAATAAAGGGTTGTTCATTTAATCCATACGTGTAGCGTGTCTTTTGATCTATCCAACGAAATGCTAAATGTGTTTCTAAATGTTTAATAGGTTGACATTGAAGTTCGGATTGAAAACTTTGTGCATACGCAAAAGAAGCATTGTAAAAATAAACTGCACGAGGATCGTCTATGTCTGCAACGGCTTGTGTTAAAAAATACGTGTAATAATATTCAACTAATACATTTGCAGGACGATAGAATAATTTGAATGAATGATAAAAATTAGTGCCTAATGTCCACGCCTTTTCGGGCTGCAATCCATAAGGTAATGGCGATAAGTAAGAAATATAAAACGTTCTGCGAGATGCCATTAGTCCTATATTTTCTGCTAATGGATTAGGTGTTCGAAATGCTTTTCCTATAGATAATTTCCAAACGGAGTTTTGATTATTAAAGTTAAATTTCAAATGTACTCTTGGAATATAAATCCAACCATAATAATTGTGATAATCCAATCGATGGCCTATCAATAAAGAAAAATTGGGTGATGGAACATAATTGTATTCTGCAAAAACACCTGTTACTTTTTCATCTCTTCCTAAAAGATAATACTTGAAATGTTCATTAACTTGGATAGTATTAAAACTCCATCCTATTTTGTAAGTGTGTGCAGTGGTATTCAAAATTCCTTGATAAATCAAATTAGCATAAAAGGTATTTTGCAGGGCATTGTAAGGATCCACATCATATTGATTTTGGTTGTCGTAGTGAGAATATAAAAGTTGAAGCCCAACACTATGTCCAGGTTTGTTGCGAAATATCCAACCGGATTTACTAAACACATCATAACGTTTGGTAGAAGATTGAACAATATAAGGGGTTTCAGCATAATCAAAATAATCCATTATTTGACCTGATTTTCTATCATCTACTATAACTTGTCCACCAAATTGCCAATCCAAACCTTTGCTGGTAGAAAGAGCATATTTGTGTATGATGTTAAATTGTCTTCCTGTTGGGATATCTACAAAGCCATCATTATTCATATCTTGTGCTAATGGATTAAAACTACTATGTACAAGTAAATTACTACTCCATTGATGATTTAGTTTTTGATTCCATATCACATTGTATTCGTTTCTTGCATTTTGGTTGACATAATTATTGAAATAAAGTTTGAATTCGGGTTTAGCGGGATGCCAAAGTTCCGTATTGATTTGTCCAGAAAAGGATTCATAACCATTAAGAACGGAACCTATTCCTTTACTTAATTGGATGGATTGAATGAAAGGTCCGGGTAGAAAAGAAAGTCCTTGGGCTGTTTGCACTCCAAATAAATAAGGGATATTTTCTTTTGTGAGTAAAATGTATTTTCCAGTGAGCCCATTCATTTGAATTTGGCGAATGCCTGTGATGGCGTCTGTGATTTGAACATCAATACTGGCGTTGGTTTCAAAACTTTCAGATAAATTACAACATGCGGCTTTTTGTAAATAATTTTCATTAAGGTTTTGGACTTGTAAGGGGTTGAGTAATGAATATTCCACAGCAGGACGTTGATAAACAATTTCTACTTCATTCAGTTGAACAGCAGGTTTCAATACAATAAAAATTTTTTCTTGCGGATTTTTGACAACAAATTTTTGACGCACATAACCTATACCTACTACATCTAAGGTATCATTAATAGGGATGTTTGATAATTTAAAAAAGCCCGCAGAATCTGAATAAACAACTTGTTTAGTCAAAATAGAATAAATCATTATGTCGGATAAAAATACAGTATCCTTTGAGGATTTTAATTCAATCACTTTTCCTTGAATTTGAGAAAATGCTTGATAGGACAAAGATATTAAGATAATTTCCATTAATACCAATATTGGCTTTTTCATATAATGAGTTTTAAAATGAATAAAAAATTAAATTAGAAAAAGCAGATAACTTTAATAACTACTAAAAAGAAAGAAAAATTTCAAATAAGAAGTATTAAATTCTAATGCGGCTTTACGTGTCTAAATTTACAACAATCAGGAAGTTTATCATACACGCTATCGTTGGCTTTCAAAGTATCCACATCATGGCCAACATTGAGTATTTTTGTTTTAATTTCATCAATAGAAATAACAGAGGGTTTGTAAGTGATAGTTAATACTTGCGTTTTTTTATTCCACTCAGCATATTTTACTCCTTTTACATCTACTGCACTTTCTATTCTTTCCTTGCATTGGCCACAGTTTCCTCTAACATTTAATGTTTGAGTAATAACAGATTTTGAATTTTGTGCTATGAAAGACATTGATGCAAATAATAAGATATTGATGATGAAAATGATTTTTGTTTTCATAGATGTTTAATTTAATGGTTCTTAAATATTGATTTTCATAAAAAAAATTATTTTAGGAAATAATTGAAAAACAAATAAAAATTATTTGGGAAGACAAACAACAAGCCCACTAATTCCTTAAAACGACAGATTTTACAAGAGAAGTACGAGTATAGATATACCAACAACTTCGGCATTTCTCTTTGAATATACTATAATATCTTGATAGTATTACAAAGAAGTTTTTATCAAACAAATTTTTGACATAAGAGATAACAATAAAAACAAAAGACAAAATAAAGATGAGAATCATCCATTGCTGAGAAATAAAGGGCATATCAAGATGAGCAAAAAGTAAAGTTTCAGAGCAGCAATCATTTTCTTGAACATTCATCCATTGAGAAGTATTTAAAGGACTGCTATCGCCACATTCACAAGTTACAGTTTTGTATAAAGCAGTAGCATACAATTCATTTCCACAATAATGCTGATAAATAAAGAGATTAGAATTAATAAAGAAAAAATACAATGCTAAAAATATGTTTAAAGTTTTTTGTTTCATTAAGAATGATAAATGATGCTACAAATATAATGAATTTTTTGTTTTGAGATGCACTACTGTTTAGACCACAAGATAGAAACAAAATGAGTCCTTTAGGAACGATGCATTTTTAATGATTTATTATGTGCCGAGCCATTGGCTTTTTGTTGTGATTAGATTTATTTTGGATGGAAAAAGTCCATCTTTACAATACAAAGCAGAATCGTGCCTACAGCATTTTTTCATTAATGCTAACTCCTCAAAAAAGAATTAGCCAACCTCTTTTTGAAATTTGCAATTAGGCAAAAAATATATTAGTTTTGCGGCGTCCCATAATACAATGCCCGGATGGTGGAATTGGTAGACACGTACGTTTGAGGGGCGTATGCCGCAAGGCGTGGGGGTTCAAGTCCCCCTCCGGGTACTAAGTTAAAAAGTAAATTTTAGCAGTAGATTAAGTTTCTTTTTTAAAAATTGTATTCTTATTTTTTTTCAATAATTATCTATTGCAAAGTTTAACAAGTTAAGAATCATTTTTTTTCCTTCATTTCGTTATAAATAAAAAATGAGTCACTAAAAAAGTGACTCATTTTTATTTTGCCATCAATCTTAAACGAACAAGATAAAACGAATTAAAAATTGACTATCAACCTCAAAAAGATATTTCTTCCCATATTAAATAATCCCATTCTTCCTGTGGCTGGATTGGGGCGAACGTACTTCAATCTATTCAAATGATCTTGATAAGCAATGTCAAATAAATTATTCACGCCTGCAATAATTTGAAACTCTCTTTCTTTCCAATACTTTATTGAGGTTCCGGCGGATAAATTAACCAATGTATAATCGGGCGTGTAGGTCTCGGTATTATACGCTTTGAAAAAATGATGTTGTGGAAAAACATACATTACTTCTGCTTTTAAGAAAAGGAGTTTAACAGAGGGACTTAAGTTTTTCCATTCAGTACGCAATTCATTTGTCCATCTGCTTGGTGGAAAGAAAGGTAAATACTTTGTGCTATCGGGTTGATTAAGCATATTACCTTGCAAATAAGAAAAGTTTGTTTCAAAATGCAACCAATCAAGCGGATGAGGATGAATGTCAATGTTTATCTCTCCTCCATAAATCAACGCTTGTGATTGATTGTAAGTAAATGCCCATAAGTTTTCTCCTTCTTTGGTTATGATAGAGTCACCATTTAATAAAGAAGATAATTTTCTGTAATAAATGTAATTTGTAATATGATTTACAAAAGGCGTCAGTTCAAATAAAAAGTGTTCTTTATTGACAATAAGACCTACATCCAATTGATGAGATATTTCGGGCTTTAATGCGGCATTGCCATATTCATAGCGAACAGTGCCCTCGTGTGCTCCATTGGATGATAATTCTGATAAATTTGGCGCACGAAATCCACGAGAAAGATTAAATTTCAAAATGGCATCTTTCCATCCATTAAAAACAAGTCCCGCCGTGCCGCTGAAATTGTTATAGTTTTTAAAAAGTGACGAAAATTTTTCAAAACTATTAGCAGGGTCAGGATTGCCCTCTATACGCTTGCCTGTTGAATCTACGAACATTTTTTCAGTAGAAATACTTCTGTTATCCCATCTCAAGCCACCTGCAAAGGTCCAATGATGAAACGTCTTTTGATAAAAAACATACAACCCTGCATCTATCAATGAATAATCAGGTATCAAAAGTGCTTCACCCTTGTTGATGTTTTTTTGATACATTCCTGATGTTCCAATACTCAAAAGTTGCGTAGAGTCAATGTTTTTAATGTATCTGAATTGATACGGAATACTATGCAAGTGCATACTTAATTCGCCGTGATTTTCTTCCTCCTTCTGCTGTTTATTTTTTTCTAATAATGTATAGGGACCATATTCATCTCTGATGTTGTATTGATATCCGATGTTAGATATTATTTTGCTGTTATTTTTCAAATTAAACATTGAATAGTTTTGTAATCTATAATGTTGAATGTATTGATAAGGAACAAAAAATTTGTATCCCTTTAAGTCATCATTGCTTACAGGCACTTGCACTAAAGTGCTATCGTTTTCTTTTTTATATGCTAAAAATCTTCCTAAACTGTCTCTGTCGCCTTCGGGCATATTTAATTGTTGTGTAAAGGCAGATGCATAAAAATTGGACATTCCCCAATGTTTGTTGATTTGAAAAGCCGCAGACAAATTACGTTCATTAAAGCCCGTGCCAAATACTTTTCCATCTATTGAATTTTGATAATTAGAAGCATCTTTTTGAGTGGCTTGTAAATACAAACCCCAATCCGTTTTTTTATACTGTATCATTGCAGAGTTAGCAATCATTTGGTTATTGCTTTGATAGAGTCCAAGATACTTGCCGCTCCATCCTTCTGTTGAAAAGCGATAGGGGATAAAGTTAATTACTCCTGCCAATGCATCTGACCCAAACATAATACTACTTGGACCTTTAATCACTTCTGCTTTTGAAATAGCATATTGATCAATTTCTACTCCGTGCTCATCTCCCCACTGCTGACCTTCTTGACGCAATCCGTTTACTAATACCAAACTGCGATTATATCCCAATCCACGAATAACGGGCTTAGCAATGCCTTGCCCTGTTGTTAATGCCCATACATTATCTTTTTTACCAATGGCTTCTATGATATTATTACTTGCTTGTTGATGGACATTATCAAAAGAAATACTTTTGATGTTAATAGGATTATCTTTGTCTTGCACTGCATCAGCAGCCGTTGTTACAATAACTTCATCCATTTCACGGGCGCTTGGCAGCATTTGAATGTTGAGTTCAACATCGGATTCATTTATGTTGATTTTTTTTGAAACGGTTTTATATCCTAATAACTTAAACTCTACAACATAATACCCTTTTGGTAAGCGATTAATTTCATAATATCCGTCTTTATTAGAAATATTGCTTTTATTGACAGAAGGAATATAAACAACCACACCTGTTAATGTTTGATTGTTTTCATCTTTGATATACCCTTTTAATGTATATTGAGCAAATATATTTATGCTCATAAGCATAATTGTTATGATTAAATGCAGTTTTGTTCTCATAAGTTTAAGATTTTTTAATTTGATTTGTATTAATTTTTTTGATGATTATATAATTTTAGTTTTTAAGACACACAAAGAGTTTGCCTTAAAGTTCTCAAAACTCTTTTGATGCATTCTATTTTGTACTTATCGGTTAACATTTTAATGCAAGAAAAATTTTTCTTGCACTTACATTATGTGTCTACGATATTAATTAATCACTAATAACAACTTGTCTCTTTGTGATCTTTGAGTTTAAAATTTAAAGTACTTTACTTGCGGGACAATTTATAATCCATTCAAACTAAATGTTAGTTTTTTTAATGGATTACAATTTTACTACAAATGGGGGGACTTTTATTTGAAACATTAAAAAGAAATGAACAAACTAATTGAGTGTTAATTTCAAAATACTCTCTAGTTTGAAATGCAATAAAGTATTGATAATTAAACTCAATAAATTTTTGAAATGGAAAAAAACTTAAATATTTACAAACATCATTATGATCATTTGTGTGATAGTGAAATGAAGAAGAAATACAAACAGTATCATTTAGGTGTTCTAACTTGTGAAATGCTAAATGTATGTTTGAATACAAAAAAGAGACAACACTAAAAAAAATCAGAATTTTAGTTGTATGTTTGTTTCTTAAAAACATCGCTACAAAAATAATTAAATTGATTTTATCTCACAACCACTTTTTCTTCTTAAAATAATACAACAAAGAAATTATTATTAAAAGCATTATCAATAAAGTAATAAAGTAACCATAAGGATGTCTCAATTCAGGCATATTATCAAAATTCATCCCATAAATACCTGCAATAAATGTAACAGGAATAAAAATCGTAGAAATAATTGTCAAAAATTTCATTACCTCATTCATCTTATTCGCATTCATTGATAAATAAAAATCTATAAGCCCTGATACTAAATCTCTTTGCGTTTCTATATTATCAATTATTCGCACAATATGATCATATACGTCTCGTAAATAAAATTTAGTGTTTTCAGAAATCATATCATTATCTTCATAATGCAATATATTATTTACCATATCCCGCATTGGCCATACAATCTTTCGCATCTGAATAATATCTTTTTTTAATCGGTATATCTTAAAGATATTGACTGACGAAACACTGATGTTTTTGTCCTTAATAATCTCTCTTTCAATATCTTCTACTTTATCCCCTAATTTTTCAATGCAAACAAAATAATAATCTACCGTCGCATCAATCAAAGCATACAACAAATAATCAGATTTTGAACGACGAACCTTGCTTTTAGTATTGTTCATTCTTTTTCTTACTACTTCAAAAGGATCTATCGCTATATTTTCCTGAAAAGAAATCAAAGTATTGTTTTTGGCTAATACCAAACTTAACTGCTCGGATATTAAAGATACGGCCTCTTTAGATTCATCTTGTTTTTCTTGGTAATAAAAAGCACGAAAAATTGCAATCAAATAATGATCAAACTCTTCAAACTTTGGTCGCTGATCTATATGCACAATATCCTCTAATGACAAAGGATGAATATCATAATACTCTCCAATTTTTTCTATCAAATGAATGTGATTAATACCATCTACATTGATCCATTTTACATACTTTTCATCAAATTGCTCAATATACTTTTCCAATGCTGACCAATCAAAAAATACCTGTTGTTCTAATACCTGATCGTTGTACACAATAACCGACAACTTTGACCTGTCTTTTGGGGCAGTTCCTGTATAAGTTAATGTTCCTGGGGCTAACCCCGTTTTTTTGGAAGATGTATCTACTACCATAATATCCTTAATTTTTTTATATTATTTGGGCGTGCCCCTCGCCCACCACAGCAAGCAATTCCTAAAGAACAAGCAAATTCAAACAAAATTTAAAACGACACAAAATGTCGTTTAAATATTTCGCACGGCTGTGGTGGGCTCGGGTCGGGCTGCTACGGGCTTCGCTATCGCTTCGGTAAATGTGCTTAAATGATAATTTAAGCACATTCGTGAGCACCTTGATATAAAAAACAGATGGCGAACAATCCTTGTGGCATCCCTGTTCCCTTGTTATTGCTATTTTCAATCATTTGATGCTACTCTCATAATATCTATCTCCTTCATAACGGCCACAAGGCAGTACCGGCTTCGCCGCCCTCCGCATCCCTCACGCAATCCACCAACTGTCGTTGGTGGTTATTCACATTAAGCCCCTTCGGGGCTTAGCGGAATTCGCTTTCTCTTGATCACCCCTTCCCCTCTCTTTTCCAAAGAGAGAGGCGATACGAAAAAAGTTGTTTTATTCAATTGTTCCCCCTTTCTAATTCACTTAGAGAGGGGGAAATAAAGGGGGTGAGTAAATCACGCAAACTTCATTTAAAAGTCAAAAGTTGAAAGTTGAAAGTTTTTTCCGATCGTTGAATTTGATTTTTAAATCCAAAATCTTTATTTCCAGAAAATTCAGTATAAATACTGACCTCCCAATCCTTTACTCTTTGCCAAGCAATGATGCCTTCAAATCTCTGTATTTTCATATTCTTCAAATTTAACTTTCAACTTTCTATTAATAAAAGAGGGTGAGTGAATATAACCTTTCACATTCTTATTGCTTTCGTTTTATCTCATTTAACCCTTAAATATCTCATTTGTAAGATGTTGAAAACTTTTCATTTTTTTAGTTTGGAAAAGTCAAAATAATTGCCATAAATTTACAGGAAAATTTAAATGTATGGCAAAGAAAAATGATGAAGCAGTGGAAACAAAGGAAAATACTAAAAAAGCCCCTAATCCTGAAAAATTAAAAGCACTTAGTGCTACTATAGAAATGCTTGAAAAAACCTATGGTAAAGGCACTATAATGAAACTCGGCGATACTGCCGTAGAACCATTAGATGCTATACCTACAGGGTCTATTAGTTTAGATGTGGCTCTTGGTGTAGGCGGATTCCCTCGTGGTAGAGTGGTTGAAATTTTTGGACCCGAATCTTCAGGTAAAACTACATTAGCCATTCACGCTATTGCGAACGTACAAAAAAATGGTGGTATTGCAGCCATCATAGATGCAGAACACGCTTTTGACAAAACGTATGCTGAAAAATTAGGTGTTGATACAGAAAGTTTACTTATCTCTCAACCTGACAATGGCGAGCAAGCCCTTGAAATTGCAGACAATTTAGTAAGATCGGGAGCGATTGATATTATTGTGATTGACTCTGTTGCTGCACTGACGCCAAAAGCAGAAATCGAAGGAGAAATGGGCGATAGTAAAATGGGCTTACAAGCCCGCTTGATGAGCCAAGCACTTCGTAAAATGACAGCCACCATCAATAAAACGGGATGTTGTTGTATTTTTATTAACCAATTGAGAGAAAAAATTGGCGTAATGTTTGGAAACCCTGAAACCACAACCGGTGGAAATGCCCTCAAATTCTACGCCTCTGTACGCTTAGATATTCGCAGAATTGCTCAAATCAAAGAAGGTGAAAATGTAATAGGCAATCGTGTTCGTGTAAAAGTAGTGAAAAACAAAGTAGCACCACCTTTTAAACAAGCCGAATTTGATATTATCTTTGGTGAAGGTATAAGTAAAATCGGAGAAATTATTGACATTGGAGTAGAAAAGGGAATAATCAAAAAAAGCGGTTCTTGGTTTTCTTACAATGACACAAAATTAGGACAAGGTCGCGATGCCTTAAAACAACTATTAAAAGACAATCCTGATCTTCTTGCAGAATTAGAAGAAAAAGTAAGAACTGCACTAAAAGAATCTGCCAGCGTGTTTTAATAAAGATAAATTTGCATTATATCCAATCCACTGATGCTTTATCAGTGGATTTTTTATTAAATTTACTAAAACAATTAAAAAATGTTTCCAATAGCAGATACAATACCATCATCAAGAGTTCCAATAGTCAATTATCTCTTGATTTTTATTAATGTTCTTATCTTTTCGTTTGAAATAATGATTCCGCCGCATCCATTAGAACAATTTTTTTACCACTTTGGTTTAGTTCCTGCCCGATACACTAATCCAATGTTTGCATACGAAGCATCACTTTCAGACAATGATTATCTCCCCTTTTTTACAAATATGTTTTTACACAGTGGTTGGGCTCATTTAATTGGGAATATGTGGACATTGTACATATTTGGCGATAATGTAGAAGACAGAATGGGGCATTTTCGCTATTTAGTGTTTTATATTCTTTGTGGTCTTGCCGCATCTTTGACTCATTTTTACACCAACTCAAATTCTACCATTCCTGCAGTAGGGGCTTCTGGTGCAATATCTGGTGTTATGGGCGCCTATATGTTTTTGTTTCCAAAATCACGAATTATATTCTTGTACTTTTTCTTTTTCTTTTTTGATTTTATACAAATACCCGCCGTTATTTATTTGTTCTTTTGGTTTGTAGGACAGTTAATAAGTGGAACAGTAAGTTTGTTTGTATTGCCTCAAAATGTTGGTGGTATTGCTTTTTGGGCACATATAGGTGGGTTTGCTGCAGGAATGTTGTTATACAAATTTTTCATTCAAAAACCAAAGCGATATTCGGATGAAGTGGAGTATGAAATCATTGATTAAAGTAATGATTAAATAAAAAATTTGTTTGTATAAATAAATTTAATTACCTTTGCCGCCCTTAAATTTAAAATTATGGCAAGAGTATGTGCATTAACCGGCAAAAAACCCGTGAAAGGACACAATGTATCGCATTCCAATAAAAAGACAACAAGAGAATTTGGAGTAAACTTAAAAGTAAAAAAGATATTTGTGCCCGAATTAAATAAATGGGTTACATTAAAACTTTCAACTACTGCTATTAAAACCATCAACAAAAAAGGGGCTTATGCCACCATCAAAGAAGCAGTAGAAAAAGGTTTTTTAGATAAATCAATATTAACCCCTGCAAAATAATACCACTATGGCAAAGAAAAAAGGAAATAGAATACAAGTGATTTTGGAGTGTACAGAACATAAAAATAGCGGTCTTCCTGGGACTTCTCGCTACATCACTACCAAAAATAAAAAAAATACACCTGAAAGATTGGAGTTAAAAAAATACAATCCAATCCTCAAAAAATACACTATTCATAAAGAAATTAAATAAAACTTACAACTATGGCAAAGAAAACCGTTGCTACGCTCAGAACAGGTAAAGGAAAAGAGTTTGCAAAAGTGATTAAACCAATCAAAACTGCAAAGGGGACTTATACGTTCAAAGAAAAAGTAGTTCACGTTGATCATGTTCAGGATTTCTTAAAAGAAAAAGAAACCACTACTAAAAACTAAAATATCTACCAAAGAACAATATTAATTTTGATAAGTAGTTTAAAAAATCCCGACACAATCGGGATTTTTTCATTTTATTTGTGCATCTCATTAAACTAATATCTACCTGCATATTATTCTCTGATTTAGATTCTTTGCTTTAATGATGAAACGAATTAATATACAATAAATTTTTATGCTAAAATTTATCAAAAATCTTTTTGGAAAATCTGAACAACAGGAGAAAGAAGAATTAAAAGAATCTCTACAAAAAACAAAAACAAGTTTATTAGACAAAATTGCAAGAGTCATTGCAGGAAAGTCAAAGGTAGATGATGAGGTATTAGATGAATTAGAAGCCGTATTAATATCTGCAGATGTGGGGGTTGATACTACAATTGAAATAATTGAACGATTACAAAAAAGAGTAAAAGAACAAAAGTATTTAAATACAGAAGAATTACATCGGATTTTACAGGAAGAAATTCAGCAAATGTTGGTATTATCACCTGCCTCTATTTTTACAGTGGATACAAAACCTTATGTAATAATGGTGGTGGGCGTAAATGGAGTCGGAAAAACAACTACTATTGGAAAATTAGCCAATATGTTTAAGCAAAGTGGCTATTCCGTAATGCTGGGAGCTGCTGATACCTTTCGTGCTGCTGCGATTGACCAACTAAAAGTATGGGCAGATAGAGTGGGTGTTCCTATCATTACACAACAGCATGGATCTGATCCTGCAAGTGTGGCTTTTGATACCTTACAATCCGCCAAAGCCAAAAATATAGATGTTGTGATTATTGACACTGCAGGACGGTTACACAACAAAGTCAATTTGATGAACGAATTGAGCAAAGTAAAAAATGTAATGAAAAAAGTTATTCCTGATGCCCCTCACGAAGTATTACTTGTTTTGGACGCTACCACTGGCCAAAATGCTTTTGAACAATGCAAGCAATTTACCAATGCTACACAAGTCAATGCTATTGCTCTTACAAAATTAGATGGTACTGCAAAAGGAGGTGTTGCTATAGGATTATCTCATCAATTTAATATCCCTATAAAATACATAGGTACTGGCGAAAAATTAACCGATATTCAACTCTTTGATGCTCAAAAATATATTCAATCTATCTTTGAAAAATAATTTGTTTCTATTATTATGATAATAAATTTATCCGCTCATCCCTATTTTTCATACAGGACTTATCACTTTTAACTATTTAAATTCAACTAACCATTAATCATTAACTTGTATTAAAAATTATTTTTTTATGAATAACCAAATCAAAACTATTTTATTTATCCTCTTAGGTGTTGCGTTATTTTTCACACTGTATTTTGTATTACACTTAGAAATAGAAAAAAAATTAAGTACCGCATCTAATGTTCCTAATAATGAAAAAACAAGTGTTGTAACCTCTACACTACTGCCTGATGCCAAAATTGCTTTTGTAAATATTGATACACTGAATGAAAAATATCTTTTTATAGCAGATTATGTCAAAGCAATGAAAAAAAGAAAGGAAACTATAGAAGCACAATTACAAGCAATGATGAATCAATTTCAAAATGACTATGAAGCATTTCAACAATCCGTTCAAGCAGGCATTGCCCCTCAAGCAGAATTAGAAAAACAAAAAAGAAAATTAGAACAACAACAAAAAGAAATTCAAAACAAACAACTGCAAATGGATAATTTAGCACTTGAACTTCAAGCAAAAAACGAACAATTACAAAGAGATATTAAAGAATTTATGAAACGCTTTAATAATGGTAAATACGATTATATTATTTCATACTCAGATGCATTGCCCAATGTGCTTTATGCCAATCCAAAATATGATATTACAAAAGAGGTATTAGATGCTCTCAATAAAGAATATCTTGAGAAAAAATCAAATCAAAAACCATAAGTTAATTAGTATTTGGTAAAAAGTCAAAAATTTAGTTTTCAAAAAATCAACTAATAATTCCATAAATCCGCCGAAGGCAGGTAAATATTCACCTTGTTAAATAAACCTTTTCCACATCTACAATAAACTTGCCCTTCAAAAACTTTCTCCCTAATAAAACAGGATATTTCATTTCTGCTCTATTCGTCAAAGACAAGCGTGATCTAATTTTTCTTTTACCAATAATGATTAAAGTTTTAATAACAAAACGTTCTTCACCTATACCAGAGGTGTTTTTGATAAATCGTTTTTCAAAATTATCAAAGCAGATCCAAGGACTGTCATTAAAAACCTTAATACAAAGTTGAGAGTTTTGCAACTCTATTTTTTCACAATGCAATGCCGATGTATATGCACCTGTATCTATTTTCGCCTCAATATTATACAAATGCAATTCAGGTAAATCTATAAACTCCCTTCGCCCAATAATTGTTTTATCTTTCATAATCAGCACAAAAGTATGAAATAAAAAATTACAACGATCTTTATTTTCTGTCATTTAATTAAAAATATCAAAATTTCTTTGTCATATTTGCATAAAAAATTTTTTTACCTATCACATTACTTGTAAAATCAGCCATTTTGACTTAAAAATGCGTATTGAATAATCTTTGATAATATACTCACAAAATTAAAAACTATGAATTTAGACAAATTTACAATCAAAGCACAAGAAGCCATTCAGCAAGCGGTGCAAATTGCTTCTGAACATCAACAACAAGCGATAGAATCTGCCCATATTCTAAAAGGTGTTCAAGAAGTGGATGAAAATGTATTACCATTTATTTTAAAGAAATTGAATGTCAATGTTTCTGTTTTTACAAAATCATTGGATAGTGTGATCGCTTCTTATCCAAAAGTAAGTGGCGGACAGCCTTATTTAGGAAGTACAGGACAAGCCGTCATCAATAAGGCACAATCCTTGGCTAAAGAAATGAAAGACGAATACGTTTCGCTCGATCATTTGATTTTAGCCACATTCTTAGCAGGTGGCCAAGCATCTCAACTAATGAAAGATGCAGGCATTACCGAAAAAGAATTGCGTTTAGCCATAATGGATTTACGCAAAGGCAAACCTGTAACTTCTCAAACTCAAGAAGAAACTTATCAAGCATTAAGTAAATATGCGGTAAACCTTAATGAAAAAGCACGTAGTGGAAAATTAGACCCTGTTATAGGTCGCGATGAAGAAATTCGCCGTGTATTGCAAATATTGGCTCGTAGAACCAAAAACAACCCTGTTTTAGTAGGTGAACCTGGTGTAGGTAAAACAGCCATTGTAGAAGGTTTAGCCCATCGTATTATCAATGGAGATGTGCCCGAAAACTTAAAGACCAAACAAATCTATGCTTTGGATATGGGGGCACTGATTGCCGGGGCTAAATACAAAGGTGAATTTGAAGAACGTCTTAAATCTGTGATTAAAGAAGTAACCGAAAGTGAGGGAGAAATTATTCTATTCATTGACGAAATACACACTCTCGTAGGTGCGGGCGGAGGCGGAGAAGGCGCAATGGATGCCGCTAATATCTTAAAGCCCGCCTTAGCAAGAGGAGAATTGCGTGCTATTGGTGCTACTACACTCAACGAATTTCAAAAATACTTTGAAAAAGATAAAGCCCTTGAAAGACGTTTCCAAAAAGTAATGGTAGATGAGCCCACAGAAGAAGATGCTATTGCTATATTGCGTGGTATCAAAGATAGATACGAAGCCCATCATAAAGTAAGAATCAAAGACGAAGCCATTATTGCTGCCGTAGAATTATCTACTCGTTATATCACCGATCGCTTTTTACCTGACAAAGCCATTGACCTTATTGATGAAGCCGCTGCTAAATTGAGAATGCAAATGGACTCCGTGCCTTATGAATTGGATGAAATTGAACGCGAAATAATGCAACTTGAAATTGAACGTGAAGCAATGAAGAGAGAAAACCAACAAGACAAAGTGGACTTGTTGAATAAAAAAATCTCTGAACTTCAAGAAAAACGTTCTCAAATTCGTGCAAAATGGCAATCTGAAAAAGAATTGATATTAAAAGTCCAATCTGTAAAACAAAAAATAGAAGATTTAAAAAATCAAGCAGCTATTTATGAACGTCAAGGAGAGTATGGAAAAGTAGCAGAAATTCGTTATGGAAAATTAGTGGAAGCCCAAAACGAATTAGCCGCATTAGAAAAACAATTGAATGAACTCAAAGAAAGTGGCTCTCAATTGGTAAAAGAAGAAGTAGATGCTGAAGATATTGCTGCTATTGTGAGTGCGTGGACAGGTATACCTGTAAAGAAAATGCTTCAAAGTGAAAGAGAAAAATTATTACACCTTGAAGAAGAATTACATAAACGTGTAGTAGGACAAGACGAAGCCATTCGTAGTATAGCAGATGCTGTGCGTAGAAGTAGAGCAGGTATGCAAGATCCCAAAAGACCTATTGGTTCCTTTATATTCCTTGGAACTACAGGAGTAGGTAAAACAGAATTAGCAAAGGCATTAGCAGAATTCTTGTTTAATACCGAAAATGCAATGACTCGTATTGATATGAGTGAATATCAAGAAAGACATTCTGTAAGCCGCTTGATTGGTGCACCTCCAGGATATGTAGGATACGAAGAAGGCGGACAACTCACCGAAGCCGTTCGTAGAAAACCATATAGCGTTGTGTTACTGGATGAAATAGAAAAAGCCCACCCCGATGTGTTCAATATCTTGCTTCAAGTTTTGGACGATGGACGACTCACTGATAACAAAGGTAGAGTGGTCAATTTCAAGAATACCATCATCATTATGACTTCTAATTTAGGATCTCATATTATTCAAGAAAATTTTGAAAACATTTCAGAAAAAAATCGTGAAGAGGTTATAGAAAGAACCAAAAACGAAGTGATGGATTTACTCAAAAAGACCATTCGCCCCGAGTTTTTGAACAGAGTAGATGAAATCATAATGTTTGAGCCACTTACGCGCGAACAAGTCAAACAAATTATACGCTTACAAATTCAGCAAATAGCCAAGCGTATGGAAGATCAAAACATACAAATAGAATTGACAGAATATGCTATTGAAGCATTAGCCGATATTGGCTTTGATCCTCAGTTTGGTGCAAGACCTATAAAACGGGCTATTCAAAAGCACATACTAAATGAACTATCCAAAGCCATCTTAGCAGGCACAGTAAAGAGCAATCAAAAAATAGTAGTAGATTATTTAGGTAATCAGTTTGTATTTATGAACCAAAGCGAAAAAGTAAGTGAATAAACCAAGATAGAACACAATCAAAAAGCGGTCTTAATGACCGCTTTTTTTGTTTTAAACACTCTAATTATCCAGAAACCTAAAATTCCACTTCAAATACCAAAATATCTATTTTTAAGATGGTATAAAAAATTTATTCGGTCTGTAGCTTTGCGGCATAAACCAATAAAAACAAAAAACTATGAAAAAGACATTACTCATTGTAGGAACAAGCATTGCAGTAGCATTAACAAATGTTTCTTGTACTGCAAGATTAGTTGATTTTACAGTTATATCAACTAAAAATGTAAACCTTGGATTCAAAAAAAGTGAAGGAAAGAAAGTAGTAGGAAAATCGATGGGGTTCTTAGGAATTGGGGTAGATATTAAAACAGCTATTGATAAAGCACTTGAAAGTGCAGGACCTGATTACGATCTCTTGGTTGATGGAGTTCTGAAACAAGTAGCTTATCCTTTTTTCAGTGGATTTCAAGTTGAAGGTATAGCTATTAATAGTAGTATTAAAAAAGCTGAAATGGGTGAAGAAAATTTTAAGAAGTGGTGTGAACAACACAATGTGATTTATAAATCTGATGCAGAAAGTTCTGTAACAAAAAGCAAATAAGTATTAAAAAAAATAAAGTCAAAAATAAAAGCCCCAATTTTTGGGGCTTTTTTATTTCTTTTTTTTTCCTTCAACAATTTTATTATCTCATCTTTTTCTTTTAGCAAACGCTCATAGAGTTCTTTGAGTTGATCAATTTCTGTGGCATAGTAAAACTTGTATCCTTCACTATGTTGATTATTTATGATGTTATTAAATATCTTGTCTTCTGTTAAACCAATAAGATTTGTTACAGACGTATCCAATGCTTTGGCTATTTGAAATAAACGGGTAATAGAAATATCTACGTAACCGCCTTCTATTTTGGAATAATGTTTTTGGTTAATACCTAATTCATCGGCAACATTTTGTTGAGAATATCCTTTCATCATCCGTATTTTGCGAATGTTTGAAAAAATTTTTTGTATCTCTTTTGAATGCAAGCTAATCTCTTTATCTTCTCTATCTCTTGATGAATTCGTCATAAATTTTTTGTGCAAAAATAGTGAGTAGAAAGGATAAAGTAAAAACTATTTTTATTTAATCTGTTTTTTAATACTAAAATTCCACTTCAAATACCAAAATATCCATTTTTAAGAGGGTATAATTATTTATCTCTTAATAATATCTCTAATCGCTAAATAATTTCCTCATTTATCATCAGCAAATAACCCTTATTAATAAATTAAATTTTCAAACACTTTGAAACTCTTGACAAGATCATAAACAAAAAAAAGAGCATCCTTTTGGGATGCTCTTTTTGTTATAGGTATTTATGAATGCGATAATTATTCCTTAATAATGGCTGTGTTTGTAATACCTTCTTTGGATTCAAGAGTCATTACATAATATCCTTTCGGTAATGCTTCAATGTTTAATAAAGCGGCATTAGTAGAGTTGAAATTTTCATTTACTAATACTCTTCCGGTAATGTCCATAATTTTAATGTTGCGAATGGGGTTATCATTAGTATGGATATTAATAATATCTTTTGTAGGATTTGGATAAATCAAGAATCCGTTGTTGAAGGGAGTATTATTGATAGAAGTTACTAAATTGGCAAAAGCAGGGTCGTTAAAATCAGCACCAGATGCAGCAATGCCAGTGCTTACAGGTCTGTAGTCAGGATTATAAAAATCATAAGGATTAACTAAAATCCCCGATGTAGATACTAATGAGTCATTATTATTAGCACCAAACCAAGCAGGTGCATTGAATGAACTACCACTCACTACTTCTGTAACTTTTCCTGTAGAATTGCCTGCTACGATATTGTATTTGAATTTTAAAGTACCATTTGTAGCATTGTTTTCACAAGCAGTTCCATCAATCATTACACCTCTTGGATGATCCATAAATATAGAGTTGAATATTTTAAGTTCAGAGTTTCTTCTAATACGTGCACCTCTTCTAAATCCAGAAGCAATAGTACTTGATGTATTTCCTCTATAAGGTCCGATGATAGTTATATTAGAAAATATAGCAGATGTTTTTGGAGTGGCTGTGCTACCTGTAGGGTCGTTGTCAGATTCAAAACCCTCAGATGTAGATACAGAAGGATTGTCTGCAATGAGTGGATCTCTTACAGCAAGACAAAATTGAACATTTCCACGATAACCGTTGTCAGTATCAAAATCATCGTCTAAGTTTCTATAAGATACAAGATGTTTGCAATTTACTGTTCCGCCAAACCATTCAAAACCATCGTCATTTGCAAAAGATACTTGAACATAGTCCACTACCGTTTTTCTACCAACAGCACCAAAAGTTAATCCATTGATTTCTTTGTTTGGTTGATAGGCGTAGCCCGCAAATTCAATACGCACGTATTTTAAGATACCAGAACTATCATTGTCATTAGGAGTAGCACCTCCGCCATATTGTGTATCAGGGCTTGGTGGAAGACCTTCAATGTAATTCGTTCCGCCTGCATCATTAGTGCTGGCATTTCCTAATATCACAACGCCTCCCCAGTCGCCCAAGTTTCTTTGTCCAGGGGCTTGATCAGAAGTAAATACAATGGGTTGATTAGGTGTGCCTTGAGCAATTATTTTAGCCCCACGAGTGATGAATAGTCCAGCGCCTGCTACACTTTTATCGCCGCGAATAATCACACCTGGCTGAATAGTGAGTACTGCGTTGTTTTTTACAAAAATTTGACCGCTTAATAAAATAACTTGACCTGTGCTCCAAGTGGTATTGGTTGTAATGTTACCTGTAACGGTCATAGTAGGAGCAGGATACATTTTGTTTTGAGGATCCCATTCGCACCATTGATCGGTCCACATAGGAGTAGGTGCAGGATCAAATGCGCCACGGTAAGTAGTGGGTTGGAAAAAGGGTTGCTGAGCAACACCCCATTGTAAGCACGCTGTAATAGCCGCTACTTGTAGAATTGTTTTTCTCATAGTTTTATATTTTAATTTTGTGCTGCAAAGTTGTTCACTTTATATTACCTGATTATTAAACTCATATTGCTAAAATATTATGTTTTTGGATTTAAAGATGATCTCACACTATTCATCTCTTTCAATAATTTTTACAGGCGAGATGTTTAATTTATATCCAACATTTTTAATGGTTTTGATAATACTTGCACCTAATTTTTTCCGAAGATTAACAATATGAACATCTACTGTTCTTTCTTTGATATTTGATTCTTCTGGCCAAATTTTTTTAAAAATATCTTTGCGATTGTATACTTTCCCTGGTACTTCGGCTAATAATTTGATGATTTCAAATTCTGTTTTAGATAGTTCTACAATAATTCCATTTTTATTTACAACATACTTTTCACAATCTACAATAAACATAACAATTTAAAATTTATAAGAGATATTGATTTGATAAATTGTAGGATAATTTATTTTCAAAATAGTATAATCCACATTTTTATTGAATTTCGTGTTTTTATCGGCATTTTGATATACAAACTGATCTTGATGTAGTAAATCTCGGATATTAAATTTAATTTCTAATTTATCATTGATAAATGATTTGGCAATTTGAAAGTCAATAACATCTCTTCCTGTTTCGTATCTATCAGGATCTCTTTGGTTTCCAGCAAAGATGATTCTTCTTCCTATTCTATTATAGGCAATGGTGATTTTCCATTTTGTTTTTTTATCAAAATAAGTAACACCTGAATTGATTAAAAATGGTGATTGTCCTTGTAATGGGCGGACTTTACTTGCAGAATAGATGTTATCAGGTAAGTTTACTTCTGATTTTATTAATGCAAGATTGGTAAATACTGAAAATTTATCTAAGATAGATGAAGTATCTTTTGTTTTGAAAATACTAGATAATTCCATTTTTACTTCTGTTTCAATACCATAAACACTTGCAAAGTTAGCATTTGCCCAAGTTATTTCATTAGTATAGCCGGGTGACATCACTTGCTCAATAGGATTTATAAAGTATTTGTAAAATGGTGTAAAGGTGATGAGTTGTCCTTTGCCTGGATAGTACTCGTAGCGAACATCAAAGTTGTGAATGGTAGATGGCAATAAAGTATCGTTACCATAATATACTAAACGATTGACGGGATTGTACCAACTCACGAGTGCTAACTCTCTAAATTCAGGTCTATTCAAAGTTTTTGAATAACATACTCGTATACCTTGTTTTTCATTAATATTGTAAATGATATTAATGCTTGGTAAAAGATTTTTGTATACATCATTTATCTTTATTGAATCTTGTTGATTTCTTTTGGCTAAAAGTTGCTGATAGTAGTACTCGTATCTTACACCGGTTATGATTTTAATGGATTGGTATTCCAATGTTCCCATTAAATAAGTAGCGAAATTATTGGCTTTTGCAAAATATTTATCACTTGGTTTAGTTACTTCTATTAACTTAAATCCTGTTTTATTATTTGATAACACCCCCATATTTTGTTCAGAAAAAATTAAATCAGGTGGGAGATATAATAAACTATCGTCAAAGAATTTGCCCATTTGAGTGTATTTAGCATAACCAAATTGACGAATATCAAAGCTTCTTTGTCTTTGTTGAAAATACAAGCCTGTTTGAAGAGATGTCTTGACCTTTTCAGTTGAAATTATCTTTTCAAGATCCCATTTTGCAGAACGAATGTCTTCGTTCATTTTTGAGAAAAAGCGGTAACCTGCATAATCGGGACCTGTAGATGCATTAGAGATATTGGCAGCATACATTGTGTCTCTAATAAAGGCAGGTGCTGGTTCTGAAGGATCTGGTTGATTTTGAATACGCACAAATTTTGAGTAACTCATATATCTAACATTAGGGGTGAGAATATTGATATTACTATATCCAAGTGTGAATTTTGATTTGATACCTAACTTTTCTATTTCATTTTCTGTGGCAATTTGTGTAGAATAAATTTTAGTATGTGTATAAAACAATGCAGTGTTTTTATCTACAGTTCTATTTGAATCCAGGGGAGCAATGGTGCCTTGTTGTTCTATTGTAGATTGATTAGAATTTAAGATAAGCATATTTTTAAAACTAATTTGATGTTGAGGATTAAATTTATATCCTACGTTCAATAAAGATGTATTTATCACAATGTTTTGAGTATTGACAATGTTGTAATAATCGTCCAGCATAACATCTGCATCGTTGTTGGGATTATTAGTATAATTGGTTCTTCTTGTAGTCGTTTTATTAAAAGAGTTATTATAATTTTGAGAGAAAATAAAACCTAATTTGTGATTGTTCTTAAATGTTTTAGTATAAGCAGCGGTGAGGTTAACACTGGTGTTGGGCATTATTTTTTTACTGGTTGTTCCAAAGTCATTTTTAAATTGTTTGGCCATTTCTACTTGTTGGTCATTTTTAATCCAAGATTTTGGTGACTCGGGAATAGCAGAAGGAATGTTTTGTGAATTATCATAAATACCTAAAGAGTGATATTGGCTGGCAGAATAAGAATCAAAATTTTTAAATGTTGCCAGTGTATTATATCCTGCAGAAGTACTTACTTGAATAAAGGATTGATCGGGAATGGATTTGGTAGATAGAAAGATGCTTCCACCTCCAAAATCTGCGGGCAAATCAGGAGTTGCAGTTTTATTGATGATGATATTATCAATAATTTGTGAAGGAATGAGATCAAAAGAAAATGCTCTTCTATCGCTTTCAGTAGAGGGAAGCGGAGCATTGTTTAAGAAAGACAAATTATATCTTTCGTTTAAACCTCTTACAACTACAAATCTATTATTCACAATACTTACACCACTTACTCTTTTAAGTACATCGGAGGTTGTTCTGTCGGCAGTTTTTTTGATTAATTCAGCAGATACACCATCACTTACACTTTTATTTTCTTTTTGAATGATAGCCAATCCAGCATCGTTATTTAGTATCCTTTCTGCGACAACAGACACTTCTGAAAGCACATTGTTTTTCTCTGGAGACAATGCTATTGAAATAAATATGCTATCATTTTTAATAACAATATTTTGAGTAAAGGTGTTGTAAGTAATATAAGAACATACTAATTTATACGTGCCAGGGTATACCTTTAGTTGAAAACTACCATCAAAATTGGTAGTAGCAGAGATATTAGTGCCTTCAAGATAAACAATAGCACCAGGCAATGCTTCATTAGTTAATGAATCCTTAACTTCGCCATAAATGATATTTCTTTGCGAGTAAGAAAGTTTTGCTAATAAAATAAATGTAATTAAATGATAAAGATACTTTTTCATAAATTTAATTTTTTGGGGCAAAGTTACCTTACTTATGTTTTAAGTATTTTAAGTCGTAGTTATGTTTATTTAAATAAAAATTAAACTCAATGTTAGGTTTTTGTTAAGAAAAATTAATATTGAATTAACAATAAATTTTGTTGCACATTTTTTTGTAAAAGAACAGTCCTTAAAAAGGAACATCCACAATACATCATCAAAAAATTTTCTCAAAGGTAAAAATTAAGTTTAATTGGTAGATATTAAACTAAATCTGTTTAATACATTTGCAGCCAAAAATTTATTTATGAATAAATCAAGCATTACTTCTTGGCTTATTTTGTTTGGGGTATTAAGTGTTTTTGCTCAAACTTCACATCCTTGTGCTAAAATCAAGCAGCAACACAAAGCCGCTACAGAAAAACAATTACTCAACAAACAAGTTTTATCAAGCAATAATTTAATGAATAATTACGATGTAAAATTTCATCATCTTAATTTGAATTTAGAAAGAACGAATAAAAATATCTCTGGCTATGTGAGAACAATTGCAAAGGTAATCAGTAATCAACTGGATACTTTTGCTTTTGAATTGCATCAAAATTTTACCATAGATTCTGTTGTAATAAATTCTCAAAAAGAGACCTCTATTGTGAGAGTAGATAGTTTAATAAAAGTAAAAATTTCTAATCCTGTTAATCAAAATAATTTAGTAGATGTCTTAATTTATTACCACGGCACAGCACCTTCTTTATCAGGAGCATTAGGTGATGGTTTTAGCAATGGCACATCGCCTTCTTGGGGCAATCAAGTAACTTGGAGTTTGAGCGAAACAAGAGGGGCTTATCATTGGTGGCCTTGCAAACAGGACTTAAGAGATAAAATAGATAGTGCGTGGATTTTTGTTACTACAGATTCTACCAATATGGTAGGTTCAAATGGTGTGCTTACAAACGTAGTTACCATTGGTAATAAAAAACGTTACGAATGGAAAACGCGTTATCCTATAGATTATTATTTAATATCAGTAGCAATAGCCAAATACAAACCTTATGTTTTATACGCCAAACCACAATATCTTACAAACGATTCTATTTTAATCCTAAATTACATTTATGACAATGCTATCAATAGTCCTGCGTTTATTAGTGGACAAAAGGTTCAATTGGATCAAATAAAACCAACCATAGAGTTTTTAAGCAAAATGTATGGAATGTATCCTTTTTACAAAGAAAAATATGGGCATTCTATGGCACCCATTGGAGGCGGTATGGAGCATCAAACAATGACTACGATTGGCTTTTTTGATTTTCAAATAGATGCTCACGAGTTAGGACATCAATGGTGGGGCGACCTTGTTACATGCAAAACATGGGGAGATATTTGGATTAATGAGGGCTTTGCTTCCTATACAGAGCATTTAGTTAATCAATACCTAAAACCATCTTCGTTTATGAGTAATCTTAATAGCGTTCATAACAATATAATGAGCCAAGCAGGTGGAAGTATTTATTTTACTGGAATAGACACCACAGATGACAATAGAATTTTTGATAGCCGCTTGACTTATGACAAAGGTGGTGCTATTATTCATACACTTCGTTTTGTAACTAATGATGATTCGTTGTTCTTTAATGGATTGAGAAATTTCTTGAATACCTATAAATTTAGCACTGCTACAGCAATGGATTTTAAAACATCTTTTGAATCCTATACAGGACTTAATTTGACTCAATTTTTTAACCAATGGTATTTTGGTGAAGGATATCCTACCTTTAATGTAAAGTGGAATTATTTTAATGATACTTTAATTATACAATCTACGCAAACGACTTCAAAACCAAGTTCTGTGCCTTTGTTTATTACACCGATGGAGTACAAATTAATTCGTAGTACAGGCGGAGATACCATTATTCGTGTAATGCACGCTAATGCTACTGAGACCTACACTTTAAAAGTTCACGGAAATGTAACAGGCATTCAAGTAGATCCTAACAATTGGGTTATTAATAAAACAATAGGTCCTTTAAAGGATAACACCTTAGATGTTCAAGGATTTTCAAATAAAATGGCTATTAATGCCTACCCAAATCCTGCGAGTGATGCGATAAATATAGAAACAGGGAATGTTAATATCAAAACTATTGAAATCAGAGATATTTTGGGGAATGTAGTATATAGCAAAACAAGTCATTTGTCTGATGAGAGAATATCTGTGCATTCGCTTTCTAATGGACTTTATTTGATAGTTGTAAAAGATTCCAACAATAATGTTTTAGCAACAGAAAAATTAATCATTCAAAAGTAATTGGTTTTTCTTTTTACTACTAAAGAAATAATTTCTGTACTTTTGCGTTTATGAGGTTGGTATTCTTTTTTGCATCGTTGTTATTATTTACATCTTGTTACAATTACAAAGAAGTATCTGTATTAGGAATACAAGATTTTCAGATATTAAAATTAAACAAAGAGGGTATTCAAACAGATATTTCTGTGAAAATTAAAAACCCTAATAAATTTGGATTTAATATCTATTCAGGTTCTGCCAATATCTCTTTAAGTAAAATTTCTCTTGGTAAAGCAAAGTTAGTAAAAAAAGTTTATATCCCTGCAGAATCAACAGGAACGTATCATCTTATTTTAAATACATCTTTTGACAAAATTACTATGCAAGATGTGATTAATAGCATTGGCTTTTCTGGTTTACCAAAATTAAAGATTGATGGACATATTAAAGTAGGAAAGTTCTTGATAAGAAAAAAAATTCCTGTTAATTATGAAGGAAGTCCTTTGAACGTTATTAATTTTGGTATAGGGAAGTAAATAAGAACATAAGTAAACTAAAGTAATCTATTTTTAAGAGTTATTTCATCTACCATCAAAAACTTTCGTTATTTCAAGCATTTTCAATGATTCCTAATTTTTGTTTTAAAATCTTTTAAGGGGGACAAATAATTTTTTATTACTTTTGCCTACTTAATTAAATGGTTTGAAAATGGCTGAAAAACAAAAAACAATTAAAGAAAAAGTAAGTATTAAAGGCGTTGGACTACACACAGGTAAGCCCGTTCAATTGACCTTTTTACCTGCACCGCCTAATCATTGGTTCAAATTTCAAAGAGTTGATTTACCAGGACAACCAATTATTGA
This sequence comes from Bacteroidia bacterium, assembly GCA_026414605.1. Taxonomy (GTDB): domain Bacteria; phylum Bacteroidota; class Bacteroidia; order B-17B0; family Aurantibacillaceae; genus BPGX01. Next base: position 26,160 of record JAOAIP010000028.1, read on the forward strand.
TGCAGATGTTGATAATGTTATTAGTACAGAACGTGGCACTTCATTAGGATTGTTAGATGATCAAGGAAAACTAAAAGATAATGCCGTTGTTCATACCACTGAACACGTTCTGGCTGCACTGGTAGGTATGGATTTAGACAACTGTTTAATACAAGTAGATGGACCAGAAATGCCAATTATGGATGGAAGTGCTATGCTATTTGTAGATGCCCTTCAACAAGCAGGTGTAGTTGAACAAGACGAAGAAAGAGTTTACTTTGAACTCAAAGAAAATTTAACTTACGAATGTCCTGAAAGAAAAATTGAAATGCTTGCCGTTCCGCAAGATACTTATAGAATCACAGTGATGGTAGATTACAATAGTGAAGTTCTGGGTACTCAACATGCCAGTATGTATAATATCGGCGAGTTTATTCCAGAAATTGCAAAGTGCCGCACCTTTGTTTTTTTACACGAATTAGAAGTACTTTTACAACACAATCTTATTAAAGGAGGAGATTTAGACAATGCTATTGTGCTTGTAGATAGAGAATTGCCAAAAGAAAAAATTGATTACTTAAAAAAAGTATTCAATAAAGAAAACGTAGAAGTCAAAGGAAAAGGTGTTTTGAATAATACCAAATTGCATTTTTACAATGAACCAGCAAGACATAAATTATTGGATATCGTTGGCGATATGGCACTTGTTGGACAACATATGAAAATCCATATTTTAGCAGCCCGACCAGGACATTATGGAAATACTCAATTTGCCAAAAAAATCAAAGAAGCAATTAAAAAACAAAAGAAAGAACAATACATTCCTAAAATCAACCTTAATACTCCTGCCTTATTTGATGTTCGTGATATTCAAAAGATATTACCGCACCGTCATCCATTTTTATTAGTAGATAGAATTGTAGAACTTACCCCTGAATATGTTGTAGGTATTCGCAACGTAACCATTAATGATTATTGGTTTCCAGGTCATTTCCCTGACGAACCCGTGATGCCAGGCGTTTTGATTATAGAAGCATTGGCTCAAACAGGCGGTATATTAGCATTGAAGTCCGTTCCAGACCCTGAAAATTATCAAACCTATTTTCTTAAAATAGATAATGCCAAATTCAAACAAAAAGTTGTGCCTGGTGATACATTAGTAATGCGTATGGACTTGGCAGAACCCATTCGTAGAGGTATTTGCCATATGATTGGTAGAGCGTATGTTGGAAATAAATTAGTATGCGAAGCCGATATGACTGCCCAAATAGTGAAAGTTAGAAATATTGAACAACCCCAAAAATCTGCAGTAGTATGATATCGCCATTAGCCAATGTAAGCCCCAAAGCCCAATTAGGAAAAAATGTTATCGTTTCGCCCTTTGCTACGATAGAAGATAAAGTTATTATAGGAGATAATACGTGGATAGGACCTAATGCGGTCATTATGAATTATACTAAAATAGGTAATAATTGCAAGATTTTTCCGGGAGCAGTTATTGGTGCAGAGCCACAGGACTTGAAGTTCAAAGGTGAAGAAAGTACCGTAGAAATTGGAAATAACACAACAATTCGTGAGTTTGTAACTATTCACCGAGGCACACTTGATAAAATGACTACCAAAGTAGGAGACAACTGTTTAATAATGGCGTATGTGCATTTAGCCCACGATTGTATTATTGGTAATAATGTCATTCTCGCTAATGGTGTTCAATTATCAGGACATATTTTGGTAGAAGATTATGCTATCATTGAGGGAATGAGTGCGGCTCAACAATTTATTACAGTTGGCAAACACGCTTTTGTTGCAGGGGCTTCATTGATTCGTAAAAGCGTTCCACCTTATGTTCGTTGTGCCCGTGAGCCATTACAATACATTGGTGTAAATACAGTAGGTCTTACTCGTCGTGGATTTACTCCCGAACAAATCCGCCACCTAGAAGATATCTACAGAATCATTTATGTAAAAGGATACAATCTACAAAATGCACTGGAAATAGTAGAAAAGGAAATACCCGATTCACCCTTTAAGCGTGAAATCATAGAGTTTATTAAAAATCAAAAAGACGGAGTAATTAGAGGGAATTAGAATGATAATAGGATGTTTTTATACTTGAATTTGAATTTAAACAATGATTATTCCTTCTATACATTTGCACAATATCTCTAAAAAATACCACCAACATTTTTTGTATAAAAATTTTAGTTTAAATATTTTTCAACAAGATAAAATAGTAATTACTGGAAATAATGGTTCAGGCAAATCTACTCTATTAAAAATTATTATTGGTCTTGTGTCTCCAACAAGTGGAAAAGTTGAGTATATTCATAATAACTTTATTATAGAAAAATCAGAATGGTATAAATACATTAGCGTTGCTGCGCCTTATATGAGTAGCATAGAAGAGTTCACTGTGCTTGAATTAATTAATCATTTGTATGCATTTAGAAAGTATCAAATAGATGAAAAAAAACTATTAAATTATTTAAACCTGGACAAACATTTAAACAAACCCATTAAGCAATTTTCAAGTGGAATGAAACAAAAAACAAAATTACTTTTTGCTATAATGGATACGGCTCCTATTTTACTTTTAGATGAACCCACCTCCAACCTTGATGCAAATGCAATCCAATGGTATCAAGATATGATTGAAAAATGGGCAAAGCATAAAACAATTATTGTATTTTCAAATTCTCAAAAACAAGAATATCTCTTTTGTCAAAAAGAAATCAATTTAAATGAATTTTTAAGTTAAAGTTTTTTGCCACTCAAACTCCAAATCTCACAAAACAATTCACTCCACTTTTCACTTCCCACTTCCCACTTTTTACTTTTAACTTTCAACTTTCTAACTAACTCTATAAGATATTTTTTGATAATCCTCTTTTTTGTAGGATATTTGCCACAAAAAAATATGGCACAATTGCTTACCAATAAAGAAATTACTCCAAGAAATAAAGATTATAGTCAATGGTATAATGATATTGTATTAAAGGCAGGACTTGCAGATTATAGTGCTGTAAGAGGATGTATGATAATTAAACCCTATGGATATACGATATGGGAAAAAATGCAACAAACATTGGATAAGATGTTCAAAGATACAGGGCACGTGAATGCCTACTTCCCTTTGTTTATACCAAAATCTTTTTTTAGCAAAGAAGCATCGCACGTAGAAGGATTTGCCAAAGAATGTGCGGTTGTAACTCATTATCGCCTAAAATTAGATGAACAAACCAAAGAAATAGTAGTAGATGAAGACGCAAAATTAGAAGAAGAACTCATTGTTCGTCCAACATCTGAAACTATTATTTGGAACACATACAGAAGTTGGATTCAATCGTATCGCGATTTACCTTTGCTAATCAACCAATGGGCAAATGTAGTAAGATGGGAAATGCGTACGCGTTTGTTCTTACGCACGGCTGAATTTTTGTGGCAAGAAGGTCATACTGCACACGCAACAGCAGAAGAAGCCATTGAAGAAGCCGAAAAAATGTTGAATGTTTATACAGATTTTGCTGAAAATACATTGGCTATTCCTGTAATTAAAGGAATTAAAACACCTAATGAACGATTTGCTGGTGCAATAGAAACCTATTGCATTGAAGCCCTTATGCAAGATGGTAAAGCCCTTCAAGCAGGAACTTCCCACTTTTTAGGACAAAATTTTGCCAAAGCATTTGATGTAAAATTTGCTAACAAAAACGGTGAATTAGAATATGTATGGGCAACCTCTTGGGGCGTATCTACACGTTTAATGGGAGCATTAGTGATGTCTCATAGTGATGATTTAGGATTGGTACTTCCACCAAAGATTGCACCCCTTCAAGTCGTTATAGTACCTATTTACAAAGGTATTGAAGAAATGGAAGAAATTCGCCAACAAATACAAGGATTAATTAACGGATTAAAACAATTAAACATTACTGTAAAATTTGATGACGATGATAAACAAAGACCAGGATGGAAGTTTGCTCAATACGAAATGCAAGGCGTTCCTGTAAGAATTGCTGTTGGTAAGAGAGATTTACAAAACAATCAAATAGAAGTGGCTCGCAGAGATACTGTTAGCAAACAATTAGTTCCATTAGATACCGCCATTGATTATGTCAAAAATCTTTTAGAAGATATTCAAAAAAATTTATTGAATTCAGCACAAAAACGTTTGGAAAACAACATCCATCGTGTAGATACTTGGGAAGAATTCAAAGATGTTCTTGAAAACAAAGGTGGATTTATTTATGCTCATTGGGATGGAACATCTGAAACAGAATTAAAAATTAAAGAAGAAACAAAAGCCACAATTCGTTGTATTCCATTGAATAATACTTTAGAAGAAGGAAAATGTATCTATTCAGGAAAACCAAGTAAGCAAAGAGTATTATTCGCAAGAGCATATTAGAATAATTACTACTCATCATTTCAAACTTAATTACAACTAAAATAATTAGTTGAAAGTAGAAAGTGAAAAGTATTAAAACACCACATCATCATATTGAAAAATATTTCCTTTTACTTTCAAACTTCATACTTTTCACTTTTTACTAAATGGTTCTTTGTTGTAAAATAGAATCTGAAAACTGTTCTGAATGGTTGAATAATTGCTATTTCTCATTGTATAAGATGATAAATCCCTTTATTTACAAAAGAATTTTATATATCGTTTTTCAAACTTTGTAATAATACTTTGTGTACTTTGTAATAAAAATAACTTATCATAAATACTAATTTAATATCTATTCAGTAAAACATTTTTTCATACATTCGCCTGCTCAATTAAAATTTTTTGTTATGAACAATCCGACGTTTAAAAAATACAATAATATCATTGGATGGCTTGTATTTGCAATTGCTGCTTATACCTATTTAAGTACTATAGAACCTACTGCCAGTTTTTGGGATTGTGGAGAATTTATTGCTTGTACACATAAATTAGAAGTAGGACATCCACCTGGAGCACCTACCTTTATGTTATTTGGAAAGATATTTACATTATTTGCTGGAAATGATGTTACAAAAGTAGCGATGATGGTCAATGCTATGTCTGCATTGGCTTCTGCTTTTACTATTTTGTTTTTATTTTGGACAATTAGCCGTTTAGCATTAAAAATCATTACTAAAAATAATAAAGAATACGCTTTATCAAATGGCGAAATGATTGCCATTTTAGGGGCAGCCACTGTAGGTGCCTTGGTGTATACCTTTTCTGACTCTTTTTGGTTTTCTGCAGTAGAAGGCGAAGTTTATGCTTCCTCGTCTTTATTTACAGCATTAGTATTTTGGGCTATCTTAAAATGGGAAGAAGAAGACGATACAGATCCAACATCTGCTTGGCGTTGGATAGTTTTAATTAGTTATTTAGTAGGACTTTCTATTGGTATTCACTTGCTCAACTTACTTGTAATTCCTGCTATTGTTTATGTTTATTATTTCAAAAAATATAAATTTTCTGTAAAAGGATTTATTTATGCAGGAATAATCGGTATTGTTTTATTGGGTTTTGTACAATCTATTTTAATACCTAAAATAGTAAAACTATTAGCAGATAGTGAAGTATTTGTAGTCAATAAATTAGGATTGCCTTTTAATAGTGGTATAGTTTTATTTTTTGTTTTATTAATAACCTCGTTGGTGTTTTTTATATTATATTCTATCAATAACAATAAAAAACATTTTCAATATGGATTTTATGCTTTTGTTGCCTTTGCAGTATTATCTACCATTAGCGGATTAAGTGGTACAGGGATATTATTGCGATTAATTACATTTTCTGCATTAATTTATGGAATCAAAAAATTAAAAGATCATTTATTAGCATTTAATATCACAATGATGTCTTTAGCCGCATTGTTGATTGGGTATTCCACCTTTTTTGTTATCGTTATTCGTTCGCAAGCCAATCCCCCAATGGATGAAAACGATCCTGAAAATGCACCCAATGTTCTTTCTTATTTGCTCAGAGAACAATATGGAGATTGGCCTATTTTGTACGGACAATACTATAATGCACCTACAAAACCCTCTCAATATTTCAAAGATATAGATCCTATATTTGCAAAAGATGAAAAAACAGGAAAATATAAAATAGTAAATGATGGTAAAAGAGCCATTCCTACTTATGAAGAAGAATTCTGTACTATTTTCCCAAGAATGTGGAGCAGTCGTTCAGATCACGTTGCAGGTTATAGATATTGGGGAAATGTTGTAGAAAATCATCGTATTATAAACAAAATGAATGAAAATGGAGAAGTAGAAAGCATAGAAGTACCTACTTTCAAAGCCAATCTTACCTTCTTTTTCAAATACCAGTTAGGGTATATGTACTTTAGATATTTCTTATGGAATTTTATGGGAAGACAAAACGATGTGCAAGGACTAACAAACAATCCTTTAGAAGGAAATGCTATTAGTGGTATTGACTTTATAGATGACTTATTACTGGGTGGAGATGGATATAGTCAATTAAAAACTTATGCATTAGAAAACAATAAAGGACATAATGAATTATATGGAATACCTTTATTATTAGGATTGTTAGGAATGTGGTACAATTACAAAAAAAATAAACCCATAGGTTGGATAGTATTTTTGTTTTTCTTTTTTACGGGTATTGCCATCAATATCTATTTGAATCCTACTCCCTATCAGCCCAGAGAAAGGGACTATGCTTATGCAGGTTCTTTTTATGTGTTTGCAATATGGGTAGGTATGGGCGTTTTATTCTTGTACGATCTTATCAAAGATTTTACTACTTCTCATATATCTGCTATTTTGGCAACAGCACTATCATTAATTGCCCCTGCTATTATGGCAAAAGAAGAATGGGATGATCACGATCGTTCCAAAAGAACATTGGCTCGTGATTGTGCCATAGATTATTTAGAATCCTGCGAAAAGAATGGTATCTTATTTACTAATGGCGATAACGATACTTTCCCGCTTTGGTATGCCCAAGAAGTAGAAGGTATAAGAACCGATGTAAGAGTTTGTAATTTAAGTTTATTTCAAACCGATTGGTATATCAATCAAATGCGAAGAAAAGTATACGAATCAGATCCAATGCCGTTGACTATTCCACCCGATAAATACGCATACAGCAATAGAGATGTCGTTTATCTTATTGAACAAAGCAAAAATGAAATGAACTTAAAAGATGTTATTGATTTTGTAGCAAGCGATGATCCACAAAATAAATTTCCTATAGGAAACGGAAAATATCTTGACTTTATACCAACTAAAAGTTTTTACATAGATGTTGATTCTATACAGGTAATTAAAAACAAAGTTGTAAACGAAAAAGATTATAGTAAAATCACAAAGAAAATTAGTTTCCGATTAAATAGAAATTACATTACTAAAAATGACCTAATGGTGCTGGATTTAGTGGCACACAATGATTGGACAAGACCTATTTACTTTGCCGTAACCACAGGCTCAGATGCCTATGTAGGACTTCAAGATTATTTTCAATTAGAAGGATTAGCATATCGCTTTGTCCCCATTTTACAATCCCCCGAAGATAAGATGGTAGGAGGACGAGTAAATACCGACAGAATGTATGACATCGTAATGAACAAATACCAATGGGGAGGAATGGATAGAGAAGGTGTATACTTAGATGAAAATTGTTTGAGAATGGCAGGCAACATTCGTATGCAAGTAACGATATTAGCCAATGCACTTATAAGAGAAGGTAAAAAAGACAAAGCCAAAAAAGTATTGGATTATATGATGAGTAAAATCAAAGAAGAAAATGTTCCCTACGATCCTTCTGTATTCACCATTGCTGCTTGCTACTATCAAATAGGCGATACATCTACTGCTAATAAATTAGCAAAAAAATTATTTGATATAATGGAACACGACCTTCAAGTGTATAACAAATACAAGATGATGGATCAAATTGCCTTTACAAGAGAAATTCGTCAATGCAAAGACATTATGCAACGTTTAGCATCCTTGACAATGCAATTCAATCAAAAACAATTATCCGATGAGTTTGTAAAAAAACTCTCCAACTATCTCACAAAAGAAGATTTAATGGAACAAACTCAACCCGAACCCTCTGAAGCTGAAAGTACAGAATAGTTTGGAGAATAATTTTTTAATGATGATTATTAGGGCGTGCCCCTCACACATCACAGCCATTTCAACCGTCATTGCGAATGAAGTGAAGCAATCTCAAAAGAACGACAACTCACTCAACAAGAGATTGCTTCGGGCTTCGCCCTCGCAATGACGTTCTCAACCGAAGGCGAGGCAGTGCCGGCGGTTCGCTTCGCTCACCGCCGCCCTCCGCATCCCTCACGCGAATTTTAGTCAAAAGTTGAAAGTAATTATCCTTAAAAAATTTAAAGCACCCAATATTTATCAAAAACATTATTCTTTATCACTTTCCACTTTCTACTTTTAACTTTCAACTTTCAACTTTCTACTAATAAAAGGAGGTGAGTGAAATAACCAAAATATATCAAGATAGAAATTAAAAAGGGCTACCTAAAAAATTTTTATTAAGCATAATCACAATTAAAAGATTTAAAAAATCTGTTTTAATCCGCCATATCTGTGTCATATATGTGCTATGATACTGAAATCAGAAATTATTATTAATCTAATAGAAAACAATTTCCAAGATATATTTTCATTGATATTTTCAAAACAAACAACTTTAATCAAGAAATCCAATATTTCCCCAACTTATATTTTAAACAAATCATCTACTCTTAATACGAAGGAACACCATTATTAGTATCCTCCCATCTTGGGCTTTGACCTCTTGACAAACGCATTCCTATTACAATCTCGTGTGTACCCGAATTATATTTTCTTAATGCAGTAGTAGTAAAATCATAAGCATAACCCACCATTAAATAATTTTTATACAACACTCCCACCATTGCACTCCAAGCATCATTCGTTCTATAACTTCCGCCCAACCATACCATATCTTTATAAATTGCCCTAAGAGCCACATCTACCTTAACGGGCACTGGCTTTACATATTTAATTAAAAAAGAGGGCTCCACTTTAAAGTCCTCTGTAATGTCAAATTTATATGCACCATTTACATAAAAATGCGTAACCAACTTGCTTTTATCTGTTGAGATCGGATAAAGTTTCAATTTACTTTGATACAATTGAGGCACAGCCACACCAAAATACCCTTTTTTATTATACAAATGAAAACCTGTCCCAAAATCAGGCACAAATACCGTTTGATATTGAATTAATAAATTCTCATCCCCTCCATCGTGCAATTTTAATTTATGCCCATCTATTCCCCATCTCAAAAACCCCGCATATAAACCCATGGATAGTTTTATTTCCTTTTCTTTAGATAAAAGCAAATGATAAGCATAATTCAAATTTGCTCCTTCACGACGAGTAGGTCCTACAATGTCTGTAAATATATTTACCCCCAGCCCCATTTTTTCTTTAGCAATAGGTCCGTGAACATTTAAGTTAAAAGTTCTTGGTGCATCCGTTATCCCTATCCATTGATATCTATAAATGCCCAACATATCCACATACTCATATTTCCCGGCTACTGCAGGATTGATGGCTAATTCATTCAACATATACTGCGAAAATTGAGGCAATTGCTGTGCCTTACTTACTAATATACTCATCAAAAAGAGTAAAATAAATTGATAACGAATGATTTTCATTGTTTTGAATTTTAATATAATTATTTTAATTTTTATTTGGGCGTGCCCCTCACACACCACAGCATTTTCTACCTTTGTAAAATAATCTCATTACGATTGTTTCAAAACGACAAAAAATGTCGTTTAAAAATTTCAATCGGCTGTGTTGTGTTCGGGTCGGGCTGCTACGGGCTTCGCTATCGCTTCGGCAATCCTCGCCTTCGCCATTGCGAACGCAGTGAAGCAATCTCAAACGAAACATATCAAAGCCAAAAAGATTGCTTCGGGCTTCACCTTTTCAATGACGCTACCAAACGAAGGCGAGGCAGTGCTGCGGCTCGCTTCGCTCGCCGCACCCTCCGCATCCCTCACGCGAAAGTTAGTTAAAAGTTGAAAGTAAAAAGTAGAAAGGTTTCTTACTGCCAAAGTGATAATTTCCCCAATCTCATAAAAATTATCTCTACTTTAAACTTTTCACTTTCAACTTTCTACTAATAAAAGGGGGTGATTTAAAAAGAAATACCACCCTTAAATAAAATCAATAGATTAGGCGACTATCTAAATACCGTTAGTGGTCCTGTATAATCTTTTGGATAAAGTTTAGAATTCAATCTAATTATGTAATAGTAAGTACCTACTGGCACATCTTTTCCTTTATATTTTCCATCCCACGGTGTAGAGTATCCTTTGGAATAAAATAGTTGCTCTCCCCATCTATTATACACCTCTACTTCACAGTCAGGGAATTGTTGTATATTGTCAATTACCCAATAATCATTTTTACCATCACCATTAGGGCTAAAACCATTAGGAATATCTATTTCAGGATAAACATATACCGTTACGGTATCCCAATTAGTACAACCATTGGCATCTGTAACTATAACTGTATAAGTTGTGGTAAGAGTGGTAGATGTTGTCGGATTGGGGATGTTAGGGCTATTTAATCCCGTAGCAGGAATCCATACATAATTAGTGGCAGTAGATGCAGTAGGATTACCACCAATAACTGTTGATGCTCCCGTAGGCATTGTTACATAAGGTCCTGCATCTACATTAGGAAGTGGATATCCTACCAATACTACCATTTCGGTATCTATACATGTTCCATTGGTTACAGTTAATACAAAAGTATTACTACCCACACTAACATTAGCAACAGCAGTAGATGTGTTAGCAATAGTAGTAGAAGGTAATTGTGTCCATTGATAGCTTGTAGCATTTATAGAAGTACTACCATCAAGGGTATAAGTATAAGCGCCGCACTGTGCAGTGCCAGAGTTAGCAGATGCTAAAAGTGTAAGTGTTGATGATACTACAAAACTGGTATCGTGAGTACAGCCCTTGCTATCTATTATACTTAAGGAATAAGTACCTATACCAATGTTGGATATAGAACCTGTATTATTAGTATATGAGTTCGGTCCATTCCAGTTGTAAGTATAGGTAGGATTACCTCCTGTAACAGAGATAGTAATAGACCCATCAAAAAGTGCACTACAACTTGGGTCTGTAATAGAAGCATTAGCCACAATAGGTTGTGGTTGATTAATATTGATAGTTACATTTGTTGGACAATTATTAGCATCTTGAACAATTACTGTATAATTTCCAGTTCCTATATTTACTAAAGGATTTGTAGTACTACCAGATGGTTGGAAAGTATAACTATAAGGCAAAGTTCCACCACTTGTTACGATAGCAATAGAACCATCTGTATCTCCGTAGCATTTGGGGTTTTGAACAATAGGAATGCTATTTAATATTCCAATTGGTGATGAAACACTTCCACTCAACACGGTTAAACAACCTGCATTATCTGTAACGGTCGCAGTAATTAATCCGCTGCATAATCCAGATAAATTACTAAAATTACCATTTACAACTGTACCATCGTACCATGTGATAGTATAAGGCGAAACACCCGCTGTTACACTAACTGATGCAGCCCCATCGCAAGAAGTATTGCAGGCAGCATCTATGATAGAAAGAGTAGCAAGAGGTCCATTTTGATTAGAAACAACAAATACAGAAGAGGTAGTACAACCTGCAGCATCAGAAATGTTTAAGGTATAAGTTCCTGGTCCAATATTCGTAAGAGTAGCAGAGGATATATTTCCTGGAAGCCAAGTATATGTAAAAGGTGGAGTTCCTCCATTAATGTTAGCAATTATACTACCATTATTCGTTCCGCATGAAGGTTGATACACTATTGGAACTATCTGAATGGTATTCGTTGCCACTATATTAACAGATTCAGTATTAATACAATTCATAGAATCCTTTACTTGAACATAATATGTCCCTGAACACAATCCATTTTCAATATTAGATATATTTCCAGAATTTATCCATAAATATGAATAAGGTGGGGTGCCTCCACTTGCTGTTATTGTTGCGGACCCAACACAATCACCAAAACAAGCAGGATTAGTTACAGTGATAGCAGTAATTAGTGAAGAATTATTACTTAATGGAATAAATTCATTTTGAATGCAACCATTAGCGTCTGTAATTGTAATCATATACAAGCCAGCACATAAATTAGCGGATCCCATACCTGAGTTTCCATTACTCCATTGAACAGTATAACCAGGCGTACCCCCTGATAAATTTAAATTAATGGATCCGTCGCAATTACCACAAGATGGATTATTTGAATTATAGATAGTTGTTATAGAAGATGGTGAAGTAATAGTAACTGAGAAATTGTCAAAACAGCCATTGTTGTCGGTGATGGTACAAGTATAATTTCCATTGCATAGTCCTATAGCAGTAGAATTACTTTGTCCTAATGGATCAGACCAATGAAATACATAAGGCGGCAATCCTCCTGCTATTCCTACTAAAGAAGCAGTACCATTGCAGTCATAAAAACAATTATTATTTGTAACAAATGTACTTGCAGTGATAGAAATGCCTCCTGTCAATGTATAAGTCAAGGGATATTGACAGCCATTATTATCAAATACAGAAACCGAATACACTCCTGGACACAATGATGTTACTGAGTTAGAAGAGGATCCTGTATTCCATGTATAAGAATATGGAGCAGTGCCACCAGTAGGGGATAAACTAATACTTCCGTCACAAATTCCATTACACTGTGGATTTTGTATGTTAGCATTCGCATTAATTGGTGAGGGTTCAGAGATAGTAACTGATTGAAAAAACTTACAGTTATTTGCATCAGTAACCTGAACGGTATAAACTCCAGCACAAAGATTAGAGATGGTAGCAGATGCTACAGGTGGGCTAACCCACGTATAGGTATAAGGCGCAGTTCCTCCCGTAATAGGGGGAGAAGCAATAGCCATCCCATCACAATAACTGTTACAAGAAACATTAGTAAAAGTAATCGTTATACCACTTGGACCATTTGAATTACTTAAAGGCAATTGGAACGTTTGACTACAATTGTTAGCATCAGATACAGTTACGGTGTACACTCCTGAACACAGATTTGTAGCCATACTGCCTGTAGATACAGATGGCTGCCAAGTATAAGAATAGGGGCCAGTACCACCACTTGTTGCAAGAGTGATAGACCCATTGCATACACTACAATCTGATGGGCTCATTGACGGATTTACAGTAAGAGTTACAGGAGCATTTAAAGTTACCTGTCCACTATCTCTACATCCTTTGTTGTCTTGAATATAAACGGTGTATGTGCCTGCACATAAACCAGTTGCTGTTGGAGTACTTTGTGGTGGAGAAGAAGTCCATGTGAAATTAATAGGTGCAGTTGCATTTAATGGATTACTACTGGCTATTCCATTGCAATTGCTGCAAGATGTAGGGTTAGTAAAACTGATATTTGCTAAAATTTTTGGAGGATTAATTAAACTTGCTACTTGTTGTCCCTGACAATTTTTACTATCTTTAATCAGCAGTGTATAATTACCTGCACAAAGATTGCTGGCTGTAGATGAATTTCCTCCTGATGGTATCCAAGTGTAAGTATATCCACCGTTACCACCCACTGCAGTAGAAGTAATTATTCCATTACATAGATTGAAGCACGTTGGATTTGTTGGAGTTACACTTACGCTAATAGGTGCTGGCTGGTTAATAGTAAATGTTTTAATGGATTGGCAACCATTAGCGTCAGTTACAATAGAAGAATAGGTACCAGCACAAAGAGTGTTTACCACAGAAGAAGTCAATACTGTACCACTCCACGAATAAGAATAAGGAGATACCCCTCCATTAACGGTTACAGTAGCACTTCCGTTACAATCTCCGTTACAATTGACACTTGGAGTATTTACTACTGTACTGGTTAATACAGGAGGTTCCGTAATAGTATATGTTAATGTAACATTACAACTTCCATTATCTTGTATATTTACAGTATAAACATTCGGACATAATCCAACAATAGAGGGAAGAGTAGATCCAGGGAAACTTCCAATAGGCGTCCAAGAATAAGAATAAGGGGCAGTTCCACCTGAAACAACTAATCCAATTGTACCATTACAAGCACTATTACACAAAACATTTTGTGTGTTAGCAGTAACATTCAAGGTAGAAGGAGGATTGATGATAAAGGTTTGTGTGTAAGAACAGTTGTTGGCATCTAATATATCAAGAGTGTATGTTCCAGGGCATAATGAATTGACAAAAGAAGCATTAGACCCCGTAGACCAAGTGTAACTATACGCAGGAGTACCACCAGCAGGGGATACACTAATAGCACCAGAGCAATTGGAATTACAAATGGGCTGTGTAACTGTTGGGTTCAAAGAAAATTGTGCTGGTTGGCTAATACTAATTACTGAACTTGTTGTACAACTTCCTGCATCACCTATTGTAACAACATATACACCAGAAGAAAGACCTGATGCTACACTGTTTGTAGATACAGAAGGGCTCCAAGTATAAGATAAAGGAGGATTAGTAGATGTAGCAACTACTGTGGCAGATCCGTTTGAACCATTAAAGCAACTTACGGATTGAGTGGATATAGAAGTAATTGTAGGTCCTCCAGGACCATTCAGTGCAACTACTGAAGTAGTAGAACATCCATTTGCATCCTTAACAATAATCGAGTATACCCCCGATGAAAGTGTATTTACTGTAAATGAAGAAGAGGTGGATCCTGTTGGTCCAGGACTTATAGTATAGTTATAATTTGGAATACCACCACTTAAAGTAGCACTTATTATGCCGTTATTGCTAACACAACTTGTAGGATCTGTATAACTTATATTTACAGTGGTAGCTGGTGGTTGAGAAACTGTAAAAGTTGCTGTTTTTGTACAATTATTAGCATCCTTAATATCTACAGTATAATTTCCAGCGCACAAACCTGTTACTGTACCTGTACCATCACCGGTGAGTCCTGAGGGTGTCCATGAATAATTTAAACTACCTGTTCCACCCGTTGCACTTATGCTAATTTTTCCATTGCAAGATCCAAAACAGTTATTATTTATAACATTAGAAGAAGTAATGGTAATAACAGGGGGATCAATAAATCTAACAGAATCAGCATTTTGACAACCCTGATTATCTGTAACAGTAATCGTATAACCACCAGCACACAATCCATTGATATTTTGGTTATTAGAAATTGTTCCCGTAGAAGATGTCCAAGTATATGTATAGGGGCTTACGCCACCGGACACGTTGACATTTGCAGCACCATTACAAGATCCATTACAAGTAAGGGTATTTCCACTTGTAGTTAAGGTTAAAAAGATGGCTTGTGGGATATTTACAGTGGCAGTTGCTGTACAGCCATTTATATCTTTAACAATAGCAGTATAGTTACCAATACATAAACCTGATGCAACAGAATTACTACCACCACTTGGTAGCCAAGTGTATGAATAAGCAGGAGTACCACCCGATGGAGAAACTGTAGCAGCACCTATACATGTAGAACTACAGCTTGCTTGTATGCCTGTAATATTTGCTTGCAATTGGGAGGGTTGGTTAATACTAATATTTTGAGAGGCAACACAACCTTTGCTATCTGTTACAGTTACTACATAATTTCCAGGGCATAAACCTGTAACCGCAGAGTTGGTAGTAACAGGAGTGGTATTCCATTGATATACATAACCCGGATTACCTCCTGTTGCTGTAGCGGTTGCAGAACCATTACAAGCCCCAAAACACAATACATTTTGAACATTAGTAGTTATTGTAATAGCAGGAGGAGCTATCACAGTGAAAGTTTGGACTTTGGTACAATTTTTTGAATCAGTAACAGTCAATGTGTAGGTTCCTGGGCATAATCCAGTTATACTACTTGTTGTTGCACCAGTATTCCAATTATAGGAATAGGGAGAGTTTCCACCTGTTACAGTGGTAGTAATAGACCCATTACAATTGTAACTACAAGAAGTGGAATTGGTGGTTGCAGTTACAGTAATATCTGGGGGAGAAGTGATATTTACAGTTTTTGTTCCTACACATCCATTTCCATCTATAACATTGAGTGTGTAAATTCCTGCACATTGATTGGTTAATACAGCGGAAGTAAATGTAGTCCCACTTGGGGGAACAGACCATACATAAGTATAAGAGGGCGTACCTCCACTGGCGCTTCCTGAAACAGATCCATCGCATCCACCAAAACAAGATACGCTGGTGGATACGGCAGTTACAGTAAGAGCATTCGGTTGTGTAATAGTAATAACAGTACTTTGGATGCAGCTGTTAGCGTCTTTTATTTGTAATGTATAAGTTCCTGCGCATAATGATGAATAAGGTGGATTAGTAGTAAGAGTTGTTGTTGGACCTGTTAGAGTATAAGTATAAGCACCCGTACCACCCGAAGGAGTAGCATTAATTACTCCATTACAAGCATTATTACAGGTAACATTTGTTTTAGTTACATTGGGTGTTATAGAAGATGGTTGTGTAATAGTATAGTTAATCGTTACACTACAACTATTAGCGTCTTTTACAAGAACACTATAATTGCCTGCACATAAGGAAGATATTGGATTAATAGTTTGAGAACCAGGCGACCAAGTAAAAGTATAAGGAGGAGTACCGCCTCCAGGTGTTAAAGTTGCGCTACCATTGCATAATCCATTACAAGTTACATTTGTAACATTAACAGTTCCAGAGAGCACAGGGGGTTGTGTAATGGTAAATGTTTGTATCTGGGTACAATTGTTTGCGTCTTTTACATTAATTGTATAATTTCCTGCACATAGATTATTGATAGTAGCAGTTGGATTCGCTACGCCAGTAATGCTACCAGGCGAGAGAGTATAATTAAATGCAGGAGAACCACCATTTACAGTAAAGTTAACTTTGCCATTACAAGATCCGTTACAAAGTGCGGCAGTAGTAGATGGTACGATAGTAATTGACCCTGGTTGGGTGATGGTAAATGATTGGGTTTTCGTACAATTATGATTATCTTTAATAGTAACAGTACAATTGCCAGCACAAAGTCCAGAAGCAGAATTTGTAGTAGATCCAGAGCAGGACCATGTATAAGAATAAGGAGAAACGCCACCACTTACACTCACAGAAGCGGTAGCATCACATAAGCTGAAACAACTGACATTGGTTTGAGAAGGCACTACAGTGATAGAAGTAGGTTGTGTAATATTAGTAATATAAGTGGCTGTACATCCATTAGCATCTGTAATAGTGGCCGTATACCCCCCTGGACAAAGATTGTTTATAGCCGTTGTATTAGTAGCTCCTGTGCTCCAATTCACAGTATATCCAGGTGTTCCACCTGATGGGGAAACTTGGGCTGATCCATTGCAAAATCCAAAGCAAGAGATATTGTTAGATGAACCATTAGGCAACAAAGGGGGGGGTTGTGATAAGGTAATTGTTGTAGTTTTTGTACATCCATTAGCATCTTTTAAGACAAAGGTGTGGGTACCCGCACATAAATTAGTGTATGTTGTATTTCCCTGAGGAATAGTGTAAGTATTAATACCATCTACAGTTATAGTATATCCTGTTGGTGGATAGGAGCCTTGAAGAGCATTGAGCGTTATACTACCATTACATTGACCATTGCATAAAGGAGGATTATCAGATGTTTTAACTAAAATTAAAGCACCAGGTTGGTTGACATAACCAAGTGCAGATGTTAAGAAGTTATTATTATTATCATAAATGTCTACTTGATATGGGGAGCATTGACAAAGATTGGTAATTGTGTAAGAACCATTCCCTGCCACTGATGTAAGGGTAGGGGTAGAGGAACATCCAGATGGCCATTGTAATTGAAAGGGTGTTGAAGTGGAGCAACCTGTACTACTTATAGTTAATACAAGAGATCCATCACAAGTACCAAAACAACTTGTTGAATATCCAGTTAATGTAGCGGATGCTATACAAGAAGTAGGAGACCAGTCAGGT
Organism: Bacteroidia bacterium; assembly: GCA_026414605.1. GTDB lineage: Bacteria > Bacteroidota > Bacteroidia > B-17B0 > Aurantibacillaceae > BPGX01. The sequence continues at coordinate 44,144 of JAOAIP010000028.1, forward strand.
GTATAAATTTTAGAATTTATATTGTTTTTAATTAATGTTTTTACAAATGCACTATCTTCTTTTGTAACAAAATGAGATTGTGATATATTAAATGATATGCTTTTATTTGTTATTTTATCTATTTTTAATACAGATGATTGGGCTTCAATGAGAGAACTAATTGAAGTTAATTTTTGTGTTTCTAAATGTCCATTTATGATATTTAATAAAGCATTGTCAAGGTTTAAACTATCAGTAAATAAATTTGATATTTGAAAATGTCCATTTTTTAGTACTAAAGCATTGTTTAATTTAGCATAAAAAAAGACATAAGATAGTGCCTTTTTTGTGTTTGTTACAATAATTGGTTTGGAAGTGTTAATAGAGCAATTAGGATGAATAATAATATCCCCATCAATTAAAAGAGAATGATTTTTAGTATCAATAAATACTTGAAAAAAAGAATTTTTAACTTCTAAACCACTTATTTTAATGTCTGAATGAAATTCAATTAACATATTAGATTTAGAGGATGCTTCATCAATAATCGCTTTGGTATTAGCATCTGGAAGGTGTCCGCAAGGGGTTCCTCCGCTTGTTAATGACCAATGTTGAGGATCGTTCCATTTGCCTGTTCCTCCAATCCAATACAAGGTCTTTTGGGCATTTAGTATAAAAAATAGTAGTAAAAAATTCAGAATATAAAGATATTTTTTTGACATAGAAGTGTATTTTTTTTCTGCAAAGATAACAAATTTTACGCAAATAAATGTTAATGGTTATTTTTTTTCGTATTTTATTTCCTTAAAGGCAATATCATAAGCGGCTAATTCTTCTAATAATGGCAAGTAAATTTGAGGAATTACAGGGATTTGCACACCAGAAATCGGTAATTTTCCAAGAAGATAATTTTTTACAGTGATTCCAAGGGGTAATCCTACGGTTTTTGCCATAGAAGTATGGATGTTGTCTATTCCTTTGTCTTCAAAATAGGACTCAATAACGTATTTTTTCCCATTGAGTTCGTATTCAAAATAATGATACATTACCGTCCAATCTTTATCTTCTTTTTTTAACTGCAAACGTTCTTCCATAAGGGCTTGTAAAATCATTGCGGATGTTCCTTTTGAGGGATTTTTTATTTTTTCATCAGAGAAAAATTTTAAGTATTCTAACTTTTCTATAACTTTATCATCTATTCGGTGTTGAAAAATCTTTTTTAGTTTTTCTTTTGTAGATGAATTGCCTGCGGGAAGAAATAATTCAATCCATTCATTATAGGACATTGAATTTAGGTTGTCCAACGCAATACTATCATCGGTTAAACCAAGATTTACGATAACATTCCATGCTTTACAAAAGCCCTCATAACGCAAAGTTCCACGTAAGATATTTTTGACTTCGGGGATTTTGTAAATATCAATGTATTGAATGCTATTTCTATTAGCATAAGCATCAAAGGTATAGTTGTCAATTTTGATAGTTTGATGTTCTTCAAATAATCGTTGATAGGGAAGAAGTTTGGGTTTTCCATCTGCAAGGAATTCGGCTGTGCCATTTCCAGCCATCACAACATTTCTTGGATTCCAACTGATTTTATAGCCCCAAGGATTGTCGTTGCTTTCAGGGGCTACAAGTCCTCCACAATAAGAGTGAAAAGTAATAATTTTTCCTCCTTGTTGATGAATGTGATCAATAATTTTCATTGCGGAAGCGTGATCAATGCCTGGATCTAAACCTAATTCATTAAACAAGACAATGTTTTTTTCTTTGGCTGCTTTGTCTAAACTTTTCATCGTATCGCTCACATAACTTGCAGTAGCCATACTTTTACCAAAATGAATGCAATCTTCTGCTACTTCGGGATGCATAGATGCAGGCAACATTGAAATAACAAAATCGTGATCTTTAATTAATTGGTGTCTTTTTGGGATATCAAACACATCGAGTTCTTCGGCATTACCATTGGGATGATGATTAATTTTAGATTGTGCTAATGATAAATTACTGTCTGTTACAGTGATTTTCCAGTTATATTTTTCGGATTGTTTTAAAAGATATTCAATGAGAATAGTAGAAGATCTGCCTGATCCAATAATGAGTATTTTTTTCATAATTTATTGATTTTTACATTTAACCATTGTGAGAATAGTAGCAATGGCTACTGTTTCGCCTGTTTGGTCATATACATCTACAAGCCATTTTACAATGCCTTTTTTGATGTCTTGTTCGTCTTTTTTTTCTACGGAAATTTTTTCTTTGCAAGTGAGTTTTACGCCAATAGTAGTGCCTACATATACGGGTTTGGTAAAACGACAAGTATCAATTCCATAGTTTAATAATACTGGACCTTTTTTGGCTAAAACAAATAAACCTGCTGCTTTGCTTAATACATAATAACCATGGGCGACTCGTCCTGTGAACATTGTGCCTTCTAAGGAAGTAACATCTGTGTGTGCATAAAAATGATCGCCACTTAAATTTGCAAAATTAACTATATCTGCTTCTGTAACTGTATGTTTGGCGGAAATGTATGTTTCTCCAATTTCTAAATCTTCAAAGTATTGGGCAAAAGGATGTTTTTCTTTTTCAATGTAGGTGGCACCGTATTGATATTGTTGGGTAATAGCCGTAATGACATCGGGTGTGCCTTGAATAGCCGTTCTTTGCATATAATGTAAAACTCCTCTTACACCGCCCATTTCTTCACCGCCGCCCGATCTTCCAGGACCGCCGTGTACAAGTAAAGGAAGTGGTGATCCGTGACCTGTATGCTCTTTTGCAATTTCATTATTAAGTACCATTATTCTGCCATTTAAGTGAGCAGTATTTAATACAAAATCTCTGGCAATTGTCTTGTCGTTAGTTACAATGCTTGTAACTAAAGATCCTTTGCCCATTTCTATTAAGCGAATGGCTTCATTTAAATCTTTGTAAGGCATAATAGTACTAACAGGTCCAAATGGTTCAATACTATGACAATCTACACATTCTAATGGTTTTTCATTTAAGAATACGATGGGAGGTAAAAATGATCCTTTATTTTTGTCAGCACTAATTATCTCATAATCTTCTAAGTTACCTATAATTATTTTTTGGGATTTTTTTAGTTGTTCAATTTTTTCAAGAACATCTTTTACTTGGTCTTTGGAAGCCAATGATCCCATTCGTACTTTTTCGTCTTTTGGATTGCCGATAGTGATGCTTGCTATTCTTTTATGAAGGGCTTTTTGAACATCTTCTAAAAGATGTTGAGGTACCATAATTCGTCTTACTGCTGTACATTTTTGACCGGCTTTGACGGTAATTTCTCTGGCTACCTCTTTGATGAATAAATCAAACTCAGGCATATTAGGTGTTACATCTTCACCAAGTACCATTGCGTTTAGAGAGTCCGCTTCCATATTAAAGGGAATACTTTCTTCAATAATGCGAGGATGAGATTTCAACATTTTACCTGTACTTGCAGATCCTGTAAACGTTACAACATCTTGAAAAGTAAGATGGTCAAATAGTCCGTTGATAGATCCACATAATAATTGTAAACTTCCTTCTGGTAAAATTTGAGATGCAACAATTTCTTTAACTACGGCTTCGGTTAAATAAGAAGTAATAGTGGCAGGTTTTACAACAGCAGGAACGCCTGCTAATAAGTTTACTGCGATTTTTTCTAACATTCCCCAAACAGGAAAATTAAAAGCATTGATGTGAAGAGCAATGCCTCTTTTTGGAACAGCAATATGATGACCGATAAATTTTCCTGATTTAGAAAGTTTTACCATTTCACCGTCTATGTGATAAGGCAAATCTGGAAATTGACGACGCAAAGAAGCATAAGAAAATAAATTGCCAATGCCGCCTTCTATATCTATCCAACTATCTGCCTTTGTAGCACCTGTCATATAACTTACTTCATAAAACAAATCTTTTTTAGATAATAAATGAAGGGCTAATTTTTTTAGCATTTGCCCTCTTTCATAAAAAGTCATTTTTCTTAATGCCGGACCACCTACATTTCTTCCATATTCTAAAACTTGTTTGAAATCAATGCCTTTTGTAGTGGCTATTCCTATTGGTTCACCAGTAACAGCATTATACAATACTTGTCCATCACCTTCTCCTGCTACCCATTTCCCTAAAATATAATTTTCTATTTTTCTCATACTTTAATTTTTTTGGCAAAAGTAATAAAAAAGTACCGTTGCTGTTTGCTTAATTTCTTGATTTCATTCTTCTTTTGAGATGTTGCTACTGCAAAGGACTGATCAAATAATAGATAGCGTTTATTAAATAAAAATTTGTTTTTGGAAAACAATGATATTGAAAAATGAATTATTAGTTTAGATAAGTCATTTTATTGATGTTGAATAAAAAAATAAACGATTTCACTATTATCTCAAAAATAAATTAATGCAAAAGATTATTTCATCAGTATTGAAAATCAGAATATCTTTGCAGCACAAATTTTTATTAAATTTATGAATAGATATTCTTGTTATTTTATTTTGATTGTGTTAATGTCCATTTTTTCAAATTGTCAGAGAAACCCTGAAATAGATGAAAAAGAATTGAAGCAACAAGATAGTTTACAAAAAGTATTGAAAAATCCTTTATTGGATTCTATCAACAAAAAACTATTAGCGAATCCAAATAATGATTCGTTGTATAGAGAACGTGCAATGATTTATTTAGCATCAAAACAAATAGATGTAGCCATTAATGATTGTAAAAGGGCTATCAAAATTGATAGTCAAAATGTCAAAAATCACTTGGCTTTAGCCGATGTATATTTTGCGGCAAATAAAACTAAGCAATCAAAAGATAAATTAGAAGAAATTACAAAAAAGTTTCCAAACAATACGGAGGCGTATTTGAAATTAGGAGAACTTTATTATCTTGTCAAACAATACGACAAAGCCATTGAAAATATCAATAATGCACTAAAAATAGATGCTACTTTAGCCAAAGGATATTACTTAAAAGGCAATGTGTACAAAGAAAGCGGTGATACTAACAAAGCCATCTCCAGTTTGCAAACGGCCATAGAACAAGACCCTAACATGATAGATGCGTTTATTGATTTGGGCGTTATTTATGCCGCAAAAAATAACACATTAGCACTTACGTATTACAACAATGCATTAAAGATAGACCCCAAAAATGCTGTTGCTCTTTATGACAAAGGATTTTTCTTTCAGCAGCAAGGAATAGCAGACAGTGCTATTGCTGTGTACCAACACATTTTAAAACTCTATCCCAATTCCCCACAAGTGTTATATAACATTGGAGCGATTCAATTTGCATTCAAAAAAAATTATGATGAAGCCATTCAATTTTTTTCAAAAGCAATAGAAAAAAAGCCCGATTATGCAGAGGCCTATTTTGCTCGTGCAATGGTCAAAAAAGAACTTAAAAAAAGACCTGACGCTATTGCTGATTTGAAAGAGTGTTTGAAATATAAAACCAATTTTGAACCTGCTATTGAAGAATTAAATCAATTGGAAAAGAAATAGAAGTAATGCTACAATTCAAAAACTTTTCATTTGGTTACAAGTATCCTTTGATTAATAAAACTATCAATGTAGATATACCACCTTCAAGTTTAACAGTGTTATTTGGAAATAATGGGAGTGGAAAAACTTGTTTGATTAAGACATTAGCACGTTTAAATAAACCCTTGTCAGGAGATGTTTTTTACAACCAACGACCCATTCAAGAATTAGATGCTTCTTATTTTTCTCGTCATTTTGCATTTTTAATGACAAAGCGTCCATTTCTAATGAATCATACAATAATGGACATCATTGCATTAGGAAGAATTCCATATTTGAGATGGGATGCTCAATTGAATGAAGAAGATATCAAGGTAATAGAATACTATGCCCATTATTTTAATTTGAAAGATATCCTTCGTAAACCCGCTAATGAAGTAAGTGATGGACAATTACAAAAAGCATTGATTGTAAGAACATTAGTTCAACAAACAAATGTTGTGATACTTGATGAACCTTTATCTTTTTTAGATTATGGAACAAAAAAATTAGTGATAAAAAAATTAAAACAAATTGCTCGTGAAGAAAATAAAATTGTGATATTGTCTGCACACGATATACATTTATGTTTAAAATATGTAGATGCTGTTTTTTTGATACATCAAAAAGATTGGGCATATAATGATAAAAATAAAATAACATCTTCAGAAGTATTTGAAAACTTTTTAAATACAGAAGAATAATATAAGTTTAAAATCTATAAAAGTATGGCACTGATTGTCAAAAAATCTCAACTACCTGGTGCAGGCAAAGGATTATTTACAAACAAATTGATTAAAAAAGGACAAAAAATAATTGAGTATAGAGGAGAAGTGATTGATTGGAAAGAATACTGCAAAAGAGTAAAGGAAGATAAAGATGGATATTTGGTATTCATTAGTCGTAAAAAGTGTATAGATGCTTATAATACGCCACAATACAAAGCCCGTTATGCAAATGATGCAGAAGGATTGATTAAAAATAAAAAATTTAAGAATAATGCAGAGTATCAAATTATTGGAGATAAAGTTTTCCTTGTTGCAAAAAGAGATATTCAACCTGGTGAAGAAATTTTTGTGAGTTATTCAAAAGATTATTGGGATGCAGTAAAATATAATATCAAGAATGGTTTGTATAATGAGAAAAAATTAAAAGCATTAAAGGATTTAGTGAAAAAGTATAAAATAAAACTTTAATAAAAAAAGACATGGCCATTTTACTGATTTTACTTTCCTTCTCAATGGATGATTATGTGAGATTGATTTTCAATTAAAATAGATTTGTACTTATTTGATCATTTGTTTATTAGCGATATTTTATAGTAATTTGCCGTAAAATTTAAAGTTATGGAAAATGCAAAAACACTCACAGGATCATTTGTAAATGGATTATTAAAACTTAAAAAGGCAGGATTTTCAGAAGAAGATATTGACTCTATTAGTACGGAAACGTCTGAATTTATGGAGCAATTGCTGTTGTATTATGATCACATTGATTTTCGTTTTCAAGAATTTGCCAAAAACAGTTTGGATGAATGGTTTGATGGGATTATAGCACTTCGTAAAGCAGGATATAGCACTGATGATGTGATGAATTATATGGGAGATATTAAAAATGCTTATTATTACATTGAGAATGATGATTTGTATGACGAAGACGATGATGAAGATTATTATGATGATTTTGATGATGACGACGAAGAAGATGATAATGACAATGATTTTGATCCCCGTAAATTTTTCCCAAGAAAGTAATTTTTAGGTATCTAAAATGACCTGCAAAGTACGCCATTCAGAAAAAAGCCCAGAATTAGGAACTGTAGGGAAAATCTATTGCACTTGACGTTAGCAAAATAAAGATAAAAAAGTATTAATTAAAATTTTTGTTTGTTGTGTATTCTAAAAGAAAAGCATTTTTGTTATTAACAAAGCATCGGTTGTCTTTATTAGTAGTATTTTCAGCGGTTGTAAGTTATGTTACGATTGCTGAAAGTCCAAAACTATCCATAGTGTTATATTTGAGTATTGGGGGTTTTTTAATTACAGCCGCTTCCAATGCGTTCAATCAGGTCATAGAAAAAAATCTGGATGCATTAATGATGAGAACAAAAGATCGTCCAATGCCATTGGGCATTCTTAAAAAAAGAGAAGCACTGCTTTTTGCCTTTACAATAACACTTGTAGGACTTTACTTTTTATATTTATGTTCTGTACTCACTGCTTTGATAGGACTAATATCAATGATAATGTATGTGCTTATTTATACACCTTTGAAAAAGAAAACACCTTGGGCAGTATTTGTTGGAGCATTTCCTGGAGCATTACCAACACTCATTGGAGCCGTAACAGGTCAATCTCAACAAAATACAATTGAATTTTTTTCTGCCTTGTTATTTCTTATTCAATTTATATGGCAATTCCCTCATTTTTGGACATTAGCGTGGTTTAATTATGATGATTATGCAAAAGCGGGTTTTTATTTATTACCTAATAGAAAAAAAGATGTTTTTTCAGCCAATATGATTTTTTTATACACAATATTTTTAGTAGCAGCAGCGATATTGCCTTATCTGTTTAATTTTGTGGGAGTGATTTCATTAATTATTATTTTAATGGCATCATTTACTTTAATTTTTTATGCTTATTTATTTTACAAATATCAAACAGATGATATGGCCAAAAAATTATTTAAAGCATGTATATTATATTTGCCCGTTGTACAACTTATATTAATGACAAGATTATAATTTTATCTAATGATAAAACAAGTTCTTTCAAACTAAAAATAAAATTATATGAATGAAAATTTTGAACTGAAAAGAAAATCCTTAAAAAATATCTTGTGGCTGGGGATATTTAGTATTATTATGGTTTTTTCAGGACTTACCAGCGCTTATATTATTCGTGCCAAGGGTGGAAATTGGTTGCATTTTCAACTTCCCGATATGTTTTATGTGAGTACTATTGTTATTTTATTAAGCAGTGCTACAATGTATTTAGCACAAAAAAATATACAAAAAAACAACACTGTATCTACTACCAAATATCTTTTGATAACACTTTTGTTGGGAATACTGTTTTCTGTTTTTCAATTTTTAGCGTGGAAAGAACTTTATCAAAATGGTATTGTGTATGCAGGTAAATATAGCAATCCTGCAGGGTCATTTTTATACTTACTGACCTTTTTGCATCTGGTACATTTAGTGGGAGGAATAATAGGATTAATAATTACTACTATTAAAAGTATTCTTAAACGCTATTCAGCAGAAAATTATTTAGGAATAGAATTGATTTCAATTTATTGGCATTTTTTGGATGCACTTTGGGTGTTTTTATTTTTATTTTTAATATTTATTCGTTAAACTTGCCCCCAAAAATTTATCAATATGTCACACACAGCACACGCCACAGTAGTTGATGAAAAAGAATTATGGAACGGCGGAGTATCGCCTTTTAATTTGAGTTATGGAAAAATCATGATGTGGTTTTTCCTTGTTTCAGATGCTTTAACCTTCGGAGGATTATTGAGTGCTTATGGCTTTATGAGGCATCGTTTTGCCGATGTTTGGCCACATGCAGAACACGTATTTGTTCACTTTCCATTTGTAAAAGGACACATTCCTTTGGCTTATGTAGGGCTAATGACCTTTATTTTGATTATGTCCTCTGTAACTATGGTATTAGCCGTAGAAGCCGGTCAAAGAAAAGATAAAAAAGGGGTTATAATATGGATGTTGGCTACCATTATTGGAGGGCTAATGTTCTTAGGGTCTCAAGCATGGGAATGGTATAATTTTATTGTAGGAACAGAAGAAGGGGCTCTCAGATGGGTATGGAATGATGATCAAGGCAAATATGTACAACAAATTGTTCATGGAGCAAATATGACTGTAAATGAATATGGAATTCCTCAATTTGCTAATTTCTTTTTCTTTATTACCGGATTTCACGGATTTCACGTATTTAGCGGCGTTGTATTAAATATTATCATCTTTACTCAAGTATTAAATGGTGTAATGGAAAAAAGAGGACATTATGAAATGGTAGAAAAAGTAGGTTTGTATTGGCACTTTGTAGATTTAGTATGGGTGTTTGTATTTACATTCTTTTATTTACTTTAATCAAAAATGAAATAAACTATTAAAATTAACCTTTAAAAATTACAACTATGCATTTTCATGATAATTATCCTGAATACGAAAAAATGGCCATTCATGGCGAAGAAGAAGGCAAAAAAGCTAGAAGAGTATTGTGGAATGTGTTTTGGGTAATGTTGATTGTTACAATTATTGAATTAATTGTCGGATTTATTGCCCCCAGCAAAGGTTGGACAGGAACTTTTGGTTTAAAGTTTTTCTTTATTACATTAACATTGGTTAAAGCAGCAGGAATTGTTTTATACTTTATGCACTTAAAACACGAAAGAACTTTCTTTAAATACACTATTTTAGTTCCTTATTCTATCTTTATGTTATACACTATATTCATCCTTCTTACAGAAGGCACTTATTCTATGAATCCACGTTTTAGAAATAAAGTAGATAAACTTTATTATGAACAACAAGAAAAACTAAAAAACAACGAACACCATTCTGAGAATGTAGAACATTAATTCTGATTTATCTAAAATTGTTTTTTAGTTTAAATTTTTCATTATATTGCCCGCCAAAATTAAACTCTATGATAAAAAAAATCTTTTCTATTTTGTCAATAACAGTGCTTTTTATCAATGTTGCTGTTTATGCCCAAAAGAACTATATTAAATCCGCTGATGAAGCATTAAAATATGGTCAATATTTTAATGCTATAGAACTCTATAAACAGGCATACACCAAAGCCAAAAAACCCGATACAAAAGCAACCATATTATACAAAATGGGATTGGCATACAAAAGCATTAACGATTTAAAGTCGGCGGAAACCTATCTTCAAAAAGCCATTGCTGCAAAGTATCCTGACCCCGCTGTGCACCTTGCATTAGCAGATGTTTTGAAAGCACAAATGAAATACCCAGAAGCAATGGCTGAATATGAGGCATACAAAAAAGAAAATCCTTCTGACCCAAGAGGCGAAATGGGTATAAAATCCTGTCAATTAGCCCAAGAATGGAAAGATAATCCAACACGATACAAGATTGAAAATATGTCGCTCATCAATTCAAAAGAATCGGATTTCTGTCCTCAATATAAAGATGCTAAATACAAAACTTTGGTATTTACTTCTACTCGTGAAGGTTCTCAAGGAAAAATTGATATTACGACTGGTCAAAATCATTCTGATTTGTACGAAACAACTCTTGATAAAAATGGTAAATGGAGTACCCCTGTTCCACTTGGCGTTATTGCTTCGCCTTTCAATGAAGGATGTGCTTGCTTTACTAAAAAAGGCGATTTTATGTTCTTAACTCGTTGTCCCGAAGCCAAAGGAAAAAAATTAGCATGTCAATTATACATTGTAAAAAAGCAAGGTAACGCTTGGGGTGAACCTGAAAAGTTACCTTTTAATATAGATAGTATAGCATTTGGACATCCAAGTTTAGCCCCCGATGGAAAAACTTTGTATTTTGCGGCTAAACTGCCTGATGGAAAAGGAGGAAAAGATATTTGGAAATCTGTTTGGGATCCAAAAGAAAATACTTGGTCAAAACCTATCAATTTGGGCGATATGGTTAATACTCCAGGAGATGAAGTATATCCTTATATTCATTCAGATGGTAAAACTCTTTACTTTTCTTCGAATTACCATTTAGGCATGGGAGGACTTGATATTTTCAAAGCAGAAGCAGATGAAAACGGAAATTTTACAAAACCTGTAGAAAATCTTAAATATCCTATCAACTCGGCTGCTGATGATTTTGCTATCATTTTTGAAGGAAAAGCCAAAAGAGGGTATTTTACATCTAATAGAGAGGGTGGTAAAGGAAGTGATGATATTTGGTCATTCTACTTGCCACCATTGGTGTTCAAGTTGAAAGGAACGGTTGTTAGTACAGGAGGTAATACAGGAGTAGGAAAGGGTGAAGGTGTTGCAAATGTAAAAGTGAAATTAGAAGGAAGCAATGGGGATATTCAAGAAACTACAACAGATAAAAGTGGTAATTATAGTTTTACAGGATTAAAAGAAAACACTTCTTATACTGTAAGTATTGAAACAGGAAAAAATTCTGTATCAGAACATTACCCAGATGGATATTTAACAAGCAGTGAAAAAGGAGTATTTACTACTGTTGGAGTAAACAATTCTAAAGAATTTGTCAAGGATTTTGAAGTAAAACCTGTTGAAAAAGAAATTCGCTTGCCAAGAATTCTCTTTGACTTAGACAAAGCAACATTAAGACCAGAGTCCAAAGATTCTTTGGAATTCTTGTATAAAATACTTGTAGATAATCCAAGTATTGTAATTGAAATTCAAGCCCATACAGATAGCCGTGGTAGTGATAAAAAGAATGATAAACTTTCTCAAGACAGAGCACAATCAGTAGTGGATTATTTAGTTAATGAGAAAAAAATTAATCCTGCACGTTTACAAGCAAAAGGATACGGAAAAAGAAAATTACTCATTAAAGACGATGTGATAAAAGCCGCTAAAACCAAAGAAGAACAAGAAGCATTACACGAAAAAAACAGAAGAGTAGTGTTTAGAATAATAAGTTGGGATTTTGTAGATCCAAATGCACCAAAGAAAGAAGCACCTAAGGTAAAACCAAAAATTGAAGGTGAAGAAAATTCAGAAGAAATTCCTGAACAATAAATTTCAAAATCCCTCTTCAAAACGAAGAGGGATTTTTTTGAACCATAGAAATTAGTTTAGCATTGTTTGAATGGCTTGATGTCTTTAATCATTACCCATTTCTCATCCACCTTTTCAAAAACCCATTGTTCCAACCCATTTGTAATCACTAAATGTCGGGATTGTAAAGAGGTGTTGTAAGTCAAAATTTGATCTATCACTTTTTGGTCTAATTTAACTGTTGGGGCTTTAATCTCTGCCAATAATAAAATTTCCTGAAATTTATTAATGACCGCAACATCAAATCGCTTTTTGACATTAAACACGTTGATTTCTTTTTCTACAATAATAGTTTCTTTTGGGAAACTTTTTTCGTTCATTAAATAGTGTATAAAGTGCTGGCGAACGAATTCTTCGGGCGTGAGTATTACCCATTGTTTTCTTATAACATCAAAAACTTCAGTAGAATTATCTTTGTTTTTTCTTGTCTTTATGGGATATATAGGATAGATGAGCATAAATCAAAGAAAAGATTTTTTTATAGGACGCAAATGCGGTTGCCACTTGAATTCAGGTAGTTTTTCTTTTTCCACTTGAATTTTTTTGATAGGATATAAAATGCTTTCGGGCTGATCTATAAATACAATTTTTTCTATTTCGTTATTTGCAAAATCAATGCGAATTTTTCCACACTTGGCTTTGTTTAAGCCCACCCATTGATGCTTTTCATTTTGTGTAAAATAATACACTTGTGCATTTCCTTCTACCAAGATATTTTTAATGCTATCATTTTGAAAATACATAGTCATTCTTCTTCCACCCACTTGATTAAACTTATTATGATAGATAGTATCTGCTTCTTGAATAATGATAACATTGGTGTCTAAAATGATTTTTTCTATAGTGTTATTTTTGAGAAATAGACGAGCGTGCTTGCTAATGGCTTGATTTTTATCAAACCAAAAAGTGGGATGTTCAATCAAATCAATTACAGAATCTTTTTGAGAATAAACAACATCATTGGCAATTGCCTGAAATTGTTGGTGGTAGAGTTGAGCGTTATGAATGCATTTGGCTATGGCAAAAGAATCTTTTTTTGCATAAAACATAGTATCGGACTTTAAGAAAATAGTATCTTTTTGTTCGTGAATTTTTAATAAAATGGGCTGTTGCGTAATCATTGCATTTTCTGATGACATATTATAATTGGCGTAATTGCCAGTAATAATAATGTTTTCAGCAGGATCTAATAAACGAATGTGATTAAAAGCATAACCGATATTTTTAGTTTCATCAAAAAACAAACTATCTGCATAAATTTTTTTATTATCCGAAAAAATCATTGGATTCTTTGAAAAGTAACCTTTTTTATGTTTTGTATCATACCATCCTTTTTCACAATACAAATAATCTTGTTTCATTAAAATAATGGTAGGTGCATTAAAGTGAGCAATGTCTGTAGTTGTGTAATAAAACAAAGTATCTGTTTTAATAGTATAATCAGGATTAGTGAGAATAACATTGCTCTTGAAAGAAAGTGTTTTGCTATCTGAATAATAAAAACCTTTATCGCTGGTGAGTGTATGTTCTTGGCGAGTAATAGTGGCTTTGTTGGGATAATAGGCAATATGACTTTTGGTATTGTATTCTAATTTTTCTGTTTGCAAACGGATTTGTGGATCTGTGCAAATCACATTTTTTTCTAATGAAGCAATTCTGTTAGTAGCATCGTAAAATAAATAATTTGCAGAAATATTTAAACTATCGGACACAATGCGAATATTTCCATAAGCATTCAAAGATTGGTTGGGATATAAATAAGCACTGTCGCAATAAAAGTAAGTGTTTTCGTGCTTACATACTACATTTCCAAGCAATCTATTTGCATCTATTTTTTTATTGTATTTCAAAGCATCAGCGTGAAGAATTTCAATCTTTTGGATATTTGGTTGAGCAATTATCAAGGAGAAAGGTGCTATAAAAAAAATACATAACTTAAATCGTATTTTACTTGATGTAAAGAAACTTATTTTTGGTAAATAAAAATAAATATCTCTACTATTTGAACAAAATGACTTTAAGAGAATGTAATTACAACAAAGCAATAGATGGGTGATAATATTGTTTTTAGTGTGAGTATTTTTAATGATAAAATTTTTTTGTAATTGAAATTGAAAGAATAAACTAATAATGAATTGGATAAACTTTGTCATTGGATGGAAATTATTTTACAGTCAATCCTGTAGAACCAAAGCCACCATCGCCACGAGAAGTGTTATCAAGTTCTTCTACCAATTGCCATTGAACGGTAGCATAAGATGTAATGATCATTTGTGCAATGCGTTCGCCGTCATTAATTGTAAAATCTGTATTAGAAAGATTGATAAGTAAAACTTTTATTTCACCTCTATAATCTGCATCAATAGTGCCAGGCGAATTCAAGACAGTTATTCCGTGTTTGAATGCCAGTCCGCTACGGGGGCGGATTTGTGCTTCATATCCCGCAGGCAAAGCAATAAACAATCCTGTTGGTATGAGTGATCTTTCCAGTGGCTTTAAGGTGATGGGTTGGTCTAAATTGGCAATTAAATCCATACCTGCAGATAAATCCGTTTGATATTTAGGTAATGGATGTTTGCTTTTATTGATGATTTTGACTTGTATCATAGTAGTTATTTAATATACTGCGTAGGCAATAAAATCAGGGTTTTCAAAGTTCTTTTTATGGTATTGAAGTGGTTGTAATGTCTTAAATTCAAGTAGATTGCCGCCTGCTTCTTTTAATATAGCATGAGCCGCAGCGGTATCCCATTCCATTGTTCTGCCAAATCTTGGATATTCGTGGGCTTTTCCTTCTGCTAATAAGCACATTTTAATGCTACTGCCCATACGAATGTATTCTATTATACCGTGATCTTTTCTTTTATCATCAATGTATTTAATGGTCTTGTCATCTAAATGAGAACGACTTGTTATGATAGTATATACATTAGGTAAATTGTAAATTGGTAATTTATCAGAAAGTTCTAATATCTCTTCCAAAGAATATTCGGGATGAAAAATAAGTTTTTGCACATCGGTGTCTGAAATTTTATAGGAACCAAAATGTTTCATCCCAAAATAAAGAAGTGAAATGGCAGGAGCATAAACAACACCTAATATCGGTTCTCTATTTTCAATAAGAGCGATATTAATGGTGAATTCACCATTTTTTTTAATGAATTCTCTTGTGCCGTCCAATGGGTCAATGATAAAATAAGTATCTATAGATTGCATTTCTTCATCGCTGATATTTTTTTCTTCTTCGCTAATTATAGGAAGTTCAAAGGAACTTAATTTTTCAATAATATGTCGGCTGGATAATTTATCAGCAATGGTAACAGGTGTATTATCGGCTTTTGTAGATACTTCAAAATTGGTATGATAAACAGTGTTGATAATTTGTCCTGCTTCAATGGCTGTTTTAATACTATGTAATAAAACATCTCTCATAACTACTTATTCTCCGGGTTTATTAAATTCATTTCGTTCAACATATTCTATGATTTTTCCTGCAATATCTATTTTTGTTGCAGTTTCTATACCTTCCAGTCCGGGGGAAGAATTAACTTCTATAACCAATGGTCCTCTTTTACTTCTAAGAATATCTACGCCTGCGATGCCTAATCCTAATTTTTTAGCGGCTTTGATGGCTGTTTCTCTTTCTTCTTTGGTGAGTGTTACTAAAGAAGCCGTTCCACCTCTGTGAAGATTGCTTCTAAATTCACCTTCTTTGGCTTGTCGCATCATTGCACCTACTACTTGTCCATCTACTACAAATGCCCGAATATCTGCCCCGTTTGATTCGGCAATGTATTCTTGCACTAATATCTGTGCATCTAATTTCAAAAATGCTTCAATAACAGATTTTACGGCTTTTTTGTTTTCTGCTAAAATCACACCTATACCTTGTGTCCCTTCTAATAATTTAATAACACAAGGAGCACCACCAACCGCATCAATGAGCAAGTCAATATCTACTTCTTTTGGTGAATAAGCAAATGCCGTTTTAGGAATACCAATGCCCGCTCTTGAAAGAATTTGTAAACTTCTCAATTTATCTCTTGAACGAACCAATGCTTGTGATTCTACAGCCGTAAATACTTTCATCATTTCAAATTGTCTAACCACCGCAGTGCCGTAAAACGTAGCCGATGCACCAATTCTTGGAATAACCGCATCTACATTAGTTAGTTCTTTCCCATTGTAATAAATATGGGGACGCCCTTGTTCTGTTATTAATACACATTTCATATGATCAATCACTTGAACAGAATGCCCTCTTTGTTCTGCGGCTTCTACTAAACGTTTGGTAGAATAAAGATTTTTATTTCTTGATAGAATAACGATATTCATATATGCGAAAATAATCCCCATAAAGTTAAAGAATAAAACAATGATGAACAAAATGTTTTAAAAGTTAGAAACTCATTACTAACGGATAATTATTAACGAAAAGACATTAATAAATAGTTGATTATTTGTGTTTTTGTAAAAAATTAAGAGATGTTTATACGGATGTGTTTTGACTATAAAAGTAAATTTGCGTAAATTTACCACAATGAATAAGCCCCAGTTACAACCAGAGGATTACTACATTTCTGAAGAAGGTTATATTGTATTTACAGAAACCTATCACTTAAAAAGAGGATATTGTTGTAAAAGTGGCTGTAAGCATTGTCCTTATGGCTATGATAAAAAAACAGATAGTTTTAAGAAAAAGATATCTTCTTCATCAATAGATAAGAAAGACGATTTAAATAATAAATTATGAAATTAATTCTTTTTGATTTGCCTGTGAGTTGGGCAAATTTATTGCCATTAACTTTCACTCGTCCTATTCCACAAATTCGTATGGGGATATTTACACTCATTGAAAGATGGCAAAAATTATTTCCTGAACACAATATTAGTACCTTGTCTGCTACCTATCTCAATGATGATACTGTATTAGATCTTGAAGATGAAATGATTTACATTAATAGTTCTTTAATTCCTGATAAAAATATACTTTCAAAAATTCAACAATTAGAACTTCATAAGGGTATTCAAAAAGATGGTGTGCTTTTAGCATACAGAGGTTATATTAAATATCAAGAACAAAGTATCTCTTTTCCATTTGGAGAAGTAAAATTTTTCATTCATGCGAATAATTTGCATTATCAAAAAGCATTGCTTCAGTCAGATCAAATTACTGATGTTCTTTGTTTAGAATATCCTTATCAAATTTTTCTATGGAATGAAAAATTAATTAATTTTGATTTTGAAAATTTCATCAATGGCTTGCCACAAGGCATATTGAGTTCTACAAATAAACTTATAGGACCAGAAAAAAACTTATACATAGCACCAAGTGCAAAAGTAGAAGGAAGTATTATTAATACTCAAACAGGTTATGTTTTTATTGGCGATAATGCTGAAATAATGGAAGGTTCTTTAATTCGTGGTCCTTTTGTTTTAAATAATTCTGCTGTATTAAAGATGGGAAGTAAAATTTATGGGGCTACTACTATTGGACCATATTGCAAAGTAGGAGGCGAAGTTAATAACTCTGTATTTTTTTCTTATTCAAATAAAGCCCATGATGGTTTTGTCGGAAACGCTGTCATTGGTGAATGGTGTAATTTAGGAGCAGATACTAATAATAGCAATTTGAAAAATAATTATGGCGAAGTAAAAATGTATAATTATTTGGAAGATACAATGAAGGGAACAGGATTGCAATTTTGTGGTTTGATTATGGGCGATCATTCTAAATCAGGTATCAATACGATGTTTAATACAGGAACAGTAGTAGGTGTGGGTGCAAATGTATTTGGTGCAGGATTCCCATCTAAACACATACCGTCTTTTGCATGGGGAGGTGCAAATGGTTGGGAAGAACAAGATTTGGAAAAATTATTTTATACAGCAAATGAAATGTATAAAAGAAGAAATCAAACACTCAGCGAAAAAGAAAAAAATATCTTATATCAAGTCAAAGCATTAACAGAGTATCACAGAAAAAAGAGTATTAAAATTAAATGAGTCAATGATGATGAAGAAAGCAAAATATTTTCAGATAGTATTTTTGTTATTCGTGCTTGTAAGTAGTGCTCAAACCGATGAGGACGTAGTGCGATATACCAATCTTGGTATCGGTGGAACATCTCGTTTTATTGGATTGTCGGGGGCAATGGGGGCATTGGGCGGTGATATGAGTTGTGCATCTTACAATCCTGCAGGAATAGGTATTTCTCTTAAAAGCGATTTGAATTTTTCTTTTGGAATGCATTTTGCCAATACCATTACTGATTTTAATTCATCTACTCAAAAAAAATTAAGTCCTGCTTTGAATTTTAATTTTCTTGGTCTTGGGGGCACAAGCATTGATAAAAAGAATCCAGAGAATCGCTATTATTTTATGATAGGATATAGCCAACTTCAAAATTATAATCAATCAATAGTCATTAAAGGTCGTCCTACTCGTGGAAAATCAATGACACTGGATATGTTGGATTACGCCAAAGGAAAAGCACCTAAAAACTTGGATGGTTTATATGAAGGGGCTGCGTATTATGTTTATTTACTGGATTTATTAGACACATTGAATTATAACACTTATTACTCATACATTGATACTTCTAAATCATTTTTACAACAAAAAAAAATTAATACTTCTGGTCGTGTCAATGAATTGACTTTTTCTTATGCATATACATTTGATGAAACCGTTTATTTGGGTGCAACACTTGGTATTCCTTTCTTGAAGTTTTCTTATCAATCAGATTATGCTGAAATAGATGACAAAAACGAAATGTATATTGTAAAGAATCCAAACAATACCTATTCATCATCGTATAGTTATCCTGTGAAGTATTACAATGGTTTGGGTGGAATAAAAGATTTTCATTATCAAACAACATATACTACTACGGCTACAGGAATTAATATAAAATTAGGTTCAATATGGCGTGTTAATGATTATTTCAGAGTGGGCTTGTATTATCATTCCCCTACTTGGTTCAAAGCAAAAGATATTTATTATTATAGGTTTGAAACAAATTGGGATGAAGGACAAAATATCAATGTTACTGTTCCTGATGGAGGAGGATTGTATAATTATAGTATCAGAACGCCTTCAAAATTGGGCATTGCAATATCAAGTATTGTCCAAAATAAAATGTCTATTAATGCAGATTATGAATTAGTAGATTATAGAAAAGGATTGTTAAGTAGTAGTGATGTGGGAGTGTTTGATAATGCTAACAAAGCATTAAAAGAAAAATATGCAATGACAGGAAATTTAAGATGCGGTATAGAACTCAATACAAAGCCCGTTATTTTCCGCATGGGATGGGCATCTTACGGAAGTCCTTTTGGCAATCAAATAGCAGGAAATTATGTACGCAATTCTTTTTCTTTTGGCTTTGGATTTAAAACAACTTATTTTTATTACGATTTTGCTTTTGTCAAATCATTTATTGGAAAGCAAGAATACTATATGTACAATCCTAAATACTGCGATGTAGCAAACATACGGTTGAATTTGACACAAGTAATTTTTACGATTGGTTTAATTGGTACGCGTTACGATGATGATATTGATTATGAAAAATACAATCAACCAAAACCAAACAATTCACCAGCACCATCAAAAAATAATGAACCGTCTAAACCACAAATTCCTTATTAAATCATGCAAACTATTGCTGTAGATCATTGGAATGATTATGCACTGTTAGATACAGGCAATTTTAAAAAGTTAGAAAAATTTGGTCCATACATACTCATTCGTCCCGAGCCACAAGCCCTATGGGTGCCTGCCTGGTCAGATAAAAAGTGGCATTCAATGGCTCATGTGGAGTTTATTCAAAAGGGCAGTAATAGTGGTATTTGGAATAAAATTCAAAACGTTCCTGACAAATGGCAGTTTCAATTTCCATTGGAAGAAAATAAAAACTTAAAATTGAAATTAAGTTTAACGGGCTTTAAGCACGTCGGCGTATTCCCAGAACAATCTGTAAACTGGAAAGATATTTATAGTTTTTTGAAAAATATCCCAGAATCTACAATGTTGAATTTATTTGCTTATACTGGTGCAGCATCTATTGCAGGGGCATTAGCAGGATCAAAAGTAACACATGTAGATAGTGTCAAACAAATAGTTTCTTGGGCAAATGAAAATGCTCGTTTGAATAATATAGAGAACATTCGTTGGATAGTAGAAGACGCTATGACTTTTGTAAAACGACAAGTAAAAAAAGAAACAAAATATCATTGTATTGTTTTAGATCCACCGGCGTATGGGCACGGTCCAAAAGGGGAGCGTTGGCAATTAGAAGAGTTGTTGTACGAAATGATTGAAAGTGTTTTAAAACTATTGCATCCGCAAAAACATTTGCTCATTCTCAATGCTTACTCTTTAGGATTATCTGCCTTTGTTGCTAAAAATTTGTTGTATCAATATTCTCAAAAAAATAAATCCCAATTAGAATTTGGAGAAATTTACATTCCATCTACTACAGGATATGATTTGCCATTGGGTATCTATGGAAAATTACGTAAAGTGTGAGAAATTATTTTCCTAATCATTTCTTGAATTAAGCATAAAAATATGATTTCATCTAATGTCATTGATAAAGTAGAAAATATAATACGAGAAGCAGGTGAATTTATTCGTAATGAAACGCGACACTTTCAAGAAGAAAAAATTCAGCATAAAAGTTCTTTTGATTTAGTAAGTTATGTAGATGTTCAGACCCAACAATTTTTGATAAATAATTTTAGTAAGTTATTGCCGAATGCAGGATTTATCGCAGAAGAAGAACATATTCAATCCACCAAAGAATGGAATTGGATAATTGATCCATTAGATGGTACTACTAATTTTACAAGACAACTTCCATCTTATGCAATAAGTGTGGCACTTGCTAAAGAAAAAGAAATAAGATATGGGTGGGTATTAAATATCCCAATGAATGAATTTTTTTCTGCAATTAAAGGTGATGGGGCTTTTCTTAATAAGAGTAAAATAAAAGTATCCAACAAACAAAATTTTCAAGATGCTTTGTTTGCCACAGGATTTTCTGTTTCTGTATTTGATGATGTAGATGTGCAATTATCTGTTGTCAAAGAAATTATCACACATTCATTAGGAATACGCAGAATGGGAGCAGCAGCAGTAGATTTATGTTATGTAGCGTGTGGAAAATTTGATGGCTTTTTTGAATGGCATTTAAACCCATGGGATGTGGCGGCAGGGGCTCTGATAGCCGAAGAAGCAGGGGCAAAAGTATCTGATTTTTCAGGGCATTCCAATTATTTATTTGGTAAACAGATTATTGCTGCTCAACCGAACATTTATTCACAATTACTTTCTATCATTCAAAATAAAATAAGTACAAAAAAGATATGAAAAACACTATTAAAATAATTAATGATCCCGTATATGGATTTGTAACTATAAAAAATCCATTGATATTAGATATTATTAATCATCCTTATTTTCAAAGATTACGTAGAATACGACAATTAGGATTGACTAATTTAGTTTATCCAGGAGCACTACATACTCGCTTTCATCACGCTATTGGTGCTATGCATTTAATGCAACAAGCCATAGAGACCTTGCGTAGCAAGGGAATTAAAATTTCGGAAAAAGAAGAAGAAGGGGCTTTGATTGCTATATTGCTTCATGATATAGGACATGGTCCATTTTCTCATGCTCTTGAAAGTAGCATTGTTAATGGAATTTCTCACGAAGTATTGTCAGATATTTTGATGAAAAAATTAAATCAAGAATTTGGTAATAAATTGGCGCTGGCTATTGCGATCTTTGAAGATAAATACGAACGTAAGTTTTTTCATCAATTAGTAAGTAGTCAGTTAGATACAGATAGATTAGATTATTTATTAAGAGATAGTTTTTTTACAGGAGTAAGCGAAGGCGTGATAGGAACAGATAGAATTATCAAGATGCTGACAGTAGTGAATGATAAATTGGTGGTAGAAAAGAAAGGTATTTATAGCATTGAAAAATTTTTGATAGCACGACGATTAATGTATTGGCAGGTTTATTTGCACAAGACCGTCTTGTCTGCAGAAAATATGTTAGTTAAAATTTTACTTCGTGCAAAGGAATTAGAACAAAAATATAATTATGATTTATTTGCCACACCTGCATTGAAATTTTTCTTAAAAAATAATTTTGATAAAACACAATTTGAAAAGCATCCTCAATCTTTGGAATACTTTGTGCAATTAGATGATTATGACATAATGACCTCTATTAAAGTATGGATGAATGTGG
The DNA here is from genome assembly GCA_026414605.1 of Bacteroidia bacterium. GTDB lineage: Bacteria > Bacteroidota > Bacteroidia > B-17B0 > Aurantibacillaceae > BPGX01. The sequence continues at coordinate 66,712 of JAOAIP010000028.1, forward strand.
ATGACTTTGTGTTATCTACACTTTGTAAAAAATTTATTTATCGTCAATTGTTTAGAACTATTTTAGGAAATAAAAAAATACCAAGAGATGATATAGATATTATTAAGCAAAAAGTGATGAAAAAATATCCACAACTTCAAAAGCATGAAGTCAATTATTTTGTAATCAGTGGAAATGTTGATAATGCGGCATACATTCAAAATTCACATCAAATAGAAATTTACGATGGACAAAAATTAGTGGATATTACAGATGCCAGTGATAATTTTAATATCAAAGCATTGAGCAAACCAGTAAGGAAATACTTTGTATGTTATGATAAAAGTATAGAAAAATAAAATGAAGCAAGTTGAAGTACTAATAGTTGGTTCAGGAATTGCAGGTGTAACATTAGCATGGAAACTTTATCAACAACAAAAGAGTTTTATAATTATTAGTCAACCGAGATTATCTTTATCGTCATTAGTTGCACCCGCAGTTTGGAATCCTATTGTATTTAAGAGAATGAATCCCACTTGGAATGCAAGTGTATTATTAGATGAATTAACTTTTTATCAAGAAACTGAAAAAACTTTACAAGTATCATTAGTACAATCTTTTCATATATGGCATATATTAAATAATAACGATGAAGAAAAATTATGGTTGAATAAAAAAGAATTGTATCCTCGTTTTTTAGGCGATATAAAATGGATAGATAAAAATGATTATCCATTATTAAAACATTCTTTAAAATGTGGTGAGGTTATAAATGCAGGCCGCTTAAATGTTGCAAAATATATTTATCACTCATTGCAATTTTTTCAATCTATCAATGCCTATGTTGAAGATAGATTTTATTATGATCGTTTAGATGTTCAAGAAAATCAGGTAGTTTATAATGATGTTATTGCTCGTTATGTTGTTTTTTGTGAAGGATATTTAGTAAAAAACAATCCTTGGTTTGATTTTGTAAAATTAAAACCTGCAAAAGGAGAAATTGTTGAAATAGAAACAAAGCACTATTTATTGCCTGAAAATACTATACTTCACAAGCATATTAGCATCATACCAAATGGAAAAAACCGATATTTAATAGGTTCTAACTATGATTGGACAAATTTAAATGAAGAAGCAACGTCGTCTGTTAAGTATCAATTTTTATCAGAGTTTGAAGAATTATTTGATGTTTCTTATGAAGTTATTGGACATTATGCAGGTATTCGTCCTGCTGCCGATAGACGGCCTGTATTAGGTCAACATCCACAATATGCTTCACTTTGGATAATGAATGGATTAGGAACAAAAGGTGTATTGTTAGCCCCTTATTGTGCAAAAAAATTATACAATGCCATCTATGAAAACGAACCTATAGAGACAGAGATGCATGTGAGTAGAATGATTTAGTTACCAAATTTCAACACGTTTTTCAGGGGATCGGTACATTTTATCACCATCTTTGACATTGAAAGCATCGTAAAATTCTTTTAAATTGGTGAGTGGTGCAAACGCTCTAATAAATCCAGGAGAATGCGGATCTGTAACAAGCATTTGTTTAAGTATAGCATCTCGTACTAAAGTTTTCCATACTTGTGCCCAAGCAATAAAAAATCTTTGCTCGCCACTAAATCCATTGATGATGGGAGAAGGTTGATTATTCAAAGATTTTTTGTAAGCAAGATAAGCCATTGTAACACCACCTAAATCAGCGATATTTTCGCCGGCTGTAAGTTGTCCATTTACACGTATCGTATCTATGGCTATGTATTGATTAAATTGTTCAATGATAAGTTTTGTTTTTTCTTGAAATTTTTTATAATCTTCTTCTGTCCACCACATATTCATATTACCATCAGCATCAAATTGAGCCCCTTGGTCATCAAAACCATGCGTTAATTCGTGTCCAATAACAGCTCCAATTCCACCGTAATTAGCAGCGTCATCAGCTTGTGGATCAAAAAAAGGTGGTTGCATAATTGCAGCAGGAAAAGTAATTTCGTTGGTAGTAGGATTATAATACGCATTTACAGTAGTGGGGCTCATTAGCCATTCGTAACGGTCTACGGGTTTGTAGAGTTTATTAAATTTATCTTGAACATGAAATTTTGAACAAGCCACTACGTTTTCCCAATAATTATTTGTGGTGATTGTTAGTTCAGAATAATCTTTCCATTTATCGGGATATCCTAATTTGCGAATGAGTTTGTCTAATTTTTCATGTGCTTTTTTCTTTGTAGCATCGCTCATCCAAGGTCTTGTATCTATTCTTTCTCTATATGCAGCAATGAGATTATCAACTAACTTATTGATTTTAGTTTTTGCCTCTTGACTAAAATATCGTTCAACATATAATTGGCCTAAAATTTCTCCTATATAAGAATCAATAGTTTGTTGAACATATTTCCATCTTGGTTTTTTCTGTTTTGCTCCTTGTAAAGTTTTACCCCAAAAATTAAATGCCTCTGTTTCAAATTTTTCAGAAAGATACTTTGCAGAAGAGTTTATGAGTGTCCATTTTAAGTATAACTTCCAATCATTAATTGAAATGCTATCAATTATAGTATTAAGGTTTTTGTAGTAGTTAGGTTGAGTAACAATAATAGTATCGGGTAATGTTATCTTTAATTCACTAAAAAATTCATTCCATAATATCTTAGGGTATAAAGTAGATAATTGTTTAGTAGATACAGGATTGTATTGTTTTTCAATATCTCTTAATTCTGTTGCATTCATTGCCTCTTTTGCCAAAGTTTTTTCTATAATGAAAATTTTATTCGCTTGATGCTTAGATGCCTTTATTCCTGCATTTTTTAACTGACGATTAATGTGATTAATATATTCACTATCAATAGTAGCAAAGGATGGTGAAAAATAATATTCTTTGTCGGGCAAGTGAAATCCTGATTGAGCAAGGTAAAGAGCATATTTTTTGCTATTCTTTAAATCTACATCTACATCCAAATACAAGAAATTACTGATTCGCATTTTGCTAAACTGTGCAAGTAATTTAAACAATTCAGGTTTGTTTTTTATTTTATCTATTTCTTTAAGGTAAGGTAGAATAGGGGATGCACCTAATTTATTGGCTTTTATTGAATCCATTGCTGTATTATAGAAGTCACGCAGTTTTTGAGTGTTGCTTCCTTTTGGGGCATTTGTGTTTTTTGAAACTTCCAACAATATTGTTTTAATGTTTTTTAAATTTTGTTCATTCACTTCATTAAAACTTCCCCAACGCACTTCATTATCAGGGATTTTGGTTTTTTCAAGCCATTTGCCATTACAAAATTTATAAAAATCATTTTGTGGTTTGTAGGTAGAATCAATGTAATCAATTCGGATGCCTGGTTTTTGGGCATTTAATGATATAATTAAAGAAAGAAATAGAGATGTGCTTAGTGAGGTTTTCATATATTGAATGTTTATTTTTTGGTGATTGGAACAATAATGCGAGTTCTCCACTTGGCAGTATCATCATTAAGTATATAGATTTCTCTTGTAGGACCAGATTGTATATAACCTTCTTGTTCTAATATTTTTTTAATTTTATCGTAACTTTGATGAATGGTATTAAAGGTGCCATAGTGATCATAAAGTAATCCCAAAGTTTTTTCTAATATGACTGGCTTTGAGTACCTTGGTTTTTGTTGAGGTTTTGTTTTTAATAAAAAGAATGTTTCAAAAACAATTTTATCAGGTTGATTAGAATAAAAAATACATCCAGGATATTCTGCCGCTTCTACTTTTGTAAATTCAACATCTTTTAAAATTTTAGAATAATTGATTTCCATTTTGGACGGGGCTTCTTTGGGTAATGCAGAGTCAAGAATACAAAAAGCCATTTGTTCAGGGATTACCATTATGCCTTTGTAATTAGTATCGTTAGGATATTTGTTTATGGTAATACTACTATCTTGTTTGTTTTTTGTATTTAATTTTTCATTTTCTTTTGTTTCTCTTGATGAATTATTAGAGTTACAAAAACTTAATAAGATTGCATCAAAAATGATAATGGGCAAAATATATTTTTTCATAAATTTTTATTTTACTTTTTCAAAAGCATATTCTTTGATATTTCTCTTCTCCTTTGAAAATTCTATACCTACAAGAATAATCTCTTTATTTTCTTGTTGGTATTTTTCAAAATATCTTCTTTCTTTTATCTGTTCCAATGGCTTCTTGCTATCTTCAATTTCCTCAATCACCTTAAACTCAAAAATATAAATATAGTTATTTATCTTGATAGTCAAATCAATTCTTCCTCTATTTGTAATATCTTCTGGAATACATTCTAATCCTAATGAATTAAACACACTATAAAATATAGACGAATAAAATCCTTCATACTCGTTCAATCTATTATTCACATACCATTGATAAGGTATTCCTGAAAACAAACGGCTAAATTCTTCCATTACACCTTTTATTTCACCTTCTCGCATTAACTTCTTTATATTGTTTGTTCTTTTTACATCTTGTGCTGCATTTTCATTCAGATAACTCCTCATTATCACTCTATTCAATGCCATTCGCACCTCATAATTTGGATATGATAAATGATACATTACGCCATCATCTCCTCTTTTTATTTCTTTTATCGTTAAATAACCCGTTTGAAATAACACAGCCACAGGATTTAGTTGTCCTATATCAAACGATGATAGTATTAATTCATCTACTTCAACATTTTCTAACTCAGGAATATAAAATTTATCATTCATCAGTAACTTAATCAAAAATGTTGGTGTGCCTGTCTCAAACCAATACGAACGAAAATCATTTCTCTTTGAAAAAAACAATAATATATCAAATGGATTATATACTTTTTCACCTCCCCAACTATATCCATTATACCATAATCTTAATAATTCCCTATCTACACCATTCAAGTATTCTCTAAAATATCTATCCAAGTCCTCTTCTTTGTAGCCACATATTGCCGAATACTTCTCACTAATTGTAAGATCTTTTAAGTTATTTAGTCCCGAAAAAATAGATACTTTTGAAAACTTACTCACTCCTGTAAGTAAAACAAACTT
>JAOAIP010000035.1 GCA_026414605.1 Bacteroidia bacterium
AAAATATCTATCCAAGTCCTCTTCTTTGTAGCCACATATTGCCGAATACTTCTCACTAATTGTAAGATCTTTTAAGTTATTTAGTCCCGAAAAAATAGATACTTTTGAAAACTTACTCACTCCTGTAAGTAAAACAAACTTCAAATAATTATCCATTGGCTTTAATATCCCATACACATCTCGCAAGGCATCTCTTACTTCCAAAACATTGTCTTTATCAATATTGTCCAATATCGGCTTATCATACTCATCTACTAATACCACTACTTTGTTTTTATACTTCTCATTTAGTTGAATAATCAATTCACTTAATCTATAATCTAACGAAGTTCTATCTATTGATAATTGATATTCTTTGCAATGTCTATCAATAATTAAATGAATAAGATTATGTAGTTCTTCTCTATTAGTGGATCTTCCAAGAGAAAAGTCAATACGAATCACAGGATATTTTTCTTCCCAATTCCATTTATCATAAATAAACAATCCTTCAAACAACTCTTTCTTTCCTTCAAATAAACACTTTATTGTATCTACTAACAATGACTTTCCAAATCTTCTCGGACGCGAAATGAAAAAATATTTCCCACTATTCAATAAATCATAAATATAATTTGTCTTATCAACATAAATGTAGTTGTCTTTTCTAATGGTTTCAAAACTCTGTATGCCAATGGGTAATTTTTTCATAAATTTTATTTATTCTTTCTCACAATCTTCTGAACAAATATTTTATGTAATCAAGAGTAGCGATTTCTTTATAGTTATCACCAAAAGCATGATGCCACATAAATGGTAAATTATAGGAAACATTTGCCATAGCCGTAATCGTTTCTTCATCCCAATCTTTACTTAACCCTTGTGGCAAATGAATATCGTTCTTTTTTAGCATTTCCTTAAAATCTTTTACTCCATCTGGATAAATATCCTCTAAATGTTGAAATATCACACAGTTGGCATAGCAGTGTTTGTATCCTAAAACCTTGGATAATCCATAACTAAGAGCGTGACATACACCTACTTCGCTGTAAGTTAAACTTAACCCACCCATTAAAGAAGCCACCATCAGTTTGTCGTTATTTTCAGGCGTTTGACCGCTGTTTTTATCCAAATATACTTCTCTGCACAATTTCAAAGATGCTTGTGCGTAAGCCGTACTAAAAGCGTTTTTCTTAATACCGTTTTCACTTTCAATGCAATGAATATACGTATCCATTCCTGTATAAAACCATTTATCTCTGGGCACAGTAGCAATGAGTTCAGGATCTAATATCACTTGATTGAACACTGTATAATCACACTTTAAACCTAATTTTTTTTCTGGTCCAGTCAATACTGCTGTCATACTTACTTCTGCACCTGTACCAGATATAGTGGGAACACCCAAATGATACACTCCTGGTTTTTTGATAAGATTTAATCCTTGATATTGAGTAGATGATCCATCATTAGTGAGCATTAGCGAAAGTGCTTTGGCAATATCCATAATACTTCCACCTCCTATTCCTATTACTCCAGATGGTAATCCTTTTTTTTGAAGTATCTCATCTCTCAAAGCATCAACTTGTTCTGTTGTTGGTTCGTGTGGATCTACATCAATAAAATAAACAAGATCTTCTGGTTTGTTTTGCAAACGATTTTCTAATTCCTTTCCTTTAAAATAATTGTCTACAATGTATACAAAGTAACGGTTGTTTTCCTTGCGGACAGGTTCAATTATTTCTCCTAACTGATTAAACGATCCTCTGCCAAATACTACTCTATCAATGTTTTTAAAATTTTTATGTACCATACTTTTAATTTTAATCATTTCAGTTTTACAACTAATTTTTTGAAAATAAATTATTGTAAATGTTTGGCTGTATAAATGGCTTTCTTCAAGCAATCTATAATGCCTGATGCAAGTTGTTGCATCTCTTGTTCCGTCCAATTCACTCTTATTCCAAAAGACACTAATCTACCGATTACTTCTTGTGATTTTGGTAAATAAAGATTATTATAATCTTGTGAAATAGACAAATAATGAATAGCCATTTTGTTGGGGAATTTTAAGTTCTTTATATGATCCCATTGATTGATAAAATGATACATATTGGTGTACCAATAATTAAATCCTCCAATACCTTTTTTGTTTAATTCTTCAACAAAAATTTTTGCTGTTTCAGTAGAAGGAAGCATTAAATTTAAAAACGTTGCTGAATCGCCTGATTTATCTGGTAAACGAGAGAAACTAATTTCGTTTACAGAGTTTTTAATCAATGTTTGTAGATATTGTTTGTGTTTTCGATTGATAGATTTTATTTCAGGAACTCTTCTGGTTTGGGCTAATCCCACAGCCGCGTGCAATTCACTGATTCTAAAATTAAAACCTACAACAGGATGTTGTTCCATACCTCTGTTAGTTCCTTCGTGGTTGTGTCCATGATCGCAAAAATATTCAGCCATTTTATAGGTGTGTTCGTCGTTTGTAACTAATACACCACCTTCACCAGCAGTAGCAATTTTGAAAAAGTCAAAAGAATAACTACCTGCTTGTCCAAACAATCCTGTATAGGTGCCTTTGTAGGATGCTGCAAATGCTTGTCCCGCATCTTCCACTAAGATCAATTGATGTTTTTTAATAACCTCTAAAATACTACTCATATCTGCCATCCCGCCACACATATGGACAAGACAAACGGCTTTAGTTCTTGGTGTAATGGCTTTTTCAATGCCTTCTGCACTCAAACAAAGCGTCTCATCAATTTCTGCAAATACAGGTACAGCCCCCAATAACATAACGGCTTCTATCGTGGCGGCAAAGGTAAAAGGAGGTACTATCACTTCATCGCCATAGCCAATCCCAGATGCAGCAAGTGCCGCAAAAATAGCCGCAGATCCACTACTTACGGCTAATGCATATTTTGCACCTGTAATTTTTTTTACTTCTTCTTCAAATTCTTTGGCTTTCCAAATGTTATTTCTTTGGGCTTCGTGATTGTAACGAAACAGAATGCCTGTTTGCATCACATCCATTACTTCTTTTAATTCTTCTTGACCAAATTTTTCAGTGCCTGGCATAGTTTTAATTTTTCAGGCAAAGTAGCAATTTTTTTTGCACTTGAGCAAGTGTTTTGTTTTTGAGTATGTAGTGTTTTAGTTTTAATATCCATTAGAAAATAATCTGATACAATAATGTGTATTTTGAAAGACAAACGAAATGTTTAAAAATGATGTTACTGATCAGGTATATTTTTAAGATCACAAAGAATTTTGTGATTATTAATTTAATCTGTAAAGTATTTACTTTGTGTGCATGGTGTGAATTTGTCTTTGTGTCCATTGGGGTTAATTTATGTTACCTGAGTAAAAACAAACAATCGATGAAATATGATTTAAATCATATTTTAAACTTTACTTGTTGTTTTATTTTGCCCAATGATTTTAAAAAAATGAATAGTATTTTTGTTCCAAAAAAAAGAATGCTCAATGAATTAAAATTAGTAGAAGCCATTTTTTATTATTCTACCGAAGGAATTATTGTATGTAAAAATTATTCTGAAATTGTAATGGCTAATCCTCGTGCCTTGCAATTATTTGGCTATTCTGCTGAAGAAATGATAGGTTTAGAAATTGATACATTAGTGCCTTATGAAAAAAGAGAAGAACACAAGCAGTTAAGAGAAAAGTATTCTCATCATCCTCATGCCCGCCCTATGGGAAAAAACATGGAATTATTTGGATGTAGAAAAGATGGTACAAAATTTCCTATTGAAGTAGGACTGAGTCCTTTTGAAATCAACGGATCAAAGTATGTGATTTGTTTTATTATTGATGTTACAGAACGTAGGCAAGCACAAGAAAAACTGAAAGAATATGCAGAATTATTAAAAAGAAAAAACGAAGAAATTTTATACTTAAATCATGTACTTGAAAGTAAAGTGAAAGAAAGAACTCGTGAATTAGCAAGAGTTATATATGAACTTTCTCAAAGTAAAAACGAATTATCACAGGCATTAGAAAAAGAAAAAGCATTAAATGAAATTAAATCTCGATTTGTATCTACTGCCTCGCACGAATTTAGAACTCCTTTAAGCACTATCTTATCATCTGCTTCTTTAATTCAACGTTACACTAAAACAGAAGAACAAGATAAACGAGAAAGACATATTCAAAAAATTAAAAATGCAGTTACTCATCTTACAGAAATGCTCAATGATTTTTTATCCTTAGATAAATTAGAAGAAGGTATTATTCGTTACAAACCAGAAGTCATTAATCTTTCAGATACCATTAAACAAATTATAGAAGAAATCAATCCCATCTTAAAAAAGGGACAACATATTATTTACAAACATTTATCCAATCATCAAGAGTGTATTGTTGATACGCAGATATTAAAAAACATTTTATTTAATCTTATTTCTAATGCAAGCAAATACTCTGATGAAGATATGCCCATAATAGTAGAAAGCAAAATTGAAAATAATGTAGTGCATATTTCTGTAACAGATAAAGGATATGGTATTCCTGAAGAAGAACAGCCCTTTTTATTTACAAGATTTTTTAGGGCAAATAATGTCAGTAACATTCAAGGAACGGGCTTAGGACTTAATATCGTCAAAAAATATCTGGAATTAATGAATGGGCAAATTAGTTTTACAAGTAAATTAAATGAGGGAAGTACCTTTGTCATACAAATCCCTTTTCATAAAAATCAACAACAAGAAAATTAATTGATTATGAGTACTACTAAAAAAAAGATATTGGTAATAGAAGATAATAACGATATGCGTGATAATATCGTGGAGATATTAGAGTTGGCAAACTATGATGTGATGGCTGCTAAAAATGGCAAAGAAGGTATAAAATTGGCTCAAAACAACCTTCCTGATTTGATTATTTGTGATATAATGATGCCAGAAGTAGATGGTTATGGAGTGCTGTCTATTTTAAGCAAAAATCCTCAAACTGCCGATATTCCCTTTGTGTTTCTTACAGCAAAAGCCGAGAAACAAGACATTCGAAAAGGAATGGAAATGGGAGCAGATGATTATATTACAAAGCCCTTTACAGATGCTGACTTGTTGAATGCTATCAAAGCCCGATTTGAACGTCATCAAAAAATCAAAGCATCTGTGCAAGGGGGAGATCTTTCACTTGAAAATGTACAAAACTTTTTTGATGAAGCGGCTATGCAAATGTCTATTGATAAATTAACCAAAGGACATAAAATAATAAATGTATCTAAAAAAGACGAAATTTTCAAAGAAGGTCGTTATCCAAATGCTTTGTATTTTGTTGTTTCCGGAAAAATAAAGGCCTATCGCATCAATGAATATGGCAAAGAATTCATCATAGATTTATACAAGCCCGGCGATTTTTTGGGCTATGAGGCATTATTAGAAGATACTACTTATCAATTTTCTGCAGCGGCTTTAGAAGATAGCGAAGTATGTGTCATTCCAAAAGATCAATTTTTTATTTTATTAAACAACAACAAAGACATATCCTACACTTTTATCAAATTATTATCCAATGGAATCAAAGAAAAAGAAGAACGGTTGATGAAAATGGCTTATAATTCTATACGCAAGAGAGTAGCAGAAGCACTGATTATGCTTATTGATAAATACAAGAAGCCCGAAGATAAAGTGTTTAGTATCAATATGTCTCGTAATGATTTAAGCAGTTTAGTAGGGACTGCTACTGAAACGCTTATTCGCACATTGTCTGATTTCAAAGAAGAGGGACTTGTAGAAGTAAAAGGTTCTACTATTAAAGTAATTAACGAAGAAAAACTCAGAAAAATAAAGGGATAGAGAATGTAGATTCTGTTTTTTATTATCATTATATTCAAAAACAAAAAACCCACAACACTAATTTTAATGTTGTGGGTTTCAAATGTTAGGGGTGTTTTGAATTAAGAATTCGTTTCGGCTTTATTGCCAACTAAAGATTGAATAGTTTGAATTAAATAAGGGGCAGGTACTACACCTGATTGACGCCATAAAATCATTCCGCTCTTAAATAAAATCAAAGTAGGAACACCTTGGATGTTGTAATAAGAAGCAGTCAATGGGTTTTTATCCACATCTACTTTTATTACTTTTACACTGTCTCCAAAGTGTTGAGCCACTTCTTTTAAGATAGGCGCCATCATTTTGCAAGGTCCGCACCATTCTGCTGAAAAATCTACCAATACTGGTGTTTCTCCATTAATTAATTGATGAAAATTTGTATTATCATTCATAGTTTGAGGTTTTAAGGGTTAGTTGTTGGATTGTTTATAGGTTTATAATTGGGTGGAAATAAAATACTCCAAACGCCCCGAATATCATATAATTCATAGTTTTTGGCCTGATCGTTTGGGTAAAGTTGGTTGAGTGCTATTAGTGTAACATCGGGTATATCTTGATTAGGAACGCCATGACAAGTTAAACAAAGTTCAGCAATATAAATCGGTGTAAAAAAACGTACTCCTTCTTTTGTTTTAAGAATCATAGGTTTTTTAGATAAAGTTTGTGCATACATTTGAAGCACTTGTTTTTCCAATGAGTCGGGCGCATTTTGAGGATTTCTTAGTTTTAAGGAAGTTCTTTTGGCTTTAATTCCGTAATGTTTAGATAGAGAATCTGTCAGTGGTAATGCTTTATGATTGCAATACTTAACGGCTTCATAAGGTCCTTGTTCATCAAGGGCTTTATTGAGGTGCGTAAGTATTCCTGCATACATTTGCTTTGCTAATCTTGTCCCTTCGTTGATGTAGAAAATGCTATCTTGATACGAAAGTGGTTCTGAATACAAAGAACCTTTTTCGCCTTGTTTATCATTAGATTGACAAGAGGTTAATAAAATGATTATTGATGGTAGTATTAAAAATTTAAATACTTGTTTCATAGTAAAATTTATTTACTAACGGGCAATCCTTGTGCTTGCCAATTTGTAATGCCACCGTCTAAGTTTATCACTTTATATCCTTTTTGGGCTAATACTTCTGCGGCACCAGCACTTCTTCTTCCACTTCTGCAATACACTAAGATAGTTTTGTTTTTGTCTAATTTGCTTGCTTGTTGTTCAAAGGTATTTGAGTAAAAGTCGATATTAATTGCATTAGGAATTTTACCTTCACTTACTTCTTCTGCTGTTCTTACATCCAGCACGATGGTATTTTTATCTGCCATTAATTTTTGAAATTCTTGAGGACTTACTGTTTTAAATCCTGCATTTTGAGCACATGCTACAAACATTAGTCCTGCTATAAAAGCACTTACTAATGTGCTGATTGTTTTAGTTTTCATAAGATTGTTTTTTAGGGTTAATTGTTTTTTGAAACTTCTGCCCGCTACTTAAAGATAACGGGCAGATAGTTTGGGTTTATTAGAAATTCAAATTGTGCCAAGGTCCTGCATTGTGTGTTTCTATTCCGTGTTTTTCTAAAATTGCTTTTGCAGATGCACTGCGCATTCCGGAAGCACAACACACAATGATTGGTTGTTTCATTTTTTTGATGTCTTTAATTTTGTTTTCAAGATTTTGTAATGGGATGTTAATTGATCCCTTTGGATGTCCTGATTGAAATTCTGCTGGTGTGCGTACATCAATAATTGTGCCACCTTCTTCAATCATTTTCTTGAAATCTTCTTTTGTTTTCATTCCAAACATTTTTTTTAAGAAATCCATAATTGTTGTTTTTTAAAGGTTTATTTTTGATTTAATTGTTTTTATACGAGTTCGCCTTCATAAGATAGAATCCCGCCATACAAATTATTTACACTTTTGAATCCTAAACTTACCATATATTGACACGCTGTACTACTTCTACCACCGCTTCTACAATATACATAATAATCTTTGGTTCTGTCTAAGGCATTAATTTTGTCAGGAAATTCGGCAGACGAAATGTCAATGTTTAAGGCATTTGGAATGTGTCCTGCCTGATATTCGCCGGGTGTTCTTACATCTATGACTACGGCATTTGGATTTTTTTTGATTTCATTTTCAAATTCATTGCTCATTAATTCTTTGTACATAGTTTTAAATTTTTAGTTTTGTTAATGAATGGTTGGGTTGGTTATTGGTTTTTATTTTTTAATTATTTTATGAAGCACAACTTGTTTCTACGATATTGACATTTTCTTGCTGTGCAATAGCAGAAAATCCACCTTTGACATCTGTGATATTTTCTATGCCATTCTTTTTGAGAATACTGCAAGCAATCATACTTCTGTAGCCACCTGCACAGTGAATGTAGTATTTTTCATTATTTGAAAAATCACTTAAATGTTTTTGAATAAAATCTAATGGGATATTTTTTGCTTTTTCAAGATGCGATCTTTCATATTCTGTGGGCTTGCGAACATCAATTACATTTATATCTTCTACATTGTATCTCTTTACAAACTCAGCAGCATCTATTTGATGAATGTCGGCTAATTTTTCACCTGCATTTTTCCAAGAACTAATACCACCTTCTAAGTATCCAAGACAATTTTCATATCCTACTCTTGCTAAACGAATAATTGTTTCTCTTTCTCTTCCTTCAGGTGTTACAATTAAGATAGGGGTATTTAAATCTTCAATCAATGCTCCTACCCATACTGCAAAAGGTCCGCCATCTAACCCGATGTTTATAGAACCGGGAATATGACCCGCTGCGAACTCCTGGGAAGAACGTACATCTAAAACAAGGGCACCTGTTTTCATTTTTTCTTTGAACTCACTTACAGATAATGGAATGTACTCTCTTTCTAAAACTACATCAATGCTTTCATATCCCAATTTGTTCAGTAAAGCGTTTTTTGGGAAATATTGTGGTGGTGGTAAAAGACCTGTAGTGGCTTCTTTTACAAATTCTTCTTTGGATATGTTTTGTAATGCCCAATTTTTTTTCTTTTGATTACCCAATGTATCAAAGGTTTCTTTTCCGATATTTTTTCCACAAGCAGATCCAGCACCGTGTCCGGGGTATACAATGATATCATCAGGGAGTGGCATAATTTTATTTCTCAACGAATCATAAAGTAAACTTGCTAATTCTTTTTCAGTAAGATTGCCTTTTACTGCAAGGTCAGGTCTTCCTACATCGCCAATGAATAAGGTGTCTCCTGTAAAAATATAACGTGGTTTTCCTTCTTCATCAATCAAAAGATAAGTAGACGATTCTAATGTATGCCCAGGCGTGTGTAATACTTTAATAGTAATATCTCCGATTTTGAATTCTTCACCATCTTTGGCAATGTAAGCATCAAAATTGGGTTCAGCCATTGGGCCATATACAATTTGAGCACCTGTTTTTTTAGCCAAGTCCAAATGCCCACTCACAAAGTCAGCGTGAAAATGGGTTTCAAATACATACTTGATTTTAGCACCGCGTTCTTTGGCTTTTTGAATGTATGGATCCACTTCTCTTAATGGATCAATGATGGCGGCTTCGCCATTGGATTCAATGTAATAAGCGGCTTCTGCTAAGCAGCCCGTGTACATTTGTTCTACATAGTGTTTCATAATTGTAGTTTTTAGGGTTAATTATTAATTGATTTGTATGTTTCTGTAATAATTGTGCTTAATAAGACAAAAATTAAAAAGTAAGAATAATAATGTTTTAATTGATTGGCTTGCAAAATTTTATTTAAGTAAGAACCAATAAAGATTCCAATAATTGCAAAAATGATAAAAAGAGTTATCATTAAAAAGTGTTCGCTTTGGATATTATTTCTATTAATAATAGTTCCTACTAATGCATTAGCAGTAATAACAAATAATGATGTGCCTGTGGCGATTTTAATAGGCAACCGAAATAAGAGTACTAATGCAGGTACAATGATAAAACCACCACCAGCACCAATACTTGCAGATAAAATACCGACTGCAAATGAATAAGAAAGGTATTTGATAATGTTATTCCCATTAAATTTATTTTCTTGAACAGTAGAAGAATTATCTGTTTTAGCGGATGAAATCATTTTGTAAATGGTATAAGAAAGAGTGATTACAAAAATGGTCATCAATAGACGATCGCGTGTATAAATAAAATTTCCGGCATTAAAAATTTGTTCGGGGATAGAAGGAATAATAATTTGCTTTGTGATATAAAATGCTAAAAGTACAGGTGGTGTAAAAATCAATGCTGTTTTAAAATCTACTTCTTTGTCTTTAAGGTATTTTAATACTCCTGAAAGTGCTGCTACACCTACTATTAAGAGTGAATATACACTGGCTTGTTGTGGAACAATACCCATAAAATAAACCAGTATAGGAAAAGATATAATGGCACCACCCGCACCAAATAGCCCTAAGACCACGCCTACGAACATTCCTAATATGTATCCTATGATAAGCATTTTATTAATCTAAAGCAGTTTCAATACAAGTTAATACGCTTAGTACTTTTTTACTCTTTAATGAATAATACATATTTCTCCCATCTCTTCTGCATTCTAAGATATTTCTATCTTTTAATAAATTTAAATGATGTGACACAACGGCTTGTTCTAATTGTAATTCATTTTGAAAATCTGTAACGTTCATTTCTTTTTGTGTCTTTAGTAATGCAATAATGTACAAGCGGATAGGATGTGCTAATGCTTTGATTTTTTCTGATGCCTCTACCCATTCGGGGGCTAAATAAGGGGCTTGGGTTTTTGTAATCATAATTTTTATTTTTAGTTTTAATTTGACGATGCAAATATACATATAAATATATGTATATGTCAATATGTTTATGTGTTTTTTAATAATTTTTAAGAAGTACAGGGTTGTAAGGGCAAAAAATTAACAACTATCTAATTTCACTTATATACATCCATACTATCTTTTGCTTATATTTGTACGAAGTAATTTTACAAATGTAAAAAATAGATTGAATATGGATAAAGAAATTGTAAACAAAGTGGCACAAAGTCCTTTGGTGAGTATTGATTTAAAAGAATTTTATCCTACTGATTCAGAATATGTATTGGTAGACATCGCAGATTATTTGTATGAACGATTGATATTAAAAGAAAAAGATTTTCGTCAAGCACTGAAAAATATAGATTATTCAAAATACAAAGACAAGTATGTGGGCATTTTTTGTTCTGAAGATGCAATTATTCCACAGTGGGCGTATTTACTTTTTGTGATACATCTGCATCCTTTTGCTAAAAAAGTTTTTTGGGCGAATGAAAATGAACTAATACAAAAAATTATTTTACACAAAATAGAATTTTTAGACCTTTCTAAGTATGAAGATAAACCCGTGGTAATAAAAGGATGTAGTGATGTCAAAATTTCAATAGAAGCGTATATGTTGTTAGTGGATAGATTGATAAATGTAGCCAAAAGTGTGATGTATGGAGAACCTTGCAGTACAGTGCCTTTGTATAAGAGAAAGGTATAATTAATATTTCTTTAAACCATTGCCATTAACTAATTCGTCTCTTTCGTAGATTTTATCATACTTTTCTTTTCTAATTTCTTTTGTCATTAAATCAGAATCAATTCTCTTTAAGAACTCTTTGAAGTTAGGATTTATCTGTGCAAGTTTGTTCATAGTATCTATGTCAACATTATCTTTTGATTTTGCAGGATAAATAATTTCAGAAGAATCAGGATCATCAACATCTAATTTCATAATGCCAATTCCAAATGAATTTGATAATCGTTTAATTTCTTGCATAAATTCTTCGTCAGTTTCAATGTATGCGGTTACTAAATAACCTTCACTTGCCCAAGAAGAATTAGATACTGCCTGAAAGAAAGATTCTCTAAGATTATTAAAATTTAATTCTCTCTTTATTTCATAAGAAAAAAGTTTTATACCTGTATTATTCACGTGTTTAGAAAATTCTATAATTTCTTCTTCCCAGTTTCCAATTGGAAAATAAACGCCAACCACATCTGGATGTTGCCATTGAGAAAATTTTGATTTAGATGATTCTTCGTGAGAAATAGTTTTAGTATGAATAAATCCATAATTATAAACATAATAGGAAAGATATTTATGCAAATCCTTTTCTTTAAATTTGAATGAATCAGATTCGGAAGTATTGAGATTGTTTATTAAAACATTTATGTCTTTTTTATTTAATAAATCTTTTAGAAAAAATCTTATGGGCTTGCTATCCTTTATTTTAATAAATTTTGAAGAAGGATTTTCTCTAATATCAACATAAATTCTTGCAGCAATAGTATTAATTGGAGTTTTACCTATAGAGTTTAACTTTTTATGGTATCCTTTTGATTTTCCAATTTCCCAAATTTCACTTACTGTTAATGGTTTATTTACATCTCTAAGTACTCTTTCTGCAAGTTCAAGAAATGTCATAGATTTTGTTTTATATGCTGCTAATATAAGCAATAATAATGATTGTTGATTTCATCTATATAAAATTCTTATTTATCCCTCAATAAACGAAAAAACTTATGTATGTTTGCAATGTCAAAATAGTAATAATGTTCAAAAAAGCATTGATAAATATCTTATTCATTTTTGCTGCTATTAATGTTTTTGCTCAAAAAAATTATTCTTTTCAAATAGCCCTATTAAAATACAATGGTGGCGGCGATTGGTATGCGAATCTTGAAACTTCTTTGCCTAACCTAATTCAATTTTGTAATAAAGAATTAAAAACCAACATTCATCCTGATCAAGCCATTGTGGATCCCTCTTCTCGGGATATTTTCAAATATCCCTTTGTTCACATTACAGGGCACGGAAATATCATTTTTTCAGAAGCCGAAGCACAAAATCTTCGTAAATACTTATTAGCAGGAGGTTTTTTGCACATCAGTGATAATTATGGCTTGGACAAATACATTCGCAGAGAAATGAAAAAAGTTTTTCCTGAACTGGAATTTGTGGAATTACCCTTTAATCATCCTATTTATCATCAAAAATTTAATTTTAATGGATTGCCAAAAATTCACGAACACGATAATAAACCACCACAAGGATTTGGGCTTATTTATCAAGGAAGATTAGTATGTTTTTATGATTACGAATGTGATCTTGGCGATGGATGGGAAAATCCTGAGGTGCATAACGATTCACCAGAAAAACATTTAGAAGCGTTGAAAATGGGTGCAAATATTATACAGTTTGTTTTTACTCAATAAATAAAGAAAGTGCTGATGGGAATGATTAAAATTGTAACAAATTTGTTTTAATAAAAATTATTTTGCAAGTTTGTGCTTCTTAAAAAAACAAAGTGTATGGATATTTTTCGTAAAAAACCTTTATGGGCGTATGAAGCAGATAGTAAAAAAAGCGATTTAAAAAGAGTATTAAACAAATGGGCTCTTACTTCTTTGGGAATTGGAGCCATTATAGGTGGAGGTATATTTACACTTACAGGAATAGCCGCTAATATCTATGCGGGACCTGCCTTAGCCATTTCGTTTATTATTGCAGGAGTAGGGTGTTTGTTTGCTGCATTGAGTTATGCAGAGTTTGCTTCTGTATTGCCCGTAGAAGGGTCTGCTTATGCCTATGCCTATGGTACTATTGGCGAACTCTTTGCGTGGTTTATAGGATGGAATTTGATATTAGAATATATGATGGGTGCTACAACGGTAGCAGTGGCGTGGAGTGGTTATTTTGATAAATTATTACATTTGTTTGGTATTAGTATTCCTTATTATTTGGTGAATGATTATCCTACTGCCGTAAAAATCGCAGAGCAAATGCATCTGCCAGCCCCATCTTTTTCAGTAAATGTGCCTGCATTTCTTATCTCTTGGGTAGTTACATTAATTTTAGTAAAAGGTATCAAAGAAGCCGCTAATACCAATAATATCATAGTGATATTAAAAATAGCAGTGGTGTTGTTTGTTATTTTAGTAGGTGCATTTTATGTCAAAACAGAAAATTGGCATCCATTTATTCCCGAACCTATCAAAGACCCGACAAATGGGGATATTCGTTATGGTTGGCAAGGGATATTGACGGCGGCTACCATTGTGTTTTTTGCCTATATTGGCTTTGATGCCGTGTCTACACAAGCAGGCGAAGCCGTTAATCCGAAAAAAGATGTACCCTTTGCTATTATTGCTTCTTTATTAATATGTACGGCTTTGTATGTGGGAGTATCGCTGGTGCTTACAGGAATGGCAAGGTATGATAAATTAGATTTAAAAGCCCCTGTAGCATCTGCCTTTGCCGAAGCAGGTATTCCTTGGGCAACGTATTTAATTACAATAGCCGCCACAGCCGGATTGATTTCTGTAATGTTAGTAATGATGCTGGGACAAACAAGGATATTTTTAGGAATGGCAAAAGATAAATTGATTCCGCCTTCTCTTTTTGGGGCTATTCATCCTAAATTCAAAACACCTTACAAAAGTACTTTGTTAGTGGGTGGAATTATTTCAATAGTATCTGCTGTTACACCTATTCAAAATGTTTCTGAAATGACCAGTATGGGAACCTTATTAGCATTTACAATGGTATCTATTGCTGTATTAGTTTTACGCTATAAAGAACCCCATTTAGAACGTCCATTCAAGGTAAAAGCATTGCCATTAGTGGCAGGAGGAGGGGCGTTATTCAATATCGTCTTAATGACACAAGTGCGTAATGAAACTTGGCACGCCTTTATTGTATGGGGGATATTGGGAATTATAGTTTACTTTTTATATGGCTATAAGCATTCTCGTTTAAACGAATTATCTAAAGAAAACAATCAAGCATCAGCGTAAGTTCTGAATATTATTATGCAAAGTTTGTGGGCACTCTTAAAAAAAGAATTTTTATTGGATTTTAGACAAAGTGCAGGTATTACAAGTATTGTAGTGTATTTAATATCTGTATTGTTTTCTACTTCTCTTTTATTTAAAAATAATTTTACAGCAGTATCTTATTCTTCTGTGTATTTGATTATTTTCTTATTCAGTGGGTTAATTGCTTCGTATAGAAATTTTACAAAAGAAGAAAATGATAATGGATTATTTAATTATATCTATTACTCGCCAGTTCTTTATGTTTTATCTAAAATGATTTATAGTGTTATATTAAATTTGGTATTAGCGTTTATTTTATTGTTTTTATTTGTTTTATTTAATGGGTCTTTAATTGCTAATTTAGGATTGTTTTGTATTAATCTTTTTGGATTATCAATTGGTATGGGATCATTATTATCTTTGATGGGTAGTATTTCCAGCAAATCACAAGGAAGTTTCGCATTGATGAGCATTATGAGTTTCCCATTATTATTACCTTTATTGATTATTTCTGCAAAATTAAGCATTGCGGCTATTCAAGATATACCTTTATCTATGAATTGGAAATACATTATTAGTTTATTTTCCCTTGATGCTATTATTGTGTTATTAGCCCTAGTCCTTTTCCCACAAATTTGGACAGAGTGATTTTTTAAAAGATTAAAAACATTCAATCATCAAAAAGTATGGTAGTATAATTTCAAACTAATAACTTCTTTATTTTTTTGTAATAAGTGTAATGCCATCACGAATGGGCAACAGAGTATAAAAGAAAGCAGGATGTAGTGTAGTTAGATAATCATTAAACTCTTGTAATTTTTTTGTAACGGGTTCTTTGGCTTCTTCTGATACCAATCCTTTCCACAATGTGTTATCTACTAATAGCCAAGCATTTTCATTTAATAATGGCAAAAGTAAATCTACATATTCAATGTATCGTTCTTTATCTGCATCAAGATATATTAAATCAAACTTCTCTTGAAGTTGTTGCACACTTTCTATTCCATCGCCTTGAATGATGTGTATGTTAGAATAATTATATTGGTTAAAAAATTTTTGTGCAATTTGTACAAATTGAGATTGTTTTTCAATAGTAATTAACTTGCCGTTGCGTTGAAGCCCTTGGGCTAAACAAACAGCCGAATAACCTGTAAATGTGCCTATTTCAAGGATTTTTTGAGGGTGAATCATTTTTGAAATACTGATTAAAAAATGGGCTTGAATATGATTGCTCAACATTCTATGGGCGAGGATGTTTTCTTGAGTATATTTTTCAATTTCGTATAGTTCTGGTGGTAATGCAGAAGAATGGTTTAGGCAATATCCTTCAATCACAGGATTGGTTATAGGAATTGGGAATATTCGTGGATTTTTAGCCATTAAATGATGTATTAGTGCTTGTAAAAGTACTAAAAATACTACCTTAAAAATGAGGACTTAAAACAGTAATCATTTCTATGGTAAAAAAAACACTATATTTACTACCCAAAAAGAATATGTACAATAGAAAATTTTATGAAGCCATTGGGCACGCATTTTATGCAGTAGCACACGCTGACAACAAAGTAAGTAAAGAAGAATTTCAAACACTCATTAAAATTGTTCGTGACGAGTGGGCACCATTAGAAAATGAAACGGATGAGTTTGGAGAAGATATTGCTTTTCAAATAGTGGCTGTTTTTGATTGGCTTTCAGAGAATGATGTGAAAGACAAAGAAGCCATTCATCACTTCAAAAATTATGTAGAAGAACATCCGAAGTTATTTCATAATGAAAAGATTCAAAAGAAAATTCTATCTACTTGTGAAAAAATTGCAGAAGCCACACACGGAATAAACAAAAAGGAAAATAAGGTGCTGAAAGAAATTAAATCGTTGATTAAATAAACTAACGCATCTTTCGCAAAAATAAACTTATTAGTCAATTAAATTGATTGTCTCTAAGGGTTATATTGTCTAAAAAAGCCCTATTTTTTTTGAACATTTGAAGCGTTGGATCCGTTTGCGTTTTGTTGAGTAACAGTGGTAGGAGGTGGAGGTACATACGCCCCCGACTTAATAGCACTATCCACGGCTAATTCAGCATCTTTTAATTGTCCATCTACGCTTTTTAAGAGCGTATCACTCATTATAATTCCTTTTTGAATAAACTCTTCTTTTGTTTCAGCGGGCTTGCTACAAGATGTAAGCACTATAGATATAACACTGATAAAAAAAATGTTTTTGAAACCCTTACCTTTATTCATTAAAAAAATTGTTTTTTTTGCATTCTCTTTCATAAACTAAAATATTGATTGTGCAAACCTACCAAATTTTTTAACCACATCAAAATACACAACCTCTTATATTGCTTGGACAAATAATAAACTTTATTTCTCTTTATTTCTTTCTTTTGCTAATCTATAAGGCATAGGTCTTTCTTTATCTTTCATAAACACATAATCTTCAAATTTTGTTCTATCTTTTCCGTACGCTTCGGGATGTAAGTAAGTTCCCTTAAACTCTGCGGGCTTTTCAACTTCAGGGATAATTCTAT
Organism: Bacteroidia bacterium; assembly: GCA_026414605.1. Taxonomy (GTDB): domain Bacteria; phylum Bacteroidota; class Bacteroidia; order B-17B0; family Aurantibacillaceae; genus BPGX01. The sequence goes on from JAOAIP010000035.1 coordinate 17,215, forward strand.
ACTTTTGAGCATAAGGATCGTTTCTTACCCCCGTAACTTGCCAACTAACTTTTACATTGGGCTTATCCGTTTTAATAACGAATTGATTGTTTTCAATTTCCTTGAATACAATGCATTGAGCAAATTGCCCAATAGGTGTTAATTGATAACGATAATCTTTGTTTAATGCTTGAAAATATTCAGGTAATTTGACTACTGCTTCACCATTAGCATCAGTAGTTACAATTCCATTATAGATATTCATCATATCAGGACTTTCTACACAACTGTGATATAAGTATTTATTTTCTGGATCCAAAGGATGGTCAATTTTGAACGATTTTGTTCCAGCACTCATATTTCCAACAATAGAAATATCATTTAAAACTCTCACATATCCTGCTGGGTTTGGGGATGTTGCTAAACCAAAATAACCTGCATACCCATTGGTATTGGTATATCCTAAAGAATTTGGGTTTCCTCTTTCACTAGCGCCCCAAATACCCAAAGGAAAAGCAGTTCCTCTAGAACATTCTGCATACATTCCATTACCTGAACTTCCATCAGAATAACCAAGAACTCCTGCTGATTTTTGTCCTCCTGAAGGAGACCATTGATATCCTTCAACCCCATTGTTTCCAGGCCCTGCAGCGTTTGTTTCTCCACTTACGCCAGCACCAGATGGTACATGTGCATAAATACCTATTGTTGTTCCTTCTACATGAACACGAGTACCTGCCATTATTGGCGTTGTAGTTCCAATGAGTACTGCACCACCAAGAGTCGTTTGCAAAATCAAATCCGCTGCATTTCCTGTACTTGCATTTTTGGCTTGAATAGAACCTACGGTATTAAAAGGAGCATTAGAAAGTCCCCCTATACCTACTTCTATATTGGTGGTAGTATTTCTAAAAATGGCAGTATGAGTATTATTTCCACCTCCCGTTACATCAAGCCCTCTGATACCCACAATAGGGTTTGCTACTCCAATTTCAACAGCACCGCTGGTTTTTACTCTTACTCTTTCTGCATTATTTGTTCGTATTACTAAATCTTGATTATCAATGGTTCCTAAAAAATTGGCTGCGGGATTAGTACCCACATTCCCATTAGTAAGCCAAGCCATAGAACTTCCACCGCCTGAACCAGGTGAAGTTAAAAAACATACCCATTGAGTACCATTCCAATAATAATATCCTACTCCACATCCACCGGTGATGGCAGCATTCGTGTTATAAACGAGTAGCGAGTTGGCTGCACCTGGTATAGTTACCACATCGTTAATACTTGTCAAATTCACTCTTGGAATTAAAACTCCCTTATTGGGATAACTTACATCCAGTCCTGCAGATGCATGAGGCAAAGCACCGGTAGCATTAATGGCGACATTTTGTGATTGGGCATTAAATAAAAACGCAAAAACATTGACTAATAAAACTAATTTTTTCATATACTTTGTTTTAGGTTGCAAATATAAAAAACATTTTACAAAATTTCCAAATAATTTTCATTGAGATATTTTTGGTACTTTTGCAGAAATTTTTAATTATGTCTATAAAATTTGGAGTAGTAGTATTTCCTGGATCAAACTGCGATGATGATGCAGTGTATGTATTGTCCAAAAAATTAAATCAAAAAGTAGTTAAACTTTGGCACAAACAATCTGATTTAGAAAACTGCACACATATTATTTTACCTGGTGGTTTTTCGTATGGTGATTATTTAAGAAGTGGGGCGATTGCTCGTTTTTCGCCTATAATGAACGCCGTCATTGATCATGCCCAAAAAGGTGGATTTGTATTAGGAATATGCAATGGTTTTCAGATATTATGCGAAGCACAATTAGTACCTGGTGTGTTATTACACAATACAAATAGAAAATTTATTTGTAAAAACGTTTATATCACTCCTTCCAATTATTCTACTGCTATTACACAACATTTACCCAAAAACAAAAAAGCATTTAAAATCCCTATTGCACACGGTGAAGGAAATTATTACATTGATAATGATGGATTGAAAAAGTTGCAAGATAATGATCAAATCATTTTTCAATATTGTGATGAAAATGGTTTAATTTCTGAATCATCTAATCCTAATGGATCTTTACTTAATATCGCAGGAGTATGCAATAAAGAAAAAAATGTTTTTGGAATGATGCCGCACCCTGAACGTGCAGCAGATGAAGAGTTAAGAAATACAGATGGTTTGTATGTATTTCAAAGTATTATAGAATCTGCATTAGTAAATGCTTTTTAATAATAATGTTAATAGTTTCGTTTGAAGTCGATACCCTTTATGCAAACAACACAGCATCGTTCTCTTATAATAAACAGAATAAAACAAGAACTGGATAAGCGTATTTTAGTCATTGATGGAGCAATGGGGACGATGATTCAAAAACATCGTCTATCCGAAGAAGATTATCGTGGTGAAAGGTTTAAACACTGGCACAAAGAAATTAAAGGTAATAACGATATTCTCGTTCTTACACAACCACATATTATTCAAGATATCCATTTGCAATATTTAAATGCAGGGGCGGATATTATTGAGACAAATACTTTTAATGCACAAAAAATTTCTTTGGCGGATTATGAGATGGAAGAATTCGCTTATGAAATTAATTTTAATGCTGCCCAATTGGCGAGAAAAGCCATAGAACAGTATTATTTGCATACTAATTTGTCTTTTGAAACTTCCCCAAAATTTGTAGCAGGTGCTATAGGTCCAACAAATAGAACATTATCTATATCTCCCGATGTCAATCGTCCTGAATATAGGGCTATCACTTTTGAGGAATTAGCAGATGCTTATGCTGAACAAATCAAAGGTCTAATTGATGGTGGTGCAGATATTCTTTTAATTGAAACGATATTTGATACCTTGAATGCCAAAGCCGCTATTTACGCTGCACTCAATATATTTGAAGAAAGACAAACGGAGTTACCAATAATGATTTCTGGTACAATTACGGACGCCAGTGGTCGTACTTTGTCGGGGCAAACAGTAGAAGCGTTTTTAATTTCAGTATCACACGCACCGTTATTAAGTATTGGATTAAACTGTGCTCTTGGTGCTAAAGAAATGCGTCCTTATATTGAAGAATTGGCCGAAAAGTCAGAAGTATACATCAGTGCATATCCCAATGCGGGGCTGCCTAATCAATTTGGAGAATACGATGAGACGCCCGAGACAATGTCGCATTACATTTGTGATTTTATTGAAAGTGGTTTAGTTAATATAGTAGGTGGTTGTTGTGGAACTACACCAGATCATATTAAACATATTGCCGAACATGCCCAAAAAGGCATTCCAAGAAAAATTAAAAAGCAACCGCCGTACCTGCGTATATCTGGTTTAGAAGCAACAGTACTCCGCCCCGATAGTAATTTTATGAACATTGGGGAGCGTACGAATGTTACAGGATCAAGAAAGTTTTTGCGATTAATAAAAGAAAAAAATTATGCCGAAGCATTGTCCATAGCAAGAGATCAAGTAGAAAATGGAGCACAAGCCATTGATATTTGCATGGATGAAGCCATGATAGATGGCGTTGAAGCCATGATCACCTTTTTAAATTACATTGCTTCTGAACCAGATATTGCAAGAGTTCCCATAATGATTGATTCTTCAAAATTTGAAATCATAGAAGCAGGACTGAGACATACTCAAGGTAAATGCATTGTTAATTCTATTTCATTAAAAAATGGAGAAGAAGAGTTTATTAAACAAGCACAAACGATTAAAAAATACGGGGCTGCCGTTATAGTGATGGCTTTTGATGAAAAAGGACAAGCAGATACACTTTCACGTAGAATTGAAATTTGTCAAAGGGCTTATGATTTATTAGTCAATAAAGTAAAGTTTCCACCACAAGATATCATTTTTGATCCCAACATTTTCCCTGTGGCAACAGGAATGGAAGAACATCGTCGGAATGCTCTTGATTTTTTTGAGGCAACAAAATGGATTAAAGAAAACTTGCCTTACGCTAAAGTAAGTGGTGGAGTAAGTAATGTATCCTTTTCATTTCGTGGAAATGATACTGTAAGAGAAGCCATTCACGCTGCATTTTTATATCATGGCATTCGCTACGGAATGGATATGGGCATTGTAAATCCTGCACAATTAGTTGTTTACGAGGAAATTGACAAAGAACTTTTACAACTCATAGAAGATGTTTTGTTTGATAGAAGCGATGATGCCGCAGAAAAATTAATTGCCAAAGCCGAAGAGATAAAAGAAAAAGAAAGTGGAGACCCACAAGCTAAAAAGGCCAAAGGCAAAGACAATGAATGGCGACAACTACCTGTAGAAGAACGATTGAAACATGCTTTGGTAAAAGGAATAGATGAATTTATAGAAATAGACATTGAAGAAGCCCGACAAAAGATAGGAGATCCTTTGAAAGTCATTGAAGGACCATTGATGGATGGAATGAATGTAGTAGGCGATTTGTTTGGAAGTGGAAAGATGTTTTTGCCGCAAGTGGTAAAAAGTGCTCGCGTAATGAAAAAAGCAGTTGCTTATCTTCAACCTTTCTTATTAGCCCAACAACAAGCAGGCGAGAAAAAAGGAAAAGTATTATTGGCCACTGTAAAAGGCGATGTACACGATATAGGTAAAAATATAGTAGGTGTAGTATTGGCGTGTAATAATTATGGAATCATTGATTTAGGCGTGATGGTGCCTGCCGAAAAAATTATTCAAAGATCAATAGAAGAAGATGCTGATATCATTGGCTTGAGTGGATTGATTACCCCATCTCTTGATGAAATGATACACGTGGCAAAAGAAATGGAACGGATAGGTTTAAATAAACCCTTGTTAATAGGCGGTGCTACGACTTCTAAAATACACACTGCAGTGAAAATTGCTCCTCATTATTCCCATCCTGTCATTCATGTGAATGATGCTTCCAAATCTGTGCCCGTTGTGTCTTCTCTTTTATCCAAAGAACAAAGAAAAGAATTTATTGAAAAAATTCAAGAGGAATATAATCAATTAAGAAATACGCTTAACAAAAAAAATAATACAGACATTTTTATACCTCTTGAAGAAGCCCGAAAAAACAAGTATTTTATTGATTGGGAAAATTATCTAATTCCTGTTCCAAAACATCAAGGTGTGTTTACATTAAAAAACATTAATCTTGAAACACTTTCTGAATTTATAGATTGGACGCCCTTTTTTCATGCTTGGGAAATGAAAGGCACTTATCCAAAAATTTTAGAAGATCCTGTAAAATCAGAAGAAGCCAAAAAATTGTTTAACGATGCTCAAAAGGTGTTGGAAGAAATTATTAAAAAACAATGGTTGCACGCCAATGCAGTGTTTGGAATTTTTCCTGCTCGTGTGAAAAATGCTGATGATATAGAAGTGAATTATTTGAATCAAACTTATACTTTTCACACATTACGACAACAAACTAAAAAGCCCGAAGGACATTACAATATCGCTCTTGCAGATTTTATTCATCCTCACAAAACTGATTATATTGGGGCTTTTGCAGTAACAGCAGGTATTGGACAAGAAGACATTGTAAAACACTTTGAAAAAAAGCATGATGACTACAAAGCCATTATGATTAAAGTATTAGCCGATCGTCTCGCAGAAGCATTAGCAGAATACCTTCATCTTCAAGTAAGAAAAAGATATTGGGGATATAGCCCCGATGAACATTTTACGAACGATGAACTTGTTCAAGAAAAATACAGAGGCATTCGCCCTGCACCTGGCTATCCTGCTCAACCTGACCACACTGAAAAAGAAACAATTTGGCAAATTCTTCAGGTTGAAAAAAATGCCAATATCCATCTTACAGAAAATATGGCGATGTATCCAACGGCTTCTGTGTCAGGATTGTATTTCGCACATCCACAAGCCCACTACTTTAGTATTGGAAAAATTAACAAAGACCAAGTAGAAGATTATGCTCAAAGAAAAGGCAAAAGTATTGAAGAAATGGAACGTTGGCTAAGTCCTATTTTGGGATATTAAATATTCATACTTAAAAACAAAATTTATGCTATCAGAAAAAAACATCAAACTTGTTGTATCTACACTTACAGTAGTTGTACTTTTAGTAGTAGTCATTTTAAATCGCAAAGTACTATCACCTCCATCGGAAATACCTTATTTCATCTATTATTTACCACTAACGAATGCACTACTTAATGGGACTTCATTTGTTTTATTATTATTGTCTTTTGGGGCTATTAAAAACAAAAATATCCAACTTCATAAAAAATTAAATCTCGCTGCATTTACTTTAAGTGCTTTGTTTTTGATTTCTTATGTAACGGCTCATTTTTTCTTGCCTGAAACAATTTATGGCGATGCTAATCACAATGGCATTTTAGAAGCAAATGAATTAACGCAAGTTGCATCTACAAGAACGCTTTACTTATTTATTTTAATTTCTCACATACTTTTAGCCGCCATTACATTCCCATTAATATTATTGGCATTTTATTATGGTTTAAGTAATAAAATTACTCAACATAAAAAAATAGTGAAATGGGCTTATCCACTTTGGTTGTATGTATGTTTTACAGGTCCAATCATCTATGTCTTTTTAAGACCATATTATGGGTTTTAATGAAATAATTGATTGTTTTAATCATCATAGAATTAATGTTGTTTTATTTATTTTAATAACTTTGTTGCATTATAGTTGTTTTAAAAAATCAAATGATATTGTATTCAAAGATATTGCTCCTATTATTCATCAAAAGTGTGCAGTATGTCATTTTAAGGGTGGTGCAGGACCTTTTGAATTGATTACTTACACAGATATTAAAAAACACGCTAATAAAATTCGCTTTAGTATTACATCTGACTTTATGCCGCCTTGGCCAGCAGATACAAGTTATACAAGATTTGCTGATGAATTGATTTTGACACTGTCAGAAAAAGAAAAGTTATTACAATGGATAGAAAAAAATTGTCCCGCAGGCGACACAACTGATGTTGAATTACCTATAACATATTCAACTACTCATTTTAGAAAACCTGATTTAATTGTTCCATTTCTTAAACCTATTTATTTACAAGGCAATGGGAATGAGCATTTTTTTATTGTAAAAATGCCTTATCATCTTGATAAAGATACTTTTGTGCAATATGTGGAATTTGTGCCTCATCAAAAAAAATTAGTTCATCACGTAAATGGGCATTTATTGAAATACGATGACAATAGAAAATTTAACTACGATACAGGAATAACGCACGTTTTAGAACCTGTTGATAATTTTATAGAGACCTACAAAAAAATGGGCTTAACTTATTTAGGTTCAAGAGACAATAATCCTAAAAACGTATTGCCTGCACTTATTCCAAATACAGTATACTATTTGCCTGGTTTTTTGCCCTTGTATTACAAAGAAAATATAGGTGGCTTTTATTTACCTAAAAACGGTGTTTTCTTTTTGAATGATATTCACTATGGACCTACACATCAATCGTGCGTAGATAGTAGTTATTTGCGAGTATATTTTGCTCCTCATCGTCCAAAACGCTTTGTGTATGAAGGACAATTGGGAACACACGGAATGTCTAAAGTAGTCCCACCATTGGTGATACCGCCTAATACGATTAAAACATTTACAACCTCCTTACTCATTCCTGCAGATATTAGTGTTTTAGCCGTCAATCCGCATATGCATTTATTAGGGCAATCTTTTTGGGCTTTTGCAATAACGCCAAGTCGTGATACCATTCCACTTATTCGGATCAAGAAATGGAATTTTAATTGGCAATATTATTATGTATTCAAACATCCTGTTGTAGTTCCAAAAGGTTCTGTAATAGTGGCAATAGGCACTTACAATAACACTGCTTCCAATCCTTTTAATCCTAATTATCCTCCTATTGAAGTCAAAGAAGGCGATGGTTTTCATTCTATGAAGACCACCGATGAGATGTTTCAATTCTTTTTTCAATATATGTTGTATCAGCCCGGTGATGATACAATTTCTTTGCGTAAATAGCAGATAAAAATGTATTATTGCGGCTCTATTTAATAATTGTAGCACAATGATTTCTCGCAGGGCACTTAGAATTAGAACGTTTCAAATTTTGTTTTCTTATTTCAAACAATCTCCTCCTCCTTCTGTTGAAATTGTCAAACGTCAGTGCTTTCAAAGTTTAGACAAGACCTATTATTTTTATTTAATGATGTTGTCTCTCTTAGATGAATTCCGTGTTTTAGAAGTAAATGATATAGAAAAACAAAAAAGCAAATTCATAAAAACAAATGATTCAACCCCTTCTGTTTTTACGAAACATCCGTTTTTTTTAGCCCTTAAAAATAGCCGAGAATTTTATCAAAAATTGAGTGAATACAAAGTTAATTTTGGTGCGGATAAAGATTGGGTGATCACTATCTATAAAAATCTTAAACAGCAAGAGTTTTATCAAAGATATGATCAATTGAATCATCCATCAAAAGAAGATTCTGCGTATTTTATTGAAGAATTGCTTGTAGAGTATTTGTATAATCATCCATTGGTAGAACACTACTTTGAAGAAAATAGCCAATTTGATCTTGATGATTTATACTTGTCCTTAAATTTAGTATTAAAAACCTTTGAAGAATTTGAACGTTCAGGTTATTTGAAAATTTTTCCTCCATTTAAAGATGAATTATCAGATAAGCAATTTGTTGAAAATTTAATCCATTTTACTATACAAAACTATTCTACTTTTGATGATATTATTGCAAAATATTCTAAAAATTGGGAATTAGAAAGAATCAATTACACTGATTTATTACTCCTTAAAATGTGTTTGGTAGAAATTATGTATATGCCTGAAATACCGCTTAAAACAAGTGTTGATGAATACATTGAGATTTCAAAAGAATACAGCACTCCACAAAGTTATGTTTTTATAAATGGTATATTGGCGTATATTATCAAAGAACTTAAAGAAAAAGGTCTGATTAAAAAGTAGGTTTTTCTATTTAAACTGTTAGTTGCAATAATAAACTCTTTTACAATTGATGAGTTTTTTGTATAATAATGAATTTTACTCTTTACTATCTTTTATTTGTGTTTTTTTCTGAGAAAACCATCTGCCTGTTATAAAAATTGCTGCAATGCTTGCAATTACAGTTATTGCAATATCTTTGGCTTCTTTTGCATATCCAAGAGTGAAAGCATAAACACAAAGTCCGACAACAAGCAAGACAGAAATGAGTGCAAAAATTTGCCCTCTTTTATAGTTATTAAGTTCTATTATATTCAATTCTTTTTCAGTATCAATGATTTTGTTATGAGTAGATATTCTTTCGTGTTGTTCTTTCTCTGCCATTTTAAGAAGGCGGTCAGCAAAACCAGGACTGATGCTTTCATATTTTGCTAATGACTCAGGGTCAGGAACAGGCCCACTATAAAATTGTCCTTGTGCTATAGTAATTTGTGGATTATTAGATTTAGATGGCTTCATAGTGGCTATCTCTCTTCATTTTTTGAAATGATTTATCTATATCAAAATATATATTTTGCCAATCGTGATTGAGATTTTCTTTATCAATAGCAAAACCTCGGTTTAAATCTTCTTTAATTTTATTGAACTTATTAACTCGTCTTTCACGGTTTTTATTCATAACAGAGAAAAAAAAGATACCTGTCAAAAAACCTAAAATAAACATTGATAACAAATTTTCTTTATTATCTTTAATCATAAATTTAAGAAGTTTTCCTTATAAATAATTATAGTGTTTTGTGAAAACTAAACACTACAACGAATACAGAACTTAAAAAAGTAAGTTGTCAAATATGATGCAAATATACAACTTTTTTAGGTATCCAATTTTTCTTTTTAATTTTATAATTATTGATAACCATTTTAAGCAAGTTTTGAAGATTTAAAATTCCTTCATCTTTTTTGGTATTTTCTTTTAAATCTTTTGTTTTGTCTATATTCTGTATTTTTGTGGCAATGAGAAAGTTTTTTATTATTTTACTTCTTAATTTAATTTATTTTGTAAATGCTCAAATTCCTAATGTGTTTTGGGAAACCTATGTTTATTTTATCCCAAATAATACCACAACAACCTCTTGTTATGTAGAAGTAGCAATGAGTATTAATCCGTATTCATTGCATATTCAAAGAAATAAAGACAGTAGTTTTTTTGCTGCTGTAAAAGGAATTATTGAAATTTTTGATAATGATAAAATGATTAAAAAAGATAGTTTTGTTGTCAAAAGTCCAACGGCTAAAAAACTGGATTCTCTTTCGTATTTTGGATACCTTCGTAGATATTGGATTGATAATAATAAATCTTATTGGATACAACTGACTATTCAAGATATTTTTGATAATAAGGATTCTACTCAAACAAACATTCAAAAACCTCAAACAGTATCTTCTACAAAATTTAGCAACAACAATATCTTTATTCAAAAAAAACAAATTCAAACTGCATTTACAAATAATTCTTTATGTTTTTCTTCTATTCAGTTTATTGATTATATTGAAAAAACTCAAAAACAAGATATGTATTTTAAACACGGCTATACCATTGTTCCTTACAATGATAATTATTTTCCTGAATATATGGACAACTTAAAATTTTTAGTGGAAATATACAATGCAGATACAATTTTTGGAAAACAAGAACCTTTTGTGGTTTATTATAAAATTTTAGATAAAGACAACAATAATAAAGTGTTAGAAAATTTTGGTGGCTTCAAAAAAATGAATGCGAATAAAACAAATGTCCTAATTGGTCAATTATCTATAAAGGACTTACCATCAGGAAATTATTATCTATCTATTGAAATAAAAGATAAATTCAATAAAGCAATAAAAGATCAACTTATTTATTTTCAACGAAAAAATAAAACGCTTGCCAAACAAAGTTCTTTTGTAGAAGAACAATTTTTTGGACAACAAAATCATCCTGATACTTTGAAAATGTGGCTGGAAGCACTTTGGCCTATTGCTAATAATATTGAAAAAGATTGGATCATCAATCAAACTATAAATAAAGACCCTCAAATGATGAAAAACTTTATGATTGACTTTTGGGAAAAACGTGCGTCTGATACAGCATCACCTGTGGTATTAGCAAAGAGATATTATTCCAAACTCAATTATGTAATGAAAAATTTTAAGTGTGGAAAAATCGCTCCTTATTACACAGATAGAGGAAGAGTATATTTGCAATATGGTGAGCCCAATCAAAGAACTATTCAACTCAATGAGCCCGGCGCTTATCCTTATGAAATATGGCAATACTATCGTATTTATGATGCTGCCACAAATCAGTTTTTTACGAATAGACGATTTGTATTTGTCAACAAAGGCATTGCAGATGAATGTTATACACTTATTCACAGTGATATGAAAGGGGAATTTAATAATCCTAATTGGCAGAGAGAAATCATTAAACACGATTTGTATGATATAAACAATCCTTATCAACAGCAGAAAAAAAATTATGGTAATAACTTTGACAAACTGTATCAAAACCCACAATAAATGTCTCGTGTAGCCGTCGTTCTCTTAAATTATAATGGATTTCATCTTTTGCAAAAGTATCTCCCTATTGTTGCACAGCATCACGCACAGCAAGATATTTACATTGTAGACAATGCTTCTACGGATGAAAGTATCCAATGGGTAAAACAACATTTTCCGCACGTTCATATTATTCAAAATGCCTTCAATTACGGCTTTGCAAAAGGTTATAACGAAGGATTAAAACACATACAAGCAGAATACTATGTCTTAATGAATAATGATGTGAGAACAACACAGGGTTGGCTGGATAACATCATTGAATTTATGGACAAGCATTCTGATGCGACTGTGTGTATGCCTAAATTATTAGATGATAAAAATCCCGAAATGTTTGAATATGCAGGGGCAAGTGGTGGTTTTGTAGATGTATTAGGATATCCACTGTGTAGAGGCAGAGTGTTTTTAGCATTAGAAAAAGATGAACATCAATATGATGATATTCAAGAGATATTTTGGGCAACCGGAGCGTGTATGGTGGTTCGTTCATCTGTATTTTGGGAAGTAGGCGGTTTTGATGATGATTTTTTTGCACATATGGAAGAAATTGATTTGTGTTGGAGAATAAAAAACATTGGTAAAAAAGTATATGTCATTCCATCATCGGTGGTGTATCATTTAGGTGGCGGTACATTAAATAAGATTAATCCTCATAAAACCTATTTGAATTTTAGGAATAGTTTATTAACCCTTATCAAAAATCATCCTTACAATTATTTATTTCTCAAAATTATTTTACGATTGATATTAGATGGCGTGGCAGGAATTAAATTTCTATTAGAGGGCAATGGGAAACATACAATTGCCGTAATTCAAGCCCATTTTTATGTGTATAGATATTTTAGGAAGTTTTGGATAAAGCGTAAAAACTTTGAAAAACAACACAAAGTAAAATACACATTTCATCCTATTGTCAAACAAAGCATAGTGATACAGCATTATTTATTGGGTAAGAAAAGGTTTTTGGAATTAAGTTTGAAGTAAAAAGATGATTTTAAGAGAGGATTATATTTAAATATTGTTGATGAAAAAATTTTTCTCATAAAAATTTTTGTAAATATAAAGTTTGCCGTGCTTCATCAATTTTTTTGAAAAATACAAAGATTGCTCTTAAATTTGCAGCAAAAATATACTCTTATGGCACACCACGAACATACTCACTCTGAAGAAAAAAAATCCGTTAATTTTTGGGGACCAGTAATTGGTGGATTAGTAGTATGGCTAATTGTTTTAATTATTGAAACCAATCTGGATGAAAAGCCCACTGCCCACCAAGATGCACAAACAACCCATACTGAACAAAGTCATCATTAATTGACGACCCATTATTCACTTCCTTTTTGTAGGACTAAAAACAAAGTTCATCCTTGTTTGTATAATATCTAACTTCTTTTCCATTTTATATTTTCTTGTTTAAATTTAGTTGGGGGTAAGATTATTTTTACGAAGAAAGAAATTATTAATCTTATTTATGAATTCAGGTCAAATTACAATTTATACAGATGGTGCTTGTTCAGGAAATCCTGGAAAAGGGGGATGGGCGGCGATTCTTTTATACAAAGGACATCGTAAAGATTTATCAAAAGGGTATCGCTTGACTACCAATAATAGAATGGAATTGATAGCCGTCATAGAAGCCCTCAAATCCATTAAAAATAAAGACATTCCGGTAGTTGTATATTCGGACTCACAATATGTAGTAGATAGCATTAACAAAGGATATATTTATAATTGGATGAAAAAAAAATTTAAGAACGTCAAAAATGCTGATTTGTGGAGGGAATTGATTTATCTTATACATTCATTCAAACATATAAAATTTATTTGGGTAAAAGGACATTCTACTAATGCTTTGAATAATGAATGCGATGCAATGGCTGTAAATGCTTATCTATCTGGTGATAAAGGCGGTACTCTGAATATAGATGAATATTATGAAAATCATATTAATGAAGAAACAGATGATACATCCAATTTGTTTTCTAATGAATAAAATTTAATCACATCAAATATATTTTTACTAAATGAATATAATTTAATTAGTTTCAATACAAACTTTTTAAGCAAATAAATTTACTCTCACTTCTAACCATTAACTATTCAAAATGTCTGTCATTGTATCCATAATAGGGCGCCCAAATGTTGGAAAATCTACTCTTTTTAACCGCTTAACAAAAACAAACGATGCTATTGTAGATGAACAACCCGGTGTAACTCGTGATCGCCACTATGGAAAAGTAGAATGGGAAGATATTCATTTTACTCTGATTGATACAGGCGGTTATATGCGAAATAGCGATGATGCTTTTGAAAAATACATTAATCAACAAATACATTTAGCCATTGAAGAAAGTCATATTCTACTACTTACCGTTGATGCCAAAGATGGGCTTACCGATTGGGATAAAGAAATTACAAAAGTGGCTCGCAAATACCAAAAGCCCATTTTATTAGTAGTAAATAAAGTAGATAATTCCGAACTTCAAAACACTATCTATGATTTTTATGCATTGGGCTTTGATACTCTTTATCCGATTTCTGCAATTAGTGGAAGTGGTACAGGTGATTTATTAGACGCCATTGCTCGTATTATTAAAGATAAATACAAAAGTGCATTATTAGAAGAAATACCTCAAGATGAATATCCAAAAATTGCTATTGTTGGACGACCAAATGTTGGAAAATCTTCTTTGGTAAATGCTTTATTAGGTGAAGAAAAACACATTGTATCAGATATTCCAGGCACTACTCGTGATGCTATTCATACATTTTACAATAAGTTTAATCTTAAATGTTGGATCATAGATACTGCAGGATTGAGAAAAAAAAGCAAAGTAAAAGAAGATTTAGAATTTTATAGTACTTTACGAACAGTGCGATCAATTGAACAAAGCGATGTTTGTATATTGATGTTGGACGCTACTCAAGGTATAGAAGCACAGGATTTGCATATTTTTCAAAATATCATTGAAAATAAAAAAGGTGTTGTAATTGCTGTAAATAAATGGGATTTAATTAAGGATAAAGAAACAAATACTGCCAAAGATTATGAAGAGTTTATTAAAAATCGCATAGCACCGTTTAAAGATGTTCCTATTATTTTCACATCTACTGTTGATAAAACACGACTTATAAAATTGTTAGAAACGGCTATACAGGTGTATCACAAAAAAAAGTTTCATATTCCAACACACGAATTAAACGAATTTTTTCAAGATATAATGGCGGTTACTCCTCCACCATCTCTAAAAGGAAAATTTGTCAAAATAAAATATGTAACACAAGTAGAAGGATCGCCTATTTTTTTATTGTTTTGTAATTTGCCGCAATATCTTCCCGAATCATACAAACGATTTTTAGAAAACAAACTTCGTGAAAAGTATGATTTTACAGGTGTTCCTATTAGTTTAGTCCTAAAGAAAAAGTAAGGTATTATTGAATTGTAAGAAGAAAATAAGAGTGAGATTGGTGATGATGAACAAACATTGGTATTTATTTTTTCAAAAATCCATATTCATATACTTTTGGTTCAATTTTTTCAGCAAGTATTTGAAGTTTGTCTTTAAGATTATTGAGTAATTTCATATACTTTTCATCATTACTTTTTGAATTCATTTTTCCTTTTTCATTTCTGCCTTGAAAATATTCTTTAATATCATAAAGCGAAGCATTGACATTTACATTAGGTTGTTGGTGATAGTATTTCCACAGTTCACGCCCTGCATCAAAAACGGCTTGTGCTTCTGGTGAAAATTTTAATGGACCTGTTTCATAACTTATTTCTGGCTCAAATACCAAATTAATCATAAATGTAGATTTCTTGGGCGGATTTTGTTTGCCTTTAATAAAGTTAGACATAAAATTACTATCAAATTTTTCTCTTGCATCTACTTCCTTTTCTGTAAAAGGTATCCAGTGATTTATGCCATCTTTACAAGATATTTTATTTTGTCCGTGAAAGAGTGTAAATGCTAAACAATCGTTCTTAAACTCGGTATCTAATTTCCATCCGTCGTTAGGATATAAAAATTGGTCACGGTCATTGATCCAAGTGGCTTCTATGCAGTGGCGGACGGAGAAATAAATGGAAGAAACTAAAAGATTTGATTTTGTTATTGGGAACTTACCGTCACCTCCTAAAACAACAGTTTCAAAATTTGTTATGCGAATTCTATTTTGATGTTGAAAATCATTGCTATTAAATATGAGTTTGCCGATTGGGTTGGTTTTGTCTTTGTATGAAGCAATCCACTCATTTAGAAATACTGAATTGTCGTAAGTAGAAAATTCTTTTGTTCCAATTAATGTTCCTTTCTCATCATAAACATCAGCAATGATAGAAGTGAAACTCACATTTATTGAAGTATCATAAATTTGGAAACCAATTGGGAATTTGCCCTTGACATTGTCAAAGGTATATGCAGGTACAACAAAAAGTTTTAAAAGTTTTGCTTTGAAAAAATTTCTCATTTTTACAAAATCAGGAGCATTTAATAATTTAAGTGTTGAAAATACACCAATTTTACAACCATTTATTTCTTTATAAATTCTATATAGAAACTGAATATACAATTCGTCTTTGGCTTCACCAATTTCATCATTATGCATTTTTGTATATGCAACACCTAAGCCTCTTTTATACGGCGGATTGATATAAATAACTAATTTCTTTCGTTTTTCTGTATCATTGATAATATCGTATAATTTGTCTGGCAATTTTCCTCCTTTTGATTTCGGCAAAAATTCATCATTCAAAAAATCAAATTGAAAGACGTGGTCGTGCAATAAATTTGCTCCGTTATTTATTCGGTCGTGCATAACATTTACATCTTGTTGATCTAATGTAGATGCCCATATATTGTATTTGTTTGTCAATCCTGCAAGCAAATTGCCTGTACCAGCGGCACAATCCCACACATAATACTCATCTTGCCAATCTTCGCCTAATGTATCTGCAAGGTATTTTTGTGAAAGTTCTACCCATATTTCTGGTGTAAAAAAACTTCCTTTTCGTTCTCTAATATCTTGTGGCACTAACAAATCTCTTCTTTCAACAATATAATCCCAATACTCTTCTTTGGGTGGACGTTCGTATTTATTCCAAAATTGTGTATGTGCTACTTGATTGTCTGTAAAATAAACAGTTAAAATTGTTTTTAAGCCCATTTCATCTTCCCCTCTATCCATTTCATAATGGTCTTTTTTTAGAAGAACAAACAATTTGTCTTTGAGCGTCATATTATCGGCAGAAAGCAAATCTGCTAAATAAAAATCACCATCAATAAGTCCAATCTTTTTAGCATTTTCCCACTTTACGGCAATGGTTGGTTTTACATATTTCAACCACTTATTATAGATTACCATAAAGTTATTCTTATCTATTTTGATTTTATTTAAACCCAATTTACCTACTACAAAATTCTTTTTGATGAATTTTTTTAATTCTCTATCATCGTTAATAAAATCAAAGAGAAGGGCTTTACTCTCAATAATTTTCTTTACTTTGTTATAAACAAGTTTGAATTCTTTTGTAGAATGATTAGAAGGGGCTACATTCCAATTAAAATCATTAATGTAAAATATCTCGTGAATATCATTGTAAGGAATAAATGCAATTTTTTCTCCATCAAATGCTCCTAAAAAAGTAGGCGGCAAGTATTTATCAAATGTTCTTTCTTTACCAATGGTCAATATAAGTTGAACAATAGATTTGTAAATATCGGATGAACCTCTTTTGGCTTCTGCCCATAAAATAGATTCTATATCTGATGCTTGCTTTTGTTCTTGATGCATACATACACAAAAATCTACATTCCCAATTATTTTGGTACAATCATATAACCAAAAATAATCTTGGGCAACCTTGTGCTTTAATTCTTCTTCTCTTATGTTTTTATATTTCATTGTTCTCTTTTTTTATTATCAAATAATGAATGCAAAAGTACATAATCTAAAAAAATTAGTGCGTTTTTTCTAATCATTATTTTGCATAATTTATTTTTCTTTCAAAAAATTTCTCTGTTTAAGATTTGAAAAATTTAATGGATATTTGTAGCAAGATAATTTTATGTTTTTAGAAGTCAAACACGAAAATAAAAAAGGTTGGATTGAAGTGATATGCGGAAGTATGTTTTCTGGTAAAACCGAAGAACTTATTCGCCGCCTCAAAAGAGCCGAATTTGCAAAGCAACAAATTCAGATATTCAAACCACAACTTGATACGCGTTATGACGCTTTAAAAATTGTATCTCACGAAGGGCGAGAAATTATCAGTATGCCTGTGCAAAATAGCCAAGCCATTCAACTTTTAGTAAATGTTGAAACAACCGATGTAGTAGGTATTGATGAAGCACAATTTTTTGATGAAGGTTTAGTAGATGTTGCTACCTATTTGGCAAATAATGGCATTCGTGTGATTATTGCGGGCTTGGATATGGATTATAGAGGTATGCCCTTTGGCGTGATGCCCCAACTTTTATCCATAGCAGAATATGTAACAAAAGTGCACGCTATCTGTGTCAAATGTGGTAACTTGGCGTATGTATCACACCGTATCAAAGATTCCAAAAACCTCATTTTACTCGGTGAAACCGATGCTTACGAGCCGCTTTGTAGACAATGTTTTAATGATGTTACTAAAAACGAACGATGAATTACACCATTTCTCAAATTGATCAAATAGTTAATGCCCTTTCTGTTCAAGGACATTCGGAAAGTAGCATACAATCTGTTTATATTGACACACGACAAATTACAATCCCTGACAATGCTCTATTTGTAGCCATTGAAACCGCCAAAAACGATGGACACAAATTTATTGGTGATGCTTACAACAAAGGCATTCGGCATTTTTTAGTGCATTCTATCTCTGATGAATGGAATTATCCTGATGCTTGCTTTATACTTGTTCAAAACACCTTAAAAGCCCTTCAGCAATTAGCCCACTATCATAGACGGCAGTTCTCTATTCCTGTGATTGGCATTACAGGTAGTAATGGCAAGACCATTGTCAAAGAATGGTTGTACGATTTATTAAAAGACAATTATTCTATTTGCCGAAGTCCCAAAAGTTTTAATTCTCAAATTGGCGTTCCCTTGTCAGTATTGCATTTACAAGCACATCACAATTTAGCCATTTTTGAAGCAGGCATTTCACAGCCCAATGAGATGGAACATTTAGAATCAATTATTCAACCTACTATTGCTGTATTGACTTATTTTGGCACAGCCCATTCTGAAAATTTTCATTCTGATGAAGAAAAATTAAAAGAAAAACTAAAATTATTTACAAATGCTTCCATTAAAATCATTCAAAAGTATCAACATTCTTTTTTGCAAAACTATCCTTTTTCGCCTGATTTTATTGGCATTTCAGAACAATCTAATGATACCATTGTAGTTACAAAAGTAGATAAACAAAAATTTTCCACTCAAATAAATCTATTAGTAAATGGACAATCTTATTCATTTACCATTCCTTTTGTAGATGATGCATCTATTAAAAATGCCATTACGTGTTTTGCTTGTATTTATTATTTAAATCCAAATGAGATTACAAACTATCTGCCTAAATTCTCAAAGTTATCAATGATTTCCTTAAGAATGGAAATCAAAAAAGGCAAGTATCAATCGGTGATTATTAGTGATTATTACAATTCTGATATTGATTCTTTTGAAATAGCAATGAGTTATTTTTATCACTATAAATCCACTCAAAAAGTCCTTATTATTTCTGATTTTGAGCAAATTAAAAACGAACAAGAAATTTATCATAAAGCATTACAAATTATTCATCAATATCCTTTGTCAAAAGTTTTTTTTATTGGAAAAGATTGGCAACATTATCATACTCAATGTTCTTTATCTCATCAACATTTTCTTACAACTACAGATTTTCTTGAACACATCAATGCGTATTCAACAGATTTTTTTAATGCTGTAATATTGATTAAAGGTGCACGTGTATTTGAGTTTGAAAAAATTGATCAACAATTAGAATTAAAAACACACGATACTATTTTAGAAATCAATATCCCCGCATTGTGGCACAATTTGAAGTATTATAAAAACAAAATAGGAAAGCATACTCAAATGATGTGTATGCTCAAAGCAGCGGGCTATGGCTCGGGAAGTATTGAAATGGCGTATGCGTTGCAAAAATTTGGAATTAATTACATTGCTGTGGCGTATACCGATGAAGGCGTTGAACTTCGTCAAGCCAATATACAATTACCAATAATGGTGATGTTGCCCGAACGACACTCTTTCAAAGACATTATTCAATATCAATTAGAACCTGAAATTTATTCTTTTGAAATCCTAAATGCTTTTACAGAAGAACTGCAAAAACAAGGAATAGATCAATATCCCGTGCACATTAAGTTAGATACAGGAATGCATCGCTTGGGCTTTTTACCTGATGAAGTGCCTTTGTTGATAGAAACACTTAAAAATAATTTTTCTATAAAAGTCAAAAGTGTGTTTTCTCATTTAGCCGCATCTGAGAGCGATCTGCATAGAGAATATACGCTGCATCAAATTAATTTATTTAATCAATTAGCCGATGAAATAGAACAACAATTAAATTACAAATTCATAAAGCATATTTGCAATTCTGCCGCCATTGCTCGTTATCCCGAAGCCCACTTGGATATGGTAAGAATCGGTATTGGAATGTATGGTATTAGCGATGATGCAAATGAACAACGACAATTACAAAATGTATTGACCTTAAAGACCATCATTTCACAAATTAAACATTTGAAAAAAGGCGATTCTGTAGGTTACAATAGAAATGCAGTATTAGAAAAAGATAGCACCATTGCTGTAATTCCTATTGGTTATGCCGATGGTTTTTGGCGGAAATTCGGCAATCAACAATTTCAAGTGAAGTATAAAGATTCTTTAATTCCCACCATTGGTAATGTTTGTATGGATATGACGATGATAGATATAAGTGGTGTAAATGCCCAAGTAGGGGATGAAATTATTATCTTTAATAGTGCAGAAGACATCAAGCGAATGGCTTCTATTGCGGGCACTATTCCTTATGAGATCCTGACTTCCATTTCCCAAAGAGTAAAAAGAGTGTATGTGTATGAGTAAATTTTATTAGCAACACTATTCAAACATCTATCATTCTTTAAGTCACTTATTGCCTTTTTTTATACTTATATTTGCGTTTCATTTCAATAATTTATTATGTTTCATTTTTTATTAAAACATATTCCTCGTCCTATTCTTATTAGATTGAGTTACATTGTAAAATTTTTTGCTCCTGTTATCTATTATGGTAAAAAATATAAAGATCCTATTGATGGAAAAACGTACAGAAAATTTTTGCCTTATGGATATTCTGAAAAAAGCAAGCGAAAAAATGTTTTATCTCCTGGCACTTTGTCTTTAGAGAGACATCGTTTGCTTTGGTTGTTTTTGAAAAACAAAACGAATTTTTTTAATGATCATCTTAAAGTGTTACACATTGCACCTGAACAATGTTTTTTGCCTATTTTCAAGAAAATGCCGAATTTGGAATATATTACTGCGGACATTGAGTCGCCTATTGCGGACTTGCATTTTGATTTGCATCATTCCCCATTGCCTGACAATTCTTTTGATGTGATATTGGCCAATCACGTATTAGAACACGTAGAAGATGATATTCAATGTATGCGAGAATTGTATCGTATGATGAAGCCCGGTGGATGGGGCATTTTTCAAGTTCCACAAGATACTACTCGTCTTACTACTTATGAAGATAAAAATATCAAAACGCCCGAAGAAAGAGAAAAACATTTTTGGCAAAAAGACCACGTTCGTTTATATGGTTTAGATTATCCCGAACGGCTCAAAAGTGTTGGTTTTATTGTAGAAGAATACGATTATACAAAAGAATTTTCAGATCAAGAAATAGATTATTACCGTTTACCAAAAGGGGAAAAAATATACTTGTGTAAGAAACCAATTTAGAAAATAATTGTTTTATGCTTCTTTTAATTTTTGGGCAATGGATTTATAGCGTGAATACATTGTAACATTGCCTTGTTGTGCATACGATGAAGCAATACTTAATAATAATTTTTCAACCACTTCGGAATGTGTGCAGGGAACAAAATAATTTGTTTTTTCTTGTTTATTTATTTGGGCTAAAAATTCTTTGATATCTTGTTCTTGTAATAAAGTCCCTTTACTAAATGGATTGATGTAAAATAATGTGGCTTCTTGTAGAGAATGGAATTTTGCATCGTAAATATTGTAATCATCATTAATGTAACTTAAAATTAAATAATCAGGGATATTCACAGCAAATATCGGCAATTCTAATTTTTGTGCAATAAGTAAATAGAGTATTCCTAATGTAATGTTATTGCCTTTTTTAGTTTCTAATACGTGATGTAGATAATTGTTTTGAACGGCATAATAATGAGCAATGTTGGGATTAAACTGATGAACTTCGTATAAAATATGATTGATGATTAAAACTTCTTCAAGAGCAGTAAGATCTTCGGCAAATTCTATCCAAATGTCTTTTTTGATTTGTTCTATTTTAGTATTAAGATGTTCTAAACTAATTTCGGGATATTGAAAATGATTGACTAACCAAACGCCATATAATAAATCATCTTGATTATGATTTTTCCAGTGAATAAGTTCTTTGGTAAATTCGTTTAACTTAATGTCTTCAATGATTTCTTCTACCCTTTGAACAATGGCACTATTTAATGCTTCGTTCCAAATTTGTTCTAAATAAGGCAAAGCCACAGGTCCTAATAATAATAACTGTTGTTTTACTTCCGAATAAACAATTTCATCGGGGTCGTCTATCAATTGCAGCAGGGCTTTAATCTTTTTGGGGGTATTTTTTTTGAGTGGCAACATATTCGCCCCAAAGGTATAGCATAAGTTCTTCTATAAAAAGGGGATTCAAAACTTTTTACTAACAAACTTATGTTAGTTTTTCTAAACTCAATTGTATCAATTTTTCTACACTTTCATTATAGTTTTTGGTAAATTGACGAATAATTCTATTGGCGATAATGACGCACGCTGTTACACAGTTATGACCTAATGCTTTTCCAAGCCCATACAGGGCAGAGGTCTCCATTTCAAAATTGGTAATGCGATGTCCATTAAATTGAAAATTAGTGAGTTTTTCATTTAAATCGGGCATTGTAGCGGCTAATCTCAATTGACGCCCTTGTGGTCCATAAAAGCCAGGTGCTGTTGCTGTTATTCCAAAATGGATATTGTCTAATCCTTTGAATTTATTAATTAATGCATCTGAACCACTGACACAATAAGGATAGGGTAGAGTAGGTAACCAACCCGTATGTTCTATAAATGCTTTACTAATGTCGTGATGGTATAATGAATCGTCTACTTTGTAAAAGTTTAATAACCCATCAATGCCCAATCCGTGCGTGCTTATTACAATATCATTGACGGCAATATCAGGTTGTAATGCCCCACTGGTGCCAAGGCGAATGATATTGAGTTGTCGTTTTTTATCTTTGATGGTACGAGTAATGGGGTCTATATTTACTGCGGCATCCAGTTCTGTAAGTACAATATCGATATTGTCTGTTCCGATGCCTGTAGATAATACGGTGATTCTTTTATTATTAAAATAGCCCGTATGAGCCACAAATTCACGGTGTTCGGATTTTACTTCTATTTTTGAAAAATACTTACTAATGTGGGCTACTCTATTTTGATCACCAACTACAATGACGGTATCGGCTATTTCATTATTGTTTAAATTGATATGATACAGGCGGTGATTGGTTGATAAAATAAGTTCTGATTCTTCAATAGGTTTCATAATAGGAACGTTTATATTTTGGCGAAAAATAAGAAAATAATGTTTAAGGTTCAAGTATAGATTTTAAAGGTGATATCTGAAAAATTAAATTTTTAAAGTAACACTAATACATTTTTACTAAAAAGGATTGATGAGGTTTTATTTCAATATCTTTTTGAATGGTATAAATACTTGAACGCAGTGATTTTGAACGCCATACGATTTTATATTTTCCAGGTAATAGATAGAAAGTTTGTTGTGTATCTTTTGTTAGATTGGTTACCCATTCTAATTGTCCATTGTCTTTTGTTATTAAGATAGATCCATCGCCGGGTTCTAAAGTTTGTATTTTCAATTCGCCTGCTGATGGTATAGAAATAGTTTGTGTTTTAGCAGGTTCAATCAAAATATCTTTTATAATTTTTGGTAAAGTCAAAATATCCAGTTCATATTCTCCAATAAGGTATTTTTCAATAGAATTGATGTTTTGAACATTGACTATTTGTTTTGTTTTTTTATCTCTTACGGCCACTCGCACTTTTTCATTAAAATTAAAAACACCTTTTTCTCTTTGGATATTCAATGCCCCTTGTGGTGTATTTATGGGGATGATATTATGATGCCCTTCATTAAGTTCTATGGTATTACTTTCAGAAGCAGGAATAGTATGTGCAATTACTTTGTAACTAATATGCGATGGTAAAGTCAGTGTATCGGGATTATTGAGTTCATTCAAAGAATGAATATAATTATACAAGTAAGTGTTTTTTTTAGCATCATAAAAAGTAAGGGCTACATTTGTTTCTATGGGACGCCCCGCAATGTCTAATAAATTTACTTGAACGGTTGTTTTGTTGAGTTTTTGTTGGATTAAAACATCGGATATGTTTTTAAATACGTCCGATTGTTGAGCATCTATGTATTTTCCAACGCAATTAAAACTTTGTGCTTGTTGTGTATTAAGTCCAATGCCAATAATGAAGGGTTTGAATATTATACCTTTTGATTCCAAGTATTGACGGGCTTTACAAGGGTCTCCTTTGCATTCTTCTATTCCATCGGTTATGATAATGATGTTATTTAATGAAGTATTATCCGGAAAATCTTCAGCAGATTGGATGAGTGAGTATTCTATGGGGGTAATTCCTGTAGGTTTTAAGGAAGTGATAAGGTTTTTTATTTCTTTGATGTTATTCGTTTTGAAGGGAATCACTAATTTAGAATCCTTGCAGTCGCCTGGTGGATACTTGACAGTAGATCCATATACACGAAGGGCTAATTGGACATTAGGGATTTTAATAAGTGAATCTATTAATTGAAAAGCAAGGTCTTTGGCAATGCTTATTTTTTCTTTGCCTTGCCATTTGCCCGACATACTGTTACTGGCATCAAAGATAAGAAGCACCCTTGTAATAGGTGCTTTTTGTAGCAACTTTTTCTTTTTTTCTTCACAGGGTTTACAAGTATTTTGAGAAAAAAGCAAAAAAGATTGTAATAATAATACAACAAATAATAAGAAATTCTTGTTATGAAAAACCATTTTACTTGATACTATCAAGAGTTAATTACTCTTCTTTTTTAGGAACGGGTTTTATATTTCTACAGGATTCAAGCATTTTTTCAATATTTGACTTTGAAAATGGAGCAGCATCAGAATTTTTATTATCTTCAAAAGTATAAGTATAATTACCAATTTTTTGAACCGTTAAAAAATGAAACTCTGATGGCATATCAGGAATACCCCATTCCCACGCAATAGTAGTCGGTTCATCTACAAGAAATTGTTTAACTTTATACAAATCATCATTTCCTAAATCGGCTTTTTTGAATGCAATATCTTCTTCCCCTTCTTTAATGATAATGTCAAATACTTTTCCAACTTTTACTTCTAATAATCCACCGGGTTGTTCTGATATTTCAAGTTTTCCAAAGGTGCTATCAGGAACAAATAATAAAAATTGTTTCCCATACTTAGACATATCTATTACCATCATTCCTTCAGGGGCTTTAATCTCTTCTTCTTTTTTGCTATTGCAAGAGATCAGTGAAATTAGTGTAATGCCTGTCATTAAAATTGCAGCGATTTTTTTCATAGAATTTAATTTTAGGCAAAATTGCGAAAAAATATACTATTCAAAAAATTTTTCTTGTTTATTGATTTTCTTTTTCAGCAATACAGAAGGTCTATATCTGTCTTCTTGATAATATTCATATAATGATTGAAGTTCATTGTAAATGGTATTCAATCCTAATTCATCTGCCCAATGTAAAAGTCCTTTTGGGTAATTGACACCTTTTTGCATAGCGATTTCTATATCTTCTTTGGATGCGATATTGTAGTATAAAGCATCAGCGGCTTCGTTTATCAGCATAGATAAAATACGGATAAATATCTTGTGATGTAAAGAATTATCTTTTATAGTAGGTTCTGTGGGCAATGGTTTAGAATAGTCATAAAAACCACGACCTGTTTTTTTTCCTAATAATCCAGCATCTAATAATATCTTTTGAGAGTGTGAAGGTTTGTATTTGGGGTCGTAATACATTTGTTTCCATACAGTTTCTGTAACTACATAATTAACATCGTGTCCGATTAAATCCATTAGTTCAAATGGACCCATTTTAAAACCGCCAATGTTTTTCATTACCCAATCAATGGTTGGAATATCAGCAACGCCTTCATCATAGATGCGCAGTGCTTCACTATAAAATGGTCGTGCAATTCTATTCACAATAAATCCTGGTGTGTCTTTGGCAATCACAGTAGTTTTGCCCCAATTGTGCAGTAAATCAAGCGATTGTTGAACAATAGAAGTGTCAGTTAAGAGAGTAGGTATCACTTCTACTAATGGCATTAGTGGGGCAGGATTGAAAAAATGAATACCTAAAAAACGTTGTGGATATTTAAGTTCTCTAATCATTGAATGCACAGATAATGAGGATGTATTAGTAGCGATAATACATTCAGAAGATACTCTATTTTCTATTTCTTTAAATGTTTGTTTTTTAATACTTAAATTTTCAACAATGGCTTCAATAACTAAATCAGCAGTTTTAATGTCTTCTAATGTTGTTATATAAAAAATGTTTTGCAAATAGGTGTTTTTTTGTTGTTCAGTAATTTTGTTTTTTTCAACTAATTTAAAAAGAGTTTGTTCTAATAGATTTTTTGCTTTTTGAAGAGCATTTTCAGAAATATCGTAAAGAAATACTTTACATTGGTGCATTAAAGCCACTTGAGCAATTCCACTGCCCATTGTTCCAGAACCTATAACTGCTATTGTTTTCATTCAATCAATTTTGATCGCAAATATATCTAATAAAAAAGAATTTGGCATTGGGAATTATTCCTAATGTCCAGTATGAAAATTTATTTCCTAAAAATTTTTGAAAGCCCTAATATAAATCCCCTAAATCCATTGTCATAAGGGACAAAATAGAATGAATTAAAAATGCTTTTGAGAACTTTATGCAAAACCTTTTTGTTTTTTGTGGTAAAACATAACATAGACATGTAATAATTATTTTTTTTATTTTATTAACTTATTTTGCAAGTTTATATTCAGTAGTTCAATCATTATTTCTGTATATTGCTGCCTTAAAAAATTTTTATGCAGATACTTCAATTGATTTTAGCCCTATCTATTTTAGTTACAATACATGAGTTTGGACACTTCTTTTTTGCCAAACTATTTAAGACAAAAGTTGAAAAGTTCTATCTCTTTTTTGATTTTTTATTTCCGTTTGCTAATGTGGCAAATTTTTCTTTGTTTAAAAAGAAAATAGGAGAAACAGAATATGGGATTGGTTGGTTTCCACTTGGTGGATATGTTCAAATTTCAGGTATGATAGATGAACAAATGGATACTTCTGTATTAAAAACAGAACCACAACCTTGGGAATTTCGTAGTAAACCCGCATGGCAAAGATTATTAATAATGTTAGGGGGGATTTTAATGAATGTGATATTAGGGATATTTATTTATTGGATGATTTTATTGGTGTGGGGAAAAGATTCTATTCCTGTCAGTGAATTAAAATATGGCGTTCAATGCGATTCTGTAGCCCTTTCAATGGGTTTAAAGAATGGGGATCAAATTATTTCATTAGATCATCAGCCGATATCTTCATTAGAAAAATTGAGTTTGAAGATAATTATGGATCAGCCCAAAACAATGCAAGTTAAAAGAAATGGTCAAATTATTGATATTCCTATTACCGAACAAGCAATAAGTGATTTGTTAGCCAATGCTAAAACCTCTTTTTTTGTAATACCAAGGACGCCTGTAGAAGTAGATAGCGTTTTACCTCATTCTTATGCAGACGATGCAGGGTTTAAAAAGGGCGATGTGATTATAAAAGTAGATAGTATTCCTGTGTTTTTCTTTGATGAATATCAAGCTGCTGTGATGAATTACAAAGGTAAAGAAAAAGTACCATTTACGGTGTTAAGAGGAAAAGATACTGTAGTACTGTATAGCAATGTTACTACGCAAGGAACTCTTGGTTTTATTCGCAATATGGAAAAATATTTACCAATAAAGCATGAAAGGTATGGTGTTATTGATGCGATAAAACAAGGCACACAAAATGCTATAGATGCTCTTGTGATGCAAGTTAAACAATTCAAGATATTATTTACTGTAAAAGACGCACATAAACAAGTAGGTGGTTTTTATACAATGTACAAAGCCATGCCTCAAACTTGGGATTGGCGGGCGTTTTGGTCGTTCACAGGATTTTTGTCTTTAGTATTAGCATTTATGAACTTCTTGCCTATTCCTATGTTGGATGGGGGATATATTTTGTTTACACTATTTGAAATGATTACAGGTATAAAAGTATCAGAAAAAGTTATTTACTATGCCAATCAAGTCGGTTTGTTTTTATTGTTAGCACTTATGATATGGGCAAACACAGATTGGTTGAGAAATTAGTTTATTTAAAATAATTGGTCACTATTCAGCACTTCAAACGTAACCACAATAATTAGTTGATTAGTTGAAAGTTCAAAGTAAAAAGTATTAAAATGCTACATCATTATATTGAAAAATATCTCCTTTTACTTTCAACTTTCTACTTTCCACTTTGTACTAATGTGTTCTTTGCAGTAAAATATAACCTGATCAATAACGAAAAGTTTTTTCTTTTCTATGAAATATTTTCCTTATACTTACACGCAATGAAATCCAAATAATGCATAATATCACTATTGCCTAAAATGTTTTTTGATACCTTATGAAAAATATCAATAATAGCAATGAAAAGCGATGATAAAAAGAGAGAAGGAGCGCTTTTTCAAATCCTTAAAATCAAAGACAAAAAGCATTGAAAATTAATAGTTTTTTATTCTTTTAATACATATTTTGGACAATAGTGCAAGAGTATATTATTTTTGATGGTTTAACGCAGTTATTACAATAATTTTTATAACTTCGTATAAATATTTGTTATCGGTCAGGCTAAAAACGACACTACAAGACAATAAATGAAGTTAAAAAACAAAATAACGGACGTAACAAGACGACATATCGCAGACGAGATGACGATAGGGAATATTCGGTATCACGGAAACCAAACTGAACCTGACTTTTTAGATCGACTGTTTGACCTTAAAAAATTACCCTCAAGAGACGGCAGGTATAATAATGCTTATGATGACATTTACCAGCATATGGTAAACAATAATGATTGGGACACAGATTGGATTTACAGTGACCCAAGAATAAATCTTTTGTACATTGATGATGAAATGTATTTAAAGTTTCTATCAATGACAGTTCACCCAAGAGTAAGAACAAATCAAGATGAAATTTCAAAACTCATAGAAATTTATAACAAGCATTTGAATGCGGACGGATTTGAAATTGCACAGACAGATGAAATTTCAGGTAAGCCAGTATTTTCAGGACGACAAAAAGCAATTGGACAAGCCCATTTGGTTGATAAGAAAGTTGAAATAAAAAAATACTTGAACACAGCTTACGTTAACAGCAAGATTAACACAATGATTGATGCTATTCACAAAGACACTGACTTAGCAATTGGGACAGCAAAAGAACTTCTTGAAACAACTTGTAAATCAATTTTAAGACAAAAAGGAGAAACAATAAATCCAGATTGGACTTTGCCTCAATTACTTAAAGCAACGACAAACTGTTTAGACTTTACTCCAAAAGAAGCAAGCGACCCAGACAAAGCAGAAAAAGCTATAAAGCAAATACTTGGTGGAATTGCTTCAATTGTTCAAGGTGTTGGAGAATTAAGAAATGGCTATGGGACAGGACACGGAAAAGATGCAGACTTCAAAGGCTTAGAAATTAAATATGCTAAATTATTAGTTGGTGTAGTTTCTGAAATAGCAATATTGTATTTGGCGACAAATGGAGAGACCGCAGAATTAATAGAAAATGAAACCGTAACAATATGACAGAAAGAGAAGCCCGAACTGCTAACAGTCGTTTTGCAAAAGCGTGGGTTTCGTGCTTCTATGACAGTGAAATGCTAAATTCAAGCTTTGTGCATCTAATGAAGTTTAGTGCTAAAAATCCCCGCCTTCGCAAAGCGGCAAACCGTTAGCGGTCATTGTAAAAGACGACAGTGCAACCATCAACCGACAGATAATAATTTAATAACTAAACAAAAATGGCAACAGACAAAATCTTAAACAAGACAATCAGCATCAACGCATCAACTTCAAAAGTTTGGAACACTTTGACAACCCCCGACTTGATTAAAGAATGGTTATTCGGAACAAAAGTTATCTCTGACTGGAAAGTTGGAACTTCAATTCTCTTTACTGGCAATTGGCAAGGGACTGACTACGCAGACAAAGGGACAATCCTAAAGTTTGACATTGAAAAGGTTTTTCAATACAATTATTGGAGTGGCTTTTCAGGTTTGCCAGACAGCCCCGAAAATTATTCAATGATAACATTTGAGTTGACATCAAAAGACAACGGAACAATGTTGACTTTAACACAAAGCAATTTTGCAACTGAAACAATGTATGAGCATTCAGACAAAAATTGGGACGCAGCACTTGACATTGTGAAGAACTTAGCAGAGAAACAATGATAACAGGACAGCGAGCGGACAATTATGCGTTTAATCAGTGGACAATAACGGACGACAAAAAAGAACAACGAACCGCTAACAGCACCTACAAGAAATTGGCGGTTCAGTGGTTAAATAAACATTTGTGCTTCTATCAAAGTTTATGCTTGTTTGACACTGAATTGTTTCGAAATCGCCACCTTCGGGTAGCTGCAAAACGTTGTGCGTCATGCTAAAATAGACATTGCTAAAACAAAATTATGACAGAAGAAAGACAACCTCTAAGTGATGACGGATTCAAATACGCCTTGAATCAAATAAATGATGGATTCGTATTTGAGAATTTTGCTTTGCGTTTTTTGCCTTTAATTCTTGGCTATGAATTTATGCCAGTTGGTGGTGTAAAAGACAAAGGTATTGACGGACTGAATTACATTTACTCCAGAGCTGGTTTTGAAAAAAATATATTTCAATTATCGACAGAAACAAATACTGAAGGCAAAATTGAAAACTCATTGCAAAAACTGATTGACAATGAAATTCCTTTCGACTCATTTGTCTATGTAACAAATCGAGCAGTAAACAATAAAGACACAGTAATCGACAAGTTTGTAGATAAATTCAAAAAGCCAATTAGGATATTTGACCAAGGTTGGTTTGTAACTCATGCAAATCATTCAGACGCAACAATTAATTGCTATTACACATTCATTGACAGTTATCTTCATGAGTTTAACAAGCCTGGAAAGTCTTATGTTATAAGTAACTTAGCAGGAAAATCCGAATTATTTGTATTTCTAAGGCAACAACTTGAACACCACCGTGACGACTTAAAAATTGACGACCTTCTAGCAGACACGCTTATTTTGTTTGGACTCGAAGGAACTGACCCTGATAAGGATATTTTAAAAACAAAAGAAGAACTTATCGTAAGTATTAAAGAGTTTGTAAAATTTGACCCTCGAATATTAAGCGAAACCATTGATAGAAGACTAAAAGCACTTTCAACAAAACCACGTAGAATTAAATTTCATTCAGCTAAGCAAGGATATTGTCTGCCATACGAAACTAGGGTTGAAATTCAGAATCGAAATTTAGCAGACGCTCAACTTCTTGAAACATTTTACGAACAGACAAGTGAAATAATAAAAAAATATCTTAAAGAAGAGTCTGTTGCTGTCAGAGACTTAACCAAACTTATAGATGAAGTAATTCATAGTATTTTTTATCAGCAAGGACTTGAATTTTCAAATTACATTCTTCATGGCAAAAGTCAGCAAGTAATTGAAAAAGATCTTCAAGATATAATTAATTCGGTCGTTGACAGTAGTTCGGTTGTTGACAAGAATAAAGAAAAGGTAAAGACAGCCATGCTTATGGCAATTAGAGATATTGTTTATAATGGAACAATTGAACAAAAAAAGTATTTCAAAAGCCTTTCAAATACTTATATGATGATGTTTTTGTTGCAATGGAATCCTCAAATTGCAACATACTTTGAAGCAATGGCTTCGAAACTTGTAATCTATGTATGCACTTCGATACTCGTTCCTGCCTTATCAGAATATTATCTAACAAATGAGAATAAAAGACATTGGAATTTGCTTAAAGGAGCAAGCCAAGCTGGTATTAGACTTTATATCAGCGATGCAATAATTGACGAATTGATGCACCATTTCTACATGCTTCGAAATAAATATGAAACATTCTTTCGGAACAACGAACAGGTTTATTTAAACAGCGAAGCAGAGACGATGTATATAGACGAAATCATGCTTCGGGCATACTTCTATGCTAAATCACAAGGCAAAGTATTTAACTTTGAAGATTTCTTAAGCAATTTTGTTGACCCAGATTTAAAGACCGTAAAAGACGACCTTATTTCTTACCTAAAATGCGAATTTGGTATTGTTTATTTCAATGATGAATCACTTAAAATAAAGATTTCAGAAGAAGAGCAAGTTAAATTGACCAACAGACTTATTGAAAATAAAAGTCAAAAGAAAGCGGAGACAGACTCCAAAATTATTCTTTCTATTTATAAACTCAGAGAAAAAAATAATGAAACTGCAACGTCTGGTATTTTCGGTTACAAGACATGGTGGCTATCAAAAGATTCAACAACATTCAAAGCAGTGACCGATGTTTTTGGAGACAAATATCCAGTGAGTTGTTACATACGTCCTGACTTTCTATATAACTATATAACTCTTGCTCCAAAGAAACATGAAGTTGATGAAATGTATAAAGAAGTATTCCCGAGTTTATTAGGAGTTAATTTAAGTTTCCATTTACCTTCTGAAGTAACTGACTTTGTCCAAGAAAGAATTGTTGAACATGGAACCAAACATCCTGCTCGATTGACAGCAATTCTTGCCCGACTTTCTGAAAAACTAAAATCTGACCCGAATCTAAGAAATAGAAAATCTGTGAAATCATTTTGGGATGAAGAACAAAAACGACTTGAAGAATCTGGTATGTAAAGAAGTACGTACGCACAACGGCCGTTTGGCGTCATGCGGGGTGACGTGCTTAAATTCAAGTGCAGTGCTACTATTGAGATTTAGTGGTAGGTTCACAGTTTTGTGCTCCGAAACCCGTCCGAACGCAAAGCCCGAAACCGTTAGCGGAAACCCTAAAAAAACCGACTACCTAGCTATTTTGACAATAAAAGTAACTTTTTAGAGTTGATATAGATTGATATTTTTTCACTATTGCCTAAAATGTTTTTTTGATACCATTGAAAAATATCAATAATAGCAACCAAAAGCGGAGATGAAAAAAAGAGGGAGAGTGTCTTTTCAAAAACTTAAAATTTAATTCACTGATAATCAATGTTGTAATTTTTATTAACAGTTATTTTGGATAGTAGTGGAAAAAAGTATCCGTGATTTTTTAAGAGGATGATTTAGTGTAATGTTTTTCTAATAAGACGGATAGTTTATCAATATCTATTTCTTCCATTTTTTCTATTTCACTCAAAATATCAGGATTATCAATATATTCAGTAAGTTGCTTTTTAAGTTTTTTAGATTTTAATTCCACAAACTTTTCTCCTTTTTGCAAATAATATTCTTTTGCAGTAAAAAATTCTCCCATTTTCATATCTTCAAATTGATATTCAAAAATTTTAACGGGATAACTTATAGCCACTTTGTAAAACTTTGGTTCATCATCTGTAATGCTTATAAATTGATGCCATTTCTTTAAAAGGAGAGGAGGATGAGCACCACACATAGATATCTATTGAGTGTCACTTTTTTCTTTTTATCGTATTTTCCTTTTTCCTTATTCTTCTATTCCCGTTTTTTCCATCTTCATCTTCATCTTTCAAAGATCCCCTTCATCTTCTAGATATTCTTCATACATACTTTCTTCTTCCAGTTGCTTTTCATACATAGCCGCTTCAGCTTCTAATTGCTCTTCATACATAGCTTCTTCTTCCAGTTGCTCTTCGTATATATCTGCTTCATCTCTTTCGTTTACGGCATTTTTCACATCTGCCCTTAAAAATATTTTGGGAATGTCTATACTTAAACCTACCATTAGGTTATTATTTTTTATATTTAATTCGTCCAAAGATAAATAAAAAATCACTATTGCCTAAAATGTTTTTTGATACCATTGAAAAATATCAATAATAGCAACCAAAAGCGGTGATAAAAAAGTAGGGAGAGTGTCTTTTCAAAAACTCAAAATTTAATTCACTGATAATCAATGTTATAATTTTTTATTAACAGTGATTTTGGAAAATAGTGGAAAAGAGTTGTCCGTTATTTTTTAAGAGGATGATTTAGAGTAATGTTTTTCTAATAAGACCGATAGTTTGTCAATATCTATTTCTTCCATTTTTTCTATTTCACTCAAAACATCAGGATTATCAATATATTCAGTAAGTTGCTTTTTAAGTTTTTTAGATTTTAATTCTACAAACTTTTCTCCTTTTTGCAAATAATATTCTTTTGCAGTAAAAAATTCTCCCATTTTCATATCTTCAAATTGATATTCAAAAATTTTAAAGGGATAACTTATAGCCACTTTGTAAAATTTGGGTTCATCATCTGTAATGCTTATAAATTGATGCCATTTCTTTTTTTCTATATTAAAATATGAAAATGCTTTGATTTTGTCTGCTTTATAGGTTTTGGTAGAACCGTCTTTATCTCTAAACATCACTTTTGCAAACAACGATAATTCTTTTTTAGGATTGGCTTTAATTTCCCCTCTTAATGTATCTCCATTTATTGTAACAATATATCCCTCATAAAAATTTAATTGTGCCCAAAAGAATGAGGGAATGATGAAGATAGAACTTAAATAAACCAAGAACCTCTTTTTCATTATTTTAATTTTTTTGGCAAAATAAAAGAAAAAATGATTTAAATCATATACTTTGTTCAAAAAAAATTAATATTGTTGATAATTTTACGATGTGAATTTTACAATCGGTTTTAAATTTAAGTAAATGGAGTTTTTAACCTATTAGATTACATTTTACTACAAAGAACAAATTTTGTAAAAAGTAGGAAATTGCAAGTTTTAAAATAGAAAGAAATGTTTTTTGTGATTGAGTGATTTAAGGTGTTAATGTGGTAAATAGTTACCTTTAAATGTCCATTATCTTTTTGTTATTAGTGGTTCAAATTTAAGATATATGAGTAATCGCAATTTATTTTTTTATCATAAATATTCTGCATATTTGCAATCTATGAAAACAGTTCTAATAACAGGGGGTAGTGGAATGCTGGGAACTTATCTCACTTCTATTCTTCAACAAAATAATTATCGGGTGCATTGGTTGAGTAGAAAAAAAGTAAAACCGTCTCATCATCAATTAAAAGTTTTTCAATGGGATGTTGAAAAGCAATTTATTGATATATCGGCGTTTGAAAATGTAGAATATGTTATTCATTTAGCAGGTGCTGGTATTGCTGATAAACACTGGACAGAAGAGTATAAAAAAATAATTATTCAATCTCGTGTAGATGCAGCAAAACTTCTTATTAAATACATTATTGAAAATGCTTTGCCTATCAAAAAATTTATTGGTGCAAGTGCTGTTGGTATTTATGGAATGAAAATAGATGAACAAGAATATACAGAAGAAAGTCCTTATGGAAATGATTTCTTAGCCGATGTATGCAAACAATGGGAACATAGTTATTCACCCTTGATACATCAAAACTATTCTTATGCTGTTTTACGAATTGGGCTTATTTTAAGCCATACAGGGGGACTTTATAAACGATTGGTTCCCATTTTCAAATGGGGATTAGGAAGTGCATTAGGAAGTGGCAAACAATATATGCCTTGGATACACATTGAGGACTTGTGTAGAATGCTTGTTTATTTGATAGAACATTCTGAAATTGTGGGAACTTTTAATGCTACCAGTGGCGAGTACATTACTAATTATAACTTTAGTAAAAAATTGGCTCAATCTTTAAATGCTCCGTTTTTGTTACCAAACATACCAGAGTTTATATTGCATATTATGTTTGGGGATCAGTATAAAATGCTTACAACAGGATTAAAAATCAGTAATCAAAAAATAAAACAAAAAGGATTTCAATTCAAGTTTCAAAAATTAGAAGATGCCTTAGATGATTTAAAGACAAAGATATGAATTTAAAGTTCGGATTAATTGGAAAAAAATTATCACACTCATTTTCTCAAAGATATTTTACAGAAAAATTTAAGCAACTAAATCTTAATCATTATTCTTACGAATTATGGGAATTAGAAGATATTAAAAACATTCGATCGTTTATTGACCAACAGGGAAATGTAAGAGGATTTAATGTAACTATTCCTTACAAAAAAGAAATTATATCTCATCTTGATAGTATCACTGATGAAGTTAAACAAATAGGTGCTTGTAATTGTGTACTCATTGAAAATAATCAATGGATCGGATACAATACAGATTGGTGGGGCTTTTATGAAATGATTAAAGACGAATTAGAACCCCATCATACTTCGGCTATGATTTTAGGAACAGGC
Source organism: Bacteroidia bacterium (assembly GCA_026414605.1). Lineage (GTDB taxonomy): Bacteria > Bacteroidota > Bacteroidia > B-17B0 > Aurantibacillaceae > BPGX01. Next base: position 53,585 of record JAOAIP010000035.1, read on the forward strand.
GGTGCTGCCAATGCTGTGGCTTATGCTTTTCAGCAATTTAAAATGCCTTATGTTTTTGTTTCTCGTAATAAATTTCATTCGCAATGCATTACTTATGATGATTTGAATAAGATGCACTTTGAAAAGTATCCTATTATTGTAAATACTACACCATTGGGAATGTATCCGGATATTGCTTCAATGCCTGCTATTCCTATTCATTATCTTTCAAATAAAAATTTTGTTATTGATTTAATTTATAATCCTGAAAAAACTTTATTACTTCAAGAGTCAGAAAAACAAAAAGCCAAAATTTTAAATGGCTTAAAAATGCTTTATTTACAAGCAGAAAAATCTTGGTATATTTGGCAAAAAATTTAATTCAAAAATGATTGAAAAAGATACTATTAAAAAAACAATAGAGTTAAAAGTTTTTACTTTTGAATCGCTTACGGATGAGTTTAAAAAATTGTGCAATGAAGCCCAAAAGGCGGCATTGAATGCTTATGCTGTATATTCACAATTTAAAGTAGGTGCAGCGGTATTATTAGAAGATAATACTATCATTACAGGGAATAATCAAGAAAATATCGCATACCCAAGTGGTCTTTGTGCAGAGCGTACAGCGTTGTTTTATACACATTCTCAATTTCCTAATAAAAAAATTAAAGCCATTGCTATTTATTCTCCCGATGCTACTTCTTTACTCACGCCTTGTGGGGCGTGCAGACAAGTAATGATAGAATATGAAACCTTGCAAGAGACGCCTATTGCTACACTTTTAATACATAGTAATGATGTTTATATTCTTTCTTCAACCAAAGATTGGCTTCCTTTTGAATTCAATGAAAAGAAGTTGAAATAAAAAACATTTAAATTCTAACCAATTTCAATAAAAATTAAAAATATGTTATCTGTAACGGTTCAACAAATTGCTCAATTATTAAATGCAGAAATAGAAGGCGACGGCAATGTATCTATCAATAAAATATGTAAGATTGAAGAAGGTGTTCCACAAGGTATTTCGTTTTTAGCAAATCCTCAATATGAGCCCTACATTTATGAAACTAAAGCATCTGCTGTAATTGTTTCAAAAGATTTTAAACCTCAAAGAGAATTAAAATACAAACCTACACTTATTCGTGTAGAACAACCCTATCAAGCATTTGCTCAATTATTGCAATTTTATCAAGAGTATATTAAACAAACTAAAAAAGGTATTGATCAACCTATATTTATTTCTGATTCAGCAAAGTATGGCGAAGATTGTTATATTGGTGCATTTGTGTATATTGGGAAAAATGTAATTATTGGTAATCGTTGTAAAATATATCCTCATACTTATATTGGAGACAATGTAGAAATTGGCGATGATACTGTCATTTATGCAGGTGTAAAAATTTACAATGATTGTAAAATAAAAAATCGTGTTACAATACACGCAGGAACGGTGATAGGAAGTGATGGCTTTGGTTTTGCTCCCAGCCAGCAAGGATATTCCAAAGTTCCACAATTGGGCAATGTTATTATTGAAGACGATGTTGAAATAGGGGCCAATTGCACCATAGATAGAGCCACCATTGGTTCTACCATTATTCGTAAAGGTGTGAAATTGGATAATCTAATTCAAGTAGCCCACAATGTTGAAATAGGCGAAAATACGGTCATTGCCTCACAGAGCGGTATTGCTGGATCTACAAAAATTGGCAAGAATTGTATGATTGGCGGGCAAGTAGGTATTATTGGTCATTTAAAAATTGCAGATGGTACTAAAATAGCCGCTCAATCAGGCATTGGAAATAATATAGAAGAACCCAATAGTATTGTTCAAGGTTCTCCTGCCTTTAATGTGGGGGATTACAAAAGAAGTTATGTGTTGTTCAAAAAATTACCTGAACTTTACCAAAAAATTCAAGAACTCACTAAAAAAAATAATCAATGATAACACAAGGAAGGTGGTTGTTTGTTTTATTTTTTATCCTTGCTTTTACAATTGGGATGATCTATGCCTACCGAAAAGATCTTAAAACTATTCGTGAACATTATTCAGGAATTTATTTTGTATTCATTGCTTTATTACTCTTTTTACTTATCCTTTATTTACTTGTAAAGTTATGGCATTAAACAAATTTTTAAGAAATTCATTTTACCCAAAAAAAATTAAATAAGTATTCCATTAAAAATATAAGCACGATATTTGCCAAAATTTATCAGAAATGAAAAAAGACATTTTTTTAATAAGTTTGTTTTTATCCTTTGCGATAAATGTAATGTTTGCACAACAAACACACAAAGAAGAAAAGTTTATTCAAATATCTGGTGTTGTTGTAGATGCAGATAGTTTGAAGCCCGTACCTTTTGTATCCATTCTTATTAAAGGAACTAAACGTGGTACTATTACTGATTATTATGGTTTTTTTACTTTAGTGGCTTCTCCTGGTGATGAATTACAGTTTTTTTCATTAAATCATAAAAACGGTGTGTATAAATTAGACGATACTTTACAACAAACACATTATTACATTATTCATTCATTAGTTAAAGACACCATTCAATTGCCTTCTGTTTCAGTATATCCATGGCCTACCAAAGAAGAATTTAAAAAAGCATTTTTGAACCTGGATTTATCGGACACCGACTATGACCGAGCCGCTAAAAATTTGGACAGAAAAGAATTGAGTTACAACGAAAGAAATTATACCATGGATGCTCAAGCCAATTATCAATATGCAATGCAACAACAACTTACAAAAATGTATTCTTTAGGACAATATCCTACTATTAATTTATTAAATCCTATTGCATGGGCACAATTTATTGAAGCATGGCGAAAAGGAAAATTTAAAAACAATAACAAGAAGTGAAATAGATATTAAACGTATTAAACAAAACACACCTCCTTTTATCAAACAAAAAGGAATTCCTTATATTTGCAAGCACAAAATAAAAACCTCATATTATGTCAACAACCACATCACAACAATTTATCCCTTACAAAGTAAAAGATATTTCACTTGCTGAATGGGGAAGAAAAGAAATCAAATTAGCCGAGTATGAAATGCCTGGCTTGATGGAAATTAGAAGAATTTATGGTCCGCAAAAACCATTGAAAGGTGCAAGAATAGCAGGATGCTTACACATGACTATTCAAACAGCAGTGCTGATTGAAACACTTATAGAATTAGGTGCAGAAGTTACTTGGAGTTCTTGTAATATCTTTTCAACACAAGACCATGCTGCTGCGGCAATTGCTGCTCGTGGCGATGTTCAAGTATATGCGTGGAAAGGAATGACCGAAGAAGAATTCTATTGGTGCATTGAACAAACCTTGTTCTTTGGACCAGATAGAAAACCCTTAAATATGATTTTGGATGATGGGGGCGATCTTACTAATATGGTATTAGATAAATATCCTGAATTAGTACCAGGTATTCGTGGTATCAGTGAAGAAACAACTACAGGTGTACATCGTTTATATGAAAGAATGCGTAAAGGTAAATTGCCATTACCCGCCATTAATGTTAATGACTCTGTTACAAAATCAAAATTTGATAACAAATATGGCTGCCGTGAATCATTAGTAGATGCTATTCGCAGAGCCACAGATGTGATGTTGGCTGGAAAAGTAGCAGTAGTAGCGGGCTATGGCGATGTAGGAAAAGGTTCTGCTCAATCTTTAAGTTCTCAAGGCGTAAGAGTCATCGTTACAGAAATAGATCCTATTTGTGCTCTTCAAGCATGTATGGATGGTTATCAAGTAATGAAAATGGATAACGCTGTTCCATTAGCAGATATTATTGTTACGGCTACCGGAAATAGAGATATTGTAGTAGATAGACATTTCAAAAAAATGAAACACAACGCCATTGTTTGTAATATCGGACACTTTGATACCGAAATTGATATGGCTTGGTTAAACAAAAATTATGGACATACCAAAGAAACTATTAAACCACAAGTAGATAAATATACTATAGATGGAAAAGATATTATTGTATTGGCTGAAGGAAGATTAGTAAATTTAGGTTGTGCAACAGGACACCCTTCATTTGTGATGAGTAATTCATTTACCAATCAAGTTTTAGCACAAATTGAACTTTGGACAAATAGAGAAAAATACGAAAACAAAGTTTATACATTGCCTAAACATTTGGATGAAATGGTGGCACGTCTTCACCTTAGCAAATTAGGTGCAGAATTAGATGAACTTACTGATGTACAAGCCGAATACATTGGCGTTCCTAAAAATGGTCCATTCAAAAGCGAATGGTACAGATATTAATCCCCTTTGCTTCATTATCATAATCACTCAAACTTTCAAAACCGCTGTAAAACTTTTAGTAGTTTTATGGCGGTTTTTTTATTATCAAATTTTTTATCATGAATTTAATTCAAAAGTATCAAGAATCATTTAAAAAACATCTTCAAAAATACATTGTCTCTCTTAATCATAGACATCCCAAAGAATTGTATCAACCCAATCAATACATTCTTCAATCGGATGCAAAACACATTCGTCCTATTTTATCTTTATTGGCGTGTAACTTGTATGGCGAAAAACATAGTAAAGCATTATCTGCAGCCCTTGCTGTAGAATTATTTCATACTTTCTCTCTCATTCACGATGATATTTTAGACAACGCTACTTTGCGAAGAGGGAAAAAAACCATTCATACAAAATGGAATACCAATATCGCTATATTAGCAGGAGATGTCTTATTAGTAGAAGCATTCAAGCAACTCAATACATATCCACCACACATTCATCATTCTTTACATAAAGTTTTTACATTGGCATCAGTAGAAATTTGCGAAGGACAACAAGAGGATATGAATTTTGAAAAACAAAATATTGTATCTTCAAATGATTATCTTGAAATGATTCGCAAAAAAACGGCTGTTCTTATTGGCACGTCCTTAAAAATGGGATCCATTGTAGCACAAGCCGATTCAAAAGAACAAAATAAAATTTACAAAGTAGGCGAAAACATTGGTATTGCCTTTCAAATAATGGATGACTATTTGGATACTTTTGGAGATCCAAAGGTATTTGGAAAAAAAATCGGCAATGATATTTTGTCAAACAAAAAAACTTATCTCATTACAAAAGCATACGAATTAGCCAATACATCACAAAAAAAACAATTAAAATACTTACTTCATTTACCCGCAAACGAAGACAAAATACATCAAATGAAACAATTTTTAGCCGAACTTGGCATAGATATTCTTGCACTCAAGACCGCCCAAGATATTCATCATAAAAACTTAAAGTTAATTCATTCTTTGAAAACAAAGCATCTTCCTGCCAAAGAAACATTAGCACAATTATCCGAACAATTAATAAATAGAACAAAATAATTTTTTATTTTAATTTATGAAAAAAGAAGATATTAATATCTCTGCATTTCGGCATTTTACACCCATTCAAGTAAGATACATAGATATTGATTTACAAGGGCACGTCAACAATGCTATTTTTTTATCTTATATTGAGCAAGGCAGAGTAGTGTATTTGAATACATTATTTCCCGACAATGATTTTAAAAAACAAGGACTAATTATTGCTCGCACAGAAATAGATTATTTTGAACCTATTTTTTTAAGCGATGAAATCCTTTGTGGTACAAGAGTTTCAGAATTTGGGAATAAAAGTTTTGTTTTTGAAAATATACTCATAGATAAAAATAAACAATTAAAATGCTTTGCAAAAAGCGTAATGGTTTGTTTTGATTATATTGAAAATAGTACTATTTTGGTTCCTGATGATTGGAAATTAAAAATTAAGAGTTTTGAAGAGAGGAGATAGTTGGCAATTTTTTTTGAGGTGCTAAATGGGATTTAATAGAGTACTATCTAAGAGTCAATTGGTTTTAGTTTTTTAGAGAATGATTAGTAATTGTTTTTGTTATCCACATAATTTTAGTTCCGTAGGAACAAAAGATATTGTAGCAATGGACTTTAGTCCATTGAACAAAAGATAGAAACAAAAAGGAGTTCCGTAGGAACGATACATTTTAAAATTAAAATTAATTTGACATGAGTCGAGCCGACGGATCTTTGCTTATTTGGATTTATTTTGAATGGACTAAAGTCCATCCTTACAATACAAAGGGGAATCGTGCCTACGGCACTTTCTTTATTATAGATACTAACTTTGAATGGACTAAAGTCCATCCTTACAATACAAAGGGGAACTGTGCCTACGGGCACTTTTTTCTTTTATAGATACCCATATAACTAACATATAGCAAACTAATGAATTTAATTAACACCTCAAAAAAGGAGTTAACAAGATAATTGATATTGGTTGTATATTATTTATTATTTTTGTAAAAAATTTTTTATGAAAAAAATCATTCATTTAGCCGTAGCATTGCAGGTTACAACATCTTTATTGGCTCAAAAAATAGCAGATGTTACACTGAATTTTTATGATGGAAGCATTTTATATGGCACAGCCAAATTGCAAGACATTAAATTTAAAACCTCTTATGGAAATTTAAACATACCATTAAAAGATGTTGCACAAATTCAGTTTGGATTAGAAAAAGATGAAAGTATTGCGAATGATATTAATAAATCCATACAGATAGTAGCCAACGCTAATGATGAGAATACGATTGCCTCTGTAAAAGAAAATATTTTAAAACACGGATTGAAAGCCATCTATTATCTTGAAAATTATTTAAATAAAAACACTGCTACTTATCCCGAAAACTTACAAGATATCATTAATGATATACTTTCTACAAACAATATCAATGATTATAGTTTTGAAGATGCTATTATTTTGAATAATGGAGATAAAATTTCTGGAACTGTTGATTTCAAAAGCATTGAATTTGCTAATGGTTTTTTGAAAACCAATATCCCTACTAATGTAATAAAATCAATGGATATATCGTATTATGATAATTCATCGGGCATCTCACAATTTATTTTGAAAGCCAACAAACACATTATGGCTAATCCTAATGGGGGATGGTTAAACACAGGTATTAAAGTCAAAAAAGGTCAAACTGTAGAAATATCTGCACGTGGAGAAATTATATTAGCAAGTTTAGATAACAAAAAATATACCCCTGACGGAAATATAGTTGGTCAAGAATCAGTATCAGGAGAGATAAATGACCCGACTTATTTTAACTACGGCACACTTATTTTTAAGATAGGAACAAATGGTAAAAATTTAAAAGCAGGCACTAATGCTCGTTACATTGCAGATGAAAGTGGAGTACTTTATTTAAGTATTTACGAAACTGTTTACAGTGAAAAAAATACAGGAAATTATCAGGTTAAAGTTTCTATTAAATAATTTCTTCTAATTTTACTAAAAAACTCTTTAAAACAAAAAGCCCCGTAATAAACGGGGCTTTGGCATTTTCTTTTGATATAATCAGATTCAATATCTGATTATTCAGCAGAAGAGTTCGCGTTTTCTTGACGACCTCTTGCTTCGGATACAATTAGAGGTCTCTCGAAGTGCACATATCCATTAAGTGCTTCTATGGCTCTGCGGGCTTCGTCATCGTTTGGCATTTCTACAAAGCCATACCCTTTACTTCTTTGAGTTTCTCGGTCTTTCACGATTTTTACTCTTTCTACTGTCCCGTATTGAGAAAATAATTCTCTCAGGGAGTTTTCTCTTACTTTAAAGCTAATGTTGCTTACAAAAATGTTCATAGTGTTCTATTTTTTGCAAAAATACAACATATAATTTAATCTAACAAAATTATTTTTTTATTTGTTAAAAAACAAAATTTGTCGGAAATGGATTTGTAGTGATATTTTAACTCAGAAATAGGCAACAGCAAACACTGCTTTTCCACTTATATCCTTAAAAACATTAGGATTAGCAGGAGAATAAACACGCACTTTTAAATTGGCAACAATCATTTTTGTTTTTTGATTTTTTTCATTGAGTTTATATTCACTTATAGATTGTATTTGAAAAAATGAAGTGGGAGGTTGTTGGTTGATATCTGAACGATAAAGTACTTTATTTTCATCTATATAAGTTATGATGATTTTAGAAAATGGAGTCATAAGCCCTACTGAATTTGGTGAGAATTGATAATAATAATTGCCCGAGCAATTGGGTTGTAATAATGACAAATATAAGTTGTTTTGAAACGTCCATATTTTACCATTATTACTTTGGGCTGTAAGAACAGGTGTATACCAGTTGTAGAACGAATAGGAATGAACTAAATAAGTATTGGATGTTACTGTTTGCGACCCATCGCCAAAGTTAAAAGTATAAGTATAGGGCGTAGGTATATTAGTATAAATACTGTAGGTTACAGTAGGCAATGTTGAATTTGTATAAATGGCATATCTATAATAAGCATAGAAAGAATCGGTAGGGCTCAAATAAAATGTATTGGTTAATATACTATAACAACTATCTTGGTAATTGTAGAAATATTGAGAAAGGGTATAATTACCAGGGTTTAAGATATAAGTAAAGTTAGGAGCATTGGATATAAAATTACTATTAATAGAATATTGATATGAAGCCGTTATGGGAGAGGATGAGGGAACAGCAAATACTTTCATTCTATATGAGTTAATTGAAATATCTGTAGTATTGTAATAATTATAATATCCTGCAATATAGGAATTTATATGAGATGGATAACCATTAACTGTAGTATCAGCATCTATTAAACTAATTTTAATTGAATTTGGTGAACTTGAAGAAGTTTCTTTTGCAAACATTCCGCTAAAAATATAAGTGGAAAAAGGTTTATCATAATTGACATCTGAATACATATAATAATTATTTTTCCCTGCTTCTATTATCAAAAGCGTGTCATCTACTCTTCCATTAAAATAAAAGGTAACATTACCTTGTTGGACATCAGGAGTTACTTCTTTCTTTTTACAAGAAAAAAATTGAGTGAGAATAAGTGCACTTATCGTTAAAAGTAAAAGTGCTTTATTTTTCAAAGTGTTGTTCATCATTTTTAATATCTAATAAGATTATAGGATATACCTATAATTATGCCACTGCCTTTTTGTAGAGAGTTAATAATATAAGATTCGTTTTTGCCGAATGTCTTTAAATTTGAATATACTTCAATGTTTGCAGAAAGTTTATTTGTGAATGGATAAGAATAACCTACTACAATGGATTGATTAAATAAATTTAAGCCATTTGCATAATTATAGGTTGTAGATGTGTTTTGAGAAATAATAGATGTATTCTTTATTTGATATTGATACAATTTACTTTGTGTTGATAAAATATAATCTAATGCAATACCAAATTTAATGCTTCCATATTTATTTATCCAAACAAAATTAAACGGAACTCGGATAATATCAAGGCGAGTATATCGCATAATAGAAGAATCTTTTTGTAATCCAAAATCATACTCACTTTTTACTCTTACTAAAAATTGTGTTTTGATGTTTTGGATATTAAAGTAAGCAACACTGATATTAAAGCCGATATGTTTATTAAAAGTATAAGTGTAGTTTAATCCTGCATAGGGTGAGATATTGTAGGTATTATTGTTATATCTGATATTCCAAGCACCGCCGATAATGGCATCAATATAGTGATAATATTTTTTGATTGGCAAGTAAGAATAGGTGGGCGTTGAAAGGATATTAATATCGTCATCTGCATTATTGGGTACAAGAAAATAAGGTGATAAAGACGATAACATTTCATCGCTATTGTGAATGTTACTTTCAGAAGATATAATGTTTGTATTAGTGGGATTATTTACTAAAATATTCTTATTAAAGTTATTTTCATTTTGTGTGTTCAAGGTGTTAGTTGTAATTGCTGATGTATTGTTATTTATAGAATTATCTTCTGTGTTTTTATTAAGAACATTTGTAACTTTGTTTTTCAAGATATTATTAGGGGATGTAGATGTAAGTTTCTTTGAATTGGATTTGCTTGTATTTGATGCAGAAATTTTTACGTTGTTTTCAAATTGATTGTTATTTTGATTGGATAATCTATTATTTATAGTATCAAAAGATTTAAATTTTGAAGAAACAATTTGATTGGATGAGTGTGTATTTTTATTAATGTTGTTTTTTTGTTCGGTATTTGGTTTGTCTTTTTCAATAGATGAGGCATTGATTAAATATGATTGAGATGTATCGTGCAATTTATGGAAATAATAGTATCCGATTAAACCACCTAATATGGATACTACAAAGAAAACATAAAGGGCTATTCTCTTATAATTCCAATAACTTGGCAAATAATTTTTTTCAAAAAGTCGCCATTCTTTTTTACTTACTTTAAATGATTGAATGTATTGTTCGGAGAAAAATTTTTCTTTTAATGATTTTTTAATTTCTTGTTCTTCATAAAATTCAAAAAAACGATTCTTTTCTTCATTATTAGGAATGAAGTTTTTGAGATATTCTTCGCTTTCAAATTTGTTTCTTATGTTTTTATTATCGCTCATTTGCTATATTTAGTAGTTTCAGTTAAATTAGATTGTTCAATAATTGTTTTTATTTTTTGTTTTATTTGATACACATACCATTTTGAGGTGCCTTCTGATATTCCCATCATCCCTGCTATTTCGCCATGTGTGTATTCATCAATGAAATATAAGTTGAAAATTTTCTTTTCAGTATCATTTAAGTGTTTTATCCAGTTTAAAATCTGTTCGTAGTCGGCATCTATAAGATAGTGATTAATATCGGAATAAGAAGCGTTGTCGTAATAAGTTTCAACATATTCTATATTTTGGTGTTTTTTGTTTTTTCTAAATTCTTCTAATATGGTGTTTACCGTTATTTTTGAAACCCAAGTAGTAAAGGCAAATTCAGGATTATACTGTTCAATATTCATTAGTATTTTACACATTGTTATGTTTGCTATATCTTTTGCATTTTCACCAGAAATAAAATACCTATAGCATATCCCCATAATATAAGGATACACTTGATAGTATAATTTTTCTTGTGCTCTTCGGTCTTTCTTACAGCACTGTTCAATAATTGTTTTATCGATATTCATTTAATTTGATTACAAAAAAGGGAGAAATGCTTTGAAACATTTCTCCCTTGCAAAGATAAGCATTTTTTATTCTTTAATCCATAGTTTGTTAGTACTTCCTTTGGGGGTATTAATTTTTAAGATGTACGTGCCTATTTGAATATCTGCTATGTTTATATTACCATCACTAATTACACTTGTTGATTTAATTACTCTTCCTGATAAATCTAAGATTTGTAAATTGATTTTATCTTTTGTGGCATCATTTACTTTTACAAATAACACATCTTTTGCAGGGTTGGGGTACACAAGTACGTTTATAATAGAGGAGTGAGATTTAACATCAGTGGTTCCAATTTTATATAGTGTTATATTGTGTGTGGTATCTGAAAGAGCAGTACAAGAAGATGCAAGGCAAGTTTGAGTACCATTGGAGAGTAAAATACTCAAGCAAACTGAGTAAGATCCAGATGGTAAGTTAAAGACAGGAGAACTACCTGTTGCTGTTGTAGTAGTAGTTCCATATATAGACCAATTGTAAGAAATGGGCGTGGCATTGCTTGGATTAAATGAATATGAATAGTTATAATTACCAGGTGCTGCAGCACTATCAACAGTGATGGATATGTTTGCAGAACAAGTAAATGAAGCATTGGTGATTGTTACATTAGTAATACTAGCGGTATAGGTATTTGGGGTGCCGTGCCCACTGCACCAACAGGTATCAGATGGAAGTGCGTAAACAGCATAATTCCCTGATGCAGTATAGGTATGCGTTACTGTATTAGTTCCAACAGTAACTGTAGAACTACCATCTCCAAAATTCCAATAGAATTCCTGGGTACAACATGCTCCAATTGCACCGCATCCAGGGTTTACTGAAAAGGTAATAGTAGGATCATTGTTTGATAAAATAGTTACTGACGATGTGCACACTGATTGTGCATTCATTGGGCTTACAATGCCCTTTGCTGCTATCATTAATGCAGCGACCATTACTTTGATGACTGTCTTTTTCATAGTTGTAGATTTTATTGGTTTTTCACTGATATATATGCAATTAAATAAAAAAAGGTTGGTAAAAGATAAAAATTTTTTCAGATGACTTGAAATGACAAGCAAGTGGAAAACTAATACTTTGAATTTAAGACAATGAACTTTGAATAAGAACTTTTTTACAAAACTCTTTCTCTAAACTAATTACAAAAACAAACATTAATAAGGCGATTGTTTTCGTATTAACCATTCAAATAAACAAGGACAATATCTTTTGAAATATACCATCAATAATTCTTTTCCACCTACATACACTTCTTTCTTTTTGGACACAATAGATTTCAAAATTTTTTGAGCGGCTACTTCTGCACTCATTGCTTGTTGATGGCTCTCATCCATTTGATTGTGTTTTTGACCGCCACTACTTACAGCGTTTAAGGACACATTTGTTTTTACTTTTCCAGGACAAACAATAGTTACAAAAATTCCTTGTTGTTCGTACTCTAAACGCAAGGATTCAAAATATCCATGCAAGGCGTGCTTGGCTGCACTATAGGTGCTTCGCAAGTAGAATCCAAATTTTCCAGCAATACTACTCATTACTACAATATGTCCTTGTTGTTGATGTATCATATATGGAAGCACTGCTTTACTTAATTTGACATACGAAAAGTAATTAATCTCAAATAATTCTCTTTCTATTTCTTCGGATGTATCCAATGCTTTTAATCTTTGACTAACACCGCCATTATTGATTAAAATATCTATTCTGTTGAATTTTTGAATCACTTTTTCTGTAAGCAAATTTGCATCAAAATTTTTTGATAAATCAAAAGGCAACACAAACACTCTATCTTTATTGTTACAACAGGATGCAATGTCATTTAATTTCTCTTCATTTCTTGCAGAAAGGACAACCTTTGCTTGTGTATTTTGAATAAGATACTTTGCCATTGCTTCGCCCATTCCTGATGAAGCACCTGTAATCCAAACTACTTTGTTGTCAAAATATCTATTCATATACAGAATGGTTTTTTAATGGATAATGTTTTACTAAAATATCAATGACTTGATGAGGTGAAATAGATTGTATGCAATTACAATTTTCAGGTTGATGTTTGCACAAGTTACAATTTTTATTTTGATGCAAAGCCATTGCGTTTTTACCAATAGGTGCCCATCTGCCTGCGTCCATAGGGCGAATAGATGGAAATAATCCAATGGCTAATTTTCCTAATGCTGCTGCTATATGCAATGTGCCTGTACTTGCGGCAACTAACGCATCACAAGTATTAATCAAAGATAACAATTCGCTTAAAGAGGTTTGTCCTACAAAGTTTAATACATTAGGACATTCATTAAAAAGTTTATTTAAATAAGGGGCTTCATTTTTAGTTCCTGTGATGATAATTTGAAATTTAAAGGGGTTTAAATTTTTTATAAGTTGAATAAAATTTTCAATGCCCCATTCACGAGCACTTCCTTTAGATTTTGGATGAAGGATGAGTTTGAATTTTTTTTCATCTAATTGATTAAGTAAATGAGGAGGCAGTGAAGGAATGCTTTTCCAAACATACATTTCTTGTAGTTCTTTAAGTGTGGGAATCTTTGTAATTCCAAGTGGTTTAAGTAGTTTGAAATTAAGTTGTGCTTCGTGTAAATTGGAATTTTTTCTACTAAAAGAAACTAATTGATTAGCATATAGCCACGCATACCATCTGTGGGATGTGCATATTCTATAAGGTATTTTTAAATGGTATAAAAATTTAGTAATTTCAAAAGTAGGAAAAGCAATTATGGATGTATGTATATTATAAGGTGAAAATAAAGATTGTTGTTGGCTTAATGAAAGATGTTGAATTTTATCGTATTCTATGACTTCGTCAATGCTTGCAATATGTTGTAAAATAGGGCTTGTATAAGAAGTTGCTAAAAAGATAATTTTATTATTTGGGAATTGTTTTTTTAAAACATAAGATAATGGGATAGTCAAAATCACATCGCCAATGCTATCTGTACGACTAATGAGTATAGATGTGTTTTTTGGAGTATTTAAAGACATAGTGGGAAACAATTATTTTTTTCTTTTTTCACTAAAAAATTTTTGAATAATATCTTTGCATTCATCAGCAAGCACGGCTTTTTTTATTTTTGTTTTGGGATGTAAAATGGTTTCAGAAAATAATGAATAACCTCTTTTTAAATCATAAGCACCAAAGACCAATTCATCCAATTGTGCCCAAGCAATAGCCCCTGCACACATAGGACAGGGTTCAAGTGTAACGTAAATAGTACATTCCTTTAAGTATTTTCCACCAATATAATTTGTAGCAGCAGTAATGGCCTGCATTTCAGCGTGGGCGGTTACATCATTGAGTTGTTCGGTTAAGTTGTGCGAACGAGCAATAATTTTATTTTTCCATACTATAATAGCCCCAACGGGCACTTCGTCTTTTTGATATGCTTTTTCGGCTTCTTTTAATGCTTCACGCATAAAATATTCATCATCCCTTATGGACATTGACATACACTATCTTTTTGAAAAATAATTTCATTGACTAATGTAACATCATCACAATCTTTAATAATCAAATGATAAGGATAAAACTTTTTAAATTTTTCTCTTGGTTCTAAATAATAGATTCTACAAGGTTTTTCACGGGGTTGGCTTTTATCAAAATTAACTTCAAAAAATTCTAATTCAGATTTTAAATCCGATTTTGTTTTGTGCAAACATTTTAATTGGCATTGTGTTTTTTCGGACACCTTAAAGGATTGATTTTTTAACTCTCGCATTTTTGCTTCGCTTAATGATACACAACTTCTGCTACCAAACAATACATAAACTAATAATAATCCGACTAAAAAACCAATCATATATAATTTAAGGCGCTCTTGAAATGTCATATATTTATCTATTCTTCTTTGTTTTGAATTATCTTAAATGAAAAAGTTGTTTCATTATCTAATAAATCTTGTGTTATTAATGCTTTGATAAATTCTTGAATACTTGTAAATCCAAATATCTTTGAAACATAAGATGCATTAAAAATTCTATCTTGCATTGTGTTATTTGGAAATAAGAATTGATGTATGTCGTCTATTTGCTTGACTAATTGGTCATTTTTTTGTTTTATGCTTTTGTTTAATTTTTGTTCTAATGTATCAATAAATTTTAATGTTTTTGTATGTTCTGCATTTACATAAGGAACAAGCGATTTATCAATGGATTCTGTTTGATGTATTAATTTTTGAAAGAGTTCCTCCATTTCATTTTTTTCATTTTGCAAATGTATGGAAAGATTAAATTTTTCTAAAACAGCATTGATTAATTTATTTTTTTCTTGATTAAAAAAGGATTGTTCGTTGATGTTAAGTTTTAAAATTTTTTGTTGAATGTTTTGGGGAATAAAAAATACAATAGGACGTTGAATGATGATTGGATAAAATACATTGTGTTTGTCAAAACACTTTTTGAGTTCCATCCAATACGCTACTTCTGCCGAACCACCAATGTATGCAATATTGGGCAATATTCGTTGTTGATACAATGGACGCAATAATACATTCGCACTAAATTTTTCAGGATGAGAATACAAGAGTGATTTTAATTCTTCCTCATTAAAATATTTGCTGTGATGTTTTAATGTAAATTGATGTTCTTGCTTTTGAATTAAATAACGTTTATTATCCTCCATCAAAAAAGTATTAATAAGAGGAGGATTCACTTGAATATGATAATGGTTTTGTTGTAACCACTTGGTCGTAGTTTTAATTTCATTAAACATTGAATTTTCAAAAATATCCTTAAAAAAGAGATCTTTAAATTTTTCTTTGAAAGATGTTTCATTGGGATCTAAAATGACAAGTCCTTCGTTTCCAAATAATTCATTTAATAAATAACGTGTTGCATCTACATACGATGTATGTTTAATATAAGCATTTTCAAATAAACGGATATGTTCATTGGTAAATGATTCAGATGCTTTTAGTTCTTCAAGAACATTTTCTAATCCTTGTGTAGTCAATGAAAAGACAGGCGTGCCATCTGTTTTTATAGCCCATTGAAACAATTTATCTTTAAAGTAAAAATGATTAATTTCGTCAATGTCGTGATCTTCTGTAGCCATCCAAAACACAGGAATGATGCGGTATTTAGGAAATTGATTTTGAATTTTTTTTGACCATTGAATAACAGCAATTATTTTCAAAATAAAATACAATGGCCCTGTAAATAAACACAATTGATGTCCTGTAGTGATGGTATAAGTATTGTCTTGATGGAGTGCTTTTATGTTGTCTATTGTAATTGTTGAAGTATTGGATACTCTGTTTGCTTGATTTAATAATGCTTGAACTAAAATGGATCTATCCCACTCAAAATGATGGGCTTGTTGAAGAATATCATGAAATCCTTTATTGTCAGGGAAAAATGAGTAAAGTTCGGTTGGTAATTTTTGATGTAAATAATCCCACACTAATTTTTCAAAAAACTTGGGTTCAATAGGAAGAGAATGGGTTTTTAAAGGCATAAAAAAGAAAACTAATAGTTAGTTGAAAGTGTAAAGTAGAATTAATGATTGGTAATGATTTGTGTTAATTGGGATAATAGAAATAAAATAAATTGAACATTTAATTGAGATGAAATATGTTTGTAATGATTAAATGAATTTGTCATAATTTTTCACCAAAGGCAAGATCGCCTGCATCGCCCAAACCAGGAACGATGTAGGCAGTAGATGTGAGTTCATCATCAATAGCACCGCACCAAAGTGTGTAATTTGCATCTGGCATATTTTTTTTCAAATAATCGACCCCTTGCTTACTTGCAATAGCACAAACAATATGTGTATGTTTGGGTTTTCCAAAATTGATTACACTTTTAAATGTCAATACCATTGAAGATCCAGTAGCGAGCATAGGGTCGCAAAGAATGAGAACTTTATTATCTAAAGAAGGACAAGAAACATACTCTAATGCAATATCAAATGTGTGATCTTTGTGATGTTTTCTATAAGCACTAATAAAGGCATTTTCTGCTTTGTCAAACACATCTAATATGCCCAAGTGTAAAGGCAATCCGGCTCTTAATATCGTTGCAATAACAGGTTGTTCTTTAAGAACTTTTGAATTGGCAATGCCAAGTGGAGTAGTGATGTCTGTTGTTGTGTATTCTAATTCTTTGGATATTTCATAAGCAATGACTTGTCCTATCCGTTCCAAATTTTTACGAAAACGCCATCTGTCTTTTTGAATATCTTTGTCTCTTATTTCTGCAATATATTGATTGATAATGGAATTAGTTTGTGAGAGATTGTGTATCATAGTTTATTTTTTGAATTGAATGTGATGTGTAATTTCTGATTGGTAAGATGCTTTGTCGAAAACTTCTAATGTGGCTTGATAGGGCTTAAAATCAGGATGTTCAGCTATTATCTTATATTTTCCTGGGGGCAATATCATTACATATCTTCCTGTATTTGGATTAGGCACATAATTTCCTACTAACTCTCCATTACTAATTTGTGTAACTTGAATAGTAACGTCTCTAAAATCCTTAATGGGTGTGGGTGTTTTAATTTCTCCTATAATCAAACTAAATTCAGGTTCTTCATCACTGAATACAATTCTGTAAATATCATAATCACCAAGACCATTACCACGTACACTTGCCATATAACCGTATCTTTTAGATTTAGAAATTCTAAAATTCATATCGTCATAAGAAGTGTTGATGGGATAACCAATGTTTTTGGGGTTTTCAAATTTATTTGTTTCAGGATTTCTTTGGGCTTTAAAAATATCGTATCCTCCCATACTTCCGTGTCCTTTTGAACTAAAGAAAAGAGTTTGTTCATCAGGTGAAAGATTTGGAAAATCCTCATCATATTCGCTATTAATTGAAGGTCCTAAATTTTCGGGTTCAGCCCATTGTTGATTATTGATTTTACGGCAAACATAAATATCTGTTCCACCATAGCCACCATTTCTATTGCTGGCAAAATAAATTTCAGTTCCGTCGTTATTGATAGCCGCGGCAATCACATCACCATTGTTATTGATGTTAGAAGGTAAGGGTTCTAATTTTTGAAATACACCTAAATCATTCATCTGACTAAAATATAATTTTCCGTTTTTGTGAATAATTAGTATCCGACCATTTGAACTCATACCTACAATTTCTTCTCCTGTGTTTCCTTTGCATATAGGTTCTCCAATAACCGATGCTTCCATAAATTCACCATTGACTACTTTGGAAATCAAAATGGCATTTGGGTACTGTCCATTGCTTGATTTTTCAGCATTCTTAGACACAGGACGATTAGAATTAAAGACCAAAAAGTTTTCTCTTTCATCTACGAATGGATAGAAATCGGAGTATTCACTATTAATATTTTTGCCTAAGTTTTGAAAGATTACATTTACAGGGTATTTTACAAGTTCGCGGGCATTAAAACAATGCTGGATTTCAAGGTCTGCTATTTTTAAGTTTTCGGGACTTCCTTTGCCATTGGCTTTAAATTTTTGGAAGTATTCAATTGCTTCCGCAAATCTATTGGCATATTGATATGCACGAGCCAATAAGAATTCTGCATTAGGGTTGTGATTGTGGCTTTTTACAACATTTTCAAGATAGGGGATGGCTTTAGTTTTGTTGATATTGGTATTCAGATAACAAACAGCGATGTTGTATTGGTAATCAATATTTTTGGGGTTTAATTGATAGAGTTGCAACCAATCGTCCAGTGCTTCTTCAAAATTTTCATTCAACATTTTTTCTTTGGCGGCTTCACTTAATTTTTTTTCACTGATATTTTGAGAAAAAGCAAAAGAAACGAACAACAGATTTAAGATAACTAAAATTTTACGCATCATATTTTTTTCGCAAAAATAATCAAAGAAAAATACTTTGAATAGAAATTGTAATTAGAATTTTTTTGATACTTATCAACTCATTTTTTGTTCTTTACTTTGAGAAAACAAATTAGGTTGAGTGGAATTTTTATTAATATCTGCAAGTCGTTTAAATGCTATTTGAATATACTCTGCGTTAATATCATTACCTATGAAAAATCTATTACATTTTTTTGCGGCAACTAATGTAGTGCCACTGCCCGAAAAGGGATCGAGAACAATGGCATTATTATCATAAGTCGTTAATAAAATCAAGTGTTCGCAAAGGGAAATGGGTTTGACAGTTTTGTGTGTATTATAGGTTCCTTTTTCTTTTTTGTCGGGCTTTTCTATTAAAAAATATCTATCCATCACATTTCCTAAAAACTCTGTGGTAATGGTATTTGCAGGAAATTTATCTTTGTAAACACCAACTTTGATATTGGTATTTATGAGTCCGACTTTGTATTTTTGAAAATTTTCAAGAAAAGTACCTTCTGTGGGTTTTTGAGCCATTGCAATAGGTTCAAAACTTGTTTTGATTTGTGGAGTTTTCCAACCATTCATTTCTGTTAGTAATTTTTCCTTTTCTTTTTCAGAAAGATTTTTTTTCTCTATAAAATGATCTAACCCCATTGCTTTGGGTTGGCTTTGGGTATACATCCACATCAACATATCTCGTATTAAAAATCCTGCATCATCCATAGCACAGGTCATTCTATGGAATAATCGTGGACTTGAAAATGAAAAGAAAAAACCACCGGGCTTAAGAACTCTGTATATTTTTTGGGATACAAGTAAATACCAATCATAAAACTGTTTGCCTTGCTCTTTGTCAAACTTCATACCGGGTGGTAAAGAAGTAACTACCTTGCAATATTCTTTTTCTTCATTTATTTTATTAGCATTCCATTTATGGTCTAATTTGTCTAAAAAATAAGGCGGATCGGTAAGTACCAAATCAATTGAATTTTCTGGTAGTTTATCCAAAAAATCCAAAACATCTTCATTAAATATCTGGTTAAAAAAATTTTCTATTTTATTTTTACTCATATTCTTTTTTTAATAATTCATAAATTTTTTTCTTAATATCTTTATCACATTTTTTGATTATTAAAGGATTAGCAATTCCACGCACTCGTCCTTTGTCATCAAAAATCCAGAAATTACGATATGCTCTATTACATTTTTGACATTGAGGAATGATATTATTTCCTGATAATGGTTTTCTTGGATCTTTATGTGATTTTTGTAATTTTGTTATGGTATTGGGCCAATGATAATGATGTTCGCCTTCTCTTGATCCGCAAGTGGCACATCTATGTTTATACTTTTTCAATATACTTTTCCAATCTTCATCATCAATTACATCGGTTCTGTGATAAGTAAAATTTGGATATGGTTTTTCAAGAGTAATCAATCTATATTCGCCAATTTTTTTAACGTGTACATTGTCTCTTCCGCCGGATGAAATGAACCATCCCTTTTGCGCCCCTAAATGTCTTGCTTGTTGAACATCATTTGTGTCGGGATAGAAGCGTCTTACGAATTCTGTGAGTTCTGATTTTGTAACAACAACAGTATTAGGATAAAAACGTGCTAAATAAGTTAGAACCAATGCATCTTTAGTAAATTTGCCATTCTTGTCTCTTAATTTAGGAAGTTTTACACCATATTTTTTCAAAAATTTTTCATAGTAAGATTTGATTAAATCATAAGTTGTTTCAATTTCTTTTTCGTTCATTGGTGATTTCATAAATAAATTTTATTTACAAATGTACAAATTAAAACAGATATTTTTTTATCAATAAATTTATAGAGCCGTGTAGGGGATTTGAACCCCTGACCTACTCATTACGAGTGAGTTGCTCTACCCCTGAGCTAACACGGCTTTTAGGGTTTGTATTTACTTTCTTGTAAAATTTTTTGATCATTTTCTTCTCTTAATAGTTGGTCAAGTGTTATATCCTTTTTTTTAGCCATATAACTATCTACTATTTTATACGCTAAATACATTGCTATTCGAGGGGGGCATTCTTTACTAATAGCCGCTGTAAATGGTCCATCATTCAAAAATTGAGAAATGATCTTTGGTGAATTGTCATACCATTTATTTTCTTCTAAAAAATAAGCCCATAAATTTTTTTCATACTTTTTACAATATTGTAATTGCTTTTGAGAATAAGAGAAAATCAAAGTATCATGAGTTTGGGGTAAAAGTTGTTTCAAAGCATAAATGATTTTTCCATAATACATTGCATGTTCTAATAGATTGTTATACTTTCCATAAGGATATTCTGTAAATAACCATGCTTTTGCAATATCTACAGGTATAAATTCTTTTTGTAATTGTTTTACTCTGTATTGTGGCCATTGTAGCCATTGGTATACTTGATGCTTGCTGCCCAAATACATATCCAAGGCAATGCCTATTATATTTGTATTTTCTGGGTAAACAATTTGGTAATTAAATCCACTAATAAAAGTAAGATATCGTTTAGGTAATTTTTTTTGTGGAAAATAATAATGAATATGTTGATGCAATTGATAAATAGCGGTTTCTATTTTTTTTCTTTCTTCGGGGGTAAAAATTTTTTTTGTTTCATTGTAGGTATAACGAATGTCTTTGTCATTTACAAAATCCAATACCAATTGATAGGTACTATCCATTTCCCTTCCAAAATAAATGATATTTTTGACAAAATACTGATAAAATGGAAAATACTTTTGGGACAATATCTTGTTCTGTTCAGCAAAATTTTTATCATTTAAGGAAAAAATCTCATCTTCAAAATTTTCCAAATGAATTTCTTTTACAGGAATAGATGCTATTTCTTTTTCTTTGTCTTTACATCCCCAAAAAATCAATGTAGTCAGTAAATAAAAAACAAAAATTTTATTATTATTAAGATATTTCATAGTTTTGCCTCACCAAAAATCAAAGCCGTAAAATTATGAAAAAGTTAGTTATCACAGGTTTTTTATTATCATCCATGGTCTTCGGTGCTTTGGCACAAGACAATGCAAATAATTTTGATAAAAAATTCCGCTTTGGAATTAGAATTGCCCCACAACCTACTTGGATAAAATCTAAAGACAAAAATGCTACCGGTGGTGGAATGGGTTTGGGTTTTGGATTTGGTTTAATCACTGAATTCAAACTTTCTGATATTATTCATTTTTATACAGGGATTGGCGGGGATTTTGAAAATGGAACTATTACTTACAAAAACGACCCATCTAATCAATTTTCTGTAACTTATTTTACCGATAGAGATGGTGCACTGGTAGAATTGACCAACGGGATGGATACAGCATCTCTTTTTTCACAAAACAATATGGGCTATGAAGCAGTTACTAAAAGAAAAATCAAGACCACTTATGTAACTATTCCATTGACTTTAAAAATGATGACTCAAGAATACAGCGGATTTAGATATTTTGCTCAATTTGGAGCAGATTTAGGTATTAGAACTAAAATTAAAGCAGATGATGAATATTCTATTTTAATTAAAAGAGGTGTTGCCACTACATTATCAGGTACAAACACTAATAGTGATTTAGATCTCAAAAAAGACGCTTCTTTAATACCTATTCGTATTGGCTTAAATGTAGGATTGGGTACAGAATATCGTATTGCAGGAACGACTTCTTTAATGTTTAGTATTAATTATTTTTCATCTTTTACGAACTTAATGCGTTCTACTTCAAAGTACGCTGCTACTGATTATCAAGTTTCCAATGGTAAAGTGAATTTTACTTACTTAAAACAGAGTCTTATTCAAAATGCTATAAGAATCAATATCGGTATCTTATTCTAATTAGCAATGTTAAAGTATCCGGATAAAGCCGTTGAGTATATTGTCAATTGGCTGAAAGAATATGCTGTTAAAAACAAGGCAAAAGGATTTGTAGTAGGTGTAAGTGGCGGAATAGATAGTGCCTTGACATCTACAGTTTCTGCACTTACAGGTTTTCCTACTTTAGTTTTGAATATGCCCATTTTACAAGCATCTCCGGAATATCAAAGAAGTTGTGAACACATTCTATGGCTAAAAAGTAAATTTCCGAATGTTTCTTCTGCAGAAGTGGATATGTCTTCTGTATTGGCAGAATATATGAGAGTATTGCCCAAAGAAATCCAAACAGCACACAATATGGCAAATCTCCGTTCTCGTTTGAGAATGGTTTGCTTGTATGCCTTTGCAGGTCATTATGGCTATTTAGTAGTAGGAACAGGAAATAAAATAGAAGATTTTGGAATTGGCTTTTTTACAAAATATGGCGATGGGGGGGTAGATATTTCACCTATTGCTGATTTGATGAAAAGCGAAGTGTATCAATTAGCAAAACATCTTGGAGTGCCACAAAGCATTATTCAAGCCAAGCCCACCGATGGATTATTTGAAGGAAGTCCCACCGATGAAGAAAAAATTGGGGCTACTTATGATGAATTAGAATGGGCAATGAAATATACTCAACATCCTACGAATGAACCACTAACAGAAAGACAAAAACAAGTTTTAAAAATCTATCAAGATCGTCATTCTGCAAATTTGCATAAAATGAATCCCATACCTGTTTGCATTCTGCCCGAAGAATGGAAAGAATAATCTTTGATGGTTTGTTTTATAAAAATTATTTCCTAATACACCTATTTTCGTAATTCATAAACACCTTTAAATCCGATCTTATCAGCACCTATTTTATTGGTCATCTTGCATAGCAAATATAATTTTCAGACATTTAGCCACAAAAATTTAAAACTATGGGAATTTTAGCAGGTAAAAAAGGTATTATCACAGGAGCATTAGATGAAAATTCTATTGCTTGGAAAGTCGCAGAATTATGCCATAAAGAAGGTGCATCTATTGTATTGACAAATGCCCCCATTGCTATGAGAATGGGCGAAATCAAAAAACTTTCTGAAAAAATCAATGCCCCCATCATTCCCGCTGATGCTACCAATCTTGAAGATATTGAAAAATTGTATAAGGAAAGCATACAGCACTTTGGAGGAAAAATAGATTTTATTTTACATTCAATAGGGATGAGTATCAATATCCGCAAAAACATTCCTTATACAGAATTAAATTACGATTATTACTTAAAAGGCATTGATGTATCAGCACTTTCTTTACATAAATTATTAGCCGTTGCTTATAAATTGGACGCCATTAATGAATATGGTTCAGTAGTAGCACTTACTTATATTGGTGCCCAAAGAACCTATCCTTTTTATACAGATATGGCAGATATTAAAGCACTATTGGAAAGTATTGCTCGTTCTTGGGGTTATCATTATGGAATAGCCAAAAAGGTTCGTGTAAATACAGTTTCTCAATCACCTACCAAAACAACAGCAGGTAGTGGTATTAAAGGATTTAATGAGTTTTTCGATTTTGCAGATATGCAATCGCCATTAGGAAATGCTACTGCCGAAGATTGTGCTGGTGTATGTGTAGCGTTGTTTTCTGATTATACACGCAAGATAACCATGCAAAATATCTATAATGATGGTGGTTACAGTACTACTGGTGTCAGTCAAAAACAATTAGATGCCTTGATGAAGTAATCTTTAAAATAGAGTTGGCAAAACAAATATTTTTAAGGGTGATGGTAAAATAATTATCCCTAAAAAAGGTTTTGTCAATTCATTTTGATTTTATTACATTTGCAGCCCTAAAATTCAAAATCATGAAAAGAACATATCAACCTTCCAAAAGAAAAAGAAAAAATAAACACGGCTTTAGAGAAAGAATGAGCACTGCTAATGGCAGAAGAGTATTAGCGGCTCGTAGAAAAAAAGGAAGAAAAAGATTAACTGTTTCTGACGAAAAAACACACAAATAAACCATTTGTGTTTATTCCTGTTTACAGAATAAGAAAGATGTTTGAGTTTTTAAATGTCTTTCTTATTTTATTTTTTAAAGATGGAAAAATGCTTTTGAATTCAAGTGTTTTACATTTAAGAAAACGCTTTTCCAAAAGAAATTCTTTATCACTTAAAGCCCTTATTGTTGCTGTAAAAAGTTTTTCTATTGAAAGTATTAAAATTCTTTTAGTTTTCTTTTCTTCTATTGTATTTCCTAATTTTGCATTCAGAGATTTGCAATGTCTATAAGTAATAAACACGGCTATTATCAGCCATCCTTGTCCTTTGCAGGTGTAATAGTATCACTGGGTATAGTATATGGTGATATAGGAACATCTCCCTTGTATACACTAAAAGCCATTATTGGAGAGAATTATATTAATGCTGATATTGTCAAAGGAGCATTATCTGCCATATTTTGGATGCTAACACTTCAAACGACCATTAAGTATGTTATTGTTACATTAAATGCAGATAATAAAGGCGAGGGTGGAATTTTTGCACTCTATACTCTGGTGCGTAGAAGTAAATTCAAATGGCTTATTGTCCCTGCTATTATTGGAGGTAGTGCATTATTAGCCGACGGTATTATTACACCGCCTATTACCGTTACTTCAGCGGTAGAAGGGATGCAAAATATCTATTACGAAGTAAATGTGGTGCCTATTGTTATTTTTATCCTTGTATTACTTTTTGTTTTTCAAAGAGCAGGAACGGATTTGGTGGGAAGGTCTTTTGGACCTATTATGTTGGTGTGGTTTTTAATGTTAGGAATTTTAGGTGGAAAAGAAATCGTCAAAGAATGGACTGTTTTAAGTGCATTTAATCCTTTGTATGCAATTGATTTAATTCAAAAACATCCAGATGGAATTTTTGTATTAGGGGCTGTATTCCTTTGTACAACAGGGGCAGAGGCACTTTATTCAGATATGGGACATTGTGGAAGAAAAAACATTCGTATTTCTTGGATTTTTGTTAAATTAATGCTGATATTAAATTATTTTGGACAAGGGGCTTGGTTGTTGCAACACGAAGGATACAAACTTTCAGAATTAGGAGCAAATGGGAATCCATTCTTTTTAATAGTCCCCGATTTCTTTTTGATATTTAGTATTATCATTGCCACACTGGCGGCTATTATTGCTTCACAAGCCCTTATTAGTGGATCTTTTACATTAGTTAACGAAGCCATGCGATTAAACATTATGCCAAAGTTATTGGTCAAATATCCCACAGAGTTAAAAGGACAATTGTATATCCCTGTTGTTAATTGGATGATGCTGACGGGTTGTATTTTTATTGTCTTGTATTTTCGTGAAAGTAGTAAAATGGAAGCCGCTTATGGATTAGCCATTATTCTGACAATGCTTATGACTACTACATTATTGAATTTTTATTTGCATTTGAAACGTTATAATTTTCTATTCGTAGTATTATTTATAGGCATGTATTTGTTTATTGAACTCATTTTATTGTATGCTAATCTTAATAAGTTTTTTCACGGAGGATATGTAACTTTATTTGTAGCAGGTGTTCTCTCATTCATTATGGGTATTTGGTATACCGCTAAAAAACTTTCCGAAAGATACGTAGATACTGTAAGATTAGAGGACTACAAAAAATACATTATTGAATTATCCGCCGATACATCTATTCCCAAGTACGCTACCCATTTGGTTTATCTAACATCTGTGAGAGACCCAGAATTGATAGAACAAAAAATAATACATTCTATTTTACAACGACGCCCCAAACGAGCAGATATTTATTGGTTTATTCACGTGGATGTTGTAGATGAGCCCTATCGTATGGAATACAAAGTAACCCACATAGCCAAAGACGATATTATTCGTGTTGATTTTTATTTAGGATTTAGAATTGCCCCAAGAATCAATTTAATGTTTAGAAAAGTAGTAGACGAATTAGTAAAAAACAAAGAAGTAGACATCACATCTCGCTACGAGTCACTTCAAAGAAACAACATTAGTGGCGACTTTAAATTTGTAGTAATAGAAAAATATCTTTCTTACGATAACGAGTTACCTTTCTTTGAAAAAATTATTTTCAATACCTATTATTTGTTGAAAAAAGTATCTTTGAGTGAAGCAAGAGCATTTGGTTTAGATATGAGTGTGGTAAAAATTGAAAAGTATCCTATGATTTTCCGCACACCTTCTTTGATAAACCTCAAACGTATTCAATAAACTGTTACAAGTTCATTTTCTCTTTATTTTTATTTGGGCGTGCCCCTCGCCCACCACAGTAGTTTCAACCATTACTAATACTCTCATTCCATTGTTTCAAAACGACAAAAAAT
This sequence comes from Bacteroidia bacterium, assembly GCA_026414605.1. Lineage (GTDB taxonomy): Bacteria > Bacteroidota > Bacteroidia > B-17B0 > Aurantibacillaceae > BPGX01. The sequence goes on from JAOAIP010000035.1 coordinate 80,627, forward strand.
GTCGTTTAAATGTTTTCACATGACTGTGGCGGGCTCGGGGCGGGCTGCTACGGGCTTCGCTATCGCTTCGGCAATCCTCGCCTTAATGTCATTGCAAACGAAGTGAAGCAATCTCAAAAGGAATTGCCACTATTCCACACGAGATTGCTTCGGGCTTCGCCCATCGCAATGACAACAACTAATGAAGGCGAGGCAGTGCCGGCTTCGCCGCCCTCCGCATCCCTCACGCAAAAGTTAGTTAAAAGTTGAAAGTTGAAAGTAAAAAGTGGAAAGTGATGATTCCCTAAAATAGAAGTAGAAATTAATTATTAGTGTAAGTTATTTGTAGTAAAGATTTTAACTTAGATAAAAGAAAATTTTGAGTGAATAAACGGTTTAATTTTCAATATATTGGCTACTCTAAATTAAATGATGTGATTGCAATTGTAGCAACAGATTTAAAAAATGGTATAGGAAAAGACAATCAATTATTATGGCATTTGCCCGATGATTTGAAGCACTTTAAAAAACTGACATTAAATCAAGTGGTGATAATGGGTAGAAATACTTTTGAAAGCATTGGGCGTCCATTACCAAATAGGATTAATGTTATTTTATCTAAACATCCAACGGCAGCAATCAAAGATGTAGAATGGTATTCTGATATTGATTTGTTATTAAAGGAATTACCAATGAAGTATCCTGATAAACAATTAATCGTCATTGGTGGATCACAGATTTACAAATTATTATATCCATATATTCAAGAAATACATAGAACCCTTGTACATTATGTATTTGATGCAGATACTTTTTTCCCTGATTTTGAAAAGGACTTTGAATGCTTGGAATCTAATTTTCATACAAAAGATGAAAAGCATCTTTATGACTTTGAATTTCAATATTGGAAAAGAAAAAACAAACGTTGATTAATTTTTGAAGACAACCAATTTATGGAGAATGAGTAATGGTGCTATCTCTTGTATTAGTATGATGAATCCACATTATTATATTGCCATTGTTTTCGTAAGGGACAGTATTTTTGTGAGAAAGTAATGTAATGCAATCTATCAAGGGAATGAGTCCAAAGACACCACCTGCAGAAACGGCATATACCAATGGAACGTGTGGGGCTGTTCCTAAATAAACTCTGTGTAATCCAACGCATCCAAAGGGAAGCGGAAATGCTAATGCTGCTGCAATTTTATTGTTCCTTTGTGCTTTTGTAAAAATTTTTTTCAGCGGATTAGGAAAATCGGAGGAGTGATGGGGTATAAATAAAATTGAATGAATAGTATTATTACTATAAATTTTATCTATTGAATAAAATTTGTAATTAGAGTTTCCTGTTGTCCAATGATGAGCATTTACATTGTTAGCACTAAATAAAATAAAAAGAGCCCCGATGATGACAGGGCTCTTAAAGAATGTTCTTAATGAAAACATTGGTTTATTTAATAGCATTTAAGTATAACTCGTTTACTTTTTTCCAATTGATAACATTATAGAAGGAATTTACATAATCGGCTCTTCTATTTTGGTAATGTAAATAATAAGCGTGTTCCCAAACATCAACACCTAAAACAGGAGTACCTTTTAATTCTGAAATATCCATCAATGGATTGTCTTGATTGGGAGTAGAACCGATGACTAAATTTTTATTAGCATCTACAATCAGCCAAGCCCAGCCAGAACCAAAGCGTCCCATAGCGGCTTGTGAAAATTGTGTTTTGAAGTTATCAAAACTTTGGAAAGTTTTAATAATGGCTTGTCCAATTTCGCCAATAGGTTCGCCGCCAGCATTAGGTGCCATCCATTGCCAAAACATTGTATGGTTGTAATGTCCACCACCATTGTTACGAACAACAACGGGATATTTAGACACATTTCTGCAGATTTCTTCTATGCTTAATTTTTCTGCATCTGTGCCCGCAATGGCTTTGTTTAAGTTGTCAATGTATGCTTGATGGTGCTTGGTGTGATGGATTTCCATTGTTCTTGCATCAATGTAAGGTTCTAATGCATTGTATGCATATTCTAATTTTGGTAATGTGAATGCCATAGTGGTAATTTTTGACTGCAAAATTAGTATTTAATTCGCTTTAAGTCAAAATAAATTTATGTTAATAAGTGAAGGGAATAGGATTAATATTTCAAAATAAAATGTTGTGGATGAATAATGTTAGGATTAAATATAACAATTCCTGCACGATAAATATCAATAGTTATTTTGGGTTTATTGTCTTTTTGTATGACTTGCCACGCTTTGGTCATTTCAGGACTCCAGTAAATATCATCAATGATTATTACAGATAAAGGATGTGTGTGATTTGAAATTAAATTAAAATATCGCAATGTTGCATCATAAGTATGATTCCCATCTATCAGGACAAAACCATAAGTATTTTCTTTTAGTAAAAAAGAAAGTGCATCATCAAAGTAGGCGTTGATGAGTTGAACATTGTGTATTTTGTTTTTGTTCAATAAATTTTGAGCATAAGTAAATAAAGATTTTTGTCCTTCAATACTTATCACTTTTCCAGTGGTTGCCTTTGCTAAATACATTGTATTTAATCCTAATGATGTGCCGAGTTCTAAAATGTCTTTGGCTTTTAAAAATTGTATGATTTTAAAATATAATTCTGAATACTTTTGAGGACTCACAGAGACCTTTGCAATATCTTTGATTTTTCTTGTATTTTTTTTCAAACTATACGATGGGCTTCCAATGTGAGAATACTCTATACTATTTTCCTCTTTCAATAATTCTTGACGAATGATATTAAGTTTATCAAAGGCATAAAAATAATTTTTTGTATCAAAACAAGTTGTAACAAAATCAAACAAAAAAGGCGAATGAATGCTATGTTCATCTTTTGCTTTTATTAGATATTTCAAAAAGTGTATGATTCTATGTAAGGCGATTGAGGTGCTCATTTTATTGAAGTTGGTTATCAAATGAAGGATTACACAAACATAGATTTTCTATTTCTGTTTTGTATTGATAATTAGGCAGTGTTGTTTTTTTGACGAATAAGATATTCAATGCTTCTATTGTATTTTCAGGATGTTGATTATTCCATTGATGAATTAAATAATAACAAAAATAGGGCTTGATAAAGTTATAGTGCACTTGTTCATAATTTTCTAAAAACTTTCTCCATCTATCGCCGCAGAGAAAATGCTTATTTTGTGATGTTGGTTCATAATGTATATTTGAAGTATTATGAATGATGTCCCATTCGCTATTATCTTTTTTAATACCACGCAATACTAAATAGCCATCGTATCTTTTTACACCAGGGGAAAACATATTCCATCTTTGGGCTAATCCTATAGAATTTAATAATCTATCTTCTACAAGCGATATAGAAAAATAATGAGTGGGCAAAGTGGCTAAATTATATCTTAAAATCAACACAAACAGAATCATTGAAAAGTAAAAATTCCATTTTGATTGTTTTAATTTAGTGCTTATGACAAGTGAAGCGAGTGGTGAATGTTCATCATCTTTTTTATTAAATAAGTTTTTAGGTAAAAATAACATTAAAGCAGTAGAAATGCCAATAAATGGGAATATCCCGACCTTTAATGAACTCACAATGAATAAATGCAAAAGAATAATTAAAACGATAGACAAATTGCGAATGAAACGATGGAAGGAAATTATTAATAAAACAGGTGCAAGTATTTCTTGAATGTAATACACAATGTAAGTCGTTATTTTAAGTAATTTGTAGTGAGGGTAAATGATTTCTCCAATAGGTGTTCTTAAAGTACTTAAACTCAAAGCATAATAGATAGCATCACCTGTTTTTCGCCATTCATCTGAGGTTTTTAGCAATGCAGAAAATAAATAAACAAAGGCCACATTAATAAGAAACAAAACAAATATCCAAGAAAATTCAATAGGATTTTCATTTTTAATACTCTCTTGTTTGGCTAATAAATAAGCATCCAAAGAATAATATCTTCCCCAAGGTAAAAATATCATATAAAATAATGTTATTCTTAATAAATCATCTCCGCCCTGTAATATTAATGGATTTCTATGATGCAATGAAAGTAATAAAATAAAATTAATAATCGTAAATAATCGTGTTTTATAGCCAATTATTAAAAAGAATACAGCAACAAAATGAATGAAGAATAGCATTTTTAATAACAAGATGGATGTAATAAAATTGTGAATAGAAAAATAATATTGATAAAATGGATAATATGTTTTTAAGACACTTACGGGCAATACGCCTTGATTCGTATAATGCGGAACGAGATGTTGATATCTAAAAATTACATCTATGAATAAAATCAATCCAATGAGAATTCTACCAAAGGATAATAATCTTGTATCATAAACATAATTTTTGAAGATATTAGTGAATTGAAACATCCTTATGAGTAAGGGGTAAAAATGGTTAGTTGTATTTGAAAATTAAAAATGATAAGTTGTCTTAGAGGAATAAAACTTTTTTAATAAAATAGGATATTGTTTTATCATTTTTCTTGATAGGCAGAAAATGCTTGCGGTTTGTCGTTAAAGAGTTGTTTTGTATAAGACCATACTTTTTGGAATAACTCAGAGTTTCTATACTTTTCAATAGATGCTTCGTCTTTCCAAATGCTATAAGTGTAAAACACATTGGGACGTTGAGCATCACGCCATAGTTCTAAATGCGTGCATCCTTCAAAATTTCTTATGTGTTCTTGGTGTTGTTCAAACCATTTCAAAAATTCATCTACTTTATCAGGATGAAAGTGCATTGTAACTATTCTCTTTATCATTGTTTTGGTTTTAATTCTATCAAAACATAAAAATTAGACCCGTCATAAATATCTCTATGAACTACTAATGGGGCTAATTTATTGCCATTAGAAGCAATTTCTAAATAGCCAGCATCGTTAAATAATGCTATAGTATCGGCATTGCCCTTGTCATTATAAATAGAATTGATATTTAATTTTTCAAAAGCAATTTGTATGCTTATATTGTAATTTTTAAGATATTCGTCAAACTCTTTTTTCTTGAAATGTAATATCAAATTTCCATAACTATCAATCATCATCACGGGTACTACTAATTGCTTTATAGAATTATTTTTAATTTGTTCTTTGATAGATGGCCAATGTATTTTAGTGCATTCATCAGGTTCTGTTTTAGTAAAATTGGCTGTAGGTTTAAAATCATTTGCCACTAAATCTTTTAAAGCATTGAGCATTTCATTTTTAGCATAAAATGTAGATGTTATACTTTCTTTCCAACGAAATACAGATTGAATAAATGATTTTTCTATCAAGCCAATAATGCCATTATCAGGAGTAAGTAGCCATTTGTTATTATATTGCACAAGAAGAATAGATTGATTTTGTTTTTTTTCTGCAATGTTATTTTCAATAAAAAATATAGTATTATCCGAAAATTGATGATTATTAATTAAAATATAAGCCGCCGATTTGAATATAGATTGAGAAGAAAAACCTGTGCAGTATTCAAATATCTTTAACGATGGACAAGTATTGGTAATATGATATTTTAATACGCTAAGGTAAATATCATTAGCATTATGTTCTGTAATAAGAATCAACGATGACATCATAATGAATGGGGGAAAGGTACAAAAAAAGTATTAGTATCTCTATATCAAACAAGGGTAACAATTCTTTCAAGACCTTCTTTGTCTATTTCATCAAAAGTATTGTATTCAGTGCTATCAATATCTAATACAGCAATGATTTGATTATCCTTAAAAACGGGCACAACGATTTCTGATTTTGATTCGCTACTACAAGCAATGTGTCCTGGAAATTCATCTACATTTTTTACGATAATCGTTTGTTCATTTTTCCAAGCAGTGCCACACACACCTTTTCCTTTTTTTATTCTTAAACAAGCCAAGGTTCCAATATAAGGACCTACTACAAGTTCATCTCCATCTACTCTATAAAATCCAATCCAATAAAAATTAAATGCTTCTTTTATGGCACCACATATTGTAGCCATTCTTGCTATTATATCTTTTTCACCATCAAGAATAGTTCTTAATTGATGGTATACTTCAAGGTATTGTTCTTTTTTATTAACTGTTGTGATGTGGATATGTTCCATATTTTTATACTATTTAAAATTTTATTTTCGTTTCAAATAATTTCTTATTGGAATAGCCCATTGAATACATTTAATCATTGGATATAGCAAGAGTTTGAAGTAGCGTCGTGGAAGTTTATATAACTGAGGAAAATAATTTCCAATTTGTTGTAGATAAAAACTCGTCAAAACTGTAGCACATATTAAATTTTTCTTTTTGATATATTCGGGCTTTAAGATATCAAAGAGTAAAATAATTCTTCGTTGATGGGTTTGATTGGTGGCATAATGTGTATACGCATCTGTAAATGCTAAAATTTCTCCCGTTTCCCAATGTTTACATTCTTGCTTGACGCATAAAAAACATTTTTCTTTTTCCTTTGGTACTTCTAATGCTAAATGACAACGAATAATAGCATTCGTATCTCCTTGGTGGGGTTTGATAGTAGCATTGGGTTCTAATAGGTTAAAACCAATGTTGACAACATTTTCAATTTGATTTAATAACTGCATTGTTTGAGGAAAATACTTTTGATATTGATACATTTCAACACCCCATACTCGTAAAGAACGAACTTTCCACGACTTAGGTTTTTCTACCATTGTGATATTAAACTGTGCTTCCATTTCTTGTTTTTCAAGAAATGCACACAACTCTTGATAAATTACAGAATAATTTTTTTTGAGATTGGAAATACCTTTGATGTGTTCTAATGACTCATAAAACAAGGGTTCAGTTCCTTCATATTCATTATTATCGTATAAACTAAACCAAAGAGGTGAATTTTGTTGTAAGTTGGGCATTTAATTTTTGATTTCAACGGCTGTTTTATCTACAATTTTAAATTCTGTTCTTCTATTAACAGCATGTTCTTCTTCGGTGCAAGGAACATTATTACCACATTTGTTGAGTAATTTTTTTTCTCCATAACCAATGGCTTTTAATCGTTCTTTTTCAATATCATTTAAGATTAAATAATCGACGACATATTGTGCTCTTTTTTGAGAGAGTTTAAGATTGTAATTGTCATCTGCACGGCTATCAGTATGCGAACTAATTTCAACATACAAGTTAGGATTGTTCTTTAATATCTGTATCACTTTATCCAATATCCTTTTTCCTGCTGCATCAAATTTGTATTCATTAAGCGCATAATTGATATTTTCAATCACAGTAATGCTATCTTTGCTTTTAGCGTTTTTAAGTTTTAATACTTTTAACCAAGGATCATCAATAGTATATTCAGTGAGTATTGTTTTTTCAAGGTCAAGTAATTCTATTTTAAACTTTCCACCAAGTCCACGAACTAATCGTTTTATCACTCTATTTTTAGAATCCGTGATTAAGATTACATCTAAATTTTTTAATTTTTCATTGGTTTCATCAACATCAAAAGATACACCATTTTTGAATTTTAAATTTTCTATTGTAAAACGACCCAGAGAGTCCGTTTGAATGCTTTGCAATATGTTTTTATCATCTACTACATTTACTTGTACATTGGGTAGTGGATTAAGTTTGGTGTCTTTTAAATAACCTTTGATATTAAACAACAAGTCATTGTCTGATAGTTCTAATTCTTTTAATATTACTTTATCTGTTTCTAATAATTCAAATTTAAATCCTTTTCCATTGTAAATAAATGATTTAATTTCTTTCCCGGATTTGTTGGTTAATATCAATTTTGTTCCTGGTGGTAAGTCCAAATTTTCTTCATCAAAAGTAACGATATAATGTTGGTCATAATCCAGATATTTGAATGCAAATGCCCCAAATTCATTGGTACGAGCAGTATCTACTATATCGCCCGAAGGCGTTTTGATAATTATTTTAGCATTTTTCAAAGGCAATGAGGTGTTTCCACCAATCAATAAATTTCCTGATAATGTCAAGTCCCCATCACTTTTCAAATCTTCTATCATATATTTTTCATAAGGCAATAATTTGAAGACAAATTTTTCATCATTTAATTTTTTACTCACACGGATAATTTTACCATCTTTTGCCATATAAAATCTTGCTTTTCCTTTGAATTCAGGGGCTTCGTCATCTACTTGTACGAAATAGGTTTTAGTATAGTCCAAATAATTAAACACAAAGTTTCCTTGCTTATCTGTAAAAGTTGAATCTACTTTTTTTCCAGAACCATCCAGAAGGTAAACCTTTATATTTGCGGCAGGTTGATGAATATCGGGGGTCAATAATATCGTTCCATCAATTTTCATTGATAAATTTTTATACTTAAAACTATAAACATCGTCTTTGCCTTTTCCATTTTGTCTATTGGATGAAAAATAACCTGTACTGTCGGAAGTAAAGACCACTGCAAAATCATCATAACTGCTATTTAATAACAAACTTTCCATCCTGTCTACGATCCAAATTCCTTCTTTTGATTTGGCTGAAAAAATATCCAAGCCCCCCAATCCTGCTAATCCATCGGATGAAAAAAACAATTTACCATCTTTTCGAACATAAGGAAACATTTCCTTTCCACTGGTATTGACATCACCACCAAGATTTTTAGGTTTTGACCATTTTCCATTTTCTTTGGTACATACCCAAATGTCTGTTTGTCCAAAACCGCTGGGCATATCAGAGACAAAAAATAATTGATTGCCATCAGGGCTATAACAAGCGTGTGCTGTATTGTATTCATCACTATTGTATTCAAAGGGACGAATGTTTTTAATTTTTCCTTTTGAATATTCAGCAAAGTATAATTTAGCCGTATTGATTTTTTTAGTAGGATTGTATTTTGTTCGGGTGAATACTATTTCTTTTCCATCTGGTGATAGTGATAGGGGTCCATCATAAGCATATTCTTGGTTGATACGCGATGAAAATTTTTTTAGTGATTTTTTATTTAAATTATATTCATACACATCATAAAAATACTGGTTATCATAAGTACTGATGATTTCATCAAAGAGTTCGTCTACTTTCTTTTCTTTTATGATTATTAATTTATCTTGAATAAGTCCTCCTACAAATTCAGAATTGGCTCCATTAAGTTCTTCTATGTTTTGAACTTCATATTCTTTGGGCTTTGTTAGTAGTGTTCTGATTTCTGCACAAGATTTTAGGGCATTTTTGGCTAATGTGTTATTAGGATTAGTTTCTAAAAAAGCATAATACACTTTAATGGCTTCTGGATATTTTTCTTTTATTTTTAAGACATTGGCATAATAGAGTAAAAACTCGGAATTAGTAGGTTGTTTGTTGAGATTGTAAGCGGTTTCAAAGTATTGAAATGCCTTATCGTAATTGGCAATGTGATAATAACTGGCGGCTAATTTGTACAATAATTCTGTATTCGTTTTATCTTTCTTTAATGATTTTTCGTAAAGTTTAATTGCATTACCATACATTTTTTTAGAATAATAAGCATCTGCTTTAGGTTCTTGCGAATAAGCCAATAATATATTTATCAAGGAGAAAAGTGAAAGTCCAAAAATGATTAACTTTTTTCTGTGCATTATTTATTAGTTTTTAATGTATATTGATTCTTTTAGTAATTGTAAAATTTCATTTACTCTATATGATTTTATAGGAACCTCGGATTGATTACGGCTGTATTGTTTTTGGGGCGAATATCCCACCCTATCATTATTTCGTGCGTAGGACCTAAAAGTTTACTTGTATTGGCACCTCTATCATAAGAATAACCTATTTTAAATTGTGACGTTACTATGATTTGAGTTAAGAAACCACCCCCATATCCGCCTCTTAAAAACACGCCCAACCATAATCTATTTTTTATTCGTGTATTTAACGACAAGTCGCCTTTGTAGATTTTTCTCACACCTTGTTGCATATAATTTACATTGATAAGAAAATTATCATTAATAAAAAAGGATTTACCTATGGTAAAAAAGTTGTGAGGTGAAAGTGTGTACATAATACTCTGCATACTACCAGATAATTGCCAATTATCCTGAATAATTCTTGCTTGATTTAAATGAGTAACACTCCACCCAACATAAAACGATCGGGTGTAAATGTATATTCCCGCATCTATATCTAATACTGTTTTTTGATAATTATTGAGTAAAATAAAACTATTATCGTTTCCATCTTTGTATTCTGTTTTATTCAAATTAAATTGATAATTAATAGCCCCTGCACGAGTACCAAAAGATAATTTCCATTTAGAAGTGATAGGTAATATGTAAGAAATACTTCCATAAGCAGCAGAAGTAGTTCTGGCGCCAATTCGGTCGTTCATAGCCGCTATACCGTATCCTAATCGGTATTTTTTAATAGGGGCGTGCAGAGATAGATAAGCCGTTTGTGGAGCACCTGGAAAACTCACCCATTGATTTCTCAAAGACGCTACAATAGCCATAGCATCACGCGTACCTGTGTAGGCAGGATTAATCACTAATTGATTAAATAAATACATATTGTACTGAGGATCTTGTTGTGAAAAACCTTTTAAGTAAATAACTATCAAAAGCATTAGAAACAAATATATTCTTTTCATTGTATAAAGTTTACATTTTTTCATCTTGATCTTTATTGGGGAAATTCTAATATAAATGTCAAGGATTGTAAAATGGTTGAAAGATATTGTTTTCGTGTATATCCATTCCATCTGTTTTATCTGTGCCTATTAAATTTGCTGTTATAAAAATTTTTCTACTTAAAATACATTAATTATTTATCAATTCCACAAATCCTTTGAATAGGTCTTTCTTTTTACCATTTAAATCAATTAAGTAAAAATAAGTGCCTGATGGAACATTAATAGGATATTTTTTGCTCCCCCAAGCATTCTCTTGATTATTGTAGTTTTTGATATGCACAATTTCTTGTCCCCAGCGGTTAAAAATAAAAACCTCATTGTCGGGATATTCTTCAATGTTTTCTATATAAAAAGCATCGTTTTGTCCATCATTGTTGGGACTAATGTAAGTGAATGGCTTAATTTTACAAGGATTTGTAGATGGAAAAACAATCAAATTGCTAATAGAAACAGTATCAATGGCTTGAGTACCCGAATAAGCAATAATCATTACGCTGTAGGTGCCAGGGGCTAAGTTGCTTAAGGTATCACAATCTTTGGTAGGGCAAAGGGAAGTATCACTCCACCAAAACTCGTAATAAATACTCTGCGGCTCAATACCCGTATGATATTTTTGGATAATAATACTACCATCGTTTTTACCAACACAAGAAACAGGGGATACAGAATGATTAGCCAATAATTTGAATTTACCATAATCGGGTTGTAAAAAGCCCTGAGTGATGGTAGTAGTTCCATCAGAAATAGTAGTGATGAGGGGCTCACTGATATTAAAAGCCATTACTACACCTCCCGTGCTTCCTTCTCCTCCTGCAGAATTTAATACATACGGCAAGATGGATTGGGTATAGCCCATTTTGAAAAAAAATAAATAAACTACAAAGAAAAAAATCGGCTTCATAAATAAATTTTTAGTCGGTTTCGCTTTTTTGATAAATTACCATTATTTTGCCTATTTTAAGTGTAGTAGCAGTAGGCCCAGGGTATTCTATTCCAATTCTAATAGAATATGCCCAAGTACTATTATTAACAACTTCAAAAGGAGAAAGAGCACCTCCTATTTGTTGAATATTCGAGTTAGAACCTGATGTACTCAACCCAGGAGTAAGTAATATTTGATTACCATAAGAAGTACCAGGTTGATAGTCATTTTTAAATATTTGAATTTGTGAAATATTATAAGTTCCATCATTGTCAATTACATGTGCATAAATAGCGGTAATGGTAGCGTTTTGTGGTAACATGAGAGGGGTCTGGTAATAACAAATATAACCTACGCTTAAAATACCTGTTCCAACTGGTGCTGGACCCATCAACCCAGCTACTATTGTATAAGAAACAGTTGAATTTTCAGGAGAAAATACAGACGGATGGATAGAAAGGGTATAAGTTTTTGGAGAAGTATATTTATAAGAGTTTGTACCAGGAATATCAATGTCTCCAATAACAGATAATTTGCTTGTTGGGTTATTAGTATTAATTCCCACATTCCCGGATCCCGAAAACACGGCAATGGGAGCAATTGAGGAAACGGATGATACAAATAATGCCGGTGCTGTGTTTGCTCCAGATGTAACATAAAACCGTCCTGCGCTGCCGTTCGCCCCCGTACTTGCAGCATATATCGCGGCATCATTTGGATTTGAACTATAAACGTTGGTATAAATTCCATAATTATTAGTTGAACCGTTAGCCGCATAAAAATATCCTCCATAATTGGTTCCTGTAGCGCCGGTAGCGGAAGCGTCGATGCCAATGTTGTATTGTGCACTTGATGTAACAACTCCCTTTAAAGCAACCGCAGTTACGGAAGATGACCCGTTTACTTGAAAATATCCTCCGGAAATATCTGATCCACCTGTAGATTGTGCTTTCACGGATATGGCAGATCCCATGCTTGATGACCCTGTATACGTATAATTAACGCCGGCTGCAACGTCAAATGTGCCGGTATGTGAAACATGAAGCGGATATGAAGGTGAAAAACCGGGCGGACCAATTCCCACTTCTCCTGTTGGAGATATTCGCATCCGTTCAAAGTTATTGGTCTTAAAAATAAGAGGATAATTTGTTGTAGTACCTAAAAAGTTAGTGGATGTACTAATAGCATTACCACTTAAACTCCAAGCATTATTTTGAATAGCAGGTAGGATATTAATGTTTGCTGTATCAAAAGCACTACCTTGATTGATAGTAATAGTAGTAACGCCTGATGTAGATGAATTGGCAGATAGTGTAGGAGAGGGGACATTAACAGTAAAAGTACTGGAAGAAGAGCCATTTGGGGAAACACTTGCTATACCTGAACCGTAAAGCGTTACAGAACTAGGTGGAAAAGTTAAGGTTTGCGATGTGCTTGATGTTCCTTGTGAAAGAGAAAATGTAGCTTGACCAGGAGTTGATTGTATGATATTTAAAGTAGGTGAAGGTACATCAATAATAAAACTATTACCGCTTACAGGATTAACATTAGCAATGCCTTGTCCAATGATAGTTGGCGTAGGTGCAGTAGGGAGTATAACAGTATTTCCCCCACTAATAGAAAGAGTATCTCCCGAAATAGAAAGAGTGGGTGTTGTAGTTACTATATAATTAGGGTAAGTACCTGTGATTTTTGTAATTCCATCAGAAGATGTAAACGATGGCGGGGTGGCTGAAATGGTAAAAGCATTCCCCGAAGGTGGAAAAACAGAGACAATAGATGGTGAGGCAGAAGTGATACTAATAGAAGGTGATGGAGGTGCAGGGAAATCAATTTGTACAGAAGAAGTATTGCTGCCTTGTGTCAATGTCAACGTAGTGCTAGTAGCAGAAGTATTTGAAGAAATTGAAATAGGAGGTGCATTTTGAGTTGTATAAGAACCAAAAGCAATCGCACTAGAGTAACTGCTTTTACTATATAAAGCATAAGGCACAGAGAGTAATTGTTGAGTACCTATTGAAGTATATGCACTTCCACCATTAGGGTCCATTAGTACTTCTAAAAAATAGGGTCCATTATTCCAAAGAATTAATTGAAATGCAGTAGAATTAGTACTCCCAATTTGTAAACTAAACAAGCCCAAACTATTGGTTGTAACAGCATGTGTTTCTGTAAAAACAACCGGACCATTAAATGCCCCCTGATGTATTTTTAATTGAATACCAATAGGTTGATTCACTAATGGATTACCACTCGCATCTCTGGCTATACCTTGATAAAAGATAAGTTCCGGTGGTGAAGTTTGTGCATTCACTAATGTTGCCAATAAAAATAAAAATAGGACACAACTTCCAATAAAAGTTTTTGTTTTCATACCTATGATTTTTTTGCAAATATAAAGAATTTTTTTGCCAATATAAAACAAAAAGTGCCGTAGGCAAAATTTTTTGTTTGGGTTACTACTCATATACTTCAAACTTAATTATAAAGAAAATAATTAGTTGAAAGTTCAAAGTGAAAAGTAACTTGTTTTGTAAGGATGGATTTTTTCTCTTTCATTCAAAAAACAAATTTGGCATCTTAAAAGAAGAGTTGAGAAACAACTAAGAGGCAAACAAAAATCAGCAGCAAATTTGCATAATACTAAAAAAATATATTTATTTGCCGCCGCAAATTGGCGGGATAGCTCAGATGGTCAGAGCGCAGGATTCATAACCCTGAGGTCACGGGTTCAATTCCCGTTCCCGCCACTACTCAACTTGTAGTTTTAACCATTCCATTGGGGCTTTATTAAAAATAATGTCTTTTTGTTCACTTGTTAAGGGAGATGTTCTCACAAGTTCACCAGGAATGCTTTCCCCCAATGGAAAAGGATAATCAGAACCTTGCACGATTTTCTCAACGCCAATTTCATCTATAATATACTGCAATAATTTGTGATCGCAGGTGTGTGAATCTACCCAAAATTTTCCAAGATAATGACGAGGGTTATTAGGATTATCTATGGCCACTAAATCGGGGCGACATTCCCATCCGTGTTCTATTCTTCCAATAGTAGGAATAAAAGACCCGCCACCGTGGGCAAAACAAACTCTTAATTGGGGATGTTTATCAAAAACACCACTAAATATCATATTTGCAATAGCACGGGCTGTTTCTGCCGGCATCCCAACCAACCAAGGTAACCAGTATTTAGTGATGTATTCTTGCCCCATCATTTCCCAAGGATGGATAAACAAAGCCATATCTAAACTTTCACAGGCAGCAAAAAACTCTCCAAACTCTTGCTCGGTCAAATTTTTTTGATTGACATTGCTGCCTATTTGCACACCTTTGAAACCAATAGATTTGCAACGTTCTAATTCTTGAATAGCCAAATTAATATCTTGTAATGGCACTGTGGCTAATCCCACAAATTTTTTTGAATATTGATGAATTATTTCTGCAATATGATCGTTTAAAAATTGTGCTACTTTCAAGCCATCTTTGGGCTTTGCCCAATAACTGAACATTACAGGAATAGTAGATAATACTTGTATGTCTATCTTAAATTTTTCCATTTCTTCTAATCTTACCGACACATCCCAACAATTAATGTCTATTTCTCTAAATTTTTTATCGCCTTGTATCATCCATGCTTTTTTAGGATGATGGTGCTGTAATTGTATAAATTCTCCATAACCAAATTCTTTTGAAAAATCAGGTAATTGGGGCGGAATAATATGTGTGTGAATATCTATTATCATATTTTTTTGGACAAAAATACATCTTTGAGTTTGATTCTTGAAAGCAAATTTGTAATTGTTGATGATTCTTTGAAAGTTATATTACTCCCCCCTTTTTATTCACCATTTCCAATAGAGTTAGAGAGGGGGAATAGTGGAATAATAGAAAGTTAGGTATTTCACATCGCCTTTCTCTTTTTCATAAAGAGAAAGATTAGGGATGAGGTGGCACAGCTACTTTGATTAATTTTAAATATCAATAAGCACCGAAGGGGCGAAATACCGTAACACAATGCAAAGATCTGTGTAAAATACCCCTATGTCTTATTTCAAGCCCTGAAAAGGCAGTATTTATTATAGCATTCAGAATTTGGTTAATAAATAATAGATATGGAGCAAAATAATGATACAACGATTAGAAGGTTGGTATTATTTAATTTTTAATTACATAGTAAAAAAATTCCTACTTTCGCAGCCAAAAAAATAATATGCCATTTATTCACACAGTTATTGGAAGACAAATTTTAGATTCAAGAGGAAATCCTACTGTGGAAGCAGAAGTATACACAGATGCAGGTATTGTGGGTAGAGCCGCTGTTCCATCCGGCGCATCTACAGGAAAACACGAGGCCGTTGAATTAAGAGATAACGATTCAAGACAATATCTTGGAAAAAGTGTTACAAAAGCAGTTAATAACATTAATACTGTTATAAAAGAGAAAATCAGTGGAATGTATGTATTTGATCAAGAGGACATTGATAATGTACTAATAGAATTAGATGGCACCGAAAATAAATCCAATTTAGGATCAAATGCTATACTTGCTGTATCATTAGCGGTAGCAAAGGCGGCTGCGGAAGAAAGTCGTTTGCCCCTTTATAGATATGTAGGGGGTGTGGGGGGCAACTTATTACCTATTCCTTTAATGAATATCTTGAATGGTGGAGCACACGCAGATAATGGAATTGACTTTCAAGAGTTTATGATAGTGCCTGTAAATGCCGATACATTTAGCGATGCATTAAGGATGGGTGTTGAAGTATTCCATCACTTAAAGAAAGTACTTAAAGATAAAGGATTAAACACAGCCGTAGGCGATGAAGGCGGCTTTGCCCCAAATATCAAAAATAATGAAGAAGCACTTCAGTATGTTTTACAAGCCATAGAGAAAGCAGGGTATAGACCAGGCGAAGATATTTATATTGCCTTAGATGCGGCGGCATCAGAATTTTATGATGCAGAACATAAAGTTTACCATCTCAAAAAATCTACAGGTGAAAAGTTGAGTTCAAAAGAAATGGTTGCTTTTTGGAAAGAATGGAAAAGCAAATATCCTATTATTTCAATAGAAGATGGTTGTGCCGAAGACGATTGGGATGGATGGAAATTATTGACCGAAGAATTAGGAGACATTCAATTAGTGGGTGATGATTTATTTGTAACAAATACACAAAGAATAGCCGAAGGGATTACGAACAATGTTGCTAACTCTGTGCTTATTAAAGTCAATCAAATTGGTACATTAACAGAGACAATAGCGGCTGTCAATATGGCTCATACCAATGCGTACACAACTATTATGAGTCATAGAAGTGGAGAAACAGAAGATACTACAATTGCAGACCTTGCAGTAGCGTTAAGATGCGGACAAATTAAAACAGGATCGGCTTCAAGAACAGATAGAATTGCTAAATACAATCAATTGTTGAGAATTGAAGAAATGCTTGGAAATTCTGCACATTTTTTAGGAAAAAACTTTAAATTTGTTCCTTAATAAATTTAATATAAATAATTTTTATAAAAAGAAAAATCAAATAAAAAATATATGGAAAGTTTGAAGAATAAATTTAGAGAAAAGTCCATGCAGTTGAGTGCCGAAATTAAAGATATGTTGGCTAAGCATGGTAATATGAAATTAGGTGAATATACTATTGAACAGATATACTCGGGAATGAAAGGTGTTATTGGCTTAATTACGGAAACCTCAAAGTTAGACCCTATAGAAGGGATTCGTTTTAGAGGATATTCTATTCCCGAATTACGACAATTATTGCCAAAAGCCAAAGACGGAAACGAACCATTACCAGAAGGGTTATTTTACTTGTTACTTATTGGTGAGATTCCCACAGAAGAGGATGTAAAAAACATTACTATAGATTGGCAAAGAAGAAGTAATGTTCCCAAACATGTATTTGATGTGATTGACGAATTACCGCTTGATGCACATCCAATGACCCAGTTTGTTACGGGTATTATGGCTATGCAAACAGAGTCAGTATTTGCAAAAGCATACGCCAGAGGTATTAGCAAAAAAGAATATTGGGAATATGCGTATGAAGATGCTATGAATTTAATTGCTCGTGTGCCAAGAGTAGCAGCGTATGTGTATCGTAGAAAATACAAAAACAATGTTCATATAGAACCAGATTACAATTTAGATTGGGCAGCCAATTTTGCCCATATGTTAGGATATTCAGATGTTAACTTTAAGAATTTAATGCGTTTGTATTTGACTATTCACGCAGATCACGAAGGCGGAAATGTATCTGCACATGCTACCCATCTTGTTGGTTCGGCATTAAGCGATCCTTATTTATCCTTAGCCGCAGGATTAAATGGCTTAGCAGGTCCTTTGCATGGTCTTGCCAATCAAGAAGTAATCAAGTGGATTTTTCAATTAAAAGAAAATTTGGGAGGAGGGCTTCCTACCAAAGAACAAATTGCAGAATACATTAAAAAAACTTTAGCAGAGGGTAAGGTTGTACCAGGTTATGGACATGCTGTATTAAGAAAAACCGATCCTCGTTTTATTGCTCAACAAGAGTTTTATAGAAACTATATCAAAAAAGATGATGTGTGTGAAATCGTTCAAATGATTTACGAAGTAGCACCGTCAATTCTTGAAGCCACAGGAAAAATTAAAAATCCATGGCCGAATGTAGATGCTCATTCGGGGGCTTTATTAGTTCATTATGGAATGTTTGAGTATGAATACTACACAGTATTGTTTGGTGTGTCACGTGCTTTGGGGGTATTAGCCAGTTTAGTATGGGATAGGGCATTAGGAATGCCAATAGAAAGACCAAGTTCTGTAACTACAGAATGGGTTAAAAATTACATTGCCAAACAATTAGCAGAACAAGCAAAATAAAGATATCAGCAAAGTATATTCTCAATTATTTAAGAGAAATAAAAAATTTAGGGCAAGAGTATTGATTTGTTCTTTAAATGAAAATTATATTCTAAAAAAACTTACCATCGCAAGTGGTAAGTTTTTTTAATTTATAGAGATTGTTTATGAAACTTAAAAAGGATTTTTATATAAGGGAGAATGTTGTACAGATTGCTAATGATTTATTAGGAAAGATATTAGTTACAAAAGTAGATGGGAAAATCACTTCGGGAATTATTGTAGAAACCGAAGCATACAACGGCATTTATGATAAGGCATGTCATGCGTATGGTGGGAGAAAAACTGATCGTACAAAGGTAATGTACGAAGAAGGTGGAGTAAGTTATGTTTATTTTTGTTATGGAATGCACTATTTATTTAATGTAGTTACAAATAAAAAAGAAGTTCCCGATGCGGTTTTGATTAGAGGCATTATCCCTCTGAAAAATAAAAAATGGATATTTCAAAGAATTTCTGAGCGATCTCTTAAAAATGGTGTATTGAATGGGCCAGGAAAGGTAACCAAAGCCCTGGGTATAAATAAATCACTTAATGGAGTAAGTTTGTTAGGAAATCAAATTTGGATAGAAGATGATGGTATTCTTATTCCCCAAAATGACATTATAGTAGGTCCAAGAATAGGCGTGGATTATGCTGGTGAAGATGCTTTATTACCTTATCGCTTTTTAGTAAAGAATATTGATAGTTGGATATAATTTACGAAGTTGAAAAGGTAAAAGGTTTGAAAGTTATATTACTCACCCCCTTTTATTAGTAGAAAGTGGAAAGTTGAAAGTTAAATTTGAAGAATATGAAAATACAGAGATTTGAAGGGATCATTGCTTGGCAAAGAGTAAAGTATTTGGAGGTCAGTATTTATACTGAATTTTCTGGAAATAAAGATTTTGGATTTAAAGATCAAATTCAGCGATCGGAAGAAACTTTCTACTTTTGACTTTTAACTGAAGTTTGCATGATTTACTCACCCCCTTTATTTCCCCCTCTCTAAATGAATTAGAGAGGGGGAACAATAGTAAGTAGAATAATACACATCACCCCTCTCTTTTGAAAAAGAGAGGGGATGGGGGTGAGTTGCGTGAGGGATGCGGAGGGCGGCGGCGAGCGAAGCGAGCCGCCGGCACTGCCTTGTGGCCATTATGAAGGAGATAGATACTATGAGAGTAGCATTAAACGATTGAAAATAGCGATAACAAAAGAACAAGAATGCCACAAGGATTGTTCGCCATCTATTTTTTATATCAAGGTGCTCACGAATGTGCTTAAATTATCATTTAAGCACATTTGCCGAAGCGATAGCGAAGCCCGTAGCAGCCCGACC
>JAOAIP010000059.1 GCA_026414605.1 Bacteroidia bacterium
TAAAATTCTCTTTCAAAATTCACTAATTTATTTCGTACATTTAGCGGAAATTTTTCGACTATGTCAAAAGTTGCTTATGTATTTCCAGGACAAGGTTCCCAATTTTCAGGAATGGGAAAGGATTTGTACGAACAATATCCAAAAGCCAAAGAACTTTTTGAAATCGCTAACAACATTCTTGGATATCGTATTAGTGACATTATGTTTAATGGAACAGATGAAGAACTTAAGCAAACTAAGGTAACACAACCTGCAGTTTTTTTACATTCTGTCATCCAAGCCGCAGTTACAGAAAATAGCCATCCCGATATGGTAGCCGGTCATTCTCTTGGTGAATTTTCTGCATTAGTAGTTAATAAAACACTCACCTTTGAAGATGGGTTAAAGTTAGTTTACATTCGTGCAATGGCAATGCAAAAAGCGTGTGAAATTAACCCTTCTACAATGGCGGCAGTTTTGGGTTTAGAAGACCATAAAGTAGAAGATATTTGCCAACAAGTTCAAAAAGAAACAGGAGAAATTGTAGTCCCTGCCAATTATAATTGTCCAGGTCAATTAGTTATTTCAGGTACGATCAAAGGCATAGAAGTGGCTTGCGAAAGATTAAAAGCCGCTGGGGCAAAAAGATCACTTGTATTACAAGTAGGTGGTGCTTTTCATTCACCATTGATGGAACCCGCTAAAAAAGAATTGGAAGCAGCCATCCAATCTACACCTTTTCATACACCCATTTGTCCAATATACCAAAACTACACCGCATTACCAGAAACCAATCCCGATAAAATTAAACAAAATCTTATCGCCCAACTCACTTCTCCTGTAAAATGGACACAATCCGTTCAAAAAATGGTAGAAGATGGGGCTACCAAATTTATAGAAATAGGACCCGGTAAAGTACTGCAAGGCCTTATCAAAAAAATTGCTGCCCAAGTAGAAATCGCCTAATTTGCTTATGAAAAGATTATATTCGTATTTTTGTAATATTCAAAATATAGTAATGGCAAAAGTATACAAAATATCTATATTATATTCTGCTTCTTTCATTATATTCCTTCTAAGTTTTACCCTATCTCTTAATGCTCAAAGAAAAGGAACTTACTACTACCCCCAGTTTTTTAGAGGAGCAGGTTTATTTATTGCCGCCAATCATTCAATGCATCATTATGTCAATAACAATGAAGGATTAAAAGATTTTTTTAATCCTGTTTTTACTTATTATTACCCACCTTCTCATTATTCTCGTGAGTATTTTTCTTGGGGCGTAGGGATATTTGCAGAACTTTTGCCTTTTGACAATATTCGGTGGCAAACAGAATTAGAATATACGCACAAAGGAGCCAAAGAAAGATTATTACTCGATTGGTTTTGGGGGGCTGTGTCGGACAAATTCTATCCCAACAAATATACTTATTTGCAGTGGAATAATTACTTAAAGTGGTTTTTCTTAAAAAATAATTATGGAACATTTTATTGGATGTTTGGTATTCGTTTAGAATATCTTTTAGGTCAATCCATTAGTGTTTATGCCCCTATTAGCAGTTCTTTTCCAAAACTATGGTGGAGTGGAGATATTGCACTGGGTTACGAATGGGATGTTACTTGGTTTCGCTATTTTCATCCTTTTGTTGAATATCATTGGAATCCCGATGTGATTTATCACAGATATAAAAAAGATCTATACGATGTCAAAGTAAGAAATAGAACTTTTGAATTACGATTTGGACTTATTTTTAGACCCAAAGGTAGAGCCATTGACGATTGCAATGCACCCAAATACAGAGGTGTGGAATTTTAATTAAAACAAAAGGTTACTGCACTTCAAAACTAAACCACAATAATTAGTTGAAAGTTCAAAGTGAAAAGTATTAAAACGCTACATCATTATATTGAAAAATATTTCTTCTTACTTTTCACTTTCTACTTTCAACTTTTCACTAATGCATTTTTCTGGTAAAATATAAATTGAACACTTATTACAAAATACAACAAAAACAAGATTTATGTCAAAAGATGTATTATATTCATTGACGCAAGGGGCTTTGATTCCTCAAGAAGAAGCAGTATTATTAAAACAAAAGAAAAATGAGTTAGTAATTGGTATTCCTAAGGAAATTGCATTTCAAGAAAATAGAGTGGCTCTGGTTCCTGACGCAGTGGCACTTTTGGTAAATAATGGTCATCGCATTGTTATTGAAAAAGATGCGGGGAGGGCTTCTAATTTTGATGATCACGATTATAGTGAAGCCGGTGCAGAAATTGTGTATTCTGCTCAAGATGTTTATGAGAGATCCTCTATTATTTTGAAAATAGCCCCACCAACCATTGAAGAACTGGAATGGATGAAGCCCAAACAAATTTTGTTTTCAGCATTGCAATTGAGCATACAGCCGAAAGATTTTTTACAAAAATTGATTGCCAAAAAATTGAATTGTGTAGCGTATGAATTAATCACCGATAGTGAAAATATTTATCCGTTTATTCGTTCAATGGGAGAAATTGCAGGTGGTACCAGTATTCTTATAGCAGCCGAGTTATTAAGCAATATCAATGGCGGACCAGGATTTTTATTGGGTGGGGTTACAGGCATCTCACCTACTGAAGTTGTAATTATTGGAGCCGGAACTGTGGGAGAATTTGCAGCACGTGCTGCTATTGGGTTGGGGGCTAATGTAAAAGTATTTGATAATTCTATATATCGATTAAGAAGATTACAAAACGCTTTAGGATCAAGGGTATTTACATCTATTATTGTTCCTCGCGTTTTAGAAAAACATTTGAAAACAGCCGATGTAGCAATTGGTGCAATGCGAGCAACGGGAGCAAGAGCCCCAATCATTGTTACCGAAAGGATGGTTGCAGAAATGAAAGCAGGATCTGTTATTATTGATGTCAGTATTGATCAAGGCGGAGTATTTGAGACATCAAGGCCAACCAATCATTCTCAACCTACTTTCAAAAAACACAGTGTAATACATTATTGTGTGCCTAATATCCCTTCAAGAGTGGCTCGTACTGCTTCTTACGCATTTAGTAATTTACTCGCCCCCATTCTTATCAATATGGGAGAAGAAGGCGGATTTGATGCTCTTATTAGAAGGGATTCGGGGGTTCGGAAAGGAGTATATGTGTACAACGGGATATTGACTAATAAATC
The DNA here is from genome assembly GCA_026414605.1 of Bacteroidia bacterium. Classification (GTDB taxonomy): domain Bacteria; phylum Bacteroidota; class Bacteroidia; order B-17B0; family Aurantibacillaceae; genus BPGX01. The sequence continues at coordinate 3,155 of JAOAIP010000059.1, forward strand.
GCTTTCAGAAATATTTAAACTTCCTTACAAAGACATTAATTTACTTACCGCTAATCCATTAGCAAATTGACATTTAGTAGAAAGTGGAAAGTGGAAAGTTGAAGGTAAAAAGTTTTATGCCGCTATAACTTTAAATCTTTAAATTGCAAAAATACTCTCATTACTTTCATACTTTATACATTTCATTTTTAAATTCTATAATTTGAATAATTAAAACTTGATAAATAATTCATATAAAAAACAAATTCTATGAAAAAGATATTAGCCAATGATGGAATAGATAAAATTGGAAAAGAACTACTTGAAAAAGCAGGTTTTGTAGTAGATACTGAAAAAATAAGTCAAGATAAATTGATTGATATTATTAATGAAAAAGAGTATTCTGTATTAATTGTAAGAAGTGCTACACAAGTTCGTAAGGATATAATAGACGCTTGTCCCAATCTTAAAATTATTGCTCGTGGTGGTGTAGGAATGGATAATATAGATGTAGAATACGCTAAACAAAAAGGTATTGTTGTTATCAACACACCTGCAGCATCCTCTCATTCAGTTGCAGAATTGGTATTTGCACATCTTTTATCATTAGTGCGAAAAGTCCATTTATCAAATAGAGAAATGCCTTTATCTGGTAACAAAGAATTTAATACTCTTAAGAAAAAATACTCAGATGGTATTGAATTAAAAGATAAAACAATAGGTATTATTGGTTTTGGTAGAATTGGTCAAGAAGTAGCAAAAATTGCCATTGGCTTACAAATGAATGTTTTGGCTTACGATCCTTATGTAAGTTCTGCCGAATTAGAGATTCTCTTTCCACAGGTGAATAAAAAACTGGATGTAACAATCACGACGACAACTTTAGATGATGTATTAATAAATAGTGATTTTATCACGCTTCACGTCCCTGGCGGAGATATTATTTCAAAAAAAGAAATTGAAAAAATGAAACAGGGTGTTTTTATTATCAATGCATCAAGGGGTGGGGTAGTGAATGAAAACGATTTATTAGAAGCATTAAATACAGGTAAAGTAGCAGGTGCAGGATTGGATGTGTTTATGAATGAACCAACGCCCGATAGTAAATTACTAAGTCATTCTAAAGTATCCGTTACACCTCATATAGGAGCGTCTACAAAAGAAGCACAACAAAGAATTGCAGTTGAATTATCTGAAAAAATTATACAGGCATATTCTAAATTACAGATTCATTCATAATGGCTACAGTTCTACCATTCAAAGGTATATTACCTCAAAAAGATTTGGCGGATAAGATCATTACTTATCCTGCTGACTCTTATTCATTAGACGAAGTCAAAAACATCTTACAAAAAAATGAATTATCTTATTTGAGTATAATTTATCCTGATTTTATTGATAAACAAAAAACAGCACCTCATTCCATTGAAAGATATAATAAAATTTACAACCGATTTCAACATTTTTTGAGAAATAATTATTTTGTGCAGGATTCAGATCCTTTGTATTATGTTTATCAACAGCAACATCCTGCGTATGTATTTAATGGAATTATTGCTGCTATTAGTGTAGAAGATTATTTACAGCAAAAAATTAAAATCCACGAACAAACATTAAGTGATAGAGAAATTAAACTCAAAGAATATTTGAAGCACTGCAAAATAAATGCAGAGCCCGTTTTGTTTTTCTATGAAAAAAATAAATCCTTGCAAGAATTAATAACAAACATTCAACAGCAAACACCTGTTATTCAAATTGAAAGAGACGGAATTAAACATTATTTGTGGAAATCAATGCAAAGGGAAATTAACGATCAAATTTATCATCAATTCAAAGAAATGCCTTATATTTTTATTGGTGATGGACATCATCGTTCGGCATCTTCGGTTTTGTTAGCCAAAGAATTGGGCACATCTTATAAAAGTGCACAATATTTTTTAGGATCTTTTTTTCAAGAAGATAGTTTGAAGATATTTTCATTTCATAGAGTATTAAAAAACGTTGTTATTCCTTCCAATTTATTGGAATTAGTAGCAAAACATTTTGAATGTATTGAAGTAAATAATGATTATCCATTAAAACAAGGAAGCATAGGAATGTATTTTGATAATAAAAGATATTTATTAAAGTTTCGTTCAAATACAGATGCATTAGATACAGAAATTTTATACCAATACATATTAAAAGATATTTTTCAAATACAAGATATTCGTAATAATCCAAGTATAGAGTATTTGCCTGAATATACTTATAGCATTCAAAGTGTAGAACACCTTGTAAATGAAGGGAAATACAATTTAGCATTTTTTACTTCTTCAGTATCTATTGATGTTATTAAAAAATATGCACTTTCAAACTTAACTATGCCCCCAAAATCAACGTATATTTTACCTAAATTATTAAATGCATTAGTGCTTTATAGTTTAGAAAATTCAATAGAATAATATCTTAAAAAAAACTAATTATGGAAAGATTCACAGGTCTTATTGGCATTGCACTTATTTTGGGCATTGCCTATTTGGTTTCTAATAATAAGAAAAAAATTAATTATCGTTTGGTAGTAAGTGGTTTGGCGTTACAAACTTTAATTGCAGTGGCAATTATGAAAATTCATTGGGTACAAATGTTTTTTCAAGAATTAGGGAAAGGAATGCAAAAAATAGAACAATTTGCAAAGAGTGGGGTTAATTTTGTTTATGGAGGATTAGCCGCAGTTTCAGGTCAAGAAATAGTAGATTATAGAACACCACATGTTTTTGTCTTTGCTTTTAATGTAACAGCGACTATTATTTTGGTTACAGTAATAGTGGCTATATTGTATCATTTGGGAGTGATGCAAAAAATTATTTCAGCCATTGCCTATGTAATGAACAAAGTAATGCACGTGAGTGGAGCAGAAGCATTGAGTAATGTTGCCAGTGCCTTTGTAGGACAAGTAGAAGCACAAGTGATGATTCGTCCGTATTTACCAACGATGACCAAAAGCGAGTTGTTAGCATCTATGAGTGGGAGTTTGGCTTGTATAGCAGGTGGAATATTAATTGTGTATGCTAATATGGGAGCACAAGCAGGTTTGAATTTAGCCCCTAAATTGATTATGGCAAGTTTAATGGCGGCACCGGGTGCATTAGTGATTTCAAAGATTGTTTATCCCGAAACGGAAACGCCAGTAACGATGGGAAAAGTAAAATTAGATATTAAGAGTGATTATAGTAATTTAATAGATGCCATTACACACGGAGCCGGCGATGGATTTAAGATTGCAATGAATGTGATTGCAATGCTTATAGGTTTCATTGCATTAATAACAATGACCGATTGGATATTATTCAAAATTGGTCATCTTTTTAGTCCTGATTTAAATTTGAGTTTAAATTGGTTATTTGCAAAATTATTTTATCCAATGGCTTGGGCAATGGGTACACCTATTGAAGATGTCAATAATGTTGCTACTTTATTAGGACAAAAATTAACGATTAATGAATTTGTAGCATTTAGTAATCTTACTTCTCGTCAAGTGCCTGTGGTTACTGAAAAGGGATTAATGATAGTGAGTATTGCTATTTGTGGTTTTGCTAATTTTAGTAGCGTAGGAATGCAAATAGGCGGTATAGGGGTTTTAGTTCCCGAGCGTCGCAAAGACCTTGCAGAATTAGGAATGAAAGCACTTTTGTGTGGTACTTTAGCATCTTATTTATCAGCCACCATTGCTGGTATTTTAATGTAAAAAATTAACTTAAATACTTCATTTTTTCAATAATAACGCCTTCTTTTAAGGAATAAAAAGAAACAATGAGTTCTTCAATTTTATACGTTTTCAAAACATAATCAATAATCAATAGAGACATAGTAATCATATCTGCACGCATTGGTATGAGACCTTTGTATTGCAATCTATCTTGATAAGGTAATGGTAATATCTGATTAAAAATAGTGTAAAAATCTTTAAGATCTATTTTACAACAAGATGAGTTTTTATGTAGTGGATGTATATTGGCTTCTATCATTTCTACAATGGAATCAAAAACGCCCGAAGAACCTACAAGAATTTTAGGAGAATATCGGGATACGCTTTCAGCAAGTTCTTGTAAATGGGAATTTAAATAATTGTATGTTTTATCAATATCTTGTTGAGTAATGGGGTCTTGTGGCTTTAATTCATCTATTAAACGAGCCATTCCCAGTAAAAAACTCTTTTTCCATAAACAATTATCATTGTTAGATATAATAAATTCAGTACTTCCACCGCCAATGTCCATTATTAAATAAGGGGTATCAAGTGATTGGTTGATGCAAGTATCTATGGCATATTTATTGGCTAAATAAATAAGTTCTGCTTCTCTATCACCATCTATGACGTGTACTTGTATTCCTGTTTCTTGCTTAATAATATCCAAAACTTCTTGCTGATTTTGGGCAGTACGAATAGAAGAAGTAGCAAGAGCAATAATTTCTTTTACTGAATATTCTTCTACGATGTTTAAATATTTCTTCAAAACTTGAATAATTCTTTGAATGCCTTGTGAATCAATGCGGTGGAGGGTCTTAAGTTTTTGACCAAGTTTTACAGGTTCTTTGGTAGAAAATAAAATTTCAAACTGATTCTGATGGAGTTCAGAAATAATCAGGTTGAAAGTATTAGTTCCCATATCTATAACGGCTAAACGCATAAGAATTTATATCTGCTGCGAAGTATAATAAAAATAAATTTGTTTATTCTGGATATTAGCAAATTTATTCTAAGGTTGAATTATTTTTGTTTTAATGGTAGTATGTAATTCTTTTTTGAGCGTTTGAATGATGTGGTCGTAAAGTATATTGATTAAATGTTCTTTGATAAAGAGTTTATTTTGAACAATACTAATTTCACGGGCAGGCACAGGTTCTTTGAAGTACACAACTTTTTTTAATTGATCTTTATGTAAATATCTCATCATTAATTCGGGAATTATAGTTGTTCCGCCATGAAAGTCAATAAGTTTAATAATAGTATCTAAGTTTCCAGCAATGAATTGAATGGACGAATCACTTTGAGGTTGACAAATTTCTAATACTTGATTTCTCAAACAGTGCCCTTCTTTTAGTAACCATAAATTTTGTTTCTTAATGTCTTTTAATTCAATTTTTTTCTTTTTTTGTAAAAATTTATCTGAGGTATAAACGAAAAACTGTTCAATAAATAATTTTTTTTCTAAGATGTCTTTGTGATACAAAGGAGTGGCCAAAATGCCTATATCTATGAGACCTTTTTGTAATTGAGATACAATTTCATCAGTGGTTATTTCTTGTATTTCAAGTGTTATTTCAGGATATTTTTCAGCAAAAGAGTGAAGAAATAAAGGCAATAAATAGGGAGCAATAGTAGGAATAATACCTAACTTTAAATGTCCAGTTTGTTTATGATGAGCATCTTTTGCAATTGATTTTAAGGTTTCAATTTCAAATAAAATTTTTTGGGCTTGTTGAATAATCTTTAAACCTTCTTCTGTGGGACTTAATGGATTTTTATGTCTATCAAAAATAATCACATTAAGTTCGTCTTCCAATTTTTTTAGCATCATTGAAAGGGTAGGTTGTGTAACATAACATTTTTCTGCGGCTTGGGCTAATGAACCGTATTGATAAATAGCCACAAGATATTCCAATTGTTGAAGATTCATATAAATAAAATTTAATCTTGCGGCAATTTTAATAAATAAAATTTAAGGTTTACAACAGGGTGAAATAAATTTAATATCCCATTTATTTCTTAAACAAAAATGTACCTTGACTTCCATCAGACAATTTATATCCTCTATACATACCAGTAGTATTGAAATCCATAGTGATGTTTCCATTTTTGTCAATGCCGATCATTCCGCCTGTTCCACCAACAGGAAGCAATTCATCAAACAGTACTTCATTTACTGCTTGCTGAAGGGATTTGTTTTGGTATAACATTTTGAGATGAACAGTATGAGCAGCCGCATAGCGAATAAAATATTCACCATAGCCCGTGCAAGATATTGCACAAGTTGAATGGTGGGCATACGTACCAGCACCAATAATAGGTGAGTCGCCCACACGTCCTGGTAATTTATTCATCATTCCGCCTGTAGATGTTCCTGCGGCTAAATTCCCTTGTTTGTCCAATGCTACGGCACCTACTGTACCGTGTTTTTGCGGCTTTTGAGATTTTTTCCACTGTTCGTACTGCTTGGTGTCATAAAAGTAAGAAGAATCAACAAGTGGTAGTCCATTTGATGTCCAAAAGTTTTCAGCCCCTTTGCCAATTATTAATACATGGGGACTTTTGGTCATCACTAAATAAGCGGCTTCTATGGGGTTTTTAATTCTTTGAACACCCGCCACTGCCCCTGCTTTTAATGTTTTTCCATCCATAATGGAAGCATCCATTTCTACTTTTCCTTGATTATTAAATACAGAACCTTTTCCGGCATTGAATAGGGGACTATCTTCTAAAATTTTAATTGCCGCAATGATAGCGTCTATTGCAGTGCCATTGTTTTCAAGAATCTTATAGCCCGTATCTAATGCTTGTTGTAAGGTTTGATGATATTCTTTTTCTTTTTCAGGTGTAAAATGTTCGGGCAAGATATTTCCTGCCCCGCCGTGTATCACGATGCCAAATTTTTGTTGAGCCATAAAATTTATATTTAATAACGATACTAATAAAATGAAAGTAAGATAATGTTTAGTATGCATAGTATTTATTTTTTATTTTGTTACTCGTATGTATATTTCTTTCTTTCCGCCTTTTCTTCAGCACTTTCTTCACTGATCTATTTCCCATCGCATCATAATTCACCCTCAACTTCGTGCCTAATATCAAGCCATATTTTGGTGGTGTTAGTTTCATGCTATCAATTTGTTTTACTTTGTTGTAGTAGGTTCAGTGTATTCGTGTGCTTTCGCTGATATCTTCTATCAATTTGGTGGTGTTTTGGTTGTCTATATCATTCGTAAATGAACTCGCACTCATCATATCATTACAGGTATTACTTAATAATTCCAAATAAGTTTATTATCCACTTCTTCACAAACAATTATAGAAGATGTTCCTTCACTTAATGCTAAATGAAATTCAATTTTATCAAATGGTTTTTGTAATTCTTTATTAGAGTTTATTAATTCTAATGCTGTTTCTTTAATTAAATTCAGTTCTCTAATAGCCTCCTCTTTCCTTAAAAAATCTAAATTCGTATAATTTGACCATCCTGTTACTATTAAAGTATTATTTTCCCACTTAAACCATATTGGTACCCCATCAATATTTACTCCCATTCCATTTTCAATTAAAACTAATTCTCTTTGAGTTATCTTTCGCATATATTTTTATTTTGTTATTTGTATGTATATTTCTTTCTGCTTTTTCTTCGGCACTTTCTTCACTGATCTATTTCCCATCGCATCTTATTACACTATTTACATCTACATCTTTTAACTATAACCAAATGTTTATTATACCATTCCTTTGTCCTCTCTAACTCCTCATCTATCCATTTATCCCATCTTTCTTGGGCAGATCTGCCTTCCTTCTCTATTTCTGAATCGTATTGATTTTGTATTTTCCTATATTCATCATAAAGATCATCAATATGCCTTAGGTCTTTCCAACTTAAACTTATTCTAAACCAAAATTTTCTCATTATCTTTTTTCTTAATTTCCTCGCTATTATCTCCGCTAAATCAAAATGTCTTTGCTCATGATTTAATACATATTGTATGTATTCTTCACTTTTTTTCTTATCTATCCAAGATTTACTTTTATCCATAGCAGCATATATCCTAAATACAACTTTCCCCCATAATATACTTGTTTCTACACCAACTACTATACCTATATATCCATGAACCTCATATTTCAATTCAGGATTTTTTTGTTTTTCCCAAAAATCATCAATATCCAACTTATATTTTTCATCCCATATAATGATATTTTCCTTTTCAGGTAACTTACATTTTTTTTCTATTTCCATTCTTGCAAATTCCTTTTCACTTAATTTTTTTCTTACTTTATTCTGTCCTAACAATGTTTCACAAAATATACAAAATATAATGAATGTATAGAGATATGTATTACTCGTCTTCATTCTTATCATTTTTTCATTATTATTTTGTTACTCATATATTGCTATCACTATTACCACTTGCCACAATTGCCTTCACATACCTTGTCAATCTCATAATATTCCCATCTCTATCATAACTAAACCTTTCTCTATATCCAATATCAATTATATTTCCAAAAATTCAATCAATCAATCATCAGTAGTTTTCATCCAAAAAAATTTTTTTAACTAATTTACAATTCAACTTAAAACTTGATTTACTTGATAATATAGTAACCACTTGGTTTTTCACCCCACCCTACATACCAAAATCTTTTATATTCAACAATCCATTTAAATTCCCTATCTGAAGCAATTCTTGAAATACTTACATATTTTGATTCCTTAGGAAAATAAAAATTTATTTTTTCTTTTCTAATATTTCTATTTAATAATAGTATCGTAATTATAATGTTTTTATTACTTTTAAACCAACAATGTATCTTTGGGCCACAACCATTATTATAAAGATGTTCCCTATTTGAAATTAAATATAAATATGGCTCTTCATTTATAAAAATGTAAACTGAGTCTCCTTGATTGAGATCAAAAACAATGTGTCGATATTTTAATTTTACTTTTCCAAGATTAAATTTTTCATCAATATATGGTTTATCTTCAATATAACTATAATGCATTACCATCTTTGTCGTGTCCATTATTTTCTTAATATATTTTTTATGTTCTTTATTTTTAACCTCAAAACACATCGATGAAATAATCGAATCACACCTTTTTTCTATCATCTCCAAAATTTTATCAATATCCATATTTGTCTGTGAATTTACCAAGTTGCTGATAAAAAAAGTGATTAAAAATAATGCTTTTTTAATTAGATTGTTGTTTCTCAACATTTTCTTTTATTTTTCTATTTGTTTTTTTGTTAAATTTATTGCTTTTGATTCATCTTCCTTATTAACTATTCACAGGTTGTATTTTATCACAAAGAACACAAAGGATTTGCATAAAGATTTAAAAGCATCTTTAGTATATTCTATTTGTTCATAAGGGGCTGCACTTATCTTTTTGTAGTTGATTAAAGCCAATTGGAATTAATTATTAAGCATTAATAAAATCACCATTTTCCACCAGAACCGCCGCCACCAAAACTTCCACCACCAAAGCCACTCCATCCGCTGCTTCCAGAAGATGAACCCCAAGAAGAACCACCTCCATAAAAACCACCACCACCATAAAATCTTCTTCCAGAAGTGTAAACAACCGCATTGTTTTTCTTAAACACAAAATATAAAATTATCAAAATGATAATAAATACAATAATAGCACTTGAATTTGCATCATTGTCGGGCAAGTCCTTTTCGCTAATTTCACCTTTTGCCAATTGCATTAGAGCATTTAGTCCTTTGTCTAATCCTTCATAAAAACGACCTTCTGCAAAAAGTGGTTGCATAATATTTTCACGAATTTTTTTGGTTGCTAAATCTGTAATGGCACCTTCTAATCCTAAACCTACCGCTATAAATAATTCTCTTTCGCCTTTTTTACCCGTAGGTTTTATAAGTATTACAATGCCATTGTCTTTGCCTTTTTTACCAATGCCCCATTTTTCACCCAATAATGTAGCATATTCTGCAGCCGTATATCCTCCAAAATCATCTACAACCACTACCGCAATTTGATTACTTGTTTCTCTACTAAATTTTTCTAATTTTTCTTCTATAGCATTGGCTTCTTCGGGACTTAAAAAATTTGGAAATTCTTTTGAAAAATTATTATATAATCTTGGTGGATTGGGCTTTTCAGGAATTTGAGAATGGACATCAAATAAAAAAGACCCTGAAAATATCGCAATCACCAAGAGTAGCCAATGATTAAAAAAACTTGTTTTCATAGTTAATAAGAAATTTCGTTACTTAATTCATTAGGATTATCTTCTGATGGTGGAAAATATCTGGCAAGTTCATTTCCAATAATAAGAATACATTCACATAATGTTTCGGATTTGTGATGATTTTGTTTTAAGGCATTAATAAGTTTTTGTGTAAGTTGATTCCATAGTTCTGATGGAACTTTTTGATAAATACCAACATCTCCAATAATGGCTAATTTTCTACTGATTACAGCAAAATAAAATAATACACCATTTCTATTTTTAGTGAGATGCATTTGATTTTTGATAAAAACTTTTTCAGCACGTTTTAATGGATTAGTAAAACAAAAGTTTTCAATATGAACTCGTATTTCTGCAGATGTTTTTTCTTCTGCATTTTGAATGGCTTGTATAATTTGTGCTTCTTCTTCTTTAGTAAAGAAATTTTTTGCAAAACGCATAATCTATAACATTGAATGCAAAGATAAGTAAAAATATAGTAAAAAGTTGAAAGTAAAAAGTTGAAAGTAAAATGTGTAATTTGAAAAACAGAAAGAATTTTTGTTACTAATCAGCACTTCAAACTTAACCACAAAGAAAAACTCACACAAAGCACACAATTAGTTTAAAGTTGAAAGTTAAAAGTATAAAGTATAAAGTGTAATGTGATGTGTCCCGTAGGGACAAAATATGGGTAGCCCCGAAGGGGCAAAATACAATAGCACAGGGCAAAGCCCTGTGAAAATAAATCCACACTATTTCAAGCCCTGAAAGGGCGACACCTATAAAGAAGAAAGTTAAAAGTTAAAAGTAGAAAGTATTAAAACGCTATATCATTATATTGAAAAATATTTCCTTTTACTTTCAAACTTTATACTTTCCACTTTGTACTAATGTGTTCTTGGTGGTAAAATATTAATCTGAACAGTAACGAATTTTTTAAGATGGGGTGATACAGTGGTTTATTCGTAAGAATTGAACTAATTTTTAAATGAATTTAATTTTGTATATTTAGCACACATTAAAAAATTACACATTATGGCTAATGTATTACCGCCTATTAATTTTCAAAAATGGATAGAAGAAAATAAGGAATATCTCAAACCACCCGTTAATAATAGAGTAGTGTATAAAGATACTGAATTTATCATTATGGTAGTGGGGGGTCCAAATTCCAGAAAGGATTATCATTACAATGAAGGTGAAGAGTTTTTTTATCAACTTAAAGGCGATATCATTGTAAAAATACAAGAAAACGGACAAGCCAAAGAAGTGTCTATAAAAGAAGGAGAGATATTTTTATTGCCGCCCAAAATTCCTCACAATCCTGTTCGTTTCAAAGATACTATTGGATTAGTCATAGAACGAAAAAGACGTGAAAACGAAAAAGATGGTTTGCTTTGGTTTTGTGAAAAATGCAATCACAAACTTTACGAAGAGTATTTTAAATTAACGGATATCACTACTCAATTTCAAAAAGTATTTGAAAAATTTTACAATTCAGTAGAATTAAGAACTTGTAAAAATTGTGGAACTGTATTAGAACCGCCACCTGTAATTGCTTAATAGATATGAAAAAGATATTCACTTATTTTGTTCAAGGGATAGCCATTTTGATTCCATTGATTATCACTTTGTATATTATTATCAAACTTCTATTTATATTTATTGATTTTTTTGTATGGATTGGAATTACGGGTAATTTGTGGTTGGATATTATTTTAGGATTATTGGTAATGATGATTGTTGTAGTTGGTGTTGGGGCATTAGCATCTAATTATTTTTTTGGCAATTTGATGCATTTTCTTGAAACCCAATTTGAAAAATTACCTCTTATAAGACATATTTATTCACCTATAAAAGATTTTACAGAAGCATTTGTAGGGAATAAAAAGAAATTCAAATATCCAGTACTGATTCAGACCTCACCACAAAATAACTATAAAGAAATTGGATTTATTACACAACAAGATTTAAATCATTTAGGAATGAATGATTATGTGTCTGTATATGTCCCGTTTTCGTATTCTTTTGCAGGAAAATTGATACTGATTAAAAAAGAAAACATAGAACCATTAAATGTCCATCCTACCGATGCTATGAAGTTTATAGTATCCGGCGGAATTTATGATATTGAAAATAAATAGTAGTTATAACGACTTAAATCAAAAATTTTTCAATTAAAAAATACAGATTAAATTTTTTACAGAATCAAAATCAATCAAAGAACTTTAAGTATTGAAAAAATAATTTCTACGCTTCCTTAAAATTCCATTGTTCTAAAAATTTGGTAGAGTAGTTGCCTTTTTTGAAATCTTCGTTTTCCATTAGTTTAAGATGAAAAGGAATAGTTGTTTTAATTCCTTCAATAACATACTCGCTCAATGCTCTGTGCATTTTGGCAATGGCTTCTTCTCGGGTTTGAGCAACAGTAATAAGTTTACCTACCATACTATCATAATAAGGGGGAATAACATATCCACTGTAAATATGTGAGTCCACTCTTACGCCGTGTCCGCCAGGGGTATGTAAAGTAGTAATTTTTCCAGGGGAAGGTCTAAAATCATTAAAGGGGTCTTCGGCATTGATACGACACTCTATAGCGTGTAATTGTGGGTAATAATTTTTCCCTGAAATAGGCACACCAGCGGCTACTAAAATTTGTTCACGAATTAAATCATAATTGATCACTTCTTCTGTAATAGGATGCTCTACTTGAATACGGGTATTCATTTCCATAAAGTAGAAGTTGCCATGTTTATCTACTAAAAATTCAATGGTTCCCACACCTTCGTAGTTTATTGCAGAAGCAATTTTAATAGCGGCTTCTCCCATTTTATCACGAAGTTCTGGAGTCATAAAAGGAGAAGGCGTTTCTTCTACTAATTTTTGGTGTCTTCTTTGAATAGAACAATCTCTTTCTGACAGATGGCATACTTTACCATATTGGTCGCCGACTACTTGTATTTCAATATGTCTTGGTTCTTCAATAAATTTTTCCATATACACAGCCCCATTTCCAAATGCTGCTTGGGCTTCGGTAGTAGCCGTATTGAAAGCACTTTCTAATTGATCTTCTTCCCACACTACACGCATTCCTTTTCCGCCGCCACCAGCAGTGGCTTTTAATATCACAGGATAACCTATTTCTTTTGCAATACTTTTTGCATGTTCTACGTTTTCTAATAAACCATCAGAACCTGGTATAACAGGAGCCCCTGCTTTTTTGGCTGTTTCTTTGGCGTTGTTTTTATCCCCCATGGCATTAATCATTTCGGGGGTAGGACCTATAAATTTTATTTTGTTGAGTTGACAAATTTCAGAAAAGCGGGCATTTTCACTCAAAAAACCATAACCTGGATGAATGGCGTCGGCATTGGTAATTTCTGCGGCGGCAATGATATTGGCTATGTTTAAATAACTATCTTTGCTGGCAGGAGGACCTATACATATTGCTTCGTCGGCAAATTTTACATGTAAAGAGTCCTTATCTGCAGTAGAATATACAGCCACTGTTTTTATGCCCATTTCGTGGCAGGTTCTAATAATCCGCAATGCAATTTCTCCACGATTGGCAATAAGTATTTTTTTGAACATTGGATTCGTTTTTTGGTGGTGGTATAAATATAAAATTTTTCTTGTTAGTGTTGTTTTTAATTACACCAAAAGGACAAAAAAATTAATCGCAAATTTACAATGATGTTGGTTTAATTTTTTGTGTTAATTTATTGTCCTTGTGTATTTTAATGTAGGAGTCGTTTATCTAACAAATTAATTTTTTTAGATATTTGTATCAATTAAAAATAAGGGTTGATCGTATTCAACAGGGGTAGCGTTTTCCACTAATATCTTTACTATTTTACCTTTCACATCGCTTTCTATTTCATTAAATAATTTCATGGCTTCAATGATACACAAGGGTTGTCCTACTTCAACAACATCGCCGATATTTACAAAAGGTGGCTTGTCGGGAGCAGAGGATCTGTAAAAAGTGCCTATCATAGGAGATTTTACCACGTGGTATTTTTTATCTTCACTTTCAGATTTAGTTTCAGTTTTTGTTTCATTTACTTTGCTTGATGAGGAAGTATCGGCTGTAGGTGCAGGTGTGGTAACAGGTGCAGAGACCACAGCAGGTATTACAGGAGTTGTATTAGGTACAACAACTGGTTGAGGAATAGCAGATGTAGTAAGGTTTTTACCTGTTTTGATAACTATTTTAAAATCTTTAGTTTCTAATTCCACTTCGCTCACATTACTTTTGGATACAAACTTAATTAATTCTTGGATTTCGTTGAGTTTCATTGTTTTTTATTTTAAGTTAATGATTAAGTATAAATTTTTTGAGTATCAGAGTAAAATTAGTTATTTATACATTTTTGAACAATTGGTTTTTATACTTTTACATTTGCTTCTGCCTTAAGTTTACTTTTTAAGGTAGCGTCAATGGCATCCATAAATTCTTCGGTGTAAAGATAATGTTCGCCATGTTTTACATTATTTCCGTGAATACAAACGGCTAAATCTTTGGTCATTTTACCATTTTCAACAGTTTCAATACATGCTTGTTCAAGCGTTTCACAGAATTTGATAAGTTCGGGATTATTATCTAATTTTCCTCTAAATGCTAATCCACGCGTCCAAGCAAAGATAGATGCAATAGGATTGGTAGAAGTAGGTTTGCCTGCTTGATAATCTCTATAATGGCGGGTAACTGTACCGTGTGCGGCTTCGGCTTCCATTGTTTTACCATCGGGAGTGATAAGAACAGAGGTCATAAGTCCTAATGATCCAAATCCTTGTGCTACTTGGTCAGATTGTACATCGCCATCGTAATTTTTGCAAGCCCAAATAAATCCCCCTTCCCATTTTAATGCAGATGCTACCATATCGTCAATGAGGCGATGCTCGTAAGTGATACCTGCTTCTTGGAATTTTTGTTTAAATTCTTTTTCGTAAATTTCTTGAAAAATATCTTTGAAACGGCCATCGTATTTTTTAAGAATAGTATTTTTAGTAGATAAGTAAAGTGGCCATTTTTTTTGCAATGCCATATTAAAGCATGCGTAGGCAAAACCACGAATGGAGTCGTCTGTATTATACATTCCCATAGCGACACCTGCCCCTTTGAATTGAAACACTTCATGCTCTATAACTTGACCATCTTCGCCTTCAAATTTGATGGTTAGTTTTCCTTTTCCAGGAACTACAAAATCGGTGGCTCTGTATTGATCTCCAAATGCGTGACGACCAACAATGATAGGTTTTTTCCAAGTAGATACTAATCTTGGGATATTTTTAATAACAATGGGCTCACGGAATACAGTACCATCTAATATATTACGAATAGTTCCATTAGGGGATTTCCACATTTGCTTTAAGTTAAATTCTTTTACACGGGCTTCGTCAGGAGTAATAGTAGCACACTTAATTCCGACATTATATTGTTTAATAGCATTTGCAGCATCTATAGTTACTTGGTCATTAGTAGCATCTCTGTTTTCAATTCCTAAGTCAAAATACTTAATATCAAGGTCTAAATAGGGATAAATAAATTTATCCTTTATCATTTTCCAAATGATACGAGTCATTTCATCTCCATCTAATTCTACAACAGGATTTTGAACTTTAATTTTTTTCATAGACATAAATTTTTAGGTGGCCGCAATAATAAGGAATAATTTTTAATATAGATTTAAGATTTAAAAAGGCGGATATTTCAGAATTATCTCGTATATTTGTGGTCAAAATTAAGGTTATGAGAACAACTATCATTGTTTTATTATCGTCCTTATTGACTGCTAATTATGCCCAAAATAAGTCCATTATTCAAGAAGAAAGGGAAAAATATGGTAACTACAAATTAAAATATGAATATCAGTGGGATAGTTTGAGAATTGCCTTAGGTGTATCGCCTGCTAAAAGCCAACAAAATTTAAAGAATACTTTGCCACCTGTAACTACGACACTTTCGCCATCTTGCACATTAAATAAAAAGGTTTTTGGATGGTTTCCTTATTGGCAAGGTACTACCTATACCAATTTTCAATGGAATTTAATATCCGATTTTTGTTATTTTGATTATTCTATTTCTGCTTCTACGGGAAATAATACTAATTCTTCTTATGCTTGGCTTACTTCAAATGCCGTAACAACTGCCAAAGCCAATGGTTGTAAAATACATATATGTGCGGCTTTATTTAGTGGACATAGTACATTCTTTGGCTCAAGTTCTGCCAAAAATACCTTTATCAATAATATCATTAGTGATCTTAATGCTCGGGGTGGTAATGGAGTAAATATTGATTTTGAAGGGATGAGTTCATCGGACAAGACCAATTTTACTAATTTTATTATTCAATTAAAAACAGCCCTGCAAGCAGCAAATCCAAATTATGAAGTAAGTATTGCTTTATATGCTGTTGATTGGAGTTCAGTATTTGACATTCCTGCTCTGGTGCCTTATGTAGATAATTTTATTATTATGGGTTATGATTATTATTGGAGTGGTAGTAGTCAAGCGGGACCAACCGATCCTTTATACAATTTTCAGACATCTAATAATTATACTTTAAGTAAATCAGTAACTTATTATTTAAAACAAGGAGTACCACCGAATAAACTTTTATTAGGTCTTCCTTATTATGGGAGAGAATGGGAAACCACTTCTAATACTATACCTTCAAATACTACAGGTAATTTCTCCACTTCTCGTACTTATGCTTATGTGCGAACTAATTCAACAGGATATTATACAAACGCCAATAAACAATGGGATCAAAATAGTTTTACACCTGCTTATGTGTTTCAAGTTTCGGGGGCTTGGCGTCAATGCTGGATAGATGATGCATATAGTATGAGCAGACGATTTGATTTTGTGAATCAAAGAGGTATAGGAGGTATTGGTATTTGGGCATTAGGGTACGATGATGGTTACACTGATTTTTGGCAAGCCATTCAAGATAAGTTTACTTCTAATTGTAGAGTATGGCCTTGTTCAGATAGTTTATTTGATATGGGCGGTCCAAATAGAAATTATTATGATAATGAAAAATATACTTACACCATTTTTTCTCCTTCATCTACGCAACAATTAGTACTTCAATTTGCACCAACATTTACACTGGAAAATAATTATGATTCCTTATGGATCTATAATGGATCATCTACTTCATCACCTTTGTTTGGTGTTTATACAGGTGGAAATAATCCAGGAACATTAATTACTTCGGGGAATGCCTTTACTATTCGCTTCAAATCAGATGGGGCAACCAATTCTGCGGGCTTCAAAGCCACCTATCAATGCACCACGATGGTATCAGGAACGCCCACTACCAATATTGCTTCTGCTCCATCTTGGATTACTGCCAATTATACCGCCACTATCAATGACCTTCCACCTTCAGGCACTTCTATTCAAAAGGGTTATTATAGTGTAAGTTGTTTTAATGGCACACAATGGACTGCCAATAACAATCGTGGTTTCTTTTTTGATGATTTTAATACGATATCTTCTTTATGGACAATAAAAACGGGAACTTGGAATGCAACTTCTGGTACTCTTTTACAAACCGATGAGTCATCATCTAATACCAATATCTATGCGGCTTTAACGCAAACTTTGTCCAATCGTTATATGTATCATTTTAAGATAAAATTGGACGGTACAGGTACTAATAGACGTGGTGGCTTTCACTTCTTTGCTGACAATGCAGATAGTTCTAATAGAAATAATTCCTACTTTGTATGGTTTCGATTGGACAATCAAAAATTTCAATTATACAAAACGGTTAATAACACCTTTGGTTCGCCTGTGGTGGATATTCCACTGACATTTTCAGCCAATACTTGGTATGATGTAAAAGTAATTTATGATCGTACAACAGGTGAAATATGGACATATTGGAACAATCAACTCATTAATAAATGGCAGGATCCTTCTCCACATCCTATGAATAATGGGCAATTTGTGTCATTTAGAAGTGGAAATGCGAAAATGACAGTAGATAGTTTTAGAGTATACAGATCAAGAACAAGCACACCTACCATTTTGGTGGGTACTGGCAATACGGATTTAATGTTTCAAAATCCTTCTCCAACACAATCTGCAGGTAAGATTTATTCAATTTGTCAGGATAATGTTGATCAATTATCTAATATCGCTATTCAAACATTGAATGTTGATTGGACACCCCCTACATCCGTTGCTGTCAATGATGGATTAGGTTCAGACATCAACATTGCTTGCACAAAAGATACACTCAAAGCCAATTGGAGTAATAGTAGTGATCCGCATTCGGCATTAAGCAAATACTGGTGTAGTATAGGGACATCGCCAGGATTGACGAATATCAAAGCATGGACAAATAATGGATTATCCGTTAATGTATCAACACCTATATCTGGATTAGTTCATGGGCAGACCTATTATTTTAATGTAAAAGCAGAAAATGGAGCCGGTTTACAAAGCCCTGTAAGTAGCAGTAATGGTCAAACAGTAGATACTACGTGTATAAACACATCTGCATTTGTTTTTATTGATTATAGAAAAGTGGATATTTATCCAAATCCCGCAAATACTACCTTATTCATTGATGGCATAGAAAAAGTAAGTGAATTTAAAGTTGAAATTTTAGATATTACAGGCAGAATAGTTTATTCATCTTCTCTTACAAAAACAATTGATGTATCTTCTTATAGTGATGGACAATATCTCGTTAAACTTTATGATAAATACAATCATTGTATCTATAATCATAAATTAATAATTCAACATTAATAAAACTGATTTTTTAATTGTGGTAATAAAGAACAAGTTTTGATATTAAAAAACATTTATATTTCAAAAACATTTGTTATGAAAAGTATAAGACAAAATTATTATTTTTACTTATTGATACTATTGATGGGTATTGCTTTTGGACAAACGTATTCATCTTGGCGAGTTCAATTAATAGCCCATTTGAAGCCCGATACTTATTTTTCGGGATGCTGGGGATGGTACGATCCTGCCAAAAACAGAGAATACGCCATTTCGGGATCGCATAAGGGTACGTATTTTGTTGATATTACAAACCCTTCATCTGTTTACATTGCTGACTCTGTCATTGATATTCCAATCAATACTTGGCGAGAAATTAAAAATTACAAAAATTATTGTTACATAATTAGTGATGACTATTTGAATACATTTCAAATCGTTGATATGTCTTATTTGCCTGATTCTGTGCATGTTTTAGCATCACCGCATAAGGGTTTATTAAGACAAGGGCACACACTTTGGGTAGATAGGCATTATTTGTATGTAGGTGGTCCAAGAGATAGTTTAGGGCATTTACATAGTATGGGGGTTTTTAATTTACATCCCGATCCTTCTAATCCAAGTTTTTTAAGATGGTTGGATCAGGATTTTCCCAATATATTTTATGTACACGATATGTATGTGCGAAACGATACTGTATTTGCATCTGCGGCAAATCAAGGATTGCAAGTGTTTAAATACGATAGTATTCAAAATAAATTTGTTTTTATAAGTTCACTCACTAATTATCTTGAAGCAGGGTATAATCATAGCAGTGCTCTTACTCAAGATGGTAAAACATTAGTATTTATGGACGAAGTGCCCAGTGGTTTGTCTATTAAAGTAGCCAATGTGAGTGATATTAATAATATCCAAGTGATCAGTTACATCAAGCCCTACAATTACGGTGGATTTGTTGCACATAATCCTTTTATATTGGGAAATAAATTTTTAGTGG
Organism: Bacteroidia bacterium; assembly: GCA_026414605.1. Taxonomy (GTDB): domain Bacteria; phylum Bacteroidota; class Bacteroidia; order B-17B0; family Aurantibacillaceae; genus BPGX01. Next base: position 22,834 of record JAOAIP010000059.1, read on the forward strand.
CGTCTTGTTATCAAGATGGGACATTGATATACGATATATCAGATCCTTATAATCCTGTATTAAAGGGATATTTTGATACCTATCCACAAGGCGGTGCCAATGTGGGTATTTATTCTTCTAATACTTATGATGGCAATTGGGGATCATATCCTTTTTTTCCAAGTGGTTTAATTTTTTCCAATGATATGACCAATGGTATTTTTATATTAAAAGCAGATAGTGCTTTGTCTATAAATGAAAACAATTATTTCTATCAAACATTGGTATTTCCAAATCCTGTTCAAAAAGAAATTCATATTTACACCAATCTTCCAAATTTTATTCATATTCAATTATTAGATTGTACAGGGAAATTACTTATGGATAAATTTATTAATCAATCCAATACACAGCAAGCCATTACTTTATCACTACCAGATATTGAAGATGGTGTTTATTTTCTTCAATTATCGTCAGAAAGTGAGTATAGAATTACAAAGAAAATTATTGTAAAACACTAATATCTCATTTATGAAATTAAAAATAAACGTTTTGGGGATAATATCTATTTTATTATCTTTTCAAATATATGCACAACAATCTTGTGTTTGGAATACGCTTTTAAGCAGTAAAAAAAATGATAAGATTAATCGTATTAAAATTATAAATAATCAACATTTATTGATTTGTGGAAGTGTTGAAGATACCGCTCAAATCAATGGTAATGCAGTATTTAATTGTACTGCACCATCGGGTATTATAGCAGAGTTAGATAATTCTCATAACTTGATGTTTTCAAAAGTTTTTCAAAATATCACATCATCTTCAAGTCCTTTATACTATTCATCATTTTCAGATTGTAAAGATGTATTAAAAGATAATGCTGGTAATTATTATGTTGCTATAAATTTTTCAGGCGATGTGTTATTAGACACTGTTTCATTAAATGCCGAAAATGGAATGATTATAGCAAAATTAAATCCTTCGGGAAAATTAGTATGGTATTATACTTTAGAAAACACAGTTCCAACAGCATTATTGTTGAATAATAATACTCTAAGTGTATTAGCGTTTTCTCCAATATATTTAGGTTATACGCCATCTCAACTCATTTTATTAAACCTTAATAGCACTAATGGGTCTATTAAAAAATACTTGATAGGGAATAATTCATTCAAAGATATTACTTCTCATCAAATGATTTTTCAAAACAATCGTTATTTACTATCTTGTACTTTTAGTGATAGTATTGTGTTTAATAATCACACTAAAATTGTTTCACTTGGTAAGTCATCTGCTATTATTCAATTAGACACAAATTTCAATATATTAAACTTTACAAGTTTTACAGGAAAAGATAATAAATCTAATATTATTAATGACATTGAAATGGATAATACAGGTAATGTCTATGCTATTGGAACATATAATTCTAATAATTTATATATCAAGGATACAATACGACTTACAAAATCAACAATAGCAAGCAGAATGTTTTTAGTACAATTAAATTCTAATTTGCAAGTAAAATGGACAAAGCAGGAAGCCCAAAATCCAAGTAATAATGCCAGTTTTGGAATACGAGAAGGATATGCTATTACCATTGATAACTCTACTAATACAATTTATACTTTATCATATCTGTTTAACTCTGTGATACTGAGCATTGATACATTATTCTCCAATTCTCTTTTACTTTCCAAATATACATTTAATGAGCAATATCTTTTATCCGAAAAAATAGCAGGGTCGCCTTCAAAAGTTTATGATTTAATTTTCAACAATTCGCATTTATATGCAGCAGTTCCTTTTACTAACACTATAACAATTTGTCAAAATACTATAGTATCAAGTGGTTTACAAGATGTGTACATCGTTGAATTAGATAAATTAACTAATTTACCAACTACACTATATCCAAATTCCGAAATTTTTATTTATCCTAATCCTGCAGATGACAAGGTTTCTTTTTCTTCAATGCTAACATTTTATCAATATAAAATCTTTGATATTTCAGGAAGAGAAGTAGATGCGGGATTTATCAACAATAATAGTATTTTTACTCAACATCTTAATAATGGCATTTATTTGATTCAATTATTTAATGATAAAATTGTGGCATCATTTAAACTTATCATTCAACATTAATTTTGAAGAATGTGAAAATAAAAGATAAGTTTTCTTTCTTAAATGGTATTTCGTTACATTTAGCACGATGAAAAAAGTACTTAGAACTATTTTTATTACTTTGTGGAAATCTTGGTTTGCTTTTGTTTTTGCATCAACACTATTACTCCTATTTCCTTTTTTTTATATTTTGCTTATTACTAAGCAATACCGTGCTGTTTATACATTAAAAAAATTATGGGCGTTTTTAATTTGTCTGTTATCGGGCTTAATTCCTCGTATTCGTTATCCTGAAGGTAAATTTGACTTTCCATCTCCATCAATCGTGGTGGCTAATCATACCTCGTATTTAGATATTTTATTTAGTGTGTTTTATATCCCCAAAGCCGCTATTTATATGGGAAAAGCAGAACTTTTGAAAATTCCTGTATTCAATATCTTCTTTAAATACATTGATATTCCTGTAAGAAGACAAAATCCTAAAGATGCCGCCCGAGCATTTGAAAAAGCAGGTGAATGGATAGACAAAGGATATGTGGTGATTATATTTCCTGAAGGAACAATATCTCCACAAGGTGTATTAAAGCCATTTAAGAATGGGGCATTCAAATTGGCTATACAAAAAAAAGTTCCTATTGTACCCGCTGTAAATTTAAATAATTGGCATTTACTTGAAAATGGTGGTTTTTTTAAGAGCAATGGATTTCCTGGAATTGCAGACATTGTTGTTGGAAAACCCATTGATACTTCTTGCTATTCAGAAGAAAACTTAGTAGATTTGCAAACTAAGGTAAGAAACTTTATTCTCTCGCATTTGAATAATTATCATAACCCTTCAAACACAAAATTGGAAACAAAAAATTACTTTGAAACTTGATGTTTATGAATAACATCAAAGCATCAAAAAATAAAAGCAATTTATTAAATAAAAAAACAAACCATTAAAAACTTGCGTATATGAAAAAAATAAATGAAGAACTCATTGACCAATTAGCCCACTTAGCAAGATTAGAATTTGACCAACAAGCCAAACAAAATATCCTGAATGACTTAAATAGGATATTAGATTATATTGACCAATTAAATGAATTAGATACTTCAAACATAGAACCATTGATTTATTTAACACCTAATCAAAATATCTTGCGTGAAGATGAAGTAAAAGAAGTGTTGAAAAAAGAAGAAGCATTAGCCAATGCACCAAAAAAAGATTCAGATTATTTCAGAGTGCCAAAAGTTATTCAACAATGATAAAGCGTACCATTTTATTTTTATCATTTATTATTTTCACTTCTGTTTCTATTGCCCAAACAATGAAGACCAAAAAGTGGCGTAGAACAGAAGTAGATTCATTAAATGAAGCATTACTTCTATTTGACGAAGGAAATTATTCTTTGGCTTATCCTATTTTTGAAACAATTTATTTACATCATCCTAATGAAACATACTTAAAATATGTAGTTGGAAAATTAATTATTCAAAGTGCGAGAAGTGATAAATATGATTTGGCATTAAAGTTATTAGAAGAAAGTTATTCCGTCAATCCAAAAATTGATAATATCCATTATGATTTAGCCAAAGCGTATCATTACAATTACCAATTTGATAAAGCAGAAGAACATATCAATCAATTTTTAGCACAAAAAAAAATTCGTCCCGAAGACAAAGCCAACGCTTTGACATTAAAGAATTATATTCAGAATGCTAAAGTTCTGTATTCCAGCCCTACTCGTGCAAAAGTGATGAATCTTGAAAAACCAATCAATTCAGAATGGGATGAATATGTACCTGTGATTTCAACAGATGAAACAGTAATGATTTTTACATATCGTGGTGAAAAGAGCAAAGGTGGGCGTCAAAATGCTTCATTACTCCCTGACCCAAAAGGAATGTTTTATGAAGATGTCTTTATGAGTGAAAAAGTATTGAACAAATGGACAGAACCTAAACCTATTGATGCTCTTAATACCAACTCTCACGATGCGGCCATTGCTATGAGCCCCGATGGACAAATGTTGTTTATTTACAAAGATGATGGCATTACGCACGGTGATATTTATGTTTCTTATGTTTTAGGAAACAATGAATTTACTCCCCCAGAAAAACTCAGAGGTCTTGTGAATTCTTATGCGTGGGAAGGAAGTTGTTCTATCACAGCAGATGGAAAAACGCTTTATTTTTCAAGTGAAAGACCCGGTGGTTATGGCGGCAAAGACATTTACAAAGCCACATTATTGCCAGATAGTACTTGGGGAAATATCGTAAATCTTGGAAGTGCCATTAATACTCCGTTTGACGAAGATGCTCCCTTTATTCATCCTGATGGTGTTACACTTTATTTTAGTTCCAAAGGACACAACAGTATGGGCGATTATGATATATTTGTGAGCAGAATGGAATTGTCGGATTCAACTTTTAAATCTGTTGAAAATATTGGTTATCCTATTAATACACCAGCAGATGATATTTATTTTGTATTATCTGCCAGTGGTGAACACGGCTATTATTCCAGTGCTCGCCCTAATGGTGTGGGAATGAAAGATATTTATATTATTGAGACCAATTTTGATAACAAGCCCGTCAGTATGCTGGTATATGGAAGAGTTTTTTTAAATAAAAAATCGGCAGAGTCAAAAATTACAGCATTTATCCTTAAAGATGGAAAAGAAGAAGTTTATTATCAAACTAAAACAAACAAAGAAAATGGTAAGTATCTTATCAATCTGCCCGCTGGCTTTGAATTTAAAATAGAATGTAAATTAGATAGTAATTTTTTTGAGTCATTTACAATTAGTACAAAAGATTTGAAAGAATACAAAGAAAAAATGCATCTATTTAGTTTTGAAACTTTATCACCTACTACGCCTTCTACTCAACCTACACCAACAGTGGCAACCACTACTCTTACATTAAATACACAACAATTAAATCCAGTCCAACAAGAAATTTATGAGTATTCCAAAGATTATGGAAACATTTCTGCCGAAGGATTAGTATTTAAAGTTCAAATTGCTGCATACAAGTATCCTAAAAATTATACTTATGATCACTTAAAAGGTTTAGGAAAAGTAGAAACCGTTCAATTGGAAGATGGGCTTACAAGATTTACTATTGGTGGCGATTTTAAAACCTTAGATGAAGCATTTCAACACAACTTAAAAGTAATTAAAGCAGGACAAAAAGATGCTTTTGTATTGGCTATTTACAAAGGCAAACGTGTGTACCTTTCAGATTTAGTAAAAATGGGCATTTACATAAAGAAAAATGAACAATTAGCACAAGAAATTAAAAAAGAACATACAGAAAATACATCATCAGTATCAACTAAACAGACGCATTTAGAAAGTTCAAAGCCATCTACAACTATCATTGTCTCTAAAAACTCTCCACTTGATATTTCAGGATTATCATTAAATCCGTTTCAACAAAAGATTTTCACTTGTTCTGAAAAATATGGATCTTTAAGCAAAGACAATTTAGAATATGCTGTACAAGTTGGAATTACTAAAAATCCTAACAACATTGGTTTTACTCAACTCAAAAAATATGGCAAATTAGAAACTTTTAGGTTAGAAACAGGTATGTACATTATTTACATTGGACATTTTAAAACACTTAATGAAGCATTGATGCTGAATAAAAAAATTATCCAAAGTGGTGTTAAAGATGCTTTTACCATTGGTTTTTACAATAATAAGCGATATTATATTGATCAACTTATTCAAAACAAAATACTTGACTAACTATGCATCCAAGAAAAAAAATTTTTATTGATAAAATTGTCCTATCTGATGCCGAACTAATGCTTTTAGAAGGTAAACGAAAACAACTTATTAAACAATTAGAAAAAAAGGGGATCAAAGACAAAAATGTATTGAATGCTATTGCAAAAATTCCTCGTCATTTGTTTTTTGATTTGCAAAATTTTCAATATGATGAAAAGTCCGATAAATTTATATCACAAGGTGTATCGGTACTTTTGGATTATGTCTATTCTGACAAAGCCCTTCCTATTGGTTTTGGACAAACGATTTCACATCCATATACAGTGGCATTTCAAACTCAAGCATTACAAATAAAGCCACAAGATAAAGTGTTGGAAATAGGCACTGGATCGGGCTATCAAACCGCAGTTTTATTAGAATTGGGGGCTATTGTATACAGTATTGAAAGAATTAAAGAATTACATATTAAAAGTAAAAACATTTTAAACTTTTTAGGATATTCTAACTTTTACCTCAAATATGGCGATGGTTACGAAGGTTGGTCCGAATACGCTCCTTATGATAAAATCATTGTAACTGCGGCGGCTTCTTTTGTTCCTGAAAAATTATTACTCCAATTAAAAGAAGGTGGAAAACTCATCATTCCCATTGATAATCAACAAACACACGAAATGTATTTATTTACTAGGGGAAAGGATAATAATTTTTACAAAGAAAAATTAGGTGATTTTGCTTTTGTGCCAATGTTGTATAATAGAGAATAAGATATTTACAAAACCCTTAATTCAAAAAAATTATGCCTATTATTTTACAATCAGTGATTACCTGTCCTGTCTGTGGACACAAAAAAGAAGAAACAATGCCCACAGATGCTTGTCAATTTTTTTATGAATGTGAAAATTGTCATACTATACTCAAACCCAAACAAGGCGATTGTTGTGTGTTTTGTAGTTATGGTACAGTGCCTTGTCCGCCTATTCAAGAAGAAAATCAAAAAGGTAATTCAAACAGTTGTTGTTCCTCCAAACATTAAAAAGTAGAAGTGATGCTAATAGCCAAACCATTAGATGCAGGAACATTTCTACATACTCCACCTACACAAAATACGCCTGCCCTTTGTTTTCCATAAGTAATGCTAATTCTATTAGAGTCCTTTACAAAGCCCAATCCTATTGTGTAGTAATGTAATCTCAAATTCTCGTCAAGATTATCATAGTTGTATTGATCAATCAATGTCAAGTAAAAATGTGAACTGGGCGTCCATTCTACCAATCCTACTGCCCAACTACCGCCGTTAATATCTCTTTTATAAGCAAATCTACCTTGTGCTTCTATACGAATAGAAGAGTGTGTTTTATATTTATAAGTAACATCCAATACCCCAATATGGGCTTGCATATTAGGAAATCCTGCATTGGGCGAATTAAACATCACGATATTTTTGTTGTAAAATTGATTAGAATAGAGTGCTGTGAATTTCCATTTCTTATTGAGTTTGCGTTGAATTTCAATAAAAAAATCGTGGTAATAGGGATCGCCTATTTCATCCCAACGTGTGCTATAAAAGTGCATTGTTGTAGTAGAGTCCTTCAAAGGATGCTTAACTAGTCCATTTGCAAACGAAAAATTAATAGTTACATCTGTTCCGTATGGACCACCAATGAGTGTGTTTTTAGGTAATTTGAATTGCACTTCTGCCATTCCTCCCACTTCACCATTAGGTTGCGTAGCATAAGGAAAAAAGGCAGGCATCAAGTAAGTATGTTGCTTGGTAGTAGCAGGCATATAATTGATGAGTAATTGTTGCAAAGTAGCGTCTCTTTCACTTCTAAAATCCATATTGTCTATCCTTTTGGCTTGCAAGATAAAAGCAAATCCTTGTGTAGCGTAAGAAAACGATGTGAATAATGCTTCTCCAAATTTGTAATTATACCCGTTCACATAAGAAGGATCATTAATCTTATACGCATATTCGGCAAAAAAATTAATGTGTTCATTAATAATATTGATTCGTCCTCCATACGCACCAACATTTTCAGGCAATACCAAATCAGGATCTCTATCAGGTTGGTATTTACTTACAAAACTTCCACCGATTATAAATCGTGTTTTTAATTTCAAAGAATCAAACAAATCGTTAATGCTTAATTCTCCATCAAATGCACGAACTATGCCTTCTCCAAGAGTGAAAAAATTTCTTTGTCGCCCAATCAAACCTTTGAAAGTAAGGGCTTTGTGTGGTGTAGCAATCACTCTTACTCCATCCAAAGAATTATCATACAACAATCCTGGTTCATAATACGTTCTAAACAATAATCCACTTCCAAATTGTTCATACACATTACCAATAGTAATGTCTAACAAATCCGTTTTATACCGAGCAAATCTGTAAGTAATACCTTGCCCTTTGTAACGTTTATCAAATCCTTGCATTACGTTATTATATGCTTCATAACGAATACCTGCCGAAAATTTATCTTTTTCATAAACGATATTTCCGTACGCATTAGACAAGACCTTTTCAGGAACTTTTGGAGCCCCTATTAAAGAATCTGCTTCATAATATTGAGCATCTATTTGAAAATTACCGTGAATAGTGGCCTCGTTATTATTTTGAGCACTTATTTGTGTTTGAAAATAAAAAATACTTAAAGAAACAAGAAATAACCAACAGTTATTTTTGAATGTAAAACACCAATTCATTTTTTGCCCTAAATAAAATGAATTTAATAGATTCAATCAAAGGTTGATAAATTTTTTGGGAAAATGTTTGCCACTAAATCTTTTTTATGACGGCACTAATTTTTTTGTTCCTCGTTGTTGATATAGTTGGTAGTTTTGACTAATTGACCTTGTTCGTTATAAAATTTCCACTGCCCATTTTTTACATAATCATTCATATCTTTTTTAAAATTCAATGTGCCTTCTTCTTTGACATTGCCATTTTCATAATATTCTTTATAAGAATATATTTTATTTTTTTTGTCAATTAGTTCCATTATTACTTTTGGTTTTGAATCAGGATAATTGATAATTCGTTTGATAATAGAACCATCTTTTTTATCAATTTCCTCGTCCAATTCAACAGAACCATTTTCAAAAAAATCTTTTTGTTTAATTTCAACCCCTTCATAATACGTTATTTCTGAGCGAGCTTGTCCATTAGGATAATAAGTAAATAGTTTGCATCTCAAATTATCTACAGTAATTAACTCTCTTTCTAGGTTTCCATTTTCCCAATAATTTTTAAAAACTTTTATTTGACCATCAATATAAAAACCACGATGTAATAATTTTCCACTGGCATAATAATCTTCTTGCCAACTTTGAGCATTATATCCAACTTTATTATAGCGAATAGAATCCCCTCCCATACAGGGCACTAATTTATTGTAAATAGTAATACCATAGTCGGGATCCACCACTTCTTGTTGAGTTGGTTTGTAAAGTTCTTTGGGTTTAATAACATTTTGCGAAAAAAAATAAATATGGATTAAAAGAAATAGAATTAAACAACAATTTTTCATTCAAAGAATTTTTCGCATTAAATATAAAGAATTAAAAATGTAAATACAAATTAAGAGACATTTTGAATCATTTTATCATTTAAGGAAATTATATTTTACATCATTTTATATTTTGATTGAGATACCATTTTTGAAAAAAACTAAATTTATCTGCTTTCATTGAGTGAAATGTGCTTTTCATTTATTGAATGTGGCAGGTTTCATTTATTGAAATGTTTGTTAATAAAACAAAATTATATTTATATTTGCAGCAAAAAAGAATAGATTTTATACCAACTATACTTAAAAAACTTTCATATACATATTTAAGAAAATTATGACCAAAATAAAAATTTCCATATTTTTAAGTTTAATATCGTTTTTTTTGAGTTCACAAACCGTGCTTCAAACTTTCTCTTGTACAGGAACTGGTTATACTTATGTTGTTCCTAATGATGTTTGTTTAATAAAAATAAAAGCATGGGGGGCTGGTGGTGGA
>JAOAIP010000067.1 GCA_026414605.1 Bacteroidia bacterium
CCGCATCCCTCACGCGAATTTAGTTAAAAGTTGAAAGTTGAAAGTTTTTGCTAATAAAGAGTTTAACCCACTAAATATCACAAGAATATTCCTTATTCTTTTCTCATTCCACTTTTCACTTTCCACTTTCTACTAATAAAAGCGGGTGAGTCAAAACTCCGCATCCCTCACGCTGTTTTTCCATCACCCTGTGCGAATGTATTTCACTTCTTTAGGGATTATCAAGATAGATATTCCCATTCTGAATGTTTTTTATCTCGGGCTAAAATAGTATTGAATTATTTTTTTATCTAATTCTCACTCTTGGGTCTAAAAAGCCATAAAGGATATCTACCAACATATTGGTAAATACAAAAATAGTTGCAAATACAAGAGTAGAACCCATCACCACAGGTAAATCATTTTTAGATAATGCTTCATATACTTCGTAACCAATACCTTTCCAATTAAAAATATACTCTACAAACACGGCTCCTGCCATTAATCCTGCAAACCAGCCCGATATGGTGGTAATAACGGGGTTTAAAGCATTTTTCAAAGCATGCTTAAAAATAATGGCATATCCTGATAAACCTTTGGCTCTTGCCGTCCGAATATAATCTTGAGACAATACGTCTAATAACGAACTTCGCATTAATTGGACAATAATTGCCAAAGGACGAACTCCTAATGTGATTGCAGGTAATATCAAGTTTTTAAGTTGAATTTTTTCACCTTCCCATACGTCTAATTCAAATAAACTTCCAGTAGGCGAAAGCCCCGTGTAATCACGCAAAACATAGCCAAATAACCAGGCAATAATTAAGCCCACAAAAAAAGACGGTGCCGCCATTCCTAACACAGACAAGACCAATGATACTTTGTCGTACCAACTATTAAACTTGATAGCCGCTAATATGCCAAGTAAAATACCCAAAACGGACGCAATGATAATGGAGGAAAAAGCCAGTACTGCTGTTTCTGGCAAGGTTTCAAGAATAATTTCAGACACAGGACGTTTGGTAATATACGATCGGCGAAGGTAGGGCATTTTCAATACTACTTGTTTATTGCCCAGTGGAATCAAAGTAAAACCTGTGTATTTTTCGGTATCGTAAAACCAATGCGAAGTTCTGTCTTCTGAAGTATGAATGGAGAGGGGCGAAAGGTCATTTAAGTATAAAAAGTATTGAGTCAAGATGGGGAGGTCAAGACCTAAATCTTTGTGAATGGCTTCTACTTGTTCTTTATTGGCTCTTTGTCCAAGGATAATAGTGGCTGGGTCGCCAGGTAAAACATTAAACAAAAAGAAAATAGCAGTAACTACTCCCCACAGAACAATGATAGAATAAATTATTTTAGAGAGAATGTATTTTCCCACAGGCCAAAAATAAATGAGGGGCTAAAAGTAGTAAAATTTATTGTTAGGATGTAATTTGTTTTTGAGTTTATTTTTTTTGTTGCACATGTCTTTTTACTCACCCCCTTTTATTCCCCCTCTCTAACAGAGTTAGAGAGGGGGAGCAGTTGTTTTGTTCGGATTACTATCGCCCCTCTCTTTTTCAAAAGAGAGGGGATGGGGGTGAGTTAAAAAAAGAGAAGAGTTGGGAATGAGTTAACAAATTGAGTTAAAGATGAAATGCGGTGTTATTAAATTACCTTTTCTTCTTTTGCAATGTTTATGATGAGTTGTTTTATTTTGTCTGCTAATGCTGAATCAGAAGTGGCACGTTCGTAGGTGTCGCAAAATGTAATAATACTTTGCAGTAAAAATTTTTTCATTTCATCGGTGGTCATATCTTTTGTCCACACATCCATTCGCAATGTGTTGTTTTCTTTGCCATCCCAGAGTGCAAGGGCAATGCTTTTGCATTCTCCCTTTTCCATTATTTGTGGGGCTTCCCATCGGATGGTTTCGGGAACGTGTTTTTCGTCTGTAATGACTTCTAAAATGATTTTGTTGGAAGGCATAAATTTAATTTTTAGTGAAAATTTGAAAGTAAATGTATTTTTAATTGTTTGTGATGAGTATGAAGTTTTTAATGCTTAAAAATCCCTATATGCTTTAGATATTATTTTTATGCCAATATTACATTCGGTGCATCTTTTGTTTTCGCAATATTGGGGGTATAATTCTAATAATGCTTGTGAATGAAGTGCGGTATTAAATTGTTTGGCAGGTGGATAAAATTTTTTGATGATATGATTGTTTTCTGCGGGAATGTGTTCAAGATAGTGAAGGGCTAAATCTTGATACTTTTCATCTGCTGTAGATTTTCCGTAGAAAAACAAATAAGGTACTATCACATTAATGAGTAAGAGTTGTAATGAAGTTTCTCCGAAGTGATAGGTTTGGTTGACAAATTTATCTTCATCAAAAGTCAAATGATTTTTGAAATATCCTTCGGGTTCTATATGCAGTTTTTCAAGTTGTTCTTTATTTAAGAAAAAATTGGCAGGGTCGTGAAACATTTGTGGAAAGTAGTGAATAAAGAGTGCTAATTGATGTAATCGCAAGGATGGAAAGTTTTGCGGTCGCATTGTGGCAAACTTCCATAAATGAACATCAATAGGATGTATAGAGTATTTCTTTTTGAGAAATTCAAATTCATTTTGCAGATGCAGTAAATAAGAGTCCTTAAATGCTTTATTTAAAAATCCTGCTGTGCCATAAATCAATGCTTCTACAATGTTTAAACGATCTGAATGTTTTAGCAAAATTTTTAATGGAATTTTTTCAGATAATTTTTCAAACGTATCATTATTTACTTTGAATCCTAAATGCCTACAAAACAAGCGATAAAAGGTTTCTTGATAATCTTTGGTGGTGTCAAAAAATTGTTTTATTTGTAAATACTTTTTTTCTAATCGTTCAATAGCCAATCTATTCAACCAATTTTGAATGTAGATATTTTCAAGAGAATCCCACAAATTGATACAAGTGGGTGCTTTTTTATCTTGAGTTAAAGATTGATACTGTTGAATGGTAGATTCGGAAATAAAGTGTTTTAATTCTATCACTTCAATTGGAAAAGGCAAGGAAATTGGACTATCGTGTTCGTAAACTAAATGTAAAATCAAGGAATGATAATTTTTATCTAAATGATGCTGATGTTTTAAGAAGTCCGATGTTTTCTGATGAATTTCAATATTGCCCGCCCATAAGATAGTATCTATTTTAATTCGTGCGTTCAAAAAATCAGGTCCTGCATTATTGTTTTTTTCTCCAGGATGAATGATTTCAACCAATTTACCATTAATTGTAGAAAGTGGATAGCGTTTGAATATCTTGTATTGCCAAATAGCGGACAATAGTTTTTCATTAAGCATAAGATTTGATTTTGTAAATAATAAAACCTATCCATTCATGAATGTATTTATACAACGTGCTCATTGCATCGGGATGTGGCAATAGACAATGATCTAATTCAAATTTTCTTGGACCACTGGTTCTTTCTGCAGGAAATGGAATAATGTTTTGAAAGCCCTGTTTTTCAAATACTGCGATGCTTCGGCGTAAGTGATAAGCAGAAGTTACTAACACGATATTGTTTTTTGGAATGTGTAGAGAATCCAATAGTTTAGCAGAAAAGACAGCATTTTCATAAGTATTTTTTGATTCGTTTTCTATTAAAATTACGCTGTCGGGAATGTGGATGTTTTTTAAGTATTGATAAATATACATTGCTTCTTTGTCTTCGGGATGCAAAACACTTCCTGATCCACCAGTGATGAGTATTCTTTTGACTTTTTTTTGATGATATAATTCAAGGGCTTTTAATAATCTATCGGCACTGTTTATAAATTCAATTCTCTTTTCGGTAGGGTCTATTCTTCCAATGCCACCAAGGACAATGGCTACTTCTTGTGGTTGTGTTATTTGTGGAATAGGATATTTTTCCCACCATCTGCCTATTTCATCTACAATAAAAGAATTTGAACAAACATACAAAAAAGATAATGCTATAATTTGAATGGTCTTTTTATGCTTTGAAAAAAAAGAATAAATCATTAGCACAAAAAACCAAAATAGTGGCATAAACAAAAAAGCCAGTATTTTTGAAAGGAAAAAGAACATAGCAGGGCAAATGTAAATAAAATTTTAAGAGAGGGATTTTCTAATCATTTTAACAACAATTTTATTTTCAAGGAATATCATTTTTTAATAAGTGATTGTTATACGCTTGAATGATACGCTTTAGTTGAAGTGCATAACTATTCTTTGATGAATCAGGAACAGTAGTTTCTTTCAATTCATTGTTCTTGTATTGATACATTTTTTCTGTTTTGAAATTATTAAAAGAAACTAACACAGAATCATTGGCCAAATAATAATAAGCATTTTCATAATACACTGCTGTGTGTTGGATAGTAGTATCAAAATAATTATTTCCAAAGGAAAAGAAAGAACATGGATATTGTAAGAGATAAAGCACAGTTGGTAAAACATCAATTTGCTGTATGATTTTAGGTTGTAAATTAAACTCGGGATGATTTGGATCAAAAATGATTAATGGTATTTGGTATCTACCTGCAATGCTTGAATAATAAGCATCTTCAGACATTCCTGTGTGATCGGCAGTAATAACAAACAAAGTATTTTTATACCAAGTTTGCGTTTGAATAGTTTGAAAAAATTTTTTTAATGATAAATCAGCATAAGCAACGCTTTGATGAATAGGCAATGTGCCTTTTGGTAAAAGATCTTTGTATTTGTCAGGGACATTAAAAGGATGATGCGAACTCAAAGTAAATATACTTGCAAAAAATGGTTCTTTGAATGTTCCAATTTCTTTGGCAGCAAATTGTAAAAAAGGTTCATCCCATATTCCCCAATAACCATCAAAGTCAGCATTGTTATTGTATTCTTGTTTGCCATAATATCTATCAAATCTTGCATTACGACTATAAGCGTCAAAGTTCATTGTTCCATTGATTCCGCCGTGAAAGAATGCAGAAAAGTAGCCCTCTTTTTTTAGTAACATTGGAAAGGACTGCGTATTGTTATTACAATACAATGAATTGATGAAGGGATTATCCATCCAAGAAGGCATTGAGGAAAGAATAGCAGGTATACCCTCTATGGACTTTGTGCCATTACTCCAAGCATTTTCAAACACTATTGAATGTTGCATCAAACTATCTAAAAAAGGCGTAAAGGAAGGTTTCTTGTAAAGTCCTGTGTATTCTTTGGAAAAACTCTCTAATATTATCACCACAATGTTTTTTTTATTCATTTTTTCAAAAGGATATTGTTTAATGAGTTTCAATAATCTGTCGTTTTCTTTATCATCAAAAAAAGAGAGTGATGGTAATTTCTTTTGTTCAAATGATTTGATAATTGAAAATGGCGAATTGAGAACTAAAACAGTATGAGAAGGTTCGGCATAAAACCCCGCATCTACAATATCCAAAGGAATTCTTTGTAATCCGCCTCTTATAGAGATAATAGAACTTGCTATTACAACTATCACATTTATTGAATAATACAACCAATTTACCTTTTTAATACTCAATTCTTCTTCTTTTGTGAGAAAAATTTTTCTCATTACTAAAAAATTCAAATACACAAAAGCAAAATAAATAACAAACCAATACCAATAATCTCTAAGGTATGCAGGGATTTGTTTAATGACATCTGTTTGACCACCTAATTGAAAAAAAATATCTGCAGTAGAACGTTTGTGAATAAATTCAAAATAAGGGATATCAATAAAATTAAACATTAAAAAGAGTTGAGAAATAATAAAATTAATGACCAAGATGCTTTTAAACAATGATTGATATTTTGATAAAGAAATAGGAAGAAGGAAATAAGCAATTATCAAGATATTAGAAAGGACAATGCTTACCCAATCAAAGCGACATCCTCCAATAAAAATTTTCAGAAGAGAATAAGCATATAGATCTTTGAAATACGAATGATAATTCCAATAAAATAACCCACGAGAAACTTGATAACATAAAGCCAAATACAATAACCAAAATAATACTTTTTTCCATCTATTTAAAAATACATTCCTCATTAAAAATAAAATTTTATTCAAAATAATTTTGCCAATGTTACGAATAAATATGCAAACACTATGATTAGGGGAACAACTAAAATAGAAAAAAGATTCTTAATTAAACAGTTTCTTTTTGTTTTGTATTTAATAAAACATAGAGTAATACACCTGCAATTAATGTACTAAAAATTAAAATGAGATAACAAGATAATTTTAAAAGCAATGGAATTTTGAGTTCTTTAATAATGAGAAAAGCCAAGAATATTGCAATAATTTTTAATATCCCAAAATAGCAAAAATACCATTTCAAAATCAAATAAATGAAGAACTTTTGCAAATGCTGCAAAAACAACAGATAGCGATTCTAAAATCCCTAAAAACAAAACAATGTTTAGTTTTTTAGTTGCATTCATAGTTGGTGATTTTTTTATGGGCCAATATATTAAATCTTAAAGAGATTATAAATTTGTACTTTTAAAGCGAACAATATTCAATTTGTTATTGTAAAGAAATGAAAGATCAAATTCATAAGATATTAAAAAGATATTGGGGATACGATTCTTTTCGTCCATTGCAAGAAGATATCATTCTTTCTGTCTTATCAGGAAAAGACACCTTAGCCCTATTGCCTACCGGTGGCGGAAAATCTATTTGCTTTCAAGTGCCAGGATTAGCCCTCCAAGATGGATTTACATTAGTCATATCTCCATTGATAGCATTGATGCACGACCAAGTGATGAACCTTCAAAAGCGTGGTATTTCTGCTGCTGCTATTACTTCTACAATGCACAAAGTAGAAATGGAAAAAACCATAGATGCTGCTATTGATGGGCAGTATCGCTTTTTATATGTATCGCCCGAACGTTTAGAAACAAGTTCGTTTATAGATGTATTGCCTCAACTTAAAATTTCACTTCTTGCTGTAGACGAAGCCCACTGTATTTCACAATGGGGATATGACTTTCGTCCAAGTTACTTGAAAATCGCTGAAATCAAAAAACATTTGTATCACCCAAATATCCCTATTATTGCTCTTACTGCCAGTGCTACTCAAAAAGTTTTAGAAGATATTGTAGAAAAATTAGAACTTCATCAGCCCAATATATTTCGTCAATCTTTTGAGCGAAAAAACTTGCGATACGTTGTCTTGTATGAAAACAACAAGATAGATCGCATACAGAAAATTATTCAAAATGTTGGTGGTTCTGGAATCATCTATGTTCGTAGTAGAAAGAAGACACAAGAAATTGCAGAGATATTGAATCAACGAGGCATTAAAGCCGATTATTTTCATGCAGGATTAAAGAGTGAAGAAAAATTTTTTAAGCAGAAAAAATTTATTGATAATGAGTATCAAGTGATGGTGGCTACAAATGCTTTTGGGATGGGTATTGACAAACCTGATGTGCGTTATGTTATTCATTATGAATTGAGTGATAGTGTAGAAAGTTATTTTCAAGAAGCAGGACGAGGTGGCAGGGACTTAAAGACCTCTTATGCTGTGTTATTATACCATGAAACCGATAAAGACAAAGCATTGCAATTGTTGGAAAAAAGTTTTCCTTCTTTGGATGATATTAAGAAAGTATACAATCATTTGTGCAATTACTACGAATTAGCCATAGATGAAGGAGAGGGCAGTGTATTTGATTTCAATATACAAGAAATTTCAAAATTGTATAAAATACCATTAGAGGTCATTCATTATAGCACACAATTTTTAAAACTCTTTGATTTGATAAGTATTGAAGAAGAAAATTATCATCCGTCCCAATGTTTTATTTCCGCATCAAAATTGGACTTGTATGATTTTTATCTTAGACATCCTGAATATGAAGAATTGATAAAAACACTATTACGCAGTTATGATGGGATATTGTCGCAGTTTGTATACATTAATGAATCCGAGATTGCATACCGATTAAAGCGAGATAAAAAATACATTAAAGATCAATTAAAGATATTAGACAAAGAAGGTATCTTAAATTATATACCATTGACAGGATATCCTAAGATTACTTTTTTGAAAGATAGACAAGCGTTGTCAAAATTAAAAGTAAATGAAGAATTATATTATTTCTTGAAAGAAAGACGAACATTTATGGTGCATAAAATGATTGAATATGCAGAACAAAAATATATATGTCGCCAACAATATCTCTTGAATTATTTTGATGAAAAAACAGACCATTCTTGTGGACATTGTGATGTTTGCCTTGAACAAAAACGATTAAAAAATATTGAAACCATTAAAGAAAAAATTATAGACATTTTAAGAAAATCTGATACATTGCTTAATATAGAGGAAGTATACAATAGATTGGGTTCAATAGATAAAAACATTATTATTCAAGCCATTCGTGAAATGATTGATGACAATATCCTTTTGATGAACGAAAAAAGAGAACTAATCATCAAATAAATTTAAATAATTAATTACCTGATATTACCAATAGTTTTAATTATATTTTCAGCAATTCAATACAATACTTATGAAACATCTTATTTATATTTTAATATCTGTTTTAGCATTTGTATTATCTGTATTATCAGTAAAAGCCCAAGAAGTCAGGGACTCTGTAAATATCCCCGAAGAACAAAAGTTGTACGAAAAAGCACTCAAATACATTGATTCATTGCAATACGATAAAGCAGAACCGTTATTGTTAGAATCTATTAAAAAAAACAAAAAGTATGTTCCTTCATTGATGAAATTAGGTTACATCAAACTTCAACAAAAAGATTTTAAATCCAGTGAAAAGTATTTTAAAACTGCACTAAAATATGATGTTTCACAATGGGAAGCACTTAAGTATTTAGGTAAAATATATTATGAAACTAAAAAGTATAAAGAGAGTAAAATGATGTTGGATAGTGCTTATCATTATGAAGCACAAGATCCTGAATTATTGTTTTTTAAATCTCAACTAATGGTAGCAGGCAAAGCATACAAAGAAGCACTTACACCATTGAATGAAGCCATTGATTTGAAGCCCAATTACATTGAAGCATTAGTATTAAGAGCAGAAATTTCTTATCATATCAAACAATTTAATGAATGTATCAAATCCATCACAGAAGCCATTGATAAAATGCCTGCAGATAAAAAAGAGTATAATGCCTACAAACTCAGAGCCAAGGCCTATTTTGAAATTGGTCAATTCAAAAAAAGCATACAGGATTTTAATGTTTACCTTGAAGCCGTGCCTAATGATGAAGAAGCATTGATACTACGTGCATCAGCAAAAATCAATACCAATGACTTTGCGTCTGCTATTACTGATTTAGATGAAGCCATTAAAATCAATCCCAATAATCCTGTGAGTTATAACTATCGTGGTGCAGCAAAAGGAGGATTGAATAAATTCAAAGAAGCATTACAAGATTTAGATTATGCTATCAAACTCAAATTTGATTATGCTGCTGCTTATGTCAATAGAGCCGCTGTGAAATATGCAATAAAAGATAAAAGAGGGGCTTGTAAAGATCTTGAAAAAGCCGATGCATTGGGCGATCAAATGGCTTATCAACTCATTCAAGAATACTGTAAGGGGATGCAATAAATTAGTGGAAAGTTTTCATTAAAAGAAACCTGCATTTTATTTCTTAACTTTGCCCGTATGAAAAAATGTGTATTTATTTTTTTTGTACTTATTAAAGTTACTTTTGCTCAAATGACTTACGATTCGTCATTAGCATTTCCATTTTTTCAAATTCACGGTTCTTTTCAATTGCCTTATGGAGATTTAAGTCAACGTTTTGGAAGTAATATGAGTGTGGGTGGTGCTGCACTTTACAAGTTTCAAAACAACTTTTTGATTTCTTTGGATGGTAATTATTTTTTTGGAAAAAATGTAAAAGAAGATGTTTTGTCTTCACTTAAAGTATATACAGAAAGTGGCGAAAGTTTTGTGATTGATAACGAAGGTTATCCTGCCGATTTGAGAGTAACAGAAAGAGGTTGGAATCTCACACTCAATGTTGGTAAAATTTTTTACATAGGAGGGAAAAATAAAAATAGAGGGATTCATTATCAATTAGGATTAGGGTATTTTCAACACAAAATCAATTTGTACGATGCCCAACAAAAAATTGCAGCAATTAAAGGCGATAGAGTAAAAGGATATGATAGATTATCCCTTGGACCTTGTGTATATCAATATCTGGGGTATACTTACTTGTCTTCTAATAGATTTGTAAATTTTACAATTGGCATAGAAATGTATTATGCTATTACGCAAAATGTTCGCTATTATGATTATGCCACTGCATCTGTAGATAATAAAAAAAGAAAAGATGGGTTGTGGGGTATTAAATTTGGTTGGATTTTACCTGTATATCGCAGAGCAGATGGAATGTTTTTTTATGATTAATGAGTATGATGTTTTTGTACACACTATCTATTTATAGTTTAGCATTAGCCATTAAAATTGCCGCTTTATTTAATAAAAAGGCAAAGCAATCCATTGAAGGCAGAAAAAATTGGCGTTCCAAACTTTTAAAGTTTAAACAAGAATTTGCACACAAAAAAATTATTTGGTTTCATATTTCTTCATTGGGCGAATTTGAACAAGCAAGACCTTTGATTATTCGTATAAAAACGGACTATCCCGAATATGCCATAGTGATTACATTTTTTTCTCCATCGGGATATGAAAAGTGTAAGCATTTTGAATATGCAGATGCAGTATTCTATCTTCCGTATGATACTCCTAAAAATGCAAGAGATTTTTTAAACATCTTACAACCTAAATTTTCTTTATTTGTCAAGTATGAATTTTGGCTAAATTATTTGAATGAAATTTTTAAACGAAAAAAGGAAATACAATGCTTTTTAATCTCTTCTATATTTAGAAAACATCAACCTTTCTTCAAATGGTATGGAAGTATTTTTCGCCAAGCATTGAAAACCTATGATGTAATTTTTGTCCAAGATGAATTATCTATTAAATTGTTGAAAAAAATAGGCATTACAAATAATGTAGTATTAGCAGGAGATACACGAATAGATAGAGTAGTTGAAATTGCTCAACAAGAAGTTTCTTTTCCTGAAATAGAAGCGTTTAGCAATGATTCTATAACTATCATTGCAGGAAGCACTTGGGAAAAAGATGAGAAGTTACTTTTGCCTGTGATATTTGACTTACAGCGATATTATTCACATTTGCGTTTGATTATTGCTCCGCATAATGTTGAAGAAAAAAACATTCAACGGCTATGTGAATTACTGAATAAACAAGGATTTAATTTTGCAAGATATACTCAAAGAAATTTTTTATCTACTAATGAATTAAAAACTAAAAATGTATTTGTCATTGATACCATAGGAGTGTTGAATAAAATATACAGATATGGTTATTTAGCATACATAGGTGGTGGATTTTCAGATGGCATTCATAATATTTTAGAGCCCGCTGTGTATGGGCTTCCTGTTGTTTTTGGACCTAACTACCATAAGTTTTATGAAGCCGAAGTTTTAATTAAAACTAAAGGTGCATTTTGCATTACAAACAAAGAAGATTTGAAAAAGATATTTTTTCACTTAATTGAAAACAAAGGTATTTATTTTACTGCACAACATTCAATCAAAACATTTATTGAACATCACAAAGGTTCCGTTGAGAGAACAATGAGTGTTTTAAAGAATTATATTTCTGACTAAAACATTATACATTCAACACATCTTTCATCTGAAATACGCCCTTTTTGTCTTTTAAGAACTCTGCTGCTAATATCGCCCCAAGTGCAAATCCTTTGCGTGAAAAAGCGTGATGAGATAATTGTATTTCATCAATAGCACTTTGATAAATTACAGAGTGATAGCCCTTTTCATCACCACAACGTCTTACACTAATATACAAATCGTCATTCTCTTTATTGATAGACCAATGGTTTTTAAAAGGATAATGATTTAAAATTTGTTCTGCAATAGAAATGGCTGTGCCGCTTGGGGCATCCTTCTTTTGCGTATGGTGGGCTTCAATTATAGAAACATTATATTCAGGATAGTTCTTTAATAAAGAAGCCACATAGTCATTGATTTTAAAAAACAGATTTACACCAATGCTAAAGTTAGAAGCATACAGCAAAGATTGATTTTTTTCAATACAGAGAGAAGTTATTTTATCCAAATGCTGATACCATCCGGTAGTGCCTACTACCACGGGGACATTTGCTTCAAAGCATTGTAAGATGTTATTTACTGCTGCTTCGGGATGAGTAAATTCAATGGCTACATCAGGTTTGAGTTGTAAGAGAGTTTCTTTATTCCATTTATCTTTTGATGTCAGACGACCAACGATATGATGTCCTCTTTGTTGGGCTAATTCATCAATCATTTTGCCCATTTTACCATAGCCAATGAGAAGGATGTTCATGGTTGAGTATTTTATGGTTTAATTCAATTTAATTAATTCGTTTGAATTTTTAATTCTTTTATTGCTGTTCTGGCTATTTCATCTCCATAGGCCAAACTTGCTGTTGCCGCAGGTGATGGGGCATTTAATACATGCAATACTCTACCATACGCTTCCATCTTAAAATCATCTAACATATTACCTTCATCATCAAGTGCCATCGCTCTAACTCCGCATCGTGAAGGTACAATTTCATCAATGGTTAACGAAGGAATGAGTTTTTGTAATCGCTTTAAGAAAAAACCTTTACTAAATGCTCCACGATATTCATCAATTCCAAACTTCCAATGTTTAGCAAAAAACTTCCAGGTACCTTTGAATGAAAACGCTTCTAATGTATCTCTCCAACTAAATGCCGTTTTTGAATATCCTTCTCGCTTAAACACAAATACTGCATTAGGACCACATTCTATTCCTCCATGAATCATTCTTGTAAAATGCACACCTAAAAAAGGAAACTGTGGATTGGGCACAGGATAAATTAAGTTTTTTACCTTATATTGTGCTTCAGGTGTCAAATCATAATAATCGCCACGAAAACCTACGATAGCCACTTTCTTTTTTGTAACTTCCTTTCCTGCTAATCTATCTGCTTGCAATCCACCACATACTACTACATACTGTGCCTTCACTTCTCCTTGATTGGTCTTTAATGTTACTTGCTGACTATCTTGAACAATAGCAATTACTTCAGTATCCAATAAAATTTTGTTCTTATTATTTTTCTTTTCCATAAGTTCTGCCATCTTACGAGCCGCTGCAGGAAAATCAATAATTCCCGTGCAAGGAACATAAATGGCTTGAATGCCTTCACAATAGGGCTCTATCTCTTTTATTCTTTTGCTATCAATCATTTCAATGCCTTCTACACCATTCGCAATGCCATTTTGAAATACTTTGTTTAACTGTGGCAATTCACTCTCATTTGTAGCCACAATAATTTTACCACAAACATCATGTGGGATATTGTGTTCCTTCGCAAATGCTACCAGTTCTCTTCTACCTTTTACACAATTAATGGCTTTGTAAGACCCGGGCTTGTAGTAAATTCCTGAATGGATAACTCCTGAATTTCTCCCTGTTTGATGGGCAGACAATTGTTTTTCTTTTTCAATAAGAACAATTTTCTTGTCAGGAAAATAACAGGATAATTTATACGCTGTTGCACATCCTACAATGCCTCCACCAATTACAGCAATATCCGCAGTTTCTTGCATAGTGATAATTATTTAGTTGCATTTAATTGTTGAACAAGATTTTCAAAAGAAATTTTTTCTTGTTGTTTGGTTTGCATATTTTTCAAACTTACTAAACCATTTATTCGTTCTTCTTCTCCCACTATTCCTACATAAGGATATTTTTTCTTATCGGCATATTCCATCACTTTTTTAAGTTTATCTACTTGATGATAAATATCTACACGAATGCCTTGTTTTCTTAATCTTTTAGCCATTGACAAACAATACTTTTCATCTTCATTACTTAAATACACCAACAAAATTTCAGCCGGATAAATGTTTAATTTTTTATCATCAAATAGATGCAATGCCTCCATAACATCATAAATTCTATCTATTCCAAAAGATATTCCTACACCACTCACTCCCGGAAAATCAAATATCCCCGTCAAATTATCATACCTTCCACCTCCTAAAATACTGGAACCTATCACATCTGCATCAAATTTACTTTGCAATACCTTGGCTTCAAATATCATTCCTGTATAATAATTTAATCCTCTTGCTAAACTAATATCGGGCTGTAAAATTATGCTTAAATCTTCTTTATCAATCCTATCTAATACATACTTCATTTCATCAACACCTGTTTTAATGTCTTCAGAATTTGATTTTTCTAATAAATCATTCATCAACGAATTCCACAGTTGAATATTCTCTATTGTCGTATTTGCTTCTTTCTCTTTTGTCTTATAGTTTATTATTATTTCTACAAAGGCATCACTATTTTGAGCATTGATATTACTTAATTCGTTCTTTAAAAATTTTTCAAATTCAGAATAATCAATTTTATCCAATCTATCAATAATTCCAACAAAAGAATAAAAATGATCGGACACCTTCATCCATTCCGCAATGCCTTGTAAAATCTTTCTATTATTCAACTTCAATACAATGGTTTCTTTTGGAAATAATTCTTCAAATGCGTCATTTATCAAAGATACAAGTTCTATTTCCATCAATAAAGAATTTGTTCCTACCACATCGGCATCGCATTGGACAAACTCTCTGTATCTTCCTTTTTGCGGTCTATCTGCTCTCCACACTGGTTGAATTTGATAACGTTTAAATGGAAAAGTGATAGTATGGCGATATTGCGAAACATAGCGAGCAAAGGGCACTGTTAAATCATATCGCAAAGCCCTTTCTGTAATAAGTTCTGAATTATAGGGCTTTTCCAACATCTTCTCAAATTCCTGTTTTAGTACATCTTTATTCTTACTTTCGTGCAAGCGAGAGTTCAAAATTTTAAACAATAATTGATCGCCTTCTTCTCCATACTTTCCTGTCAAAGTACTTAAGTTCTCAATGGCAGGCGTTTCAATAGGTAAAAACCCATATCGTTCAAAATGTTTTTGTATCGTTTGAATAATAAAATTTCTCTTTTTAACTTCTTCTGGTGAAAAATCCCTTGTTCCTCTTGCATTTTGTGCTTTCATTGTTATTTTTATTTTTTATATGATTTATGATTTTGGCGTGCCCCTCGCCTACCACAGCAGTTTTTCACTCGTCATTGCGAACGCAGTGAAGCAATCTCAAAAGAATTCTCACTGCCCCACACGAGATTGCTTCGGGCTTCGCCCTCGCAACGACGAGTGGCTGTGGTAGGCGAGGGTCGGGCTGCTACGGGCTTCGCTATCGCTTCGGTAATCCTTGTGGCATCCTTATCGCTATTTTCAATTGTTTGATGCTATTCTCGTAATATCTATCTTCTTCATAATGGCCACAAGGCAATACCGGCTTCGCCGCCCTCCACATCCCTCACGCAACTCACCCCCTTCCCCTCTCTTTTGAAAAAGAAAGGGGCGATGCGAAAGTTGTTTTATTCAATTGCTCCCCCTCTCTAATTCATTTAGAGAGGGGGAATAAAAGGGG
>JAOAIP010000008.1 GCA_026414605.1 Bacteroidia bacterium
CAATCTATGAGGACTTATGTAGATCCCAATGCGATGTGTCAAGTGGATTATGTAGGTGGTTTCAATAATACTAATATACCGCCAGTAAATACTGCAGCAGAAGTGGGAAACATATCGGCCGGTTTTGCTGTGAATGAAACCGGAGCAGCGGTTTATCAGGTTCCGGTTCAATTACCGCCTGGCACGGCAGGTTTAATGCCATCGTTATCTATTGTGTATAATAGTTATGCAGGAGATGGTTTATTAGGAATGGGCTGGCAAATCAGTGGTCTTTCATCTATTACAAGAGGAAGTAAAAGTATTTATTACGATGGACAAATCGGGGGTATTAATTTTAATAATACCGATGTTTTTGTATTGGATGGTGCGAGATTATTTCCATTAATAGGAACAAACGGAGGAAACGGAACGCTTTATGGCACGGAACAAGAAAGTTTTTCGGTTATTCATTCTTATGTATCTTCTGTTACAGGGAAATTATATTTTTTGGTTGAGACAAAGGAAGGAATTAGAATGGAATATGGAAATACGGCAGATTCTTATATTGAAGCAGGAAATAGTTCAGAAGCATTTACATGGTTATTAAATAAAGTAGAAGACAGGTTGGGTAATTATTACACGATACATTACACAGAAATAAATAATAACAATACTATTGAATACCGCCCTGATTACATTGAATACACGGGCAATGTCAATGCAGGTTTAACCCCTTACAATAAAATTAAATTTTTATACAACAAACGAAGTGACATTATTCCTAATTATGTTGCCGGAATAAAAATTTTAAATAGTGTATTATTGACGGAGATACAAATCACATTTAATAATATTATTCAACGAAGATATGATCTTAAATATCAACTTAATCTTTTTAATAATAGCCAATTAGTAGAAATTACAGAGCGAAGAATAAACGTAGAGTTCTTGAATTCAATTAAATTTGTATGGGATAATCATGGGTTTAATGGAGCAGCTAATGCTATATCATTAGCAAATAACTATCCTGTAAATCATCTATCCATAGATTACAATCATGATTCATATGATGATTTATTAGAATTTAACACTTATTCCGGACAATTGACAATAAAGCTCAATAATAAAAACGGTACATTTAGTAATGTTTTAAGTAATAATATAAGTAACACAAACCCCTTATACTTTTTTAATATAAACAAAAGTAATTCAAGGACAAATGAGTTTTTAGATTTTGATGCAGACGGAATAGAAGACATATTATTATACGAAGGCAGCAATGTAGACGCACTTGGCAGAATTCTTTCAGGAAGCAAGATGTACATATTTTCTTCAAACAATTTACAATTAAAAAAA
>JAOAIP010000014.1 GCA_026414605.1 Bacteroidia bacterium
CAAAACTTTTTAATGAAAAGCAATTTTTGAGTTTATTGAAAAAATACAATGGTGGTGAATTGCCCCCCTCTTTCTTTGTTGTTCAAGGATATACAAATATTGAAGTTTTTACTAACGCCCCTGCAATGATAAAAAGAATAGAAGAAATTAAACAGTACCAATTATGTCCATATATTTTTTACATTTGGAAAGATAATGGCGGTATTGGAAAAAAGAACTTTTATAAATACTTAAAAGAGAATTATTACATTGATACAAATGCCTATCATAGAGTATTTGTGTCAGATTCTCTTTATGATTTGTTAGGAACATATCCAAATTCTGAAATTCATTATTTTCATAAAGGCAAAAGGATATTTTTTTGTGATGGAAAATATGAAAGAGTGCCAAAAACATCTCTTCCTTATGAAATAATTAAGATTGGAGAACTTGAAAAGTCAGTATTTATAGAAGATGAAAGTGGTTATCATAGTAATGGTAGTTTTTATTATCCAATCAACGATACGCTTGGTATTGAACTTGCAGATATTGGAAAATCAGAAGAAAGAGTAAGATTGGTCAATCTTTTAAATGGAAAAATATACAAGAAATTTAATTTAAATGGTTTTGATTATGTAAACCTGTTTAAAAAATACTTTGGCAACACAATTGAAATTTCAGAAGATGCTATAAAAGAGTTAGAAAGAATTAGAAGAACACCCTTTCGTGTGGTAGAAGTACAAGTTATTTCTGAAAATAAAATTTATTTGCAATGTACACCAATGATACCAATAATTGCAAAAGATACAGTATATGTCCCCGGTGAATTTAAGAATAAAACTTTAAAACTTCCACCTGGTAGTATCATTCAAAATTATTATGGACTTTGGCTTATAACTGACACATCTCTAACTATTAAAGATACAATATTAATTAACGATATTGAAGAAAACAATTACACATCAAATAACTTTATACTTTATACAAATCGTTTTTTTAAAACCGATAGTTTATATTATTTATATGTATATTCTTACAATGAAAAAGAAGATAAGACCTATGAGCAAATTTTTCAAAGAAACAAAACATTGCAATTCATTCATTCCTTTAAAAGAGAAAATAATGTTTTGAATTTTTACAAAAAAGAAAAACCCATCTTTTCACGAGATTTTGGAAAGTGTTATCCTTACATAATAGACGGTCCTGCATTTTTTGGAACAAATCAAGACATTTATTCTTATTTTCCTATTTTTCCTGAAATATATTCTATAAAGCAAGAAAAACCTATTTTGAAAATTACGAATCAACCACTGAATTATCAATTTGTAAGTTCAACACATTGGAACTACGATAATACAAGCAAAGAATACATCCCATTTTATGTTTTAGCACAGGGATATCTATTAAATAAACGCATCATTTACTTTTTATATAAACTTAATAATGATTGGTACATAAATCTTTATGATACAGAAATGAATTTAATAGATAGTCAAAAAGTAACCGCGTATTTCAAAGAGATTAAAAAATACTTTGATAAGTCATTGTGGGATTATGTATTATTTGTAAGCCCCAATTATATTTATTTACCTATTTGTGAAAGCGGAGGTTGTAAAGTATTGCGTTACAAAATATCTACTCATCCTGTTAATAAGAATTATTTTAGCAACAAATCGTCGTTTAAGTGATAATAAAAATGTTATGTGTGTTTTAAATTTTGTGATTATTTGAAGTGAAAAAATTCAACACTTATCTAATATCTTCTTATAATCACCTCTTCTTTTGTCTTAATACTATACGAATACAAGTGCCTTTACCTGCTTCGCTGTAGTGCACAAAAATTTTTCCTTTGTGATAATCTTCAATGATACGCTTGCTGAGTGAAAGCCCCAAGCCCCATCCTCTTTTTTTGGTTGTATAACCGGGCTTGAAAATGGTTTTGAACAAATGCTTTGGTATTCCTTTTCCTTCATCAATAACATCAATATACACATAGCCATTTTGAAGCACTCCTGTTTTTACAAGAATGAGTCCTTTGCCATCCATTGCATCTACAGCATTTTTAATCAAATTCTCCAATACCCATTCTATCAAGGTTTTTGAAACATACGCATAGAGGTCTTCTTGATAAGGAATAAATTGTATAACGATATTTTTTGATAAACGCGATTGCAAGTATGCAATGATATTTTCAATAATCAGATGAATGTTTCCCTTAGTCAATTCAGGTGTAGATCCAATTTTTGAAAATCGTTCTGAAATAACATTTAATCGTTGAATATCTTTTTCAATTTCTTCTAATACCGCACTTTCAGGATGTTCTGATTTTAATACATCCAGCCACGCAGAAAGTGCAGAAATAGGTGTGCCGAGTTGATGAGCCGTTTCTTTGCTCAATCCTACCCATATCATCTCTTGTTCGGTTCTCCTTGCCCAACTAAATAAAATATAAGAAAACAATACAAAAGCAGAAATGATTATCCATTGAATATACGGATAGTAGCGTAACTTTGTGATAATAGGCGATTCGGCATAATAAATATATCCTTTTTGATTATTACCTAAATCCACTTCTACGGGCTTATTTTGTGAGGATAAAAATTGTATTTGTTGCTGTAATTTTTCTGTAGTGTTGATTTTATTTGTATCAATATTTCCTACTGCAATAATTTTTGTTTTATCTTCATTGACATACAATACAGGAACATTCAAAGAATTTGTAACTACATCATTGATGAAGGAATGTATAATGCTATCAAATACTAAATGAATACTTTCCAACAGGCGGCTATCTTTGTAATACAAATAGTTTTTTTTAGCCCCATACAGTTTGATGACAAGCGGTGGATTGGCTTTTTTCATTAATTGTAAAATACTATCTGCAGAAGATGAATGTTGCATTAGTGTAGAATCAATATTGCGATAAGCAGTAATGTTGCCTTTTTCATCTGTTAGAATAACAGGAACAGTGGTGTTGTTTTTAAGTACTTCTAAAATAAAAGGAATATCTTCGGGGGCGGCTTTAATAAGTTGTTGTGTGGCTTGTGCATAGAGTTCTGCTTTTTTTCGTTCTTCTTCTTTGAGTGCATCAAAGAGTTCAGATGTAATCTTAACCAATCGGGCTCTTTTTTCTACGGCTTTTGCCCATAGTTGAATTTTATTTCTTTCATCTATGGAAATACTTTTGACCAATTGATTAGAAAAATACAAAGACAATGCCATAAT
This sequence comes from Bacteroidia bacterium, assembly GCA_026414605.1. Taxonomy (GTDB): domain Bacteria; phylum Bacteroidota; class Bacteroidia; order B-17B0; family Aurantibacillaceae; genus BPGX01. The sequence continues at coordinate 3,205 of JAOAIP010000014.1, forward strand.
CACAATAGCAACACTGGCTAATATCCATTTGAAGGTTTGTTTTTGTGTATAATGTTGCATTATTTGATATTCAGTTGATTGAGTTGTTGTTGATATTGTCGGGCGTATTTTAAGTGTTCTTGAAAATTTTTTGAATAATTGGAATAACCATTCAATTCGGGCTTTGCACAAAAGTAAAGATAATCGTGCGATTCAAAATTTAAAACTGCATCAAGGGCTTGAATGCTTACAGATCCTAACGTTGTTGGTGGTAATCCTTTATACTTATATGTATTGTAGGGCGAATCAATAAGTTTATCTTGATTATACACTCTATTTGCATCCATTTTGTGATGAATGTATTTTAATGTTGGGTCTGCTTGCAGGGGCATTTGTATCTTCAAACGATTTAAATAAACACCTGCTATTTTTCTTTGTTCTGAATAAATAGAACTCTCGTGTTGAACAATAGATGCTAATATCATTGCTTCTTCTTGATTTAAATTTGTTCTCTTTAATAATTTCAATCGTTCATTATTCCAAACTTTATGATAATAATGTTCAATGCTGTCTAATAAATCATTAGCAGATATTGCCCAATTTACTTCATACGATTTAATAAACAAGACATTCATCCATTGTTTGCCTTTAATTCTTGGATGATTCAGCAATGCTGTCTCTATATCTTTTCTTTGAATATACAGTTTGTTATCCAATGCGTTGATTAAATCTTCATAATAAAATATCCGAGCGTGAATATTAATACGCACTTTTTCATCTCTTTGTTGTTTGAATAAACGAACAATAGAAGGCAATGTCATTTTTTGAGTAATGCGATATTTACCTGGCTTTAATTGTTTGATCCCGATTTCCTTTGCAATAATTGTAAATGCTAATTTGTTTGGAATAATTTTTTTGCTTAATAAAGTATCGGCTAATTGTTGAATATTCATTGATGGATATACATATACAAACATATACTTGTTTATAGATGGTTTGGATTGCCAAATTTTATAGATGTAAAAACCAATAAGTATCAGCACTATACCAATAATTCCTATCAACCATTTTGTGAGTGAATGTTTTTTTGCCATTTATTTCAAATAATTTAAAACTTGTTTTGCAGATACGTTATCAGGATGTTTTTTCAAGAGGTGTTGAGCCGTTTGCTTGGCTTTGTCAAATTGTGATGATTTGAAATAGTATGCAATTAAATTACTTAACAACATTTCATTGTCAGGATGTATTTGTAATCCAAGTTTCAAATAATAATAAGCACTGTCCATTTGATTTTGTTGTAATTTCAAAAATCCTAAATTGGAATATGCTTGAATAAACATCGGATTTTCTTTAATGATCCATAACCAATTTTTATATGCTGATAAAATCTTTTGATTCTGCATTTGATCAACGGCTAATTTATTGACAAATTCTAATACATAAGGGGCTAATTGAACTGCATTTTCAAAAAACATTTCCGCTTCCTTTATTTTCCCTAAATTATATTCTGCTTCTCCTATTCTGTAAGATGTCCACGCATCTGTATTATTTAAGTCCTTGTGTGATAGTTGTTTCAAAAGTTTAAGAATTCCTTCTTGTTGAACTATTTTATCTATTTTTCTTATATCTTGTTTCAAAAATAATAAGTGAATGTACGTATGAAAATATCTTTGGATATCTTGTTGATTTTTGATATTTAATATCTTTTCTGCACTATCCAAATAATAAGGAAAAGGATCAAATTTTTCAAATTGATAGATGTATGCTTTTGCCCTTGTTTCAATAGAAGGATGTGAGTCGTTGATACATACTAATCCTAAAAATTGATGTGGTAAAACAGATTCTTTCTTTTGTTTATCAGGCACACGAATGAAATGATCGTGAATGGTAACGTGTGGAATGTCCTTTGAACCTGAAATAGGCATATGACAAGATATGCAATTGGCTTTTGCCCAATCTTTTTTTTGTGCAGCAATGATGATTTTTTTTTGGGTACAAAACTTGCTATTTGTTCCTTGTGATTGGTGGCAATTCAAACAAGTAGAAATAAATTTTTCTGTTTTTGTTTGTGTAACAGAAATATGTGGATTATGACATGTTACACAGGTAAGAGCATTTTTGTACGGCTTCAAAGTAGTTTGTGTAGATGCTTTTTTTAAAGATTGAATAAAACATTGACTTTGCTTTAATCTGTCTGCATGCGACGCCATAATAAAATGATCTTTAGAATCTGTATATCTTGGTAAGAATACTTGTAGATATTGACTTAATACCATTCCGGGCTTAAAATCAAAGAAACTCGCATTATTTACCAATACTGCATTGCCTTGCAAATGACAACGCATACAAATGTCAAATTGCCTATCAATCGGCAATTTTGCAGGATTGACAATAGAATAATCAATATATTTTGAAGTATCTGTAATTTCTCCACGACGAATTTTATTAACGTGAATACTGCCTGGTCCATGGCAACGTTCACAATCTATGCCCGTTGGAATAAATGTATATTTATTTTCTGAACCACTCACAAAATTAGGATATGCATTATGACAAGTGATACATTCTAATCCAATTTTTCTAAAAAAACGAGTATTGTGTCCATCTTCAAATCCAGGTGGTAAGTCCCATATTTTCTTTTGAGTATAAAAGGTCAGTGGGGCTTGGTATAAATATCCATTAATGCTATACAAATGCGAATTGGTATGTTGTCCTGAACCAACAATAAAATCAACCTTTTTCACCATCATAAAGATAGTATCTGTTTTATCAAGACGATATTCTTTAATATAAATAGAATCGTTTTTCAAAAATGCTGTGTAATGAAAATCATTGTATTTATCATACACATAGGAATGGTCAAAGTGAGCAGATGATAACTGTTTGGTAGCATATTTCCAAGATTTTCCCATTCCTGTTTGAACAAAATGCTTGTAAATATCTTGATGACAAAGCATACAAGTTTGCTTACCTACATATTTAGCAGAATCGCCGTGATTAAGATAAGAATTGATAGATGTGGTTTTTGAATTTTCTTGCGAGTGTTGTTGTGTATTTTGACAAGAATAAAATAGAACAATTAGAACAAAAAACAGATATGTTTGAAAATACTTCACTCAAAAAACTTTGTGCTAAAAATACGGAAATTTAGTATTGAAAGGAATGAGTTATGTGTGTTTCAATTCTTTTTGAGATGTTACAAAGTTTATAGATATTGATATTTAAAAATGGACCATATCCATTTGGAAATAGTATATAACAAAAACACTTACATGTCTTTCACAAAGTCAATTTGTACTTAAAACACAAAAATCCTAATCACTGGCTCAAAATAAAGTTTAAGCAAATTTGTAAAGCAACTTAAAAACTTGGCACACCATTTACAGTTGTGTATTTCATTGTATATTTAATACCAGGATTAATATATTTATAAGCACTATGGCTCATCAGTGCTGCTTCGTGAAAACCACAAAGAATTAATTTGAGTTTATTCGTGTATGTATTAATATCTCCAATAGCATAAACGCCTGGGATATTGGTGGAATAATCTTCTACATTTACTTTTATAGCATTTTTTTCAATTTCTAATCCCCAATTTTCAATAGGTCCAAGTTTGGGTGATAAACCAAACAAGGGCACAAAATAATCTGTATCAATGGTCGTCTTTTCATTTGTTTTCACATTGGTAACAACTACTTTTTCTAACTTCCCATTGCCGTGCAATTCAGTAACTTGAGCGTTTAGAATCATATTAATTCTGCCTTCTTTTACTCTCTTTGTTACTTTGGCTACACTGTCAGGGGCACCTCTAAAATTTTCACTTCTGTGAATTAATGTAAGTTCTTTGGCGATATTCGATAGATAAATTGTCCAGTCAAGAGCACTGTCACCTCCTCCTGCTATTACTACTCGTTTATCTTTATAGATTTCAGGTTTAGGAATAATATACTCAACACCTTTACCATTTTCAAAATCAGCGATATTAGATATTTCTGGCTTTCGGGGCTCAAATACTCCAAGCCCTCCTGCTATTACAACAACTTTGCTTTGTATTTGTGTCCCCATATTAGTTTCTAAAATAAAATGTCTTTCTTCTACTTTGGTTAATTTTTCTACTCTTTCCCCCAATGTAAATGTGGGCTTAAAAGGTTCTATTTGTTTCATTAAATTATCAATAAGGTCTTGTGCTAAAACCATAGGATAGCCCGGAATATCATAAATAGGTTTTTTAGGATAAATCTCCGAAAGTTGGCCTCCAGGTTGAGGTAAATAATCAATAAGATGACAACGCATCTTTAATAAACCACATTCAAATACGGCAAAAAGGCCTACAGGACCCGCTCCAATAATGGCAACATCAGTTGTAATCATTTCTTTTTCTTTTTGGGCGGCAAAGATAGTGAAGCATTTTTGATTAAAACTAAAAATATATGTAACTTTGTTCAAAAAAATGAACGACATTCATCAAGTATTAAAAATATTAAAAGACATTCCATTGGAACGCTTATCCAATGAAGATTTAGAGGTCTTAAAGAATGAAATTATTAAGTTGTTAGTAGATATTCAAATTCAAAAAGACATTAATACTAAACTACAAGCCCATCATTCTTCTACCGATGATATTCAAATAAAAATAATGCACAAAAGCATTACTAATGATGTTACAGCAACATCATCTCCTTCTTTATCAAGCACACCTTTAAGTGATGAAAAAATATCTACGATTACTAATCAATCTAATACCATAACTAATTTAAATACAGAAAAAACTTCTGAACCTACTTCTGATGAGGCAAAATCTGCTGAATCTTCCACAGAATATAAACGAATCATTGAAGAAGAAATATCAGAAAAAGTATTGTCTATTTATACCACCAATGAAGATACCCTAAAGTCAGAACTACCAGAAGTTGTAGAAATGATTGCCAAAGAGAATGTGTCTCAAAAGGAATCTTCCAAAGAAATACTAAATAAAATCACTTTTACCATCAACGATAAATTTCGTATTCAAAGAAAATTGTTTAAAAACAATGCCTCGCTAATGGAAAAATTTTTGAATGAATTACATCAACAAAATACATTGCAAGCATCCGAAAAATTCATTCACGCTACAGCACAAAATGAAGGATGGGACGAAGATGCTTTTGAATACCAATTATTATTAAAACAAAATCAAAAACGATTTAAATAAAGTTGTTTAAGCGTAATAAGTTCTTTGTAGTAAAACACATAAGAGCAGTTACAAGTATAAAAAATTTACCCAATACATAGATGAATTTTAATCTTACTTTCTTTCAAGATATTTCAAAATTTGTAACTCCCCATTAGGAATAATACATTTGTGCTCAAAATTTACAAATGCTGGAGTTGATTTTTTTAGGCACAGGAACATCACAAGGCGTACCACTTATTGCGTGCGATTGTAATGTGTGTACATCGCAAGATTCAAAAGACAAAAGATTAAGAAGTTCTGTGTTAGTACGAACATCACAAACTACATTAGTCGTTGATACAGGACCCGATTTTAGACAGCAAATGTTAAGAGAAAATGTGAAAGTATTAGATGCAGTGCTATTTACACACGAACACAAAGACCATATTGCAGGATTAGACGATGTGCGGGCTTATAACTTTATTTTGAAGAAAAAAATGCCTGTATATGCTACCAAAAGAGTTATCAACGCTCTTCAAAGAGAATTTTATTATATTTTTAATGATGAAAAATATCCCGGCATTCCTGAAATAGACATACATCTTATAGATAATCAGGCATTTTACATTCAAGATATTCATATTCAGCCCGTTGAATTATTGCATTACAAATTACCCGTATTAGGATTTATCTTTAATCAACGATTGGCCTATATTACAGATGCTAATTATATTTCCCCACCAGAAAAAAATAAACTTAAAAACTTAGATGTACTTATTATAAATGCCCTTCGTAGAGAAAAACACATTTCCCATTTTACACTACAAGAAGCACTGGATATTATTCAAGAATTACAACCTAAAAAGGCCTATCTTACCCATATTTCTCATCAGTTGGGGACCTATAAAGAAGTGAGCAAAGAACTCCCACAAAATGTATTTCTCGCCTATGATGGATTAAAAATTACGCTTTAATAATTGCGGGGGGGAAGAAATTTCTTTGCAAAAAAATTTTTTGGTGAACAGATTATTTTGTAATATTGCCCCCCTTAAAATAAAAATTTATGTACGCAATTGTAGAAATAGCAGGACAGCAATTCAAAGTAGAAGAAGGCCAAAAAATTTATACACACCGCTTAAAAGCTAATGAGGGCGAATCTATTTCGTTCAATAAAATTTTATTAGTAGATAATAATGGTGATGTAAAAGTAGGTGCCCCCACTATTAATGGAAATGTAAGTGCCAAAGTATTAAAGCACTTAAAAGGAGATAAAGTATTGGTGTTCAAAAAGAAAAGAAGAAAAGGATACCAAAAATTAAATGGACATCGTCAATATCTCTCTTATATTCAAATTGAAAAAATTGAAGTTTAAACATAAAAAAACATCATTAACTATAAAAATAAAAAACTATGGCTCATAAGAAAGGTGAAGGTAGTGTAAAAAATGGTAGGGACTCTCATAGCAAGCGTTTGGGAGTTAAATTATTTGGCGGACAAGTTTGCAAAGCAGGAAATATCATCATTCGCCAAAGAGGAACAAAATATCATCCAGGTGAAAATGTAGGTATTGGCAAAGACCATACTATTTTTGCATTAGTAGATGGTGTCGTTGGTTTCAAAGTTAGAAAAGGCAAAAGAGTTGTTTTTGTTCAACCCACTGCTGCAAATTAATTTTGATAGTGAATAAATATTATCAGCAATCCCCAAGCAAAATGTTTGGGGATTTTTGTTTTAAACCATTATAAATACCCTGCAAAAAATATCCTTCATTCAAAATTAACGCATTGTTGTTTTTGCATATACCCTTTATTCAACAAAATATTATTCGCACTATTTTTTTTACTACTTTTGTCCTCCCATTTTTAATTTTTTCAAAATGACAATTAATTTCAAAAAAGAATATACTATTGCCATCGTTGTTATCTTTGCTATCGCTTGTCTTTATTGGGGAATTAAGTTCCTCAAAGGCATTGATATGTTTTCTAAAAAAACGGTGTTGTACGCTACCTATCCCCGATTAGATAATTTAATTGAAGCCAATCCTGTTTTGGTCAATGGCTATAAAATTGGCACTGTTAATAAAATATCTCTAATCAAAAGACACGGGAAATACGAAGTTTTAGTAAAAATGCTGATTACTGAAAAAGTAGAAATCCCAAAAAATTCAGTTGCTCGTGTGATTAGCACTGATTTATTAGGTTCAAAAGCCATTGAAATTACTTATGGTAATAGCCCTGAAATAGTCGCAGACAACGATACACTCCAATCTGAAGCAGAACAAGGCATCAAAGAAGTAGTTGATAAACGAATAGCCCCGCTTCAAGCAAAAATTGAAAACCTTATTGGTTCTATTGATAGTGTGGCTACTATTGTTACTTATGTCTTGAACAAATCTTCTCGGCAAAACATCATTGCTTCATTAGAAAGTACACGCAAAGCCATCTTAAGTTTAGAACACACTGCACAAACTATTGAAAAAGATGCAGAAAAAATTTCTCAAATCATCAATAAACTTAATTCTATTCTTGCTACATTGGACAAAAATCTCCCTGCTATTACAAAAAATCTGAACCAACTCTCAGATAGTTTAGCCAATGCCCCATTAAAAAACACCATTAAGGACTTAGATAAAACACTCGCAGAAACAAAACTACTTCTTGCTAACATTAATGAAGGAAAAGGAACTCTTGGAAAATTAGCCAAAAACGACTCTGTGTATAACAACTTAAATAAGTCATTAGCCAATTTAGAACAATTATTAGCCGATTTAAAACAACATCCAAAAAGATATGTTCATTTTTCTCTTTTTGGCAAAAAAGAAAAAATCAAAAATTAATCTATGAGCAGTATTATTTTTATATTGATTTTATTAGCAGCCATTGCTTTCTTTGTATACAATGCAAAAAAAATTCGTCGTAATATCTTATTAGGTAAAGATGTAACTTTTCAATCTACACCAGAAGAACGTTGGAATAATATGCTTCGAGTAGCATTAGGACAAAGCAAAATGGTAAGTCGTCCTATTGCAGGGATATTACATATCTTTGTGTATGTAGGTTTTGTTTTAATAAACATTGAAGTATTAGAAATTATTTTAGATGGGATTTTTGGGACGCATAGAATGTTTGCAGTGTTTGGTGGATTTTACAACTTTTTGATTGGCTTTTTTGAAATACTTGCTTCCTTAGTATTTATCAGTGTAGTTATTTTTTGGATGCGAAGAAATGTTTTAAAACTTCCTCGCTTTCATCATCCTGACTTAAAAGGATTTCCATTCAAAGATGCTAATTTTATTCTCATAATGGAAATGATTTTAATGACCGCTTTAATGCTTTCCAATGCTTCAGATAAAATTTTACAAGAAAGACATATTGAACATTATGTGCAAGCAGGCAGTTTCCCTGTTTCTTCTTTATTTATTCCTTTGTTACAAAATTTACCCACTGCTTCTTTAATTATCATTGAAAGAACCTTTTGGTGGCTACACATTATTGGTATTTTAGTGTTCTTAAATTATTTACCTATTTCAAAACATTTACATATTATACTTGCCTTTCCAAATACTTATTTTTATGAACCTAATAAACCTTTAGGACAATTTAAAATTCTCAAAGAAGTAAGTGATGTTGTTATTCCTAACTTTGACCCTTCTTATACACCTACAACAGACCCTAATGCAGAAGTTACTTTTGGTGCCAAAGATGTATTTGATTTGACTTGGAAACAATTGTTGGAAGCATATACTTGTACTGAATGCGGAAGATGTACATCTGTATGCCCACAAAATACTACAGGCAAAAAACTTTCTCCCCGAAAAATAATGATGAGTGTAAGAGACCGATTAGAAGAAGTAGGTCGTAATATCGATGCCAATGGAAAATTTGTAGACGATGGAAAAAATCTTTTTTCTTATATCTCAGAAGAAGAAATATGGGCTTGTAACACCTGTAATGCTTGTGCCGAAGAATGCCCTGTCAATATCAACCCATTGGCTATTATTATGGAATTACGCTATAATTTGATATTAGAACAAAGTAAAGCCCCGTCATCTATCAATACAATGTTATCTAATGTTGAAAATAACGGTGCCCCTTGGCAATTCTCTCCTGCCGATAGATTCAAATGGGCAGAAGTGTAGGAAGTTATTGTATTGTTTGTAATACCTTCAAAAATCAATCATTCTATTTTTTATCATCCACTTCAATAAATTTTTGCCCTTTATTTTATCATAGATTTATTTACTAAATTTGGGCTCATTATTCTATTATGCGTTTTTTATTATTTACCTTTTTATTGATAAATGTTCATCAAGCATATTCGCAACTTAATTGTAATGCGGGAAATGATTTTACTTTTTGTCCACAATCTACTTATCAGTTAGGTGGAAATCCCGTAGTAAGTGGGGGAGTTGCGCCTTATTCGTATTCTTGGACTCCCTCAGCAGGATTAAACAATGACACGATTCCTAATCCTATTTTATCCTCTTATCAAAGTCCTTTTTATGTGCTTATCGTAAAAGACAAAACAGGCGAAACTTGTAAAGATACCATCTTCATTACTAAAAGCGATATTGATTCTTATACAGCAGGAAATGATGTGTTTATTTGTAAAGGCACTTATTCGGTAGTAACATTAGGTTCAACCAATAATTCTACTTGTGCCACTTGCTCTTTTACTTGGATGCCTACTACCTATTTAGATAATGCCTATTCTCCTAATCCTAATGCTTATCCCGATACTTCTACAACAGGCATTACTTACACATTCACTGTTACCGACGGCACGTGTTCATTTATTGACCTTATCAATATCAACATTGGCTTTGCACCCTTAAATGTTCAACCACAAGATACTACAATTAAAAAGGGCGAAGTAGTGCGACTTCACGTAAGTGGAGGAAATGGGAACTATATTTGGAAACCTCGTTATTTTTTAACCATTCCGTATGGACAAACACAAAATCCTGATGCTGCCCCTCCTTCTACTATTATTTATACCGTAAGTTCTGTTTATCCTTCGGGATGCATAGCATCAAACACAGTGATTATTCGTGTATTGCCCAATGATGAACTTATATTTTACAATACCTTTACGCCCAATAATGATGGCATAAACGATGTGTTTTATATTGCCAATCTTGAACAATATCCCGATAATACATTAACTATTTATAATCGTTATGGACAAAAAATCTTTTTCAAAAGAGGTTATCAAAACGATTGGGACGGAACAATAAATGGAGAGCAAGTACCCACAGGAACTTATTTCTATGTGTTAGATACAGGCACAGACAAAGGTTCATACAAAGGACACGTCAATATAATTCGCTAATTATGTCTAAATATGCTTTTGTAGTAGTAGCAGGAGGTGTAGGCGAACGAACACAAAAAAACATTCCTAAACAATTTGTGGAAATTCATCAGAAGCCCATCATTATTTATTCATTGGAGATATTTTCAAAGATTCATCCAGATGCTTTAATCGTTATTGCTTGTCATAAAGATTACATTGAGTATTGTAATATACTTATTCAAAAATACTTTCCAAGTTCTTCTAATATCTCTGTAATTGAAGGGGGAAAAACAAGATTTCATTCTGTAAAAAATGGTTTGGACTTTTTGAATCAGTTGAAGTTTTCAGGTATTGTAGCGGTTCACGATGCAGCAAGACCTTGCATAACAAGTCGTTTGGTTCAAAATTGTTTGAATGAAGCCCAAAAACATTCTAATGCTATTCCTGCGATATCAATGTATGAAAGCATTCGGCAAATAACCCCCAACGGCAATACAATGGCAGATAGAAGTCAGTTTGTGGTGGTGCAAACCCCACAATGTGCAATGTTTGACACGATTTACAAAGCATTTCAACAACCCTACAAAGATTTATTTACAGATGAAGCCAATGTTTTAGAAAGTTTTGGAATACCAATTCATCTTTGTGCAGGAGATAAAAACAATATAAAAATCACATATCCCATTGATTTTGAAATAGCATCTTTGATTTTGAGAACATATTCAGAGTAGAAAATGTAAAATTAAAATTGCAAGACCTAAATAACTTTTTATCCAATAATTTTTCAATATGAATAATTTATTAATTGCAGAACAGTTCCATCTTTTGGCTAAAATGATGGAATTGCATCAAGAGAATGTCTTTAAGATAAAAGCCATAGCCAATGCGGCTTCTATTATTGAAAAACTACATCAAGATATAACACTTCAAAATTATCATCAACTGGCAGAAATCAAAGGCATTGGGAAAAACATTTTAGAAAAAATAAAAGAAATTTTAAGTAATGGAAAAATTAAAGAGTTAGAGGAATATGAAAAAACAACCCCCACATCAGTAATTGAAATGCTTAATATCCGTGGATTAGGGCCATCTAAAGTGTATCGCCTTTGGAAAGAATTAAATATAGAAAATGTAGATGATTTGATAACCGCGTGCAAACAAAATAAACTCGCAAATATCAAAGGATTTGGCACTAAAACACAACAAACTATCCTTGAAAATGCAGAATTTTATATTCAAAATAAAAATAAATATCAATTAGGTTTGGCCTTATCTATTGCCAAACAAATTGAAAAAATTTTTCATCAACACAATGTAAAAGCAGAAATTACAGGTGAATTAAGAAGACAATGTGAAGTGATTAGTAAATTAGAATGGATAACTACTCATAAAATGGATGATGAATTGCAAGAACAAATTCAAAGTTTGTCCGAAATACCTGTAATTATTCATCAAGTGAGTAAAGAAAGATATTATTACACACTCTTTCAAACAACGGGAAGTAAAGAGTATCTTAATCAAATTGATTTTCATTTATTAAAGAAAAAAGATTATACATCCGAAGAAGAGATATTTGAAACCCTTGGTATTCAGCCCATTCCTGCATTTCAAAGAGAAAGTAATGAAGAGCATTATGAAGTTCAAAAACCTATCTTCAACAATGCATATTTACTTCAATTTGAAGATATAAAAGGGATATTGCATTGTCATACAAATTACAGCGATGGACTAAATACGGTTTCAGAATTAGCCGATTTTGTAAGAACACAGGGCTTTGAATACCTTGCTATATGCGACCATTCTCAATCTGCAAAATACGCTAATGGCTTGTCTGAAGAAAGATTGTTTCAACAAATAGAAGAAATTAATCGTTACAATGAAAAACATTCCAACTTTAAAATTCTCAAAGGAATAGAAAGCGACATATTAAAAGACGGTTCTTTAGATTATAGTTCAGATGTATTGAAACATTTAGATATAGTTGTTGCGTCTATTCACAATCATTTTGAAATGAGTGAAGAAGAAGCCACCAAACGAATTATTAAAGCCATTGAAAATCCACATACTCATATTCTTGGACATTTAACAGGAAGATTGCTGCTTATTAGAAAAGGTTATCCTATAAACCATAAAAAAGTGATAGACGCTTGTGCGGCAAATAATGTTATTATAGAATTAAACGCTAATACTTATCGTTTGGATATTGACTGGAGATGGTTACAATATTGTATGAAAAAAGAAGTGAAAATTGCCATTAATCCTGATGCCCACGAAAAAACAGCCATTTATGATACTCGCTATGGCGTGATGGTGGCTCAAAAAGCCGGATTAACAAAAGAAATGTGTTTGAATACTTACAGCATTAAAAATGTTTTAAATTTTCTTAAAAAGTAAGCAGGAAACTATTAAAACAAAAAAAGTTTCCATAGTTTTGCCGCCCAAAAATTATATGTTCAAAAGATATTTTTATTTATTGATAAGTTTAGTGATTTTCAAGTCCGCGGTAGCTCAACAAAAATTTACAATTAAGGGCTATGTTAAAGACAAGAAAAATGGTGAGGTCTTAATTGGTGCAATTGTCAGTAAAAAAGGCACGAATATTGGTATTAGCACCAATGAATACGGTTTTTATTCTTTGACTTTGCCCGCAGGTACACATCAAATAATCGTTACTTATTTAGGATATAAAAATTGGGAAAAAACAATTGACTTAAAGGAAAATATCACCTTAAACATAGAATTAGAAGAAAGTGAAAATCAATTAGAAGAAATAGAAGTATCTGCAGAATCGGAAGATAAGAACATCAAGAGCATAGAGATGAGTACGGCTAAATTGGACATTAAGCAAGTTGAGAAAATTCCTGCATTATTGGGCGAAGTAGATGTAGTAAGGGCTGTGCAACTCTTGCCTGGTGTAACATCGGTAGGCGAAGGTGCATCGGGATTCAATGTGCGAGGCGGTAATGTAGATCAAAATTTGATCCTTTTAGATGATGCACCAGTATTTAACTCATCACATTTGTTTGGATTTTTTTCAGTGTTTAATCCTGATGCTGTAAAAGATTTGAAATTGTATAAAGGCGGTATTCCTGCACAGTACGGCGGACGTGCATCTTCGGTATTAGATGTGCGATTGAAAGAAGGTAATAACAAAAAATTTGAAGGCAATGGAGGTATAGGCACTATATTTTCTCGTTTTTCAATAGAAGGACCTATTCAAAAAGAAAAATCATCTTTTATCATTGCTGGAAGACGCAGTTATATTGATATTTTGGCTAAACCATTTTTATCAAAAAAACAACCGAATTTAAAGGATGCTCAATTTTATTTTTATGATTTAACCGCCAAAGCGAATTATAGAATTGACGATAAAAACACGGTGTTTTTAAGCGGTTATTTTGGAAGAGATGTGTTTGGTGCAGGATTTACTTTTGATTGGGGCAATGCCACTACAACATTAAGATGGAATCATATTTTTAACCCAAGATTATTTATGAATCTCACTGCATTTTACAGCAATTACGATTATAAAATAATTTTTACTCAACCTGGAAATAATCAAAAGTTTGAATGGCGTGCTAATATCGTTAATTACTCATTAAAATCAGATTTGAGTTGGTACATCAATTCAAATAATACCATTCGTTTTGGTTTACAGGACATCATATATCAATTTAATCCAACAACAGCAAAAATAACAGATGCAGAAGGAAAGAAAACAGATTTAAGTTTAGAAAAAAAATATGCTAATGAATTGGCGACTTACATAGGAAATGAACAAAAAATAAATGACCGATTTACAATTGAATACGGTATACGCTTATCCAATTTTACCTATCTTGGAAACACTACTAAATACACCTACAGAGATACCATTCCTGGCATTACAAAACCTTTGGTCAAAGAAGAAAAAATAAACGACTTTTGGACACCCATTAAAAATTATTTTTATCCTGAGCCACGGTTTTCTGCAAATTTTATTCTCAATCAACAATCTTCTATCAAGTGGAGTTACAACAGAATGTTGCAATATATTCAAATTGTATCTAACACTGCCGCCACTACACCATTGGATGTTTATACGCCTTCTACTAATAATGTCAAACCCTTGATAGCAGATCAAGGAACAATTGGTTATTATAGAAATTTTAAAGATAATACTTATGAAACATCTATTGAAGTGTTTTACAAATATCTACAAAATCAATTGGATTATGTAGATAATGCCGACTTGCTTATTAATAAATATGTGGAAGCCCAATTTTTACAAGGCATTGGAAGGGCTTATGGTGTAGAGGTGTATATTAAAAAAACAAAAGGAAAATGGAATGGTTGGTTGAGTTATACGCTGTCTCGTACAGAAAGAAAAGTACAAGGCATATCTAATAATGATTGGTTTTTATCAAAATACGATCGTACACATCTCATTAATTTTGTTAATACTTATGATATCAATAAAAAGTGGAGTGTGTCCTTAACCTTTGTGTTCTTATCAGGAACACCTGCTACATTTCCTGATAGCAAATTTCAACTTCAAGGATATAATGTTCCCTACAATACGACCAATCAAAGAAATAACTACCGCATTACTCCTTATCACAGATTGGATATAGGTGCTACTTGGAATATTGATGCTATGAAAACAAAGAAGTTCAAAAATCAATTAGTATTTAGTATTTACAATGTTTACAATCGTCGGAATGCATACTCTATTTATTTCCGTACTAATCCTGATAATCCAAATGAAACACAAGCCGTAAGATTTTCTGTAATAGGAAGCATTGTACCTGCTATTACTTGGAATTTTAATTTTTAAACCATAAAAAATATTTATTATGAAAACAAATATCATTAGTAAAATTTATATCTATTTTATCACTACTTTTTTAGCCACATCCTTCATTTCTTGTGAAGATCCTATTCAAGTAAAATTAGATCAGGGCAAACAATTATTAGTAATTGATGCTTTTGTAAATAATTTAAGACAAGATCAAAAAATTAGAATTACTTTATCTCAAAACTATTTTGATAACGGTACTGCTGTAACTGTTGTTCCTGATGCACAAGTTCTATTAAAAGATATAACTACAAATACAACATATACTTTTAATTACACAACTAATGGCTATTACACTTATGCATTATCTCCTACTGATACCATTGCTAAAGTAAATCATTGGTATCAATTGGAAGTTACATACAAAGGATATAAATACACAGCCACTACACAACAAAAACGCAGTGCTATTATTGATAGTATTCAAGTAAAATATGATAAAAATGGTTTTTCAGGGAAAGAAGGATACAGGTGTATTTTGTGGGGAAGAGATGTTGTTGGGCCTATTCCTGATTTTTATTGGATTAAATCATTTAAGAATTCAAAATTTTTTAGGAAAACCAGTGAAATTAATCTTGCTTATGATGGAGCAAGTGGTGGAGGCGGTGGTAGTGTTAGAGCCGATGGCTATATTTTTACACCGAATATCGCTGAAGCCATTACGCCATTTGGCGAGTATTTTCAAAAATACGATACGTGCAGAGTAGAGATACATTCTATATCAGAAGAGTGTTGGAATATGTTTAATCAAATTATAAGAAACACGAACAATCAAGGGCTTTTTGCCACTACCTTTGAAAATGTGAAAACCAATATACAAACTCCTGCTAATGCTCCACTGAAAGCAGTTGGTTTTTTTAATATGGCCACTGTAACTACCGCTACAAGAGTAGTTCAGTAGTTTGAAAAATTTTTCATCTTCAACTATTTGAATTTCCTTTTATTTTATACAATTTTGCTCGTAAAAAAATGTCAAGGTTTTTAATTGTTGGATTAGGCAATATAGGAGAAGAATACAAACACACCCGACACAATATCGGTTTTGATATTGTAGATCATTTAAGTCAAAAGTTAGACGTTTCATTTTCATCTGATAGATTAGCAGATGTAGCAGAAGCAAAGTACAAAGGGCGACAACTTACTTTGATTAAGCCCACTACTTATATGAATTTAAGTGGTAAAGCCGTTCTCTATTGGAAAAATTATTTTAAACTTCCTGTTGAAAATATACTGGTGGTAGTAGATGAATTAGCATTTCCTTTAGGGCAATTTAAACTGCATCCAAAAGGAAGCAATGGCGGGCACAACGGATTAAAAAGTATTGAAGAGAGTTTGCAAACAACTCAATATCCACGATTGCGTTTTGGAATTGGCAATAATTTTCCAAAAGGCAAACAAGTAGAATATGTTTTAGGAAAATGGAAAGATGAAGAATGGAAGATAGTTCAAGAAAAATTACCTTTATGCAGCGATGCTATTTTGTGTTTTGTCTTTGAAGGGTTACAGAATGCGATGAATAAATATAATTCGTTGAAATAAACACATTTCACTCTTCTTCTTTTGTATTTAATTCAGGCGTTTTGGGTTCTAGTACAGGTAGATTTTGATCTTCTACATTACTTTCTTGAGTTCTTTTTTTCTTTTTCTTTTTTGGAACAATATCATTGGAAGTATTAGATTTTTTGGGGATTGTAGTAGTATCTAATTTTTTTGAGTTATCCGTATTTTGGTCATTAGTAGTTTTATTTAATTCTTTGTTATTGTTTGTGGGCGATGTAATATTAGTTTGAGAAGGAGTAGTGATGGATATAGTATTTGTTTTTGAAGTTGAAGGTATTGTATCTCTATGTGAGGGAGTATGTTTTGTTGTATCAATTGGATGAGATATAGATTGATTATTTGTTGTATCCACTGATGTGTTTATAGATTGAGTAGGGGGATCATCATTACTGGGGGAAGAAAATAAAGTTACAATATAAATAAGCAGAATAATTAACACAAACGATCCACTGATAATCCACAATGTTTTGTTTTTTATAATCTCAGGTAAATGAAATTGGATGTTTTTATGGTGCGTTTTAATCTGATCATATTTTTGAAAGAGAAAATTTTTTTGATCCTCTGTAACTGAGACAGTAAAATCTTTTAAGACACTACGAATGTGTTCTTCTATTTTTTTATTTTCATCTAACTCTGCCATTTTATACTATTGATTTAATGGAGGAAATTAAATTAAAACGAGCCCGTTCAATAAGGGCTTTAATGCTTAACTCATGATGTTGAATGATATTTGCAATGTCTTTAATTGTAAATTGATCTATGCAATAAAGATTGTAAATGATTTGTTGAACAGTATTGAGTTTGCGTAAGTGTTGAATAAAATCTTGTGGCGAAAGCGTTTTGTAATAATCAGAATCAGAAAACAAATTGGCTTCATTTCTCTTTGAAGAAGCAACAATTGTAGTATCTGCAATGAGTTCCCCCTTTCTTTGAGTAAGTATTGTTTTTACAATACAAATAATAAACTGACGAACAAAAGTATTTTCATCAAATTCTTCTGGTTCTTCTTCTGCTAATAAATTCTTTAATGTGGTAATAAAACATTGAGAACTTAATTCATTTGCTTGTTCATCACTTTTGCAGTATCTATAAGCAATGCCTAAACATTTTGCATACTGTTCGTCAATTAAGCGACTTAAAGCCGAATGATCTTTATGAGCCAAAAAATCTTGTTTATGATAGTGCTTGATTATAGACATTATAAATTTATATTCATTGTGATTGTGCTAAATTTACTAAAAAATTAGCCGTACTTCCAAATAAATTTGTTGTCAAAAAATATCCTAAATTCTCTATTTCAATGGTATGATTTATTTACGGCTATATTTTAATAAAAAAATTAAGATAAAAATGGTTATGTTTGTCCCAAAAATTAAATCTATGTTCAAAAAAGATGAATTTTACAAGTATGCTATAAAACACAGAGGCATAAGCAGCTTAACTTTACATCGTTATCAATCTCGTTTTCTTTCTTCAATGACCCCCTACATTATAGAAGAAAGACAACTCAATGTTGCACAAATGGATGTCTTCTCTCGCTTGATGATGGATAGAATTATTTTTTTAGGTACAGGCATTGATGACCAAGTAGCCAATATCGTTGAGGCACAATTACTATTTTTAGAATCTGTGGATGCAAAAAAAGATATTACCATTTATATTAATAGCCCCGGTGGATCCGTTTATGCAGGATTGGGTATTTATGATACAATGCAATTTGTAAAGCCAGATATTTCCACAGTGTGTACAGGAATTGCAGCAAGTATGGGAGCAGTATTGCAATGCGCAGGCACCAAAGGTAAAAGAGCCGCTCTCAAACATTCTCGTATAATGATTCATCAACCCCTTGGAGGTGCTGAAGGACAAGCATCTGATATTGAAATTACTGCTCGTGAAATCCAAAAACTCAAAAAAGAATTATACGAAATCATCGCCTTCCATTCTGGCCAACCTTATGAAAAAATTTGGAAAGACGCCGATAGGGATTATTGGATGACTGCCGAAGAATCTAAAGAATACGGAATGATTGATGAAGTATTGGTAGGTAAAAAAGGCGTATAATAATGGCGAATGGTTAGTGCTTAAGATTATCCCTGCAAGGACTAAATATTGATAGCCCTAATGATACCCAAAGCCATATTTTTCCCTTAAGGACAGCATAAAATGTATTAAGGTGCTTTGTGAACTTTGTGCAAATCCTTTGAGTTCTTTGCGATAAAATATAAAGTGAATTAGTCGTATTTTTACACAATTAACCATTAAAAAATGAAACTATCTATAATAAGTGCATCCATTATTGTTTTTGTATGTTTAATGAGTTGTAAAGAAACAGGATTAAATAAATCAACTAAAGAAGATTGTATCGCAAAATTTAATCGTGAATGTTTATCTGCATCAGAATTAGCATCTATTACGAGTTCTGCTTTATTTAAAAAAGACAGTGCATTATTAGCAACAAATTATATCCGAGAATGGAAATTACAACAAGCATTATACAAAGAAGCAGAAAACAATGTAGTCATAGATGAACAAGATTTAAATCAACTTATTGCCAATGTAAAGAAGCAATATTACATTTCTGCCTACTTAAAAAAATATGTTCAAGAAAACTTAGACACACAAATTCTCAATAAAGATATTGTTGATTATTATCAATTGCACAAAAGTGCTTTTAAGTTAACGAGTAGCATTGTTCAAATCTATTACATCAAACTTAGTGATAATGAAAAAGATATTAATGAATTTAAAAAATTATTCGCAGGAAAAGACAAGTCAAAACTAACGAATTTTATAATTGAAAAATCAAGTAGTTATTTTGTAGAAGATAGTTTGTGGATTAAATGGGATGATCTTGTAAAAGAAGCCCCCTTCTTAAAAAATTATTCAGTTCAAAACATTCCCAAAGGCAAAACAATGGAATGGAGAGACGGTAATTATTATTATTACCTAAAAATAAAAGATTACAAAGTTAAAGACGAATATTCACCCATCCTGTATGAAAAAGAAAAAATTAAAAAAATGATCCTCAATGAAAGAAAAAATCAATTGATTAATGAGTTAAAAAATAACATTCTTCAAAAGATTGAGAATAAGAAATAATATTCACAATGATATGAAAAAACATCTACTAATTATATTCTTTATTTCCTTCTATCTTTTTTCACATTCCCAAACAGATAAATACTTTATTGCCTTTAAAAATAAAAACAATAATGGCTATTCTATTTCAAATCCTTCGGCATTTCTTTCTAATAAAGCCATACAAAGAAGAATAAACCAATCCATACCTATTGATTATACGGACTTACCCGTTACTCCTGCGTATGTTAATCAAATTGCTTCTGTGCCAAATGTTACAGTATTGCATCGTATTAAATGGCTAAACGGAGTAATTATTCAAACAACAAGTTCTGTTGCACTAAGCATTGTACAATCATTTACTTTTGTTCAATCTTCTCAACCGCTAAATTTCTTTAAATCCTCTACATCCATCGATTCTATCCTAAAATTATATTCGCCATCAAGTGCAAAAACGTATTCATACAATTATGGTAATAGTTATGATCAAGTACATCAACTACAAGTAGAATGCTTACACAATGCAGGATATAAAGGTGAAGGTATGATTATTGCAGTGATTGACGACGGTTTTAATAATGTTCAAAACAATCCTGTTTTTGACAGTTTGCAATTGCAAGGTAGATTGTTAGGCACCCGAGATTTTGTATCTCGTGATACCAATGTTTTTGATGATGATTATCACGGATCGTATGTTTTATCAACAATGGCAGCCCTTTCGCCAGGTAACCTTGTAGGCACAGCCCCAAAAGCATCGTACTGGTTGTTACGTTCAGAAGATATTAACTCTGAGTCCCTTGTAGAAGAGTATTATTGGATAAGGGCCGCAGAATTTGCAGATAGTGCAGGTGCAGATATTATTAATACATCGTTAGGATATACCACCTTTGACAATCCAACTTACAATCATACTTATGCAATGATGAATGGTAAAACAACACCCATCGCCAAGGCGGCTACGATAGCAGCAAGAAAAGGGATATTTGTGGTAGTTGCTGCAGGCAATGAAGGAAGCAGTTCTTGGTATTACATTTCTACTCCTGCTGACGCAGATAGTGTTTGCACTGTGGGTGGAGTGGATATTAATGGAAATGTAGCCAGTTTTAGCAGTAGAGGTCCAACCGCCGATGGTAGAATAAAACCAGATGTGTGTGCAATGGGCGTAAACACTGCCATTTCTTCCCCCAGTGGATTGGCTTTTAATGGTAATGGTACTTCTTTTGCTGCTCCTTTAATTGCTGGTGCTGCAGCGTGTTTGTGGCAAGCGAAAGCAACTTTAACAAACATTCAACTGCTAAATTTAATCAAACAATACAGCAGTAATTCACTTTCCCCAAATTCTAATATCGGTTGGGGCATCCCCGATTTTTGTGGATCATTATTAAGCACTCCTCAATTTTCCAAAAGAGCAGATATCAAGATATTCCCAAATCCTGCAAGTGATGTATTGTTTATTCAATCATTTAATACCATTAAAGATATTATTGTTCAAGATATTCTTGGTAATGAAGTAATGCGATTTGAAAACATTCATTCTAATAGCACACAATTAAATATCCAACATCTGCCTTGTTCTGTATATTTTATTCATATAACATCTCAAAATGATAATGTGTATTTTTCAAAATGGATTAAAAGTAGTTTGAAGGATTGAAAAATAAAACTTCAATAATTGCTTGATGAATATAGTTTTTAGTTAAGAACTAATTTTTATTTTCAAATTAAATTTGATTGAATCATATTCTATTTGACACAATTTCTAAATAATAATATTGAAGTCCAACTGAATCACCCCCTTTCAGGGCTTAAAATGAAATGTATTTGTTTCTTATTCCCTTGTGCTATTGTATTCCATTCCCTTAGGTGCTATGTATTGTTAGAATTAATCAAAGTGGCTATGCTGCCTCCTTCCTTTCTCTTTTGAAAAGAGCAGGGCGATTTGGTTAATCTTATTCAATTCTTTTCCCTTTCTAATTTGATTAAGAAAAGAGAATTAAAGAGTGTGAGTTAATCGGACTTACTATGAAATAATTTCCTTAAATTTGGCTCAATAAAAAGTAAAAATGAAATCAGGTCTTTTGTTAACCCTTTTCTTGTATTTAATCATTAATGCAAATGCACAAAATTCTATTTTTCAAAAAGATAGCATCAATATTCAAAATTTAATTTTAAAGAAAAAGCAATATCATCAAATGACCAATGGCAACTACGATGGTTATAGAATCAAGATTTTTTCTGACATTGATAGAAATAAAATGGAAAGAGTAAAATCCGATTTTCAAACAAAATATCCAGATATTCCAATTTATGACGATTACATTCAACCCAACTTTATTTTGATAATTGGCAATTTTAAAACCAAACTGGAAGCCCACGAAACCCTCAAAAAAATTCAAGCAGATTACCCTAATGCATTTATTATCAAAACTAAAATTTTACCCAATCTTTAAAAAGTGTTTTTAATTTCTTCACTCTTCTTTTATTCAAATTTATTAAATACCAATGTATGAAAAAATTTTCTCTTTTTGTCTTACTTATTCTTACATCACAGATATTTGCACAAATTACTTTTCCCAGTAATGAAGCCAGTTTTAATGTATCTGCTACTTATGTATTTAAGAACGCTGTGATTCATCAAGATTATCAAACAACGCTTCCAAATGCTCATTTAGTAATTAAAGGAAATAAAATTTTAAAAGTAACTACATCAGAAAAGGATATCCCATCAAATGCTACCATCATTGATTTGAAAGGCAAACATATTTATCCTGCATTTATTGACTTGTATAGCGATTTTGGAATGCCCGAAATTAAAAGACAAAACAATTCAGGATCTTTCAAAGAAAATTACATCAAAGGGGCATACTATTGGAATCCGGCTATTAAAAGCCATTTCAATGCTATTGATCATTTTTCATTTCAAAACGATAAAGCCGATGAGTATAGAAAAAATGGCTTTGCTTATGTTCTCACAGCACAAAAAGATGGCATTGTTCGTGGAACAGGTGCTCTTGTTGCATTAGCACGTCAATCTGAACACGAAAATATCATTCAAGAAAAATCGGCGGCTTTCTTTTCCTTCAAAAAGGGCAGTTCTCCACACTTTTACCCTTCTTCTCTAATGGGCAGTATTGCATTATTACGTCAATCCTTATATGATGCACAATGGTATTCTTCATTACCTGAAAAAAAAGAAACCAATATCTCTTTAAAACATCTTAATCAATTGCTGAAACTGCCTTTAATCTTTGAATGTTCAAACAAATGGGATATTTTTAGATCTTACAATATCGCCAAGGAATTTGGTATTAATTTCATTTACAAAACTGCAGGGGATGAATACCAAAGAATCAATGATTTAAAATCTATTCGCCCTAAACTAATTGTACCTCTTAATTTTCCTGAACCTTATGATGTATCAGACCCAATGGATGCAGATATGATTCCATTAACGGACTTGAAACATTGGGAATTAGCCCCAACTAATCCTACATTTCTTGAAAAAAATAACATTGACTTTGCTTTCACTCTTGATGATGTAAAAGAAAAAAGTAATTTTTTGCCAACTCTACGAAAACTCTTGAAATACGGCATTTCTGAAAAAACGATATTAAAAGCATTGACTTATAACCCTGCTCAATTTATCAACGCAGATAATCAAATCGGTAGTTTGAAAGAAAGTTATTTGGCTTCCTTTTTTATTACGGATAAAAATATCTTTGATGAAAATGCCGTCATCATTGAACAATGGATTCTTGGAAAACCGCATATTTTCTATAATAGAGAAAGTGATAATTTAATTGGCAATTATACTTTTACAATCAACAATCAACCGCTATCTCTTCAAATTAGTGGTAATATCGCAGAACAAAAATTAGTTCTTAAAAAGGATACAACAATCATTAAGACAACCGCTAAAATTCAATATCCAACTATACAATTTACAACTAATGATTCTATTTTCAAACTTTCATTTAGTGGAAATTTTATTCCAAAAGATAGTTCTATCTATGGTGTTTTATTTGACTTTAAAAACAACCATTCTATCAATGTAGTGATTACCAAAAAAGAATCCTTAAAAGACACCCTTAAGCCCAAGAAAATTGAAATCATAAAAGATTATGGACAAATCTATTATCCTTTTTGTGCGTATGGTGTGCCTTACCCCGACACTTTAGGTTTTTTTGAACAAGTATTGGACAAACTCAAACATCGTTATGATGCTTTGCTCATCAAAGATGCTATTGTATGGACAAATACCAAAGATAGTGTATTAAATGAATACGATGTGTATATTGTGGATGGAAAAATTGTTCGTATTGCACCTAACATTGATGTCCCAAAATTAGCATTTGCTAAAATTATTGATGCCAAAGGAATGCATCTTACGCCCGGCATTATTGATGAACATTCGCACATTGCTATTAGTGGTGGTGTTAATGAATGGACACAGGCCAGCAGTGCAGAAGTTCGTATTGGTGATGTGATTAATCCCGAAGATATCAATATCTATCGTCAATTGGCAGGTGGTGTAACAACCGCCCATCTCTTGCACGGATCGGCTAATCCTATTGGCGGACAATGTCAAGTTATCAAACTAAAATGGGGATACAATGCTGATGAAATGAAGTACAACAGAGCCAAGCCATCAATCAAGTTTGCACTTGGTGAAAATGTAAAGCAAGGTAATAATCCACCATCTGATAGATTCCCACAAACACGAATGGGCGTAGAACAAGTATTCAACGACTATTTTCATAGATCTATAAAATACCAAAAAGAATGGGCAAAATACAATGCTTTGTCTGAAAAAGAAAAAAAGAAAATACCTCCACCACGCAAAGACCTTGAATTAGAAGCATTAGTGGAGATATTAGAAAACAAAAGAAACATCACGTGTCATAGTTATGTTCAAAGCGAAATCAATATGCTTATTCATTTAGCAGATAGTTTAGGATTCAAAGTAAATACTTTTACACACATTTTAGAAGGATATAAAGTGGCTGACAAACTCAAAAAGCACGGGGCTACAGCTTCTACTTTTAGCGATTGGTGGGCATACAAAATGGAAGTAATGGAAGCTATTCCATACAACGCCGCATTATTGACTAAAATGGGCGTTAATACTTGCATTAATTCTGATGATGCAGAAATGGGAAGACGACTCAATCAAGAAGCAGGGAAGTGCATCAAGTATGGTGGTTTATCACCTGTGCAAGCATTAAAATTGGTTACATTAAACCCTGCTAAAGCATTAGGAATAGACAAAGAAGTAGGCACTATAGAAGTTGGAAAATATGCTGATTTAGTGCTTTGGACTGATTTTCCTTTAAGCACGAATGCAAAAGTGAAGTATACTATTATAGAAGGCAAAATTTTTTACGATGATGAAGAAAACAAAAAGCGGGAAGAGTTGATACAAAAAGAATGTTCCCGAATCATTGAAAAACTCTTAAAAGAAAAGAAAAATGGAAGCCCTACACAAAAATACAAACCACATCCACACAAACTCTATCATTGCGATGATGTGGAAGTAGATTGAATACATAAATTGACAATTATACTTGAACAATTGTAAATAATAAAAAGTCATTAATTTTGTCAATAAAAAATAAATAAAATGGAAAAACTTGGATTTTTTGATTTAAATAAAATTTATCAGGGAGATAGTGTAGAATTACTAAAAAAAATACCTGACAATTCAATTGATTTGATTTTTGCAGATCCTCCATATAACCTACAATTAAATGGAGAACTTTATAGACCTAATCAAACAAAAGTAGACGCTGTAAATGATGAGTGGGATAAATTTTCGTCATTGGAAGAGTATGATAAATTTACTTATTCTTGGTTGAAAGAATGTTTTAGGATATTAAAAGATAGCGGAAGTATTTGGGTAATAGGAACCTATCACAATATATTTAGAGTAGGTTATATTATGCAGAATATCGGCTTTTGGATACTTAATGATATCATTTGGATTAAAACTAATCCAATGCCAAATTTTAAGGGTACAAGATTTAATAATGCTCACGAGACATTAATTTGGGCAACAAAGTCAAAAAAATCAAAATACACTTTTCATTATCATTCTATGAAAGTTTTTAATGATGATTTACAAATGAGAAGTGATTGGGTAATACCAATATGTCAAGGAGATGAAAGAATAAAAGTTAATGGGAAAAAAGCCCATTCTACTCAAAAACCTGCAGAATTACTTTACCGGATCATAATATCAACCACTAATCCAAATGATATAGTAGTAGATCCTTTTTCTGGAAGTGGCACTACAGCGGCTGTCGCAAAAAGGTTAGGGCGAAGATTCATTGCATTTGATAAAGAAGAATTTTATGTTCAAGTTTCTACTGAGAGAGTAAATAAAATAACGCCTATTTCTAATCATTTATTAGAATATAAAGTAAATAAAAGAAAACCTAAAGTTTCATTTGGAAATTTAATTGAAAAAGGATGGATTAAAATTGGTGAGTATTTGTATTCCAAAGACCAAAAAAATAAAGCATTAGTGATCGCAGATAGTTCTATTGATTCTAATGGTTTAATTGGATCAATTCATAAAGTAAGTGCTCAAATTCTGAAAAAGGAAAGTAACAATGGCTGGACATATTGGTATGTTCTAAGAAATAATAAACTTATTAGCATTGATGATTTAAGATATGAATATGAAAAAAAGTATTTAAACAAAAATGACAATGACAAGAACCTATTTGAAGCAACAGAAAATACAAATGTAGTCAAAGAACCTAATATTAATTTTCTTAACTATGAAAGAAATAATGAAATACAATGAATTTAGGGATATACTTAATAAAACTATTTTTGAAAAAACAAAAGTAGACCTACTAGAAAAAATTGCAGAATATCCCAATAGATATATTGGTTTATTTAGGCCTACAAAACCCAAAGCAAAAATACTTCAAAATTTACTTCAGTCACATGAAATTCGTTTTGGAGATGCTTTTGAAAACATAATAGAATCCTATCTTAAAATTAAAGGATGTGTATTCCTTCAAAAAAAATTTATAAACAATAAAAACGAATCTTTAAATGTAGATCTATGCTTTCAATTAAAAGATAAAATTTACTTTGTTGAACTAAAAATAAGAGACGATCATGACTCAACCAAAAAAAGAGGACAAATACAAAATTTTGAGAAAAAATTAAATGTTATGTTATCAAAACATAAGGAGAATCAATTGGTGGGAGTTTTTTATTTTATAGATCCTGATTTGCAAAAAAACAAAAATTACTATGAAGAGGAATTATCTAAAATGCATAAAGATTATAATGTTCAAACTCATATTTTTTATGGAAAAGAACTATTTAACTATCTCGGTTTAAATGATATTTGGGATGAAATATTAAAATATCTTGAAAAATGGAAAAAAGAAATACCCGATTTGCCCGAAATTAATTTTGACATTGAGGCAGAACAAACTTTTGATGAAATAAAAGATTTAAAGCCACTTATTTTTCGTAAATTATTTGAAAATGAAGAAATTTACAATCAAATTATATTAACTTTATTTCCTGAAAGAAAAACACTTAAATTACTTTATGACTATTTTTCAACAAAAAAAGAAACAATCTATAAAACATTATCAAATAGAATTAAAGAACTATGTCAATTTTAATAAACATAACTAATGTATAAATCTTTTATTTTTTTGAATTATTTATCCTTAATCCACTAATTTATGATTTCTTTTCCTGATACAATTATTAGTTACAAACACAAAAGTTTTCAGCAACACTTACAAATTGAACGTTTTTATTTCAAGACCTATCAGCATATTGATTATGCTATCTATAAACAGGCAAGAATTCAACATCTCAAAAACATTAATGAGAATCATTTACTAAATCCACTGATTGATTATCTCACTATCTATCAACCCAAAATAGCCGTATTTCCAGGAAGTTTTAATCCTTTTCATAAAGGACATTACAACATTCTTCAAAAGGCAGAAAGAATTTTTGATAAAGTAATTATTGCATTCGGCGAAAATCCTGATAAAAATCCTAGAACATTCCCTATCCCATATACTATACAAAATAGACAAATAGAACATTACACTACTTTATTGACTGACTTTATCGCACGATTACCTTATGATGTTACTGTCATCCGTGGATTGCGAAATTCCACCGATTTTCATTACGAACAAAATCAATATCGCTATATGCAAGAACTTTACCCAAAAATAAAAATCATCAACATCTTTTGTGATAAAATGTACGAACATATTTCATCATCAGGAATTAGAACATTACAAAAATACAATCAACATCACACTTATCTATTAGATTAATTCTATTTCTGATTACAGTATTTTCAATTTAGGATTACTCATTAACCAACATTTTTATTTACTCTTAAAATCAAAAAACTATGGTAGATCGTAGCACGCCACCACCTATTCAAAGCATTGATAAAGTAGAACTATTGCCTTTACATCAACACACATTTACTAATGACTTGAAAGTTTATTATATTACATCTAAAGAAAGTACTGTAATACAATTGAGTTTTTTATTCAAAGCAGGATGGATTCATCAATCAAAAAAATTACTCACGAATGCTTTTACATCATTGTTACTTAATGGAACGTTGCATCATTCTGCTAAAGAAATTGCAGAGATATTAGAACATTATGGTGTGTTTTACAACATTGAACCTACACCTGTTTACACCAAAATGCAATTTACATTTTTGAAAAAAAATATAGATGCTGTCTTGCCCATTTTAAGAGACATTATCAAATATGCCAATTTTCCACAAGAAGAATTAGATATTTATACAAAAACACATATTGAACAATATCAAACAAACATCAAAAACGTGGCTATTGTAGCCCAATGGAATTATTCTAAAATCATTTATGGAGATACGCATCCATTAAATAAACTACATACACCCGATGATTACTTAAAATTAAAACGTGATGATTTATTGCAATTTTTTACTACGCACATACATCCTAAAAATGGTTTTATATTCATTTCAGGAAATATAGATGATGCTATTCTTAAAAAGTTAGAACATCATTTTGGCACTACTGATTTTCACCAATCACAACATACATTTGATGAAACAGTACCCTTGCCTAATTCGTATGAACAACACATTTATAATCAAATTCCTGATGCTTTACAATCGGCTATAAAAATTGGAATGCCTATTGATATTCATTCTCATCATCCCGACTATTTTGATGGCATTATTGCTAATACATTATTAGGTGGTTTCTTTGGTTCTCGCTTAATGAGTGTAATTCGTGAAGAAAAAGGATATACTTATGGAATTTATTCTGCTATCAACTTTTTTAATACCTTTTCTGTATTTACAGTGAGTGCCGAAGTAAAAGCAGAATACACACAGGCGTGCGTGGATGAAGTGATTCATCAAATAGAATTACTTCAAAAGGAAGCCCCATCAGAAGAAGAAATGATGGTGGTGAAAAATTATTTATCAGGCGAGATATTAGATACCACCGATGGTATCTTAAAGCAAGACAATGTTTGGAAAGCCATCATAACAAGGCATTGGAACCAAGACCATTACAATCAATTCTTAAATCGTATTAAAACCATTACTCCCGAAGATGTTTCAAACATTTTCAAAAAATACATTTCTACAGATAAATTAAAGAAGTGTATTGTAGGGAAATAATTAAAGATGAGCGATTAGCCCTATTTACTAATCCCTTATTACTCAGCACTTCAAACTTAACCACAATAATGAGTTGAAAGTTGAAAGTAAAAAGTAGAAAGTAGAAAGTGAAAAGTGAAAAGTATTAAAACGCTACATCATTAAATTGAAAAATATCTTCTTTTACTTTCAAACTTTCAACTTTTTACTTTCAAACTTGTAACTTTTTACTAATGCGTTCTTTGTGGTAAAATATAACCTTAATAGTAACTCTAAAATTTTATCGTTTTTGTGTAATCAGTGCGTGCTATTATTTATCAAATAAACTACAAAACTATGTCCACACTTAAACAAAGACAAGAAAAAGCAAAAAAGATATTTGAGATTTTTGAAAAACAATTGCCCCATCCTACAACTGAATTGCACTATCGTAATGAGTATGAATTATTAGTAGCCGTTATACTTTCTGCTCAATGTACAGATAAGCGAGTCAATCAAATCACACCTGCTTTATTTGAAGCATTTCCGAATTTCACTACTTTAGCCAAAGCCACACCAGAACAAGTATACCAATACATCAAATCTTGTAGTTATCCTAATAATAAATCCAAAAATTTAGTGGCAATGGCTCAAACAATTGTCAATGAGTACAATGGAAAAATTCCCCAAGACATTGATGAATTAGTTAAAATACCTGGTATTGGAAGGAAAACTGCTAATGTTGTGCTTTCTGTAGCGTTTCAGCAAGCCCGATTGGCAGTAGATACACATGTATTTCGTGTTTCTCAAAGAATAGGACTGACCAAAGATGCTAAAAATCCTGAAGAAGCAGAACAACAATTATTAAAAGTAATTCCCACACATTATTTATCCAATGCTCACCATTGGCTTATATTGCACGGAAGATATGTTTGTACAGCCCGTTCCCCAAAATGCTCTGAGTGTAAGATAAAAGAGTACTGTGATTATTTTAAGAAAAATAAATAAACAACAAACATTTACACATAACTCCTAAAGTATTTGTAATACTATTTTTCTTTAGGATTTTTACGAATTATTTTTTTGTACTCTGGTGTAGAAATGATGCTATCTCCTTCATTTATTTGAATCTCTCGTGTTACATTAATATTTCCAGAATAATAATCCTTTTTTTTCACGACTCTTCTATAGGTAGGCGTTACAATTACAGTATCTTCATTAGTAATAGATCTCTCTTTTTGTTTATTCATAGATTTTGCAGAATAAACATTTTCACTTGTTCTTGAAGTATTACTATTTGGATTGCTTGTTTGGCCTAAAACATCTATTTGTCCTATCAAACAAATTAATAGAACTAAAAAAATCTCTCTTTTCATAAAATTATATTTTAATCAAATACAGTTAGCACTGCATGGTCCCCTATATTAGCTAATGTTGGATCGCATCTTAACTGCCAAGGGTTAGCAGCAACTAATGGAGAAATATACCATTGTAATTGCACAGTAATAGGAGATCCAATGGTTACATTCACAGGTACTCCTGAAATTGCTGCAGATCCTCCAGTAACAACACCGTTAGCATCATCATAATCAGTCAATACACATTTTGAAATGGCCTGTTCAACACCATTTACTAGTATTCTAATGTACATCGTGGCTATTCCATATTGAGCCATACCGGAATTGTCTGTTAATCTAGCAGCCACAGATGCAAAAATAAATACTTTATTATGTTGTGGTGTCATAGTTATAGACATACCCGGCATATTTACCCATGAAGTAGAAGTGGTATTGACCATACTTGTCAGTTTTACACTTTGAGCATTATTACCATATAAAGGAATACTCGCAGGAGTTTGCCAGGTAGGAGGAAGACCAGCACCTTGGCTGGTTAATATCTGTCCGCTTGTTCCCGCATTACCACCTGGCATTAAAGATCCCGAAAATTGAACGTTGCCTGAAACATCTAATCTTTGAGCAGGAGCAGCCGTTCCAACGCCTAAACGACTATTCGTGTTGTCCCAATATAAATTTGCATTTGAACCAAGTGTAGTAGCCCCTGTCCAGAAAGCAACTCGGG
Source organism: Bacteroidia bacterium (assembly GCA_026414605.1). GTDB lineage: Bacteria > Bacteroidota > Bacteroidia > B-17B0 > Aurantibacillaceae > BPGX01. Next base: position 34,831 of record JAOAIP010000014.1, read on the forward strand.
TGGCTACACCTGAACCTGTTAGACCTGAAGTTGATGGTAATAATTGCACCCAGTTTGGTGAACTTGTAGTACCTGCATTATAATAATAACCTGCTGGTGTTAATCCACCTGTACCAGTGTTATAAACTAATAAAGAATTAGCAGGACTTGGAATTGTTACACCATCTGAAGCAGAGGTGAGCGCCACTCTTGGAATAAGCAAACCTTTATTAGAAAAATTCACATCTAATCCCGCACTATTATCAGGTGCCGCCCCAGTAGCATTAATCCCGATATTTTGAGCAAGTAATAAACTGCTGTATAAACAGCCCATTAAAATTGATAAGTGAAATTTTTTAGTTCTCATAGTTTTATTTTTTTGCAAAGTTATACAAAAATATCCGAATAGACAAAATATTTTTTATACTTACATAAAAAATAGATCAACATAGATATTGATTTGCAAACTTTTCTGTAAAACATTGAGAGGTCTTTTTATACCAAAACTTAATATAAAAAACTTATGTTTGCCGCTCATTTAAATAAGCATTAGTATATGAAACATCAAAAAATTATTATACTGGACTTTGGTTCTCAATATACCCAACTCATCGCTCGCAAAATAAGAGAACTACAAGTATATTGTGAAGTTCATCCTTTTAATTATTCACTTACTTTAAGTGAAGATATTAAAGGCATAGTATTATCAGGCAGTCCATTTAGCGTAAATGATGACAATGCGCCTATTCTTGAACTAAATAAGTTTGTTGGTAAAGTTCCGGTGCTGGGTATATGTTATGGTGCTCAGTTGATTGCAAAAATAAATGGTGGTGAAGTGGCAAAAAGTAAAATCAGAGAATATGGTAGAGCCAAATTGGTAAATATAAATGCGGACTCAAAGTTGATGAAGAATGTTCCCGAAGGTTCGCAAGTATGGATGAGTCACGGTGATAGTATACTTCAATTACCGCAAGGGTTCAAAATAGTTGCATCTACAGAATCCATTCCTGTGGCGGCGTATGAAAACCCTGTTCAAAAAATTTATGCTGTTCAATTTCATCCCGAAGTGTATCACTCCGAATGTGGCAAACAGATATTATCTAACTATGTAAAAGACATTTGTGGTTGTACTGGTGATTGGACACCGCAATCATTTATTGATGAAACAGTTAAAAATCTGCAAGAACAAATTGGAAATGATAAAGTGGTATTAGGACTATCTGGTGGTGTAGATTCAAGTGTAGCGGCACTTTTATTAAACAAAGCCATTGGTAAAAATTTATATTGTATTTTTATTGATAATGGATTACTGAGAAAAAATGAATTTCAAGAAGTATTAGAGTCATACCAACATTTAGGATTGAATGTGATAGGTATAGATGCCAAAGAACATTTTTATAGTGCTTTAAAAGGCATTGTAGATCCTGAACAAAAAAGAAAAACAATAGGTCGTGTATTTATTGAAGAATTTGACAAAGCCGCTCATCAAATCAAAGATGTAAAATGGTTGGCTCAAGGAACTATTTATCCTGATGTTATAGAAAGTGTGTCTGTAAAAGGGCCAAGTGCTACTATTAAATCTCATCACAATGTAGGGGGCTTGCCTGAAAAAATGCAATTAAAGATTGTCGAACCTTTAAGAATGTTATTCAAAGATGAAGTGCGAGAAGTAGGAAAATTATTAGGATTACCGGATAATATATTACATCGTCATCCCTTTCCTGGTCCTGGATTAGCCATTCGTATAATAGGTGATATTACACCTGAAAAAGTGGCATTACTTCAAGAAGCAGATGCTATCTATATTGATGCTTTAAAACAAAGTGGATGGTATCATAAAGTGTGGCAAGCTGGTGCGATATTATTAAACACAAGAAGTGTAGGCGTGATGGGGGATGAACGTACGTATGAATATGTAGTAGCATTAAGATCTGTGCATTCAACCGATGGTATGACTGCAGATTGGGTACATTTGCCTTATGATTTGTTAGCATCTATATCAAATGCCATTATTAATCAAGTAAAAGGAATAAATAGAGTGGTATACGATATTAGTTCTAAACCCCCTGCTACTATTGAGTGGGAATAATTGATTCAAAAAATTGACTTAGTACACTTTATGTTTTTCATTAAATAAACGAATGTAGTAACTATACTTTTTCTTCTTTTGTTTTCGGCTTAATTGACTAAATTCTTGATAAATTTCATTATCTCTTTTGAATAATTCTTCTAATTGTTCAATACTAAATGGATATACTTTTCCGGTTTCATAATCCAATAAAAAATCTTTCATTTCTCTTGTTTTTACAGGCACAGCACCACCCATTCCATAAGGATAGCCCATTCCTATTGTAGAATAATAAGTAACTTCTTGAGTGCCTATAAAGTATGAAATTGATCCTAATACAGGCACTTTATAAAATGTTCCTTCATAATTGATGTATAAAATTCCATTTTGAAAATACCCCCACAAATCCTTTGAAAGCACAGTGTATTCTTGTCCTGATGAGTTTACAAAATGGATTTGGTTTTGTTGAACTACTTTTGTGAAAAAATCTAACTGATTGGTATCTATTTGTGTTTTTATGCGAGATTTGACGATGGGTTTATTTTCGCGAAATTGTATATAATCCAAATATAATCCTTCTTTCCTTTGAAATTCGGTAGAATCCGATTGGGCAAAAAGATTCCACAATATCCCTATTGCCAAAACAGTTAGTAAAAATTTTTTATTTTTAAATGTTGTTATTTTATTAAACATAATTAGGCAAGATATTTTGTAGCACAAGGGCTAAATTATAAATGTCTTCAAATGAATTGTATAAAGGTACGGGTGCTAAGCGAATAACATTGGGATCTCGCCAATCGGCAATAACTCCATTGTTTATCAAACTTTGAAATAAATTTTTGGGTTGATCAACATTGCAAACAATAGAAAGTTGTGATCCACGATTTTCAGGTGTAATGATGTTGAATATCTTTTTTCCAAAAGTATCGTTGATAAATTCTAAGGTTTCTTCTAAAAATGTAGTTAGTTGTTTGCTTTTTTGAGAAAGGTCTGACATTGTAGTAGTATCAAAAATATCAAGAGATGCCAAGCATGCTGCCATTGATAAAATAGGGGCATTACTAACTTGCCAACGCTCTGCAGTGGGCATTGGTTCAAATATAGGTTTCATTTTGAACCTTTCTTTTTTGTCTGTGCCCCACCAACCTGCTAAAACAGGCAAATCAAAATTATTCAAATGCTTTTGATGAACAAATATCCCACCTACCGAACCTGGCCCACTGTTGAGATATTTATATGAGCACCATGCTGCAAAATCAACATTCCAATCGTGCAGGTGCAATTCTATATTTCCTGCAGCATGGGCTAAATCCCATCCACAGTAAGAACCTGCTTTATGAGCGGCTTCTGTAATTTTAGCAATATCAAATACTTGCCCTGACAAATAATTTACACCTCCTATCAAAACCAATGCTAATTCGTCTTTATGTTTTTCAATAACACTAATAATCTTTTCATCTTCAATGACAAAGTCAGGTCTTTCCGATTTTACCATTATTAAATCTTCATCAGGATTACCGCCGTGCCATTTTATTTGGGATTGAACAGCATATACATCGCTTGGAAACGCAGGAAACTCAATTAGTATTTTTCGTTTTTTCCCTTGTGGACGGTAGAAAGATGCCATTAAAAAATGCAAATTAGATGTCAATTGATTCATCATCACTACTTCTTCGGGAAGAGCCCCAACTATTTTTGCCATTTTTGGGGTGAGTAGTTCATGATAAGAAAACCAAGGGTGACGAGCATAAAAATGACCTTCTACGCCGTATTTTGCCCAATCTTCTAATTCTTGTAAAATGTATTCTTTAGTAGTAATGGGTTGTAGGCCCAATGAATTTCCCGTAAAATACAAAACATTTTTTCCTTGATGTTGTGGAAATAAAAACTTTTGACGATAAGAAGCCAATTTATCCGATTGGTCTAATTGTTTTGCTTTTTCTTTTAAACTTTGTAGTGAAATAGTTTTATTCATCATAAAATAATTTTTTCAAGATTTAAAAATAATAATAGAACCTATTTGTAGAACAACTAAATCACACTATTTTATTAAAATGTTGAATCGTTTTCATTTGTCTTTTACTATCTATTTTTTGAAACTCTAATTATTTCAAAACCGAACTCACTGATGTTTGGCAATGGATCTTGACGCATGGCATGTACAAAATAAAATTGATACACACCGCTTTTTGCAAAGCGTACATTTTTCTTGATAGGAAGAGTAATATCATACATATCTCCTAATCCACTACCGTACCATTCTCCTTTGCTATTGGCTAAAACTAATTCTATTGTATCGGTTTTTTGGCTTTTGTCGGGATAAATAGTTGTAAGAAACACATAAAGATTACTATAAGGATAAAGTTCTCCGTGACGAATTTTTATATTAACATCATTCAAACTTATTGTATCAATAATATCTACTTTAAATTTTGCAGTATCTTTAGATGACCATTCTTCTTTTTCAATGTAATAATATTTGCTGTATACCGTACTTGTTTTTTTGCAAGAATAAAATAGAGATATTAGAAGAAAAATAGATCCAACTACTACTGAATATTTTTTTTTATATTTCATATTTCTACTTATTTCTTCTTGAAAAATTTTTGTTTTTTCTTAAATTTATCATCAAATCTTTTTAAATCTTCATCACTATTAGATACTGCAGCAGGTTCAAGTGCGGCTTGTTTGGTACTTTCTTTATTTGCCTGTTCTTCGGGGGGTAATAAATCATCGGGTAAAATGTTATTAGCATTCATTTCTAAAATTTCTTTTGTTCTTTCAATGCTTAATGGAAAGAAAACGCCTGTATTATCTTCATAAGTCCAATATATTTTTTTTCTAAATACATCTATTTTAATAAATTTGGCTTTGCCTTTTTGAGTAAGCAATACTTTGTCTTGTACATCTGGAAAATCTTTTAATGCATCCAAATAGGTATCTAATTCATAATTTAAACAACATTTAAGTTTTCCACACTGTCCGGCTAATTTTGTTGGATTTATAGATAATTGTTGGTATCGGATAGTGGTTGTATTGACACTTCTAAAATCGGTTAGCCAAGTGCTACAACACAATTCTCTTCCACAAACACCAATTCCCCCTAATCTTGCGGCTTCTTGTCTTGCCCCAATTTGACGCATTTCTACACGAATTTTAAGTTCTGATGCTAATTTTTTTATTAATTCTCTAAAGTCCACTCTGCCATCTGCGGTATAATAGAACGTGGCTTTTGTTTTATCGCCTTGATATTCTACATCAATGAGTTTCATTTCTAATTTCAAACTATTGGCCACTTCTCTTGATTTTAAAAGGGCTTTATATTCTAATGATTGTGCTTCTTTCCATTTATCAATATCTTGCTGGCGGGCTTTACGAATTATCTTTTTTAAGTGAGAAGTATCGGTGATGTCTTTTTTACGCAATTGCAATCGTACAATTTCTCCTGTTGCAGATACGGTTCCAACATCATATCCCATTTCTGATTCAACCACTACTACATCACCAACATACAAGATAAACTTATTTGGATTGGTATAAAATTCTTTGCGTGAATTTTTGAATCGCACTTCTACAATGGGAAAAATGCCTTGTGGGACAATTTCAGAGATATTTCCAAGCCAATTAAATACATTTAATTTATTACAAGATCCGGCAGAACAATTTCCACATGTAGATTTTGAATTTGTTTCAAGAGTAGTGCATCCTCTTCCTGTAATACAACCAGTACAAGCCATAAAATTATTTTCGTGTGGCTAAAATACGAATATATTTACAAGTTTAGAAACGAAAGAGTAAA
>JAOAIP010000018.1 GCA_026414605.1 Bacteroidia bacterium
GGCGGCGAAGCCGGTACTGCCTCGCCTTCGTTAGTCATCGTCATTACGAGGGCGTAGCCCGAAGTAATCTCTAATTAGGACGAATGTCAATTCCTTTTGAGATTGCTTCACTTCGTTCGCAATGACGATAAGGCGAGGATTACCGAAGCGATAGCGAAGCCCGTAGCAGCCCGACCCGAACACACCACAGCCAATTGAAATTTTTTTAAACGACATTTTTTGTCGTTTTGAAAAATTGATTGTGAATATCAGCAATAGTTGAAACTACTGCTGTGGTGTGTGAGGGGCACGCCCAAATAATTATTATTAAAATAAATATAAATAGTGTGAGAGGGTATTTACTCTTACATTCCTTCCCATTTGCCCGCGCCTTCGCGGATGCATTCTATTTCTTCTTTTGTACAATTTAAAATTGTAGATGGGATAACATTGCCAAAACCACCATCAATGATTGCATCTACTTTGTCTTTGTATTCTTTGTAAATATCTTCGGGATCTGTGTAATATTCTGTAATGTCTGAACTTTCATCAATAACGCTGGAAGATATAATAGGATGTCCAAGATACTTGATGATTTCTCGCGTAATGTTATTATCGGCTACTCTTATACCTATGGTTTTTCTATTTTGTTTTAAAATTTTTGGGACATTATTATTGGCATTTAATATAAATGTGTAAGGTCCTGGGGTTAAGCGTTTTATGGTTTTGAATACAGGATTTGGGATAGGTAGTACATAGTTAGATATTTCGGAAATATCGGTGCAAATAAAGGTAAATAGGGCTTTTTCGGGGTCTAATTTTTTTAAGCGAGCAATTCTCTCTATTCCTTTATGGCTATAAATACTGCATCCAAGTGCATATACGGTATCGGTAGGATAAATAATTACGCCATCGTTTTTTAAGATATCAACGACTTTTTGAACTTCGTTCGTCTGTGGTTTATCAGGGTTTATTTTAATCAGCATAGATTTTTGTGGTTTAATCTACCTGGTCGTTTAAGTAAGGATTCCCTGGGCGAATGTTTCCGTTTTCATCAACGATTTGATTAGAATGGTCTTTGCCTAATCTATTGGTAGGTTTGTTTTCATCTTTTGTATCTTGAGATTGTCTAAGAAATGCAGGTATGTTTTCTAAATTTTGATATACATTGGGGTCTTTCCAATCCATTATTTGCTTTCTTAATTTGGAGGTTTGCTCACTAATCAATTTGATGTTTTTATTTAAATCTTCAATGACATTGATTTTGCTTGTGTTGTCAGTATTTGTAGAGGATTCGTTTTCAATATCAGAAGTTTTGTCAATTATTTTTACAATGGGTGGATTAGAAGAAGAGTTCGATGGTAATTCTATTGGATGAATAGGTTCTTCAATTTTATTTTCTTTGGTTATTTCAGTAATATTAATAGCACTAATGTCTATTGTATTTGAATTGCTTTGCTGTGAAGTTGGTTCAAGTTCTAATTCTAAAGTAGGTTGTATAAAAGAATTGTTTGAGGTATCATCTGTTGAGGAAATGGTTTCAATGCGAAAAGTGTTGGTAGTAGTAGTATTGCTTGGTTCTTCTGTTGAAGGAAGAGTTGTTTCTTCGTTTGTTACATTTGTAGAAATATCTGTTGTATGATGAGCATTCAAAGACACTTCTTTGACTTCATTGACAGTAGTGAAAACATTTTGTGAAGTGTTGGAGGAGTCAGATAAGGAGTCAAAAATATCATTTGCTTCAAAGCCCGTAGCAACAATTGTTATAGAAACGGCATCGCCCAGAGATTCATCATTGCCGTAGCCGGGAATAACTTCTGCAGTTCCGCCGGATGCTTCTTCAATATAGGATGTAATGGCTTCAAACTCATCAGTAGTAATATCTTCTAAGCCAGTGGTAATGCTTAATAAGATATGTTGAGCGCCTTTAATAGAGTTATTGATTAACAGTGGATGGTTAATTGCATTTTTTAATGCTTGAATAGCCCTGTCTTCGCCGCGAGCAATGGCAGTTCCCATTAATGCAGTACCACTATTTTGCATAACGGTACGCACATCGTTAAAGTCCACATTAATGTGTAAATTATTGGTAATAATTTCTGCAATGCTTTTGGCTGCAGTGGCTACTACTTCATCTGCTTTTGCAAATGCTTCGGTCATTTTCATTCCGGGATAGATTTCTTTTAATTTTTCATTAGGAATGATGATGATGCTATCTACTCTGTTCCTGAGTTCTTCTAATCCCATTAAGGCATATTCCATTTTCTTTTTTCCTTCAAATTTGAAAGGTAAAGTAACGATAGCCACGGTTAAGATGTTTAAACTTTTGGCGACTTCTGCAACAATGGGTGCGGCTCCTGTACCTGTTCCACCGCCTAATCCTGCGGCGATGAAGAGCATTTCTGTATTTTGTTCTAACACTCTTTTGATTTCTTCTTTTGATTCAATAGCGGCTTCACGTCCTTTTTCGGGTTTGCATCCCGCTCCAAGTCCTTTTGTTACATTTTTTCCTAATTGAATTTTATTGGGTATAGGACTTGATAGTAAATGTTGTTTATCGGTATTGCACACGATAAAGTCAACGTTTTTGACATTTAATTGATAGAGGTGTTTCACAGCATTACTTCCACCGCCACCTACGCCAATGACTTTAATTATATTTTCCATTGGCTCTAAATTTTGAGGTATTTCAAATTGACTCATAGTTGTAAATTTTGAGGTTAATGATTGATTTAAGTTGATAGAGTTATTAATATTTATGTTTTTTAAATGTTATCAGGCGTGTCAAATATCTGTTTGATGCTTGAGAATAATCCATGAAGTATCCCTTTTCTTTTGTTTTCTTTTAATACTTGTGTGCTTTGTCCGTTGTTTGCATTAGTAGCGGATAAAGTAGATGAAGGTGAATTTGCGGTATCTGTATCTGTATTTGAGTAGTCAGAATTATTTTCGTTTTCATTTTCTATTTTTTCAAATCCTAAAACGAGTAAGCCAATAGCCGTAGAATAAACAGGACTTTTTAGTTCTTGAATACTTGTTGAGATGTGCGTATTGGGTATCCCGATATTGGTTTCAATGCCGATAGTAGCCATAAAGACGTGTTGAATGGACTTGAGCAAACTTCCACCGCCTGTTAAGATAATTCCTGTGGCTAATTTATCTTTATATCCTGATTTTTCTAATTCAGTATTTACAAATACTGCAATCTCTTGTACTCTTGCTTGAATTATTTGTGCTAAAAAGTAAGCACTGATTGAGTGTACGAATTCCTTTTTATTTAATAAATTATCTGCAGGTGTAACTAACTTTAATGTTTTATTTTTTAAGCCGTCGGTAGGAAGGGCGTGTCCTTCTTTAATCTTTAATTCTTCTGCTTGTTTTTCTGATATTTTACAAACTTCTTTAATATCGTTTGTTATTACATTTCCACCAAAAGGAATTACTGCGGAATGGCGAATGATGCCATCATAATAAATAGCCACATCTGTTGTTCCTCCACCAATATCTACTAAACATACACCTGCTTCTTTTTGTATATCTGTAAGAACAGCGGCTGCACTTGCCAATGGTTCTAAATAGTATTCTTGAATTTCTATATTTAAGTTTCCAACACATTTTTTGAGGTTTTTGACAATGGTATCTTTTACGCTTACAACATGAAAATTTCCTGTAATGTGTTTTCCTGCAATACCAACAGGATTAAGTATTCCGATATTATTATCTACTACAAAATCTTGTGGGATAACAGAAATAATGCTTTCGCCAGCTTTTTTAGATATTTGCTTAATGTCTTCAATCATTTTATCAATATCTTCTTTTTTTACTTCATCTCCGCTGATGGTGAGAGAGGTGCTTTGATTGAATGTGCTAATGTGTTGTCCTGCTATGCCTACAATGACTTCGCCAATTTCAACATTGCCTTTTTGAGCGGCTTCATTAATGCATTTTCGGATGCTTTCGGTAGCATCGGGAATGTTTGCTACAGAACCTCTTAATACACCTTTTGATGGGTGATTAGCATGTGCTAATATCTCAATTTTTCCATTTTTGTTTTTTGTTCCAACAATGGTTGCAATCTTTGTAGTGCCTATATCTAGTGCAACAAGCACGGGAGTATCGGTAGGAATGCTGGTTTTTAATTTTTCTGTATTCCCTTTTTCTGGTGTTGATGAGTTGTTGATGATTTCCATAATATTATTTTTTTGTGCAATAAATGAGTTGTTTATATTTTAAATTGATTTCTGAATAACGATTCCAAGCGTCGTTTTTGTTTAATCCTTGATAGATAAATAATTTGAGTTTATTCATTTTCTCTTGAAAATACTCTGATGTTCCTGCATTGATTGAAAATTTTCCAATAATGGGATAAAGTATGATATCATTGTTTTTATTGATATAAACATAATCTATAAAATTTAAGAGCAGAGTGTCTGATAAAATGGTGTTCATTGCAATGTAAATATCATCTAATTTTGAAACTTCTGATAATGAAGGATATTTTTTAATTTTGTTAATAGGATAGTGTTTGAATAATCTGGGTAAATCATATATTTCTCCCATAATTAAAGGGACTTTATAGGGTTTAGTAACAGCAAATAATTTCCATTCATCATCTATGTAATGATTAAAACGATTATTTAAAATTCTTGCGATTGGCTTTCTTTCTGTTATTTGAATGTACAATTGATTATCCAATGTAAAATAAATAGCAGAAGTTTTTATTTCATTTTTTTCATTAATGATATTTTCCAGTTCATAAAAATGGATGTCTTGATAGGTTTTATCTTTTAATTCATCAAAGTGTTTTTTTAAGTATATTTCAATTTCTTCATCACTACACAGCATTGGTTGATTAGAAGAAATTATTTTAATTGTGATATTTTCAACTTTTTTCTTTTTGTATTCATTATTTACAAATGCCATAGAAATAATAGCCACTAATAGGAAAGTCATTTTTCCTATCATTAATAAAATTCTTTTGTATGTGGCTTTTAAATTCATTTTAGTTTAATAATTGTTGTTTTATTTCAGGTATAAGTAAATCAATATCTCCAGCACCAATAGTGAGAATAACTTCTTGATGCGAGTTTTTTAAGTAGTTGGCTAATGCTTGTTTTTGCAAAAGTTTTTTGTTTGGATGTTGAATATGATTGAGTAGTGTTTGAGATGAAATGCCTGGAATGGGCAATTCTCTTGCAGGATAGATATCTAATAGTATCACTTCATCTGTGTATTGAGAAAGTACTTCTGCAAATTCATTTAAGAAATCTCTTGTGCGGCTATATAAGTGTGGTTGAAAAATGGCGGTTATTTTTTTTGTAGGATACAGTTTTTTTACAGATTGCAAAAAGTTTCTAATTTCTTCGGGATGATGTGCATAGTCATCAATTAGTACAAGATTGTTTTGTTGAATATGATATTCAAATCTTCTTTTTACGCCTTTGAATGTTTTGAGTGCATTAAAAATGGTGTCATAAGGCAACTTGTAATGTCTTGCTACAGCAATGGCAGCAAGGGCATTAGAAACATTGTGTTCTCCTGGAATGCCTAATTCAACATCTTTAAAAGTCGTATTTTCTATGTTCAAATCAAAAAGCATTTTGTGGTTTTGAAATCGCAAGTTAGAAGCATTTATTTGACCACTCAAATTTACAGCAAAGACGCTTTTATTTTCTTTGTTGGAAAAAAACTTATCAACAGATTTATGAACAATCAATTTACCACTTTCTTTGATTTTATCTGCAAATTTTTGATAGGTTGAAATTAAATTTTCGTGTGTTTGATAAATGTCCAAATGATCGGGATCAACACTTGTAATGACAGCAACTTCGGGTTGCAGTTGTAAAAATGATTGATCGTATTCATCGGCTTCTACAATGCTATAGATGGTGTTAGTGGTTGTGTTTTGTTTTTTAAATAAAAAGTTTGTTTGATAATTAGTCGTTATTCCTCCTATAAATGCGACTATATCTTTTTGTGCTTGATAAAAAATATGGGTAATTAAAGAAGTTGTTGTTGTTTTTCCGTGTGTGCCTGCAATTGCAATACAATGCAAGGCATTCACAATGCTTCCTAATACTTCTGATCTTTTTTTAATTATAAAATTATTATTGGAAAAATAAATTAGTTCAGAATGTGTTTTAGGAATAGCAGGCGTATAGATGACAAGTATTTCTTCTTTTGAGTAATTTTTAATTCGTTCTTTTAATTTTTCTACATTTTCTTCATAATAGCACTCAATTCCTTCTTGTATTAGTTGTTTTGTTAATTCACTTTCTGTTTTATCATAGCCCACTACTTGTTTTTGATTTAATTTAAAATAACGTGCTAATGCACTCATTCCAATGCCTCCAATTCCTAAAAAGTAATATAATTTATATTTTAATATATCCTTTGTCATTTTCCTAAATCGTTTAATATCGTAGATGCAATTTCCTTTGCAGCATTCGGTTTAGCAAAAGATTTTATATTTTGAGATAATGTATTTTGTAATGGCTTATTATTTAATAATTGTTCAATTTCTTTTATTAAAATGGAAGATACTTGGTCGTCTTTGATCATCAGGGCGGCATTTTTGTTGACAAGTGCCAAAGCATTTTTTGTTTGATGATCATCTGTTACATTTGGTGAAGGAATAAGTATTGCAGGTTTGCCTACTATGGCTAATTCTGCAATGGTGCTTGCTCCTGCACGAGATATTATAATATCTGCAGCCGCATACACCAAGTTCATTTCATAAATAAAATCTTTGTAATAGATCTTGGATGATTGAAGTTTATTAGAAAGTTCAGTAGATAAGTTGGTGTAATAATTTCTTCCCATTTGCCATATTAGTTGAATAGGTGTGTTTAAGAAAAAATCAATGTTATTAGCAATAGTATTATTGATGCTCCTTGATCCTAAACTTCCACCTAATACTAACACTACTGGCAGTGAGTTTTGTAAATGAAAAAACTGTAATGCAGTATCTTTTAATTGATGGATATTAAGTAAATCATTGCGAACAGGATTGCCTGATAAAATAATTTTGTCTTTTGGAAAAAATTTTTCCATTTGGTCAAATGCAACAAATATCTTTTTGGCTTTTTTTGAAAGTATTTTATTGGCTAATCCTGCATAGGCATTTTGTTCTTGTATGTATGTTGGTATTCTTTGCATTTGTGCTGTAAATAATACAGGAAAACTCACATAACCACCTGTTCCAATAACAGCATTGGGTTGAAAGGATTGAAAAATGTTTTTTACTTGCTGAATGCTTTTAAGGATATAATATGGTAAAAGTAAATTTTTAATGGTCCATTTTCTTTGTAAGCCGATAATATCAATGCCTTTAATTTCAAAGCCCGCAGCAGGTACTTTTTCCATTTCCATTCTTCCATTTGATCCAATAAACAATATATTTGCTTTAGGATATTGTTCTAATATCGCTTTAGCAATAGACACAGCAGGATAAATGTGTCCGCCTGTGCCTCCGCCACTTATAATTATGTTTAAGGATGAAGTCATTGGTGATTATGCTTGTAGTTTGGTTTCTGCTTGATGAATGTCTTTTATGTTTTTATTTTGTGTTGCATCTTCATTAGTTAATGTTCTTTCTTGTTCATAAACTTGTCTACTTATATTTAAAATAATTCCGATATTAATACTTGAAAATATAAGAGAAGTTCCTCCCATACTAATAAAGGGCAATGGCTGACCGGTTACTGGCAATAAATTAACAGCCACAGCCATATTAACAATGGCTTGTAATATCATATTGAACGATAGTCCTGCTACTACATAAGAATAAAACAAACTTTTAGATTTTTGAACAATTCGTATTGTTCTAAAAAAAATCACTAAAAAAGACATTAAGATAAATATCCCTATTAAAGTTCCATATTCTTCAATAATTATAGCATAGATAAAATCGGAAGATGCTTGTGGTAAAAATGCTCTTTGAGCACTGTTGCCAGGACCTTTTCCTATAAATACTCCATTAGATATAGCAATTTTGGCTTGTTCTACTTGATAATTAGATTTGTTATCTCCTTTGATATAATTTTCAATTCTTGATTTCCAGGTTTTTCCTCTTGGCAAAATGTTTGGAAAAAAACAAATTGTTGAAATAAATATAACAGCCAAAAGCATTAGTATGCCTATTAGTTTGAATAAAATTTTAAAAGAAACATTACTAATAAATAACATATAAAATATAGTAAGTGCTAATAAAAATGCTGTAGAAAAATTGGATATTAAAATGAGAAAGCAAATCAAAGCAGTTGGAAAAATTATTTTATAGACAACGTCTTTAAATTCTTTTAATTTATCTTTGTGGATGGCTAAACTTCTTGCGATAAATATTATAAGTGTAATTTTTGCAACATCCGATGATTGAAAAGTAATTCCTAATCCTGGTACTTCCAGCCATCTTGATGCCTCACCAGATTTAACGCCCATCACTAATGTAAATACCAACAAGATAATGCTAATTGGGAAACCCACCAACCCAATTATACTTAATTCTTTTGTTGTGATTTTTATATTATGAATGTAGTAGATTACAAATAATCCTGATAATGTTAATAAAGTGTGCTTAAATAAAAAGTACTCTGTGTGTCCATCTTTGTATCTATAAGCCAGCCCAATAGATGAACTATACACTACTAATAGTGAAAATAAGGATAGTATTACTACCACTATCCATATTATTCTATCTCCTTTTATGGACTCCAAGAAATTCATAATCCATTATAATTGTGCTACAACTTCTTTGAACTTTTTTCCTCTTTCTTCGTAGCCACCTTTGAATAAATCAAAACTTGCACAAGCCGGTGAGAATACCACGACATCTCCTTTTTTTGCTAATTTGTATGCAGATTTTACAGCATCTTCCATAGAATGGGTATCCACTATTACAGGCACTAAATTTTTAAATGCAGCGATGATTCGGGAATTATCTTTTCCAAGGCACACTATTGCCTTTACTTTTTCTTTCACCACACCATAAAGTTCCGAATAATCATTCCCTTTGTCTTTTCCTCCGCATATCCAAATGATGGGTTTTTCTTGCATGGCTAAAGCATACGAAGTTGCTTGTACGCTTGTTGATTTTGAATCATTAATGAATACAACTTCATTAACGACTCTGACCTTTTCTAAACGGTGTTCTAAATTTTCAAAGGTTTGGAAACTTTCTCTAATTTTTTCTCTTCTTACATTTGCAATGATTGAAGGCACAGCAGCAGCCAAGGCATTGTAAGTGTTGTGCTTGCCTTTGAGTGATAATTCTAATACATTCATAAGTGTGGTTTTTGATTGGTTAATGTTTATGATGATTTGTTCGTTTTCAATCCAAGCCCCTTCTCTATTTAATTGTGTATCTATAGAGAAAGGAATGAGTTTTGCCTTTATGTTTTTTTTATTTAATGTGGTAGTTATGTTTTTATCATCAAAGTTGTAAACAAAATAATCTGTTTCTGTTTGATTTTGTGTAATACGAAACTTTGAATCAATGTATTTGTCCATTTGGAAATCGTATCTATCCAGATGATTTTTGCTGATAGTGGTAATAATAGCAATGTGTGGATGAAAAGTGTAACTACTATCTAATTGAAATGAACTTACTTCTAAAATGTACCAATCGTATTTTTTTAGTGCTACTTCACGAGCGAAACTATTTCCGATATTTCCTGCTATACAAACATTGTAGCCCGCCAATTTGAAAGTATGATAAATAAGCGAAGTGGTTGTAGATTTTCCATTTGATCCTGTAACTGCAATAATTTTTGCAGAAGTGAATCGTTGTGCAAAATCTAATTCTGATATTACGGGAATACCTTTTTTGTACAATTCTTGAACAATAGGTATATTCAGTGGAATTCCTGGACTAATAATAACTTCATCGGCTTGTAGAATTTTTTCAATGGTATGCTTTTCTTCTTCAAATTCAATTTGATGTTGTTGTAATTCAGCAATGTATTTTTCTTTTATTTTTCCATTGTCGGATACAAATACCGAATATCCTTGCTTCTTGGCAAGTATAGCACTTCCAATTCCTGATTCACCAGCACCCAGTATGACGATCTTCTTTTTCATTAATTATCTTAATTTTAATGTAATGATAGTAAGAGCGGCTAATAGTATTCCTACAATTAAAAAACGCATTACTATTTTGGCTTCGTGATATCCTAATTTTTGAAAATGATGATGTAGAGGTGCCATCTTGAATAGACGATGTTCGCGAGCATATTCAATGCCGTGTTTTCTTTTTTGATACTTGAAATAAGCCACTTGTAAAATCACAGATAAATTTTCTACTAAAAAGATTCCACATAAAATAGGCAGTAATAATTCTTTACGAATAGCAATAGCAAATACAGCAATGATTCCACCTAATGTCAAACTTCCTGTATCGCCCATAAACACTTGTGCAGGATAAGTATTATACCATAAGAACCCAATGCACGCCCCTACAAAGGCAGAGATAAATACTACTAATTCACCAGTGTTGGGAATAAACATAATATTTAAGTAGTCAGAAAATATCTTATTACCTGATACATAAGCAAAAATACCGAGTGTAACACCTATTATTGCACTGGAACCACTTGCTAATCCATCAATGCCGTCTGTGATATTTGCTCCATTTGATACCGCAGTTACAATCAATATAACAATAGGTATAAAAATTATCCATCCGTATTTTTGACAATCATCACAAGCCCAAGCAATGAGTTTAGAATAATCTAATTCATTATTTTTTACAAATGGTATGGTTGTTTTCAAGCATTTTGTTTCGGTTTTAGCATAAATAGGGATATTGATTAATTGTTGATTTTCTGCTTTTTTATCATCAATGTATGCCCACGCATCTTTTTGATTAGATATTAATCTTTCTCTAATTACTACATCAGGATGAAAGTATAGCACTAATGCTACTACCAATCCAACGCCAATTTGACCAATGACTTTAAACTTTCCTTTTAATCCTTCTTTGTCTTTTTTGAATACTTTGATATAATCATCCAAAAAACCTAATATACCAAGACCTATTGTTGTAAATAACATTATTAAAATATAAACATTATCCAATTTTGCTAATAATAAAGTGGGAATGATAATAGCCGCAATGATGATAATACCGCCCATTGTAGGTGTTCCTGCTTTTTGCTTTTCACCTTCTAATCCTAAATCTCTTATTGTTTCACCAATTTGTTTTTTTCTAATGTAATTGATAATTCGTTTTCCAAACAAAAGAGAAATAATCAATGAAAAAATTAAAGCCAAAGCCGCACGAAATGTGATGTAACGAAATACACCACTTCCGACTAAATGATAATGTTCGTGTAGATATTTAAATAAATAATAGAGCATAAATTTTAATTAGTTATTTGTAAAGAGAAAGATATTCTTGCAATTTTTGATAATCATCAAAAGGATATTTTACACCTTTGATTTCTTGGTATGTTTCGTGTCCTTTTCCTGCTACGAGTATGATGTCTTCGTTATTTGATAATTGAATGGCTGTCTTGATGGCTTCGTCTCTATCAACAATGCTTAATGTTTTTCTTTTATGACTTAGAGGTATTCCTGTTTCCATTTGATGAATAATTTCTTTTGGGTCTTCATCTCTTGGATTGTCAGATGTGAGTATCACTTTGTCGCTTAACTCACAAGCAATTTTTGCCATTATAGGTCTTTTGGCAGCATCTCTATTGCCACCACATCCTACTACTGTAATAATGGTTTGATGTTCTTGTTTTAAATCACGTATAGTATTTAATACATTTTCTAAAGCATCGGGGGTGTGTGCATAATCTACTATGCCTGTTATGCCATTATGATGTATGATTTGAAATCTACCACGAGCAGGATTAACATTGCTTAAAATTTTAAGTACTTTATCTTCTGCTTCTCCCATTATTCGGGCTACACTGTATGCTACTAAAATATTGTAAACATTAAACTTTCCAATAAGTTTTATCCATAGTTCTTTATCATTAATTTGAATCAGTGTGCTATCAATATGTTTTTCTAATATCCTTCCTTTGAAGTCCGCCATTGATTGAAGAGCATAAGTGTATTTTTGTGCTTTGGTATTTTGTAACATATACATTCCGTTCTTATCGTCTTTATTAGTAAGAGCAAAAGCATTGCTATTTAATCCATCAAAAAATGCTTTTTTACAATCTCTGTAATTTTCAAATGTTTTATGATAATCTAAATGATCGTGTGTAAGATTGGTAAATACACCACCTTTGAATTCTAAACCGGCTATTCTTTTTTGATGCACACCGATAGAACTCACTTCTGTAAAAACATAATCGCAATTTTCATTTACCATTTGCTTTAATAGTTTATTAAATTGAATTACATCAGGTGTGGTGTGTGTGGCAGGTAAAATGGTTTCGTTTATTTTATTTTCAATAGTTGATATTAAACCACATTTGTAACCCAATTGAGAAAATAATTGATAGAGAAGAGTTACTGTTGTAGTTTTACCATTTGTGCCCGTAACACCAATTAAATTTAATTTTTTAGATGGTTCATCAAAGTACAAATGAGCAATATGTCCTAATGCTTCTGCAGAATCATTAACAAGAATATAAGTAGTAGATGGGTGTAATGTTTCAGGTAATTTTTCACATACTATAGCAGTTGCACCATTTTGAATAGCAGTATCAATAAAAGTATGTCCATCTACAGTTGTTCCTTTAATTGCTGCAAATAATGATTTAGGACGAACACTCTTTGAATTGTTTTCAATAGATTCAATAGGAATATCAGTGCTTCCAATAATTTGTATTGGTGATATGGTTTTAATTATGTCTTTGAGATACTTCATAAAATTGTTTAAATATTAGAACTTAATGTCAATATTAATTTTTGCCCTTTTTGAATTTTTGAATTTGGTGGAATGGATTGATCTTTAATTTTACCTTGTCCTTTCACAATCACTTTTATGCCTTTGGCTTCTAATAATGGCATTGCTTCTGTTATTGATACACCTTTAAGATCAGGAATAGTATTGTTTTGAATAATTTGGGTGATATCTTTTTGGAGCAAATTGTATTTTGCACTGTCTTCACTAATGGGCGGTATTAGTTGATTTTCATTTATTGTTGGTAATGGTAAATTTAAATTGGTTGATAGATATTTTAAGCGATTTGTATTTGTGCCTGCAACAAAAGGCAGATGAATGATATTGTTGGGTTTTTCATTAAGTGGTGAAACATTTTCTAATGATTTTGAATATACTTTTTCTGCAATTTCTTTAAATACAGGACCTGCTACTAATCCACCATAATAGATGCCTTTGCTTGGTGAATGAATCGTTACAATACAAGTATAAAGCGGATTTTCAAGTGGGAAGAAACCAACAAAAGAAGCCAAATATGTTTTGTCATTAGCATTTGTATAGTATTTTCCTTTTTTGGCAATTTGTGCCGTGCCTGTTTTTCCGCCTACTTTGAATGTTGTGATATTTAAGGATTTTGCAGTTCCCTTTTCTACAACAGATCTTAATAATTGCTTGGCCTTTTCAATAGTGGTAGGTTGCAAAACTTTTTCGGATAAAACTTCTGTTTGAAATTGCTTTAAGGTCTTTCCGTTGTATTCTATTTTTTCTACAAACATTGGTTTTACAATACTTCCATTATTGGCTACTAAGTTGTAAAGCATTAAAATATGTAGAGGCGTTAATAATGTTTCATATCCTATACTCATCCAGGGTAATGTTGTGCCATACCAATCTTTATCTTTTGGTTTTTTTATTCTTGGAATGCCTTCGCCTGGAATGTCAATGTTATAGGGCTTATCCAAATGAAAGCGTGAGAGATGATAAACAAATCTATCTGGATTTTTCGCAAAATATTTTGTAACAATTTTGCTAATCCCTACATTAGATGAAGTCATAAATGCTTCTTCTAATGTAATTACAGGACTGTGCGGAGGATGTGCATCTTTCATTGTTTGATTGTAATACACACATTCGCCATTACCTACATTTATTTTTTCATTTATATCTACGTTGTATTCTTCAAATAATGCTAAGACAGATGCTAACTTAAAAGTAGATCCGGGCTCAGAAGGATATCCAATAGCGTAGTTTAAACTTTCTTCATAAGTAGTAGAATCTTTTTTTACAAGATTAGCAATGGCTTTGATTTTTCCTGTTTTAGTTTCCATCAATATAACACTACCATAAGTGGCTTGATTTTTAATAAGTGCTTTGAGTAATGCGTGTTCTGCTACATCTTGGATATTAATGTCAAGTGTGGTTACAATATCCTTTCCATTTTTAGATTGAATTTCTTCATCATCGTTAATTGGACGCCATACATCTCCTGCAATTTTTTGCATCAAACGTTTTCCTGAAACTCCTTTTAATATAGAATCATAAGCCCCTTCTAATCCAACAGGTTTTATTCCTTCTCTTGCCATTCCTATTGTTCTTTTAGCAAGGTATTTGAATGGCAATATCCTTTTATCGTTTTGTAAGACAACTAATCCCCCTTTTTTACCATTTCTTAAAATAGGCAGTTTTTTTACTAATTGTAATTCTTGATAACTGGCTTTGCGTTTAATCAAAATGTATCTATCGTTTTCTTGACGGGCTTTATTAAGCATTGCAAGATATTCTTTCTTAGATTTTTCGGGAAAAAGTTTATTCAACATCATTGCTAATGAGTCCTTTTTTTGATTAAATGTTTTGTCATCTAAGCCCGGCACATTCACGTCTATTCCTATATCATAGAAAGGTAAAGAAGTAGCCAAAAGATTGTAATTTTGATCGTAGATATTTCCACGTGATGCTTCTATTTCTACTAATTTTGTTGTAATTTCTTTAGAACGTTTTCTCCAATAATCACCTTCTTTAAATTGAATAACATAAATTTTATATATAATAGCCAAACTAATCAATAGAAATACAATGAATGTAAGATTGGTTTTTATGTTAATGGCGTTATTCATAATAATTCAAAGAAGATGATTAGTAAATTTTCAATGTAGTGTCTGTGTTTAAGATTAAATAAGGTTGTTGTGTGGTCTCTTTTAATCCTAATGGTTCTACTCTTTTGGCTACTTCACTTTGTTTGTTCAAAAACATCAATTCGGCTTTGCTAATAATATATTCAGATCGCAATTCTTTAAGTTCTTTGTTCAATTTATTGATTTCTCTGATTTTCTTATCTGCCATATTTCCGTTTGTAATGTATAAGATTCCAATAAATATCAAAAAGATAAAGTAATAAATTTGCTTTTGAACATCAGAACGTTCTAAAAAATTTGCCCCAAATACCAATGCCAACAATCGCATCAATAAACCTTTTGAAGGGCTTGATGGGTGTTCAGTAACTACTGTCGTGTTAGACACTTTCTCTTCTATTGTCTTGTTCTCTTCTTCTAATTTTGGTGTTGGATTGGCTTTTATTTTATTCTTGGGCATTTTCATTTTTAGTTCTTGTGATTATTTTTTTGTATCTTAATTTAATTATTTGGGCGTGCCCCTCACACACCACAGCATTTTCAATTTTTGTAAATGTTTTTATTCCATTGTTTCAAAACGACAAACTGTGTCGTTTAAAAATTTCAATCGGCTGTGTGTGTTCAGGTCGGGCTGCTTCGGCTTCGCTATCGCTTCGGTAATCCTCGCCTTATCGTCATTGCGAATGAAGCGGAGCGATATCAATGGGACTATCACTCACCCAATAAGAGATTGCTTCGCCCTTTCTTAAAAAAAAAAGGGCTCGCAATGACGCTCTCAACCGAAGGCGAGGCAGTGCCGGAGGTTCGCTTCGCTCACCGCCGCCCTTCGCATCCCTCACGCAATTTATATTTTCTCACAAGCACGTAGTTTAGCACTTCTTGCTTGCGGATTTTGTTTAATCTCTTCTTCTGATGGTTCTACAGGTTTTTTAGTAATTATCTTATAGGGATAATTTATTTTTCCATAGAGCACATCGGGTTCAAGTGTTTTTTCTGTATCTCCATTAATCATATAGTGCTTTACAATTCTATCTTCCAATGAATGATATGTTAGCACTACTAATCTTCCTCCATTATCCAACAAACTATAACATTGATTTAAAAACTTTTTCAAATGTTCTACTTCTTTATTTACTTCAATTCTAATAGATTGAAATATCTTGGATAAAACGGCATAATCATTGACCTTTGGTAATGCAGGTTTTACAGCATTGACTAAATCAAAAGTAGTTTGTATAGGATGTTCAAAACGGTATTGAACAATAAGACGAGCCAATTTTTTTGCATTCTTCAAATCGCTATAATTAAAGAATAGTTGTTCTAATTGTTGTTCGCTATATTGATTCACTACATCGGCGGCTGTTAGTTTTTGATCTTGATTCATCCGCATATCCAAAGCAAAATTATATCTATAAGAAAATCCTCTTTCGGGCTTTTGAAATTGATGTAGAGAAACACCAAGATCTGCGAGTATTCCATTTACTTTGTAAACATTGTAATAATGCAACCATTGAGTAATGAAACTAAAATTGTATGGAATAAAGGTGAATCTTTTATCTTGTATAAGGTTTTGTTGAGCATCTTTATCTTGATCAAATGCAAAGAGTTTTCCTTTGTCAGACAATCTTTCTAAAATGGCTTTGGAATGTCCGCCTCCGCCATAAGTAGCATCTACATAAATACCATCAGGATGTATGTTTAAATACTCCATACATTCTTTTAGCATTACAGGTATATGATATGTAGATGATGTTGTCATCGTTGTAATTAGATATTGATGTTTTAATTAGATTGTTTTTGTTGGGCTTTCTTGTGCTGATTTTTCATCTCATCATCACTTGTTGCTATCATTAACCACTAACTATTATTTCTCTTGATTGTTTCCAAAAATTTCAAGAGCCATTTTTTCAATATCAAAATCTTGATTCAAGAAATTGTTGTAAAGATCTTTATCCCAAATTTCAATAATGTTATTACTACCTATCACTTTGATGTCAGATTTTATTTGAGCATATTCAGATAATGGCTTTGGAATTAGGATTCTTCCTGCACTATCAGGCATACATATTGTAGCACCGCCCATAAACTTTCTAATGAAAATATCGTTGGCTTTGATTAAACGATTGAGTTTTCGGAGTTGTTCATTCAAAACTTCCCATTCTTGCATGGGATATAGTGTCAAACATTGATGATGTAAATTGCGATTAATAACAAACCCCCTATCAAAAGCATTTCCCATCTGCTTTTTCAAGTCAGATGGAAAAAGCAGACGATTTTTGGCGTCCACTTTACAATCATATTCTCCGATAAGGGTAAGCATAAAATACAATCATTCTCAGGGCACTAAAATACGGACAATTTTTCTATTTTTTACCACTTTTTACCACTTTTTACCACCTTGTGGATAACTTTTTGTTATCAACATTTTATGTGGATAATTTAAAATTTTGAAAATTGGTAAAAACTGCGAAAATTAAGGTGTTTTAAGAGATATTTAAATTAAAAATAAAAAATAGAAATTTAAATTGTGGATAACCTAATTGTCAAAAAATCCATTAAGGAGAATTAAAAAACGGGTGTTTTTGGATTAAAATAACATATTTGTGTAAAAAAGTGGGAAGGTGTTGGAGATTAAATTTTAAAGATAAAGGATAAACTAAACGAGATAGTTTTAAAAAATCAGAAACTTAAATTTGATTTAATTTTTTGAGATGGTAGTATTTATTGAGTTCTTATTTATCAATCTTAAATTTCATCTTACTTGCGTAAAAAATGTTTGATAAGCCAACTTTACATTTCCTTTAATATAGATATTCGTGTCAGTTTAAAAAATACTCTCAAATTTTAAGAGGTTGACAACTATTATTAAACAGTATTTAATCTTTTAAGAATATCTTGTCCGATATCTCTGCGATAATACATATTTTCAAAATGAATGTGTTGAATAGATTGGTAAGAAATATCCAGTGCTTCTTGTAATGTTTTTCCTAATGAAGATACCGCCATTACTCTTCCACCATTATTGACCAATCTACCATCTTTTATAGCCGTTCCAGCATAAAATAAATGAGATTGTATTTTATCTTGTTCAACGATGATTTCAAAACCTTTATCAAATTTTTCAGGATATCCTTTTGAAGCAATAATGACAGTGGCGGCACAATCATTGCTAATCTGAATAGCATCGGGCGTTAATTCTTTTTTTGCAGTTTTTACAAATAATTCAATTAAATCAGATTCTATTCGTAACATTATAGATTCTGTTTCAGGATCGCCCAGACGACAATTGTATTCAATGACATAAGGATGATTATTGACATTCATCAATCCAAAAAATATAAAACCACAATAGGATATTCCTTCTGCTTTTAATCCTTCTAATGTAGGAATAATCACTTTGTTTAAAACTCTTTCTGTAAATTCAGGTGTAGAAATAGTCAATGCAGGGCTTACAGTGCCCATTCCACCTGTATTTAATCCGGTGTCGTTTTCTCCTATTCTCTTGTAATCTTTGGCATCTGGCAGTAATACAAATTGTTCTTCATTACACAATACAAAATACGAAACTTCTATTCCTTGTAAAAACTCTTCAATGACAATTTTTTGAGATGCTTCACCAAATTTTCCAGAAAACATTTCTTCAATATTCGTTTTTGCTTCTTCTAATGTAGGAACAATCACAACGCCTTTGCCCGCAGCCAATCCATCTGCTTTGATAACATAAGGGGGCTGAAGGGATTTTAAAAATTCAAGGGCTTCTTTGAATTGTGTATGAGTAAAGGATTGATAGCGAGCCGTGGGGATATTGTATTTTTGCATAAAGGACTTGGCAAATGCCTTACTTCCTTCTAACATTGCCCCTGCTTTATTAGGTCCAATAACTATTACATCTTTCAATACTTTATCAGATTGAATACTGTCTGTAATACCATTGACTAATGGGTCTTCTGGACCTACTACTACTATATCAATATCTTTTTCCCAAATTACTTTTTTAATAGCATCAAAATCATTAGCAGGGATATTTAAGTTTGTTCCACACAAGGCAGTTCCAGGATTCCCAGGTGTGATGTATAATTGATTAAGTAATTTACTTTGACTTAATTTCCATGCTAATGCGTGTTCACGAGCCCCATTTCCTATGAGTAATACATTATACATAATGAGAATTTTTATTTTTGGATAAACATTTTGAAGTAGAATGTTTTTGTGATTTTATTTTTCTTCAATGGTTTTTAGCATTCCTTGCCACAGGCGTTCAGATAAATCATCCCAATTAAATTTTTGAGATTGAATTTTACCTTTAATAATTAAATTATTCACCAATTCTTTATTATCATTAATAGTTTGCATGGCTTGGGCAATTTCTTCTATATTTTTTGGTGATACTTTTATAGCGGCATCTCCTGCTATTTCATTCAACGATGTAGTATTAGAAGTGATAACAGGCGTGCCTAATTGCATTGCTTCAATGACAGGAACACCAAAACCTTCGTAGTGCGATACCATCAATAGTGCTTTTGCAAATTTCATTAATACTAAAATTTTATCATCATCTAATCTTCCGGTAAATACAATATCTTGCTTAAAAGGGCTTTCATTCACAAGGGTCGTTACTTCATCTTTTCCCCAAAAAAATCTTCCTACAAGCACTAATTTATCTTCACTCTTAGTTTTTTCTTTGTATAAATTAAATGCTTTTATTACTCCTGTAACATTCTTTCGTGGATGAATGCTGCTTACATAAATAAAGTAATCTTTTCCATTTGTATATTCATTTTTAATTTGAATTTCTTCTGAATCACGGATTTCTCTTAATTTTAAATTACTGGCACTAAAAACAACATCAATTTTATCTTCGGGAAAATGGAGATATTTGATTATTTCAGATTTGCTAAATTCTGAAACAGTGGCTATTCTATTCGTATGATGAATGTGTTTTACAAAAAAATAATTGTATAATTTACGAAAACCCCATAAAAGATATTCAGGATATACTAAAAAATTCAAATCATGAATAACGGCGTATTGCTTGTATTTTGCTCTTTTTGAAATAAATCCATCGAGGGATACATATACATCAGGATTTAATTTGTTGAGTAAATTAGGAACGGAAAATTCGTTCCAATAATAGATAAGTAAAGGATGACGAGCAGGTGGCAAAAGGATGATAGGGGTAATATTGTCTGAAAAAATAAATTGACTATCAAATGATCTATCAAATAAAAAATAAAAATGAACATCAGGATGATTTTGAGTAATACGCTTCATCATTTGATACGAAAACCATCCTATTCCTTCCATTTTATTAGGAATAAGATGACGTACATTGACGGCTATGTTTAATTTTTTATCTTTCATTATGGTTGATATTCTTTGTCTAATAGATGGATGTCTTTGATAAGTTGATTTACTTGCAAACTATCTGTACCATCGTATACACCACGGATTCTTTTATCTTTATCAATAAGAATAAATAATTCGGAATGTATAAACAAATTTCCTTCGCCTTCTGTTTCATCCGCATTTACAAGATAATGATAGCGGGCTAAGTCGTATATTTGTTTTTTATCGCCTGTAAGTAAATGCCATTTGCCTTTTATAGCACCATATTTTTCGGCGTAATTTTTTAATACTTCAACGTTATCGTGTTCAGGATTTACAGTGTGTGATAAAATTAAAAAGTCCGATTTTTTTGCCAATGTATCTTGAACTCTTTTGAGTTGATGAGACATTTTTGGACATATACTTTGACAGGTGGCAAAGAAAAAATCGGCCACATAAATTTTATTTTGAGTAATACTGTCTGTTATTTTTTCACCGTATTGATTCGTTAATGTAAAACTGCCAATGGTGTGATAAAGTGTATCAACATTATCTCCGACTTTGGCTATTTTTTTCTCGCCAAATATCGGTAATAATAATTTCTTTTTATTTTCTTGATGATTATTTTGACACAATGTAAATACTAAAAGAATGTTTGATAAGATAAGCCAATGAAGCGTTTTCATAATATGAAATGTTTAAGGATTTGACTTTTGTTCAATTTTATTTTTTTTCAATGTTTCTTTATAACCTTCTTTAATGACAAGGTGATTAAATTCTTGAATAGAACGTTTTAATTCATCAGCATATCGCCAATCATAGTATCCACGAATGTTTCTGTTTTTATCTACTAATACGGCAAAACTATAATCTACATAATAGGGCTTTAGGACAAAGAATTTTAGATTCACGTTATTAAATGTACTATCAGGTAAATAAAAAACTTTGATGTTATTTAAATTGATTTTTAATGAATCTTTGAGATGAAAAAATGGTTTATCATTTGAAAAAGGATAAATCAACAAGATAGGAATGTGTTTGATTTTTTCAGGTTCATAGTGAACCATTGATAAAAATTGTGCTAAGCGGAATTTTTCTTTACTATATTCAGGGTTTATAAAATCAATTAAAAAAACTTTATATTCGTTGGTATCAATATCTACTTTTTGTCCTTTATCATCAAAAAACACAATGTCTTTTACAGAATAGTAAATGGTATCTTTGCCATTTTCTGCTAATTTCTTAGGACCATAATAATTTAATTTTTTAGAATTGACTAAACTTAAATCTAAAATCACCCAAATTAATGAAGGTAATAATAAAATAATAACAACTACCCAACCTTTGTTTTTCATAAATTATTTTTCGTGGCAATAATAAGGATTATCTATAAAATAAAATGGTAGAATTATGAGAATACATCATTTGATTTACATCTCTCAATGTCCTGTAAAATCTGATATTTTAACTCTTCTAATGAATTAAATTTTTTTTCATCTCTTATCCTTTGATTAAAATAAATTTGTATTTCTTTATGATAAATATCTTCATTAAAATTAAATATATGCACTTCTAATTTTTTTTCTTGATTTGTATCTACTGTTGGATTGTAGCCGATATTCATTGATCCGCTATACAATTTGTTTTGCACTTTTATACTAACACAATACACCCCATTAGCAGGAATGAGTTTGTCTTTATCATCAATTTGAATATTAGCAGTTGGAATCCCTATTTGTCTTCCTAATTTTTTGCCTTCAACAACTTTACCTGTAATAAAATAATTATATCCTAACAATACATTTGCTTTTTCAATATCACCATTAAGTAAGTACTGACGAATTTTTGTGGAACTCACATTAATTTCATTAATAGTTTCTGCAGAAATTTGTTCAACTTCAAATCCGTATTTTTCTTGTAAGCGAATAAATGTATTTATATCACCTTTTCTGTCTTTTCCAAAGCGATGATCATAGCCAATAATAATGTGCTTGATATTCAAGTGTTCTGCTAAGTAGCGGACAAATTTTTCAGGTTCAATTTCTGAAAACTCTTTAGTAAATGGACAAAACAACAAATAATCAATGTCAAAATTCTTGAGTAATTGTATTTTCTCAGATTTTGTTGTAAGTAATTTTATATCGGATAAGTGATTTTGTTGAACAATCTTTCTGGGATGTGGATGAAAAGTAAATACAATGCTTTTTAATTGCTTTTGTTTTTTTACTTCTCTTAATCGGTTTAAAACTTTTTGATGTCCTTTGTGAACACCGTCAAATGTACCTATGGTAATCACTGTTGGGGCTTCGTCAATATAAGAAGGGCATTCATCAAGTATAATCATTGATTGTGTGAATTTTGGGCAAAAGTAAGAAATACTTCATATTCTGATGGTATTTTGAAAATTTTGAATAGATGAAAAAATTGTGATTCATAAATGGTTGATGATAAAATAAAAATGAGTTACTTAAAAGTAACTCATTTTTGTTATAGATATAATAAGAAATTGTCTACACTATCAGCAAAAGTATTTTTAAATAAATAATCAAACTATCAAAGTGCTTAAAATTTAAAGTTAATGGTTCCATAAAACATTCTTCCGATAGCGGGAATAATACCAGGTCCGGGATATTCGTCGGTTCTTAATGTAAAGTATTTTGTATCACTTAAATTATTAACACCAAATGAAAATTTAATTTGTTTATTAATTTGTAATGAACTTGATACATCTATTACACTATAAGCAGGAATAATTCCTTCTATTCCGTTTACATCAAATTTTGTATTTGCTGCATCTGCATAAGAAGAAGATGTATAAGAGTATTGTATGTTAAGTGAAAAATTTTTGTAAGTATAATTGCATCCTACTCTTTCAATATGTTGTGGAGCATATTCTACATCCTTGCCTGCATACTTTCCTTTCACATAAGTGGCTAAAACATAAGCGTACGAATTGTAAATACTCAACTTGCCATAACTCATAGTAGGAATGAGACCATTTAAGATATTAATTTCTACATAACTTTCAATTCCTCTATGTTCAGCAGCCCCTGTATTTGTTCTGAAATAATAACTAATGGTGTCTTGCTGCTTGATGATAGTTCCTATTTTATTCTTGTAGTACATATAAAATCCGCTAATATCAAAGTTTAAGATATTCTTAAATCGGCCTCTAATTCCAACATCAACATTATCTGAAGAAGGGTCTTTTAAGTTAGGATCTATTTTTGCAATGGTTCCAAAAGGCGTTAAGTCACCATAAGTGATGGGTCTATACGATTGGTGATAATTAGCATATAGGTTAGTAGATTCATTAAAATTATATTGTAATGCAATACCAGTAAGTATAAAAAAACGCTTGTGCATAGAGTTATTAGCGTATATTTTATCTTCATTGCTATCTTTGGCTTTGTTTTTATCGTATCCGTTTAATGTATTAACAAGATATTCGGTTCTGATTCCTGGCGATATATACAATTTATTTTGTATGTTAAAATTATTTTCAATGTAAGCAGCATAATTGGTTGTATAAAAATGCATATTTCCTCCCCAATCGGTTACATTTGTAAAGTCGGGGTCAGATCCTGTTGTTCCTTCTGCATCGTGTTTTTTAGTGCTGTGTGAATACGCATACTTTAAGCCAATATTTAAACTTTGTTGATAAGAAGATATAGAATAATGATGCATTAAACGAAGTTCATTGTTGAAATTATTAAATGTTCGGATTACTACTTCCCTTGGTTCATAAGCATAATTTGTTCCTATAGTATCCTTTTCCTGCGGAGGAATATCTTCATTTCTCCATACTAACATTCTTTTACTAAATGCATAAGAAGAAATAAAATGAACTTGGGTGTTTTTAGAGATAGTATAATCCCAATAAGCAGAGACAATATTCCAAGGTGTTTGGAGCCAGTTTCTGCTTCTCAATGATTGTTGGGGGTCTATGTTGAATAAAGAGTCATTTAATCCACCAGGCATTTGCACAAGATTCCTAAACAATGTATATTCAATACCTGCTTTCATATTTTGTGATATATTGTATTGAATACCCGCAAATCCAGACCACTGTGTTTGTTGAGAATTTTTTCTATATCCTTCCATTCTACGATATTTAAGAAAAGAATAATAATTCCATTTTTTTAATTTTCCATTAATAGCGGTAAACTGACTAAGAAGCCCGTAACTTCCAACGGTTTGAACGCTATTTAATTCAATAGGTTTTTGTGCATCTCTATTAATCTCATAATTAATCATACCGCCTACTTGTGGTCCAAAAGCCAATCCTGAGGCACCTCTTAAAATGATGATTTTTTTAACTGCTTCCATCGGTGGTAAATAATAGGACTCATTGTATCCATAAATATCTGCTGCAATGTTATAGCCATTTTGTCTTGTATTAGTTTCTATGCTTTGATAGGGATTAATCCCTCTGAATCCAATGCCATTGGCAGTAAAACCGCCGCTTTCTGTTTCGATAATGTTTAAGCCCGGTAATCGACCTATGATTTGCCGAGTATTGTTGATAGATTTATTGGCTTCAAGGGTGTCTATAATCAGAACTTCATTTTTCTTTCCGGCAAAAATTACTTGTCCGTCGTCTTTTGAAATATGTCCTATTCCATTCATTGTTCTATAATGCACAACTTCTACTTCATTCAATGTTGCATTAATACTATCTGATTGATTTTGTGCAAGGATAAATGAAGAATAAAGAATAGCACTGCTTAATAGATAATTTCTTTTTCTCATAACTTACATTTTTGCCGCAAACATACTTATTTAGACCCGTTCTAAACAATACCTATAAGTAGGTATTTCTAAATCAGATAGATTTTAACTTTAAAGCGAAAATTAAATTGACGTAGATAATGAATTTATCTTTAAAGAAACATTATTAGACCACAAGGACTTCGTACCAGATTTCTGTATATTATTACAATTCCCCTAAAAATCCACCGATTGTAAAGTGGAATTGACCTTTTCCATTTCCAATTCCAGGTTGTCCTGGTACAGAATCAAAGCCCCATCCATAATCTAATCCTAAAAGTCCAAACATTGGTAAAAATATCCTAATACCCAAGCCAGCACTTCGTTTTACACTAAAAGGATTGAAATATTTAAGTTGTGAGTAAGCATTACCTGCTTCTGCAAATCCCAATACAAAAATAGTAGCTTGGGGATTAAGTGTTAGAGGATAACGCAATTCCATTGTATATCTTGATACAATGGGCGATCCGTAATTTTCAGATAGTGAATTGTCAGGATAACCACGAAGTGCAATAATTTCACGAGAAACAAAATTTTGAAAGCCACTTAATCCACTTCCTCCAAGATAAAATCTTTCAAACGGCGAAAACCCCATAGATGAACGATAATACGCTAAAAATCCCCACCCCATCTTTAATCTTAAAACTAAATTTCTTGCTTCTTTTCCTTCAGGGGCTTTTTTGTTTGTCAGTTGGGTAAACCATTCTGCAGTAAATTTGTATTTTTGATATTCAATGAACTTGTATTTTTCTTGAGGGCTTAAGTCTGATAAATTATTATCCTTAAAAATAAAGTAAGAATAGGGCGGAGTCCATTGTCCTGTGAGTGAGATATTAGAACCATTCTTAGGGAAAATGGGAGCATCAATAGAATTGCGTGACAAAGTGAAAGAAAAATGAAAGTCGTTTGCAAAACCTGTGTTAAGTCCTTGAAATAAAGAATAACGATGTAAATGATAATAATTGTAATTGACGGATGTGTAAATTTGAAAATAATCATCGGGCCATTTCAATCGTTTGCCAAAACCAATGGAACTTCCTATAATGTCCATAAATTGAGCATTAGGATTCGTAACTTTTTGACCATCTACTTTGATTGTCTTTTTTACACCCAAAGGCGCAAAGGATGTGAAAAATACTGTACCTGTGAGCGAATTTGGTCTTCGGCCGCCTAACCATGGCTCGGT
This sequence comes from Bacteroidia bacterium, assembly GCA_026414605.1. Classification (GTDB taxonomy): domain Bacteria; phylum Bacteroidota; class Bacteroidia; order B-17B0; family Aurantibacillaceae; genus BPGX01. The sequence continues at coordinate 26,231 of JAOAIP010000018.1, forward strand.
AAAAGAGATATTATACGATTGATAAAAAGTACCGTTGGTTTGTGCTTGAATGCTTAATCTTTGGCCATCTCCACTGGGTAAGGGAGTCCACGCATCTTTTTTAAACATATTACGGGCAGAAAAATTATTGAATGTAACTCCTAATGTTCCTAATATTCTACCTCCTCCCCATCCACCGGATAGTTGTAGTTGATCATTGGGTTTTTCTTCTAATGTGTATTCCAAATCCACCGTTCCTTCGGCAGGATTAGGTGTAGGATTAACACCAAATTTTTCAGGATCAAAGTATCCTAATTGTGCTAATTCTCTTTGGGTACGAATAATGTCAGATCGTCTAAACAATTGCCCAGGTCGTGTGCGAATTTCACGATAAATAACTTTATCATTGGTTTTATCATTTCCTTTGACGTGCACTTTATTAATGGTGGCTTGTTTCCCTTCATAAATGTGAATGTCAAAATCAATTGTATCATTTCTTATTTGTCGTTCTTTGGGTTGTATTTGAAAAAATAAGTAGCCATCGTCCATATAGAGAGATGAAATATCATAGCCATTAGGATTCATATATAATTTTTGATCTAATTTTTGTTGATTAAAAATATCGCCTTCTTTGATACTCAAGATAGTATCTAATTGACCACTTCTATACTTTGAATTCCCATACCAATAAAATTTCCCAAAGTAATAACGATGTCCTTCTTCTAAATAGATGTCTATATTTACTTTGTAATCATCTACAAAGTAAACAGTATCTTTTATTATTCTTGCGTCTCTATAACCTCTTGCATTGTATTTTTCAATGATGTTGGGTAAATCTTTTTCTAAATTTTCTTCCAGATATTTCCCTGAATTAAAAGGATTCCACCATCTTTTTCTTTTGGTTTCTTTCATTGATCTTCTTAGTTTGGCATCGGATAACACAGTATTGCCATAAAAGTTAATGTCCTTTACTCGCACTTTTTTGCCTTTATTAATTTTTATGTATAAAATAACGTGTGGTGTTTTTGTGGTTTTATCAGGTTCTTGTGTGATGTCTACTTTTGTAAAATAATAGCCCTTATTGACATAATAATCTTTAATAGTATTTTTGATATTTCCAATAGTGTAATCGGTAATAATTTTTTCACGCACTAATCTTATTTTTTCACGGATATCATCGGCTTCGTGTTTTTTTACTTTTCCAATAAATGTAAATTTTGATAATCGTGGTTTTTCTGCCACTACAATGCGAAGAAAAACATCATTATTGACTATTTTATCAATGTATATTTGCACATCATCAAACATTCCTTGACGCATCAAGTTTTTGATAGCATCTGCTGTTTTTTCTCCTGGAATTTGAATAACATCTCCAACTGATAATCCTGTTAAATATCTTAATACATTTTTGTCTGTGATCTCAGTGCCTTCTATTTCAATGCCGCCAATAGTGTATTTTTTAGGTGGATGAGAATACCATTCGTCAATTTTATTTTCTTGACTGTGTAAATGAAAATGGATATTTAATAAATACAGTAGTATACTGCTAAAAAATGCTTTTTTATTAAACTTTTGAAAAAAGTGCACAAGAATAAAGGATAAAATGGGTACGGAATGTATTTTTATTTTATTTTTATTCATAAAATTAATTAGATATTAAACTTGCAATTTATTTGTTTATTTCTTTTTGAATTTGTTCACTGGTTTTACCAAAGCGTCTTTCTCTTTTTTGAAAATCAATAATGGCTTTGTAGAATTCTTCTTTTGTAAAATCAGGCCAATAAAGGGGAGTAAAGTAAAGTTCTGCATAAGCCGCTTGCCACAAAAGAAAGTTACTCATTCTCAATTCACCACTTGTACGAATAATGAGTTCAGGGTCTGGCATTTGAGAAGTCGCTAAATGTTGTTGAAAAATTTCTTCATTAATATCTTCAATGGTTAAACGACCTTCTTTTACTTTTTGAGCAATAGATTTACAGGCATTGACAATTTCCCATTTAGAAGAATAACTTAATGCTAATGTAAGTACAAGTTGGGTATTGTTTTTTGTTGTTCTTAAAGATTGAAGCAAAGAAGTTTGACATTTTTCGGGAAGAGAAGAGATATTCCCAATAGCATTTAAGCGGATATTATTTTTCATTAACTCGGGGGCTTCCTGTTCAATAGCCAAGACCAATAGTTCCATCAAGGCATCTACTTCATTTTTGGGACGCTTCCAATTTTCTATACTAAAAGCATAAAGGGTTAGATATTGGACGCCACATTCAACGCTTGCTTTTACGGCATTTCTAACAGATTCAACGCCTGCTTTGTGCCCCTCTATTCTGTCAAGTCCTCTTTTTTTTGCCCATCTCCCATTCCCATCCATAATAATAGCCACGTGTATAGGAACTCTATCTTTTTGTATTTGATTTAATAATTCACTCATCTTTGCAAAAATTGACCTGCAAATGTAAGTTTAATTTGTGCATATTTAAAATTTAACATTAAAATGTTTGGTGGTGAAGGAAATAATATTTAATTTTGTAACCAAAATCACAATTTATCGTATAACAAAAAAACTTACAACTATGAAAAAGATTTTATTTATCTCAGTAACAATGCTTTTGATCTGCTTCTTTACTCTATCTATTAAAGCACAATCAATATACAATTACAAAGGCAGTGGTGCTTTGAATGCATTGAGCAGTTGGACACTCAATCCAGGGGGTACAAATCCTCCGGATTTTACAAGCCCCAATCAGATTTTTGTAGTAACGAATGTAAGCAGTACTACTTTATCTGCTGCAGGTTGGACAGTAAGTGGAAGTGGTTCTGAAATTCGCATTGGAAATGGATCCTCCTCAACAAAATTAACGGTTGCCAGTAATGCTACTTTAATGGTTAGTGGTGGTGCTAAATTAAGAGTACAAAACAATGGTACTTTAAATTTACAACAAACTACTTTAACTTATTTACCTTCTTCCGTTGATGTAATAGTAGATAATGGTTCTACGGTTGAATGGGCTCAAACTTCTGCTGTAAATGTTTGGCCTTTAAATTATTGGAATTTTACTTTATTAGGGGCTTCCAAAAATATTGCTGCAAGTAGCAGTATGACAGTTCAAAATCAATATAAGTCCAACAATCTTACACTAAGTTTTAATAATGGTAGTGGGTTGTATATTTTAGGCGACGTTATTGGAAATTTGGCTTTAAGAAGTGCAACAAGTTCCTCTACATTAAGTATTGGTGGGGCTTCTACAAGCAGTATCAATATCACTTTGCCTGTAAATGACCAAACATTTGGAAGGTTTGAGTTAAATCGTAATTCATTAGTGAAATGGAATAAGAGTGGTGGATATTGGGTTGCCTGGTATAGTTTCTCTGTAACAACAGGTACAATAGATATTACAGGGTTTGCTGATGGACACATATTATATTTATATGGGAATGCCAATTTAGGATCAACTTGGAAATCAAAAAATACTTTAGTGATGGACTTTAGAGGTACAGGTTCTATTTCGGGGAATTTAAATTTTCAAAGCGGTTTTAATTCTTTAAATACTTTGAGATTAAACAAATCGGGGCAAACTTTAAGTTTAGGTACTCCACTAGATATTTACAGCGATGTGAATGTATTAGCAGGAACATTATCAACAAATGGTAATTTAACTTTAAAATCAAATGCTACACAAAAAGCAAGAATAAATGTATTAGGTACATCTGCGGACGTTACAGGTAATGTAACTGTTGAGACCTTTGCCAAAGGGGGATATACAGGTTGGACGAATTTAGCAGTAGCAGGCGTTACAGCTCAGACAATGGCTTCGGGATGGGGAGATGATTTTCCAATGACTTGCCCAAGCGGTTGTCCGAATGGTTCTACTGCTGGTGGAGTTCCTTTTACTTCAGTAACTACTTATAATGAAACGAATAATACTTACCCGGGTATAACGAGCGGAACAAATCCTATTACGCCTGGTGTAGGATATTGGGTATATCTTGGTAATGGCCAAACAACAACTACAGATATTCTTATTGATGTAACGGGTCCAATTGTAAAAAAAGCCGCAGGAAGTTGGAGTTTTACTAAAACATCAGGACAAGGAGAAGGTTGGAATTTAGTAGGCAATCCTTATCCATCACCAATTAGTTTTGCAAAAGCATTTGGAAGTTCTTATGGTTCTGGTAAAATGGCTAATGAATTAAGAGTATGGAATCCTGACTTAAATAGCGGTAATGGGGACTATGCTTTATACAAAGTAGGCGTAGGTTCCACTCCTCCTGTGGCAAGTGGTGGAATTGACGATAATATCCCAACAGGACAAGGTTTTTACATAATTGCAAATCAAGCATTTTCTATTAGTTGGTCTGAAAACTTTAAAACAACTACTGCAAGTACCAATCCACTGCTTAGAACTATGAATAATGAAAACACTCAAAGTATCTCTCCACAGCAAAATCGCTTGTTTCATTTACATCTTACTGGCAGTGGTGCTGATTCTTATGTAGGTATTCATTTTAATTCTAATGCTAATGTCTCATATAACTCAAACTTTGATGCGGAACAAATTGATCCTTATCCAGGGGCTCCCCAAGTATTTAGTGTTGTAGGTAATAAAGAACTCAAAGTAAAGGGTCTCCCTTATCCGAATGGCACACTTTCTTTAGACATTAAGGTAAGAAGTGGTATTTCAGGAACATATACTCTTTCGCTTCAAGGAATGGAAAATATACCTGCAGGGGCTTGTTTGACTTTGTTTGATAAATTTACTAATACAACTCATAATCTTTTATCATCTCCTTATGTGTTTAATTTTTCTGATACAACTACTATATCTCGTTTTGTATTGAATATCACAATGAACCAATTGTCTAATTTAAGTACAAGTATTTTAAGTACACCTCAATGTCATCATCAAAATACAGGGGCGATTGTTGCGTCAATGGGAAGTGGAAGTTATAATTTTGTATGGAAAGACATTAATAATCAAATCATTAAAACTACTAATAATGTCAATAAAGATACACTTAAAAATGTAGGAGAAGGATATTATTTTGTAGAAGTTAATGACGGAAATTGTTCAAATATCACTAATACAGTACAAATTATTGCTAATACCAGTGTACCAAATATAGATTTTACCGCCGGAAGCGATACGGTTCCTGTAAATACTGCTGTTTTATTTACAAACACTTCACAAAATCTCAGCAATTTTGAATGGAACTTTGGTGATGGGGGAACAGATAATTCTGTTAATCCTGTGCATGCTTTTACTAATCCTGGAAATTATTTAGTAATACTAACAGGTATGAATAGTTGCGGAGATACGCTATCTACATTAAAAGAAATTATTGTGATGACATCTACTCAATTAAACCCAAATGGAGTTCCAGTATCGCCTGTGTTACAAGTGAGCCGAGATGTGAAGGGGTATTATATTACTGCTAATTATACAAAAGATACAAAAGTCAATATCTTAGTAAGCGATATACTTGGTCGTCAAATTATCAAAGAGACAATTACATTAGGTAATAACAAAAGATTTTACTTGAATCATTTGCCAGAAAATCAAATTATTGTGATTAGAGCAGAAGATGGATATAACATTATCAACCAAAAGGTTTTTGTAGAAAAATAGAATTTGAGTTATTTACTTAAAAATACTTTTGACATTCTTTCAAAAACCAATCCGGAGCAAGGATTGGTTTTTTTGTTTCTTTATTCAAAAACACAAGTGTTACATATCCTGTGTTGAGAAGTTCGCCCTTTGTATTAAAGCATTCGTGATGAAAAGTGATTTTTAATTTAGGAATTTCTTTAATAGTAGTCATCAAGATAATTTCATCATCGTAAAAAGCAGGTTTTTTGTATTCTATATGATATTCAATAACAGGCATTAATATTCCTTTTTCTTCCATTTCTTTGTAAGATAGACCTAATTTTCGCATTGCTTCTACTCTTCCTATTTCGTAGTATTCAGCGTATCTGCCATAATATACAAAGCCCATTTGGTCTGTTTCTGCGTATCTTACTCTTATTTTTGTTTCAGCAGTAATCATAAATTTTATTTAATGTAAACTACAGTTGCACCAAATCCATAATGTTTGTAGGGTGCATCTTCAACAGATTTAACTTCATCAACAGTTTTCAGGTATTCACGAATTTCATATTTTAATCTACCATTGCCGACTCCGTGAATAATAGTGATTTTTTTTACATTAGAGGCAATAGCATTGTGCAGTTCTTTTTCAAATATGTCCAGTTGAATTTGTAGTTTTTGATGCGGAGATAAGTTTCCAGGATTTTCAACCAATTCTTCAATGTGCAAGTCCAATACTACTTCGTCTTGATATTTTCTGGTGATAGATTTTTGATGAGTAGATGGTTTTTGTAAATGTTTTTCTTTGAGTTGATTAATTTTCATTAAATCTTCATCGCTAATGTGTACTCGTATGTTTTGAGGCGAACGAGAAGAAACGATGTCTGAATTAGAAATTGCAAAATTGTCTTTTAAGATAACAATATACACAGGCCTTTGAAAATCAGGATGGGACACAAACAAGGAAGGTTGAAAACTTCTTTCATTGAGTTTAATAGTTTCAAACAAAGGGCTTTGAGGGGTATACAATCTATCTTGATATAAAATTATTTGAATTTGATGTGTATCTATGTCTTTAATTAATGTGGAAGAAAGTGTTTTGATTCTTTGTTTTTCAAACGATTGAATAAGCCCGTGAGCCACGCATTGATAAGTATTATTTTTTCCAAGAGAATAGGTGTAATAAAAAAAATAATCTGAAAGGTTATACAAATAAACATAATATTCAGAAGCATCTTTTACCTTTGGTGTATTGCTTTCTATGGCTAAATAAATGACTTTATTATCTACTAAATTGGTTTCTTGTAAGGATGAGGCATTGGGGTTAATGATAATGTTTTTATTATCAGGGATGAGTTCGTTAGATGCATAAGGAATTTCCATTCCATCGGGTAATTGAACAATGACTTCATAATCATTTTTTATAGCAGTAATAGTACCGCCCCCTTTTTCATTGAGGAATTTAACTTTATCACCAATCTTCCATTTTTTCATAATGGGCAAAGTTAATGAATAATGAGGAATGAATAAAAATCATCAGGGCTTAATATCAAATTCAGGGAGATTAAACATAATAATATGTATCTTTGCCCAATGGAGTTTAATGGTAAATTAATTGTATTTTCAGGACCATCAGGGTCGGGTAAAACAAGTATTGTCAAGGCATTGTTGAATGACTATCCACATTTATTTGGTTTTTCTATATCTGCGACTACTCGTGCTAAACGTGAAGGCGAAGTAGATGGAAGAGATTATTATTTTATTTCCCCCGAAGAATTTAAGAAGAAAATTGAACAAGGTGAATTTATTGAATGGGAAGAAGTGTATGAGAATATGTTTTATGGTACATTAAAAAGTGAAATACATCGTTTGCATCAGCAAAACAAGCACGTTTTATTTGACATTGATGTAGAAGGCGGTTTAAATATCAAAAAAATATATGGGGATAAAGTGCTTACAATTTTTGTGATGCCACCAAGTATTGAAGATTTAAAAAACAGATTACAAAAAAGAAAAACGGAAAGTGAGGAAAGTTTGCAAAAAAGAATAAACAAAGCCCAACAAGAAATTGAAAAATCCAAATACTTTGATGTTATTATTGTAAATGATGATTTAAATGCTGCTATTGAAAAAACAAAAACCGTGGTGATGCAATTTTTAAATAATGATAAAAGTTCAAATTAGTTCTAACTTATTCCTTACTTTGGTCGCGTGAAAAGTTTGTTGTTACTAAAAAAATATTTCATTAAATACATTAAGTATTATGTGTTTGGAATTATTTTTGTGAGTTTGTCTTCTATCTTTGCAAATTATCAAGCAGTAGTTGTTCGCAAAGCCACCAATGAAATTTTGTCTAATATCCATCAACATTCTTTTAATTCTCATCAGTTTTTAATGTACTTGTTTTATTTACTTGGTCTATCTTTGGTTAGTGGGATATTTATGTTTTTGATGCGACAAACTATCATTGTTTCCAGTCGTCATATAGAATATGATCAAAAGAATGAATTGTATCAACATTTTCAAAAAATGGATAGGCATTTTCTTAAAATGCAAAGTGTTGGGGACTTAATGAATAAAATTAGCGAAGATGTGAGTCGTGTAAGAATGTTTACAGGTCCAGCCATTATGTATTTAGTCAATGTGATTGTAACTGTACTTTCGGTCATTTCTTTTATGCTACATGTAAGTCCTTTACTTACTATTATTGTATTGCTTCCTTTGCCATTGTTTTCTTTGGCTATATTTCAATTAAGTAGACGAATTAATGCCTTAAGTACAAGTGTTCAAGAAAAACTATCTCTTATGACTTCTTTTGTTCAAGAGAGTGTATCGTCCATTCGTTTAATTAAAATTCATGCAAAAGAAAAGTTTTTTAATCAAAAATTAAATACTATTAATGATGTTTATTCTAAAGAATTTGTGCAATTGGGTAAAACAGAAGCCCTATTTCAACCACTTATGACAATAATGGTAGGAACAGGAATTATTGCAACTATAGTTGTAGGTGGTATTTTATTAGTCAAACAAAAAATTGAACCTGGTAATATCACCGAATTTGTAATGTATGTCTATCGCTTGACTTGGCCATTTACGGCATTAGGTTGGGTCAGTGCTTTAATTCAAAGAGCATCTGCCTCACAGAGTCGTATCAATGAGTTGTTGAGCATTCAGCCGCAAATTATCAATACATCTAATGAAATATATCCAGTAAAAGGACATATCGTTTTTGATAATGTTTCATTTACTTATAAAGAAAGCGGTATTCAAGCGTTGCAGGAAGTTTCTTTTGAAGTAAGACCTTCTGAAATTTTAGGAATATCAGGAAAAGTAGGATCTGGGAAAAGCACTATTTTTCAACTCTTATTACGATTTTATGATGTAGATAAGGGGTCTATTATCATTGATGGTAAAAATATCAAAGAGCATAATTTGTATTGGTTGAGAAAGAATATCGCTTATGTCCCTCAAGATGCTTTTTTGTTTAATGATACTTTGTTGAATAATATCTTATTTCCAGAAACGACGGGTGATTTAGACAAGGTCATAGAGATATGTAAAAAAGTAGAACTTCATGATACTATTATGCAGTGGCCCAATCAATATCATACAATGATTGGAGAGCGAGGCATTAATGTATCGGGAGGGCAAAGACAACGAATTGCTTTAGCACGAGCATTGATTAAACAAACATCCATTTTACTTATAGATGATGCTTTTTCAGCACTTGATAATGATACTGAACAAAAAATTGTTGCTAATTTAAAATCAGAATTATCTTCCAAAACAGTTATCATTATTGCTCAAAAATTATCCATCATACAATCATTAGCCACCAAAGTTATTTACTTTAAAGAAGGAAAAATCATAGAATCGGGTTCGCCCGATGAATTATTACAATTAAATGGCGAATACAAAAAGGTATATGATTTACAAATGATGAGAAAATGATGAGAGACGATCTTCAATAATGAAAAAACAAGTAATTTTATTACTACTTAAATGAAAAAACAATTGTAATACTTCCTTTTTGTTCTTCAAATTGTGGGTTAGGATTAAACTTTAGTTTTAATGCAAATTGTCGGGCTTTTGCTTTTAATATAGGACTACTGGTGGTAGTTCCACGCCCATTTGGGTCTGCTTCTTTTACATTTCCATCTTTATCAACAATAATATCAACGACCACGATTCCTTCTTCTTTAGCATCTTTGGGGAGTTCAGGGGCAGATACTAATGATCTACCTTTTAAATCAAATCCAAAAGGTGCATTACCTGTTCCTTTTCCGCTGCCTATGCCTGTTCCATCAGGATTATTGCCCGTACCGCCCTTTCCGTGTGTAAAAGGATTTCCATCGGGTTCACCAGCATTGCCCGCATTCCCAGATTGTCCATCACCGCCACCTTTGCCTTTATTCTTTTGAAATTTTTCTGCTAAAAGTTCTGCGGCTGTTTTTTCTTTTGGTTGTTCTTTTACTTCTTTGGGTTGGACAATGGTTGTATTTTCTTTGATTACAGGTTTATCGCTATTAGGGGGAAGTGGCACTTCTTCGCCACTTTCAGAAGTGTATACTTGATCTTTATTTTGGTTAGAAGATGATGTAACAGATTCTTTTACTACTACATTGGTAGCATTGCCAATTTGGTTTTCTTCTACTGTGCCTGTTCCTTCATTGTAAACACCATAATTAACTTCCATACCACCACTGCTTGCAGATTCTGGGAAGGGTGGAATAGGAGTAATTAGTTTAATGAGAATAAGTATAAGAATGACTATCCCCAATGATAGAAGGGCGGCAATTAAAGCAAGAAAATTGATGTTTTTATCTTCTTTTATTGGAGACAACATTTTACTTTGTATTTGAAGGGGCAGTAGCAATAATCATTTTACACTTTGCACGGTCGCCTATTTGCATCACATCTATAAAATCTTGGTATTTCAAATCTTTATCAATGTGTAGTACGACAGTTGGTTCGGTCATACCTTTTGTTTTTTCTAAAAGGATATTTTCTAATTCAGAAAAATCTACTTCTTGAGTATTTACAAAATAGCGTCTATCTTTTGTAACAGACAAATGGATTGGTTTTTTAGAATTATCAATAGGTCTATTGGCTTTAGAATTTGGAAGATTTACTTTGATGGCATTGGGGCTAACCATTGTAGAAAGTATGAGGAAGAAAAGCAATAAAAAAAACATAATGTCGTTCAAAGAATCAGTGCTTACTTCGGCTTCTCTGTGTATTTTTTTTCTTAATCTACTCATACAGTTTCAGATTGATTAAGTAGTTCTAAAAATTGTAATTGAGTTTCTTCTAATTGACGAGCGGCTTTGTCAATTTTGGCATTTAACCAATGATATAGCACAAAGGATAAAATTCCTATGGCTAATCCTGTTGCAGAAGAAATCATTTTTTGATAAAGCCCTGTAGAAATGACTTCTATTTCTACAGTTTTGGCTAATGATATGTCGTAAAAAATGACAATAACGCCGATGATAGTTCCGATAAAACCAAACATTGGGGCTACTCTCCCAATGATATTTAATACATTGAGATTTTTTTCCATATAACTTAATGATACTGCTGCGGCTAAATCCATTGCTTCTTTGATTTCTGTTTCACTTTTACCAATTCTTTCTAATCCTTGTTTGATCATTAATGCTTGAGGTGTTCCTGTTTTATCGCATAAGTTAATTGCAGAGTTGATATCTCCTTTTTTTACAAATTCTTGGACGGTAAATATTAATTGCTTATCAAATTTATTTGTTTTGGACAAATATAAGATTCTTTCTACTGCATAATAAATAACGAGTAAAAATAACAACGCGAGGGGAATTAAAATAGGACCACCTTTTAATAACATTTCAAATAAAGTGATTTCATCTTGAGTTTTTTCAACCATAGAGGCAATAGATGAGACAGAATTTTGAAGCGTATCAGTCGTAGTTTGTGCGGCTAACAATAACATATTTTTTTGGGGCAAAGTTACTTTTCTATATTTAATAGAATGGGGATTTGAAGAATTAAATTTCAACAGGTAATTGTGGATAATTTTTAAATAGAAGGAATGGATTTTTGCAATATTGTATAAGAAGGAGAAATTAATCAAGAAAATGGAATGTCTTTATCTCTTTACCACTATTTTATTTGTAAACTCATTTCCTTCATTATCAGAATAATGAATAATATACACACCTTCTGTTATATTAGAAAAAGCAATAGAAGGCATATTATCAGAAAGTTTTTGAAGTAATGACTTTTATTGTTTATTGAACAACCGACCACGAAAAAACTCTTAAATTTAATGCACCAATGAGTTTTTTTTTCGCTAACTTTATACACAATAAAAAAATTGCACTTGGAGGTTGAATCTGTCTGTTAAAAATAAGTGATGGAAAAAATTATTGGACATTTTATAAAAAGTATTATTGATAGATATCTTGGATTATTGATTAGATATGTTTTCTATAAGTTCATTTTAAGAAAAAGAATAAATTTTAAGAAATTATCAGAAGAGGATTTTGAAAATGAAAGTATTGGTTGCTTATTTAGTTTAATTATTATATTTACAGTAATAGTTATATACATAATTAAAACTTATTATTAAAAATTGTATTTGCGTGAGGGATGCGGAGGGTGCGGCGAGCGAAGCGAGCCGCAGCACTGCCCTGAGCGTAGCGAAGGGATTGTTCGCCATCTGTCTTTTTTATCAAGGTGCTCACGAATGTGCTTTAATTACCATTTAAGCACATTTGCCGAAGCGATAGCGAAGCCCGGAGCAGCCCGACCCGAACACACCACAGCCAATTGAAATTTTTTAAACGACATTTTTTGTCGTTTTGAAAAATTGATTGTAAATATTAGCAATAGTTGAAACCGCTGTGGTGTGTGAGGGGCACGCCCTAATAACTAAACAATCAATAAAAGATATTATTTTTCACAGTTGGATTGAATGAATTCTTTTTTGATACCAGGATTTTCCAAGATTTGAAAGGATAAGTAGGGTTTGCCAAAAAGTTTGCAAAATCTGTCAGGGCTGTATTGACGGGCAAGTTGTATAGCACGAGTAAAATATCGGGAATAAAATTTTTCGGGTAAATGGGAGGCGATGCTAATGTAGTTAAATACAATTTTTTCGTTGACGCCTTTTGAAATAAGTAAGGGCTCTAATAAGTTGGCGGCATCCCAATACATTTTGGCTCGTGCAAAGATGTTGGCTAATTTTACAGTGTTTTGCCAGGATGCTTCTTCTATGTTGTAGAAGGATTTGATTTTATTTAGGCAGTTTTCTATTTGTGCATCGCTATTGGGAATAGTATCATAATAGTCAATCAGTTTGAATTGCCATTCGGCATTGAGGTTGTTGATGAGTTGTTTGTCTAAATTGGTTTTTGATAAATTATCAATGTCTTGTTGAATTTTTGTTTGAATATCTTTATTAGCAATAGCGGTATCGGTTTTAATTTTGGCAAATACGGCATTGTATTGTAAAATGGGGTTAGTATTATCTAGTTCAAAATTTTTTCTTAATACTTCTGCGTCGTTATCTGTCAAATCGTTGTTGAGTTTGTATTTGTAATGTATCAAGTTGTTTGTAAAGGGGATGTTTTCTTTTGTAACAGGAAGGGTCATTGTATCTAATATCTGACGAGGATATTTATTGTTTTTAATGTTAGTATAAATGTAATCCAGTATTTTGAGGGCTTTGGCGGTATCAGATGCTTTGGCGGCTTTTTTGAACATAGCGTAAGTGTATTTTTGTTCTTTTGAACCAGAAATATCATAGGTTACATCCATTACAACTTGTGCAAAACGTTCTCGTGCTAAAATAGGTTCTAACTCTTGTAATAATTTTTTATCGCTGTTGATTTTTTGAATGGCTTTTTTCTTTCCCATTGCTACAAGGGATGCGTAAGGTCCATCTTCGTTTTCTAACATAAATAAATTCCAGCTATCGTTTGTGATAATAACGGGTTTTACCTTTACACTTTGTTTTTCTTGCAACACTTTGGCAACGCTTTCTGCTCGTTTTATTTGAAGTTTGGCATTGGTTACTGAATCGCCTTCTATTGATGAATAGGCATAAATGTAAAGTCCTTCAATGATATAATCGGGTTCGTCTAATGCATCTATGAGGGGTTGAATATCTTCTTGTTTGTAATCGTATTTATTTTTTTCAAAAGGAATGATGAAGGTAATTAAATTGCTTTCGGCATTTGGAACAAAGGGTTTGTTGTCTTTAATGTTTTTAGGTAAAATAGGTAATACACCTGAATTGAATTCGCCTTCTTGGGCTAATAGTTCTGTGTAAGATTGTGTAATGGTTTTACATATTGTATTGTCTTGAATGATGATGATATTGAGTTCATATTCGCCGTTTAAATTTTTAGGCAGTTTGCCTACTTCTACTAAAATTTCATTGAGTTTTTTATTTTTCTTTTGGTCTTTTTTATCAAGCAATTTATTGGATGCAAAAAATTTATCTTTGTAAATGGCTTTTTGCATTATTCCTTTGTGGTATAAATTATTATCTATGATATTGTAATCGGCTTTGGTAAATTGAGATCTTTGAACAACATCAATGGCAATGCCATCTTTAGGTTTTTTAAGTAAACGTTTTAATTCTTTTAAATTATTATACTTTAAGTAAATTTTTCCATTTTCAACATACAAGCCCTGATGTAATAGTTCATAATTTTTGAAACTCTTGCAGTTCTTGCATTTCTTGTCATTGGGGGCTTGAAATTTTTTAGATAAAGTATTAAAAGAAGGCTTAAGTTCTTTTTTATGGCTTGCTCCTTCGTTAGAGATATTATATCCTGCAAATAGTGCAGATACATATATTTTTTTGAATTCTGCATCAGGAAACATTCCAATGCCTAAATACACATATTTTGGATTTAATAGAATAAGTTTTTCCTTTTGACCATTTATCCACTTGGCAGTAATATTTTGAGCAATCACTTTGTAAGGAACATCTTTTTTACTTTTAGTAATTGGATTGCTTCCTGCTAATTGTTCTGCATTTTTTGTAAGTCCCACGGACTTGAGATATTTAGGAAGTTCTTTTGGGTCTGCTTTGGAAGATTTATCATCGCTTAAATCTTCTGCACTTAAATAAGCCGCATCGCTTAATTTATCATACAATTCAAATGTATCTAATTTATTTTTTTTACGAAATTGATTTAATTCTTGTAAAATATAGGTGGTTAATGAATCAGTATGGATGTCTTTTTCTGCTTGAATTTTTCCTTTGTTTTTTTGAGCAGAAGCACTGTAAGACAGAACTAAAAAAACACTGAAAAGAAGTAATGCAACTATTGTTTTTTTCATTTGAAAAAGTTTTTAATTGTTTGAGCAATGTACTCCACATTTTCTTTTGAAATTCCGGGATACATTGGTAAAGACAAACAAGTATCGGCAATTTCTTCTGCAATAGGGAAAGATCCTTTTTTGTATCCTAATTCTTTGTATGCTTCTTGAAGATGTGGTGGCACAGGATAATGAATTAATGTGCCTATTTGATGTTGATGAAGATATTCTTGTAGTTCATTTCTTTTTAGTGTTCGGATAACAAATAAATGATAATTAGAGGTAGCATCAGGATGAATGGTAGGAAGTATAATCTCATCTATTTCATTTAGGTAATCATAATACCATTGTGCTATTTGATTTCTTTCTTTGTTCCATTCATCAAGATATTTTAGTTTAACTTTTAAGAAAGCGGCTTGTAGTTCATCCAAACGAGAATTAATTCCTTTGACTTCGTTGTAGTATTTTTTTTGAGAACCATAATTACGAATGGTTTTGGCTTTTTGTGCTAAATGTTCATCATTTGTAGTAATAGCCCCTGCGTCTCCAAGTGCACCAAGATTTTTTCCAGGATAAAAACTAGTGGCATTAATATGTCCCCAACTACCAGATATTTTGCCTTTGAAATAAGTGCCTTGTGCTTGTGCATTATCTTCTATAACAAACAAATTATATTTTTGAGCAATTGCCATTATTTTGTCCATCTCACAGATTTGTCCATATAAATGAACAGGGATAATGGCTTTTGTATTGGATTGAATGGCAGATTCAATTTTTGTAGGGTCAATATTATAAGTTTTAGGATTGGGTTCTACAGGAATGATTTCTGCACCTACATAAGATACTGCTAACCAAGTAGCAATGTAAGTATTGGATGGAACAATTACAGAATCTCCTTTTCCTATATTTAAAGTTTTTAATGCAATAATAATTGCGTCTAATCCATTTCCTACACCTACACAATAATTTACATTAGAATATTGTGCATAATTTTTTTCAAATTCTTCTACATTTTTCCCAAGAATATACCAATAACTATCATAAACTTTATCAAAAGCAGAATGAATTTCTGATTTGATACTTTGATGCATCTTTTCAAAGGATAAAAATGGAATGAAAGACATAAGATTTTATTTTAGTTGAAAGTGAAAAGTTGAAAGTTATCAGAAGTCCTGTAAAGTAGGAGATTATTTTTTGATGTCAAAAATTTTATCAATGATAAAGTTGGGACGATTGCGTGCTGCGTCAAGAGTGCGATAGAGATATTCTCCTATAATGCCAAGTGAAATCATAATGAAGGACGATGTGAATAGCAATACAATCATTATAGATGACCAACCTTGCATTGGAATTTTAGAAGTAATTTTTGAGTAAATAATCATTCCTGCATAAATTAAGGCAAGTACTCCTAACACAATTCCTGTAATGCTTATCAATCTTAAAGGCAAATATGTAAATGACACAAAACTATCAATAAAGGACTTGATTTTTTTTGATAATGTCCATCCTGATTTTCCAATTTCACGTTTTCTGCGGGTGTAAGGGATGCTTACATATTCATAGCCCATCCAAATAAAAAGATACGGCAAATAAAAATTTTTTTCATTCATCTTTATCAATTCAGTGCGTAATTGTTCATCAAAGAGCCATAAGTCAAATCCCCCTTTGGGGGCGTTTGTCAAAACATATTTACGAATTAAATTGTGGTAAGTATTAGAAAATAATTTGGTTAGAAAACTATCCTCACGGTTGGCTTTTTGAGCCAATACTAATTTATAACCATTTAGCCAATGCTGATAAAGTTTGGGAATTAATTCGGGTGGGTCTTGTAAATCTGCCGCAAGCACTACACAGCAATTTCCTGTAGAATGGCAAATACCACAATAAGAAGCATTGTTAGCCCCAAAATTTCGGGCTAATTTAATCACTTTGACTTTTTCAGGATGTTGTTCATACACTTTCATTAAAGCATTGAAAGTGCCATCTTTACTGCCATCATCTACAAAGATGTATTCAAATTCAACATCGGATGGAAAATTTTTTTCATTTTCAAGCAATACAGGAAATGTTACAGGGATATTATGTTCATTATAATAACAAGGTATGATGATGCTTATTTTGGGCATACTAAATAAATTTTTCTAACTCACAAATATAGGAAGTATCCAATGAATAATGAAAATGAGCATAAATTTTGGCATCAAAACTTTCTTTGTATTCGCTTACGCCGATATTTAAGTCGTTTCCATTGTTATTAGAAGTTCCCATACTAAAATACAATTTATTGTTTTGAGAATAATGTTGTATGAGTTTGTAAAAAAGCAAATCAATAGCCCCTGATTCTCTTCCTTCATCAATAGATGAAATATATTGACAATGAACGGTATTTTGAAAAATAAACAAAGTAACACCTGCGACAATTTTGTTGTTTAAATAAGCATTGGCTTGTAAGATATTTTGTGGGAATCGTTGATGCAAAAGTAAAATTTCACTTAAACTATGAACGGGTTTGGCTTGATATCTTTCCCACAAATTGGGCTCTAATATCTCTTTCCAAAAAATATCAAAGCGATTGTCTATTTGAATGTCTATGGGATTTTTTTCGGCTTTTTTAATACTTCGCTTTCTTCTTTCTTGCAAAACAATGGGTTCTTGAAGATGTGTTACAAATGATGTGTCTACTCTGAATAAATCTGCGTGAATAATGTTCATAATAAAATGTTCGGCATCACAAGGTTTTTGAGCAATATAATTGGGCACGGGCTTGTAAATGATTTTCTCAATACCTTGATTTTTATAGTAAACAACAACATTGTAGAAATAACGAATGAGTTCTTGAATGTGCTTTCTATTTTGTAAAATAAGTCCTCCGTAGGTCAATCCTTGATGTGTATAAATTGTCTTATCTTTGATATTTGCAGGAAATACGGCTTTGATGTGTTGTTTGTCATCTATTACTAATACTGAAGCATCTCTGAATCTATCTTGATGGTATTCCATAAAATTTCTATGAAATAAAAAATTACCATTTTCAGAATGAAGAATAAATTCATTCCATTTATCAAGATATTCTTTTGTATAGGGGACAACCGTCATTTATTGAAAATTTTGTAATTCTATAAGTTTGAAATAATGTCCTTTTTTATTTAATAATTCTTGATGTGTGCCTTGTTCTACAATTTCACCTTTATTCAATACAACAATAGTATCCGCATTCATAATAGTACTAAGGCGGTGTGCAATAATAATAATTGTGCGATTGTGTTTGATTTTTTGAATGGTATCTTGAATGATTTTTTCATTTTCTGTATCCAATGAAGAAGTGGCTTCGTCTAAAATTAATATCGGGCTGTTTCGCAATATCGCTCGGGCAATGCTAATTCTTTGTCTTTGACCACCACTTAAGTTGGCCCCTCTATCACCTACATTGGTGTTATATTGATCGGGTAATTGGCTAATAAACTCGTGGGCATTTGCCATTTTAGCAGCGGCTATAATGGCTTCATCCGGATAGTCCTTGCCAAATGTAATGTTATTTTTGATGGTATCATTCATCAAAAAACTATCTTGTGATACCAAACTAATGAGTTGTCTTAATGAAGCAATTTGAATTTTTTGGATGTTTTTACCATCAATAAGTATTTCTCCTTTATCGGGTTCATAAAAGCGTAATAACATATCAGTCAAGGTTGTTTTTCCACTTCCACTTTTTCCTACTAATGCTATGACTTTTCCTTTTGGTATAGTTAAATTAATATCTTTTAATAAAAATCCTTTATCGCCCTTTAAGTAAGAAAAATGAACATTTTTAAATTCAATTTTTTCATTAAAAGTAGTGTATTCTTCTGCATTTGCATCATTTGTAATGGTGATGGGTTCGTTCAAAATACGATTGATTCTTTCTTCTGATACCAAACCTTTTTGAATGGTATTGTATGCTTGAGAAATTTGTTTGATTGGTGGAATAATTTGAGAAGCAATGCCAAAATATCCAATAAAAGCAGAAGCAGATAATTCATTATGAAAAACCAATTTTGATCCAAGATATAAAATAAACATTAATATGCCCAGCACCACTACTTCTGTAGCCGGTGAAGCCAAATCATTTTTTCTATAAACCTTTACATTTTGTATAAATAAATTTTGATTAGTAGATTGAAATTTTTGTCCAATAAATTTTTCTATGCCATACGCTTTAATTACTTTTATTCCTCCTAAACTTTCTTCAATTAAAGCAAATAATTGAGCCAATATCGTTTTACTTTTTTCGGCACTGCGTCTCAAACTTTTGCTAATCAATACAATTCCTAATGCCGCCACAGGGATGAGTAAAAAAATATACAATGTAAGATAAGGACTAATAAATATCATAGATATAAGAGAAACAAAAATACTGATAGGTTCTCTAAAAATGAGTTCTAAAGTTTGCATAATACTCCATTCTATTTCTAAAACATCGGTGGTCATTCGGCTGATGATATCGCCTTTCTTTTCTTTGCTATAAAAAGAAAGAGGAAGATGTAAAAGTTTGTTCATTAATTTATTTCGTAAATCCCGAACGACGCCATTGCGAATAGGTGCTATAAAAAACATTGCTAAATAGCGAAACAAATTCTTTAAAAATGTAAGGACAAATACTATTACACAAATTCCAATTAAAACTTGTTCTTTGCCATACTTTAAAATATACTCTGCTAATTTGTATTGAACAAAATGTTTTATGCTTTCGCTATTAAAACTCAGTGTTTGTGGGTGATTTACTAATTCTTGAAAAAAACTATCGGGCTGAAACAATACATCTAAAAAAGGAATCACTAATGTAATAGACACAACAGAAAATACAGAAAACAATATATTGCTCAATATGTTTAATATCGCATAGTGCCAATATCCTTTTAAATACTTAATGGCTGCAAATAATTTCATAATTGGGCAAATATACTAAATTGGGAATTAGGGATAAGTGATTAGTTGAAAGTTGAAAGTTAAAAGTGGAAAGTGGAAAGTGGAAAGTTTGAAAGTTGAAGGGATATTTTTGTAATATCTTGTGTAGATTATTTAAATGACAGAAAACTTATAATTTTATTTTTTCATTTACTATCATATTTAATTCAGGTAATCAAAGTGATTGCTAATCAGAGTTTATAATATCTTTTCCACTTTTTCCTCCAAATTTTTTCAAAACATCATGTACCTTTTCATTAAAAGTAATATCTAAAGCAGTTAATCCATTTATTTCTGTTGCGTTTACATCTGCTCCGTTTTCTAATAATATTTTTGCGCTAATATATCTGCCATTGCGGGAAGCTAACATTAACGGTGTTCTTCCTTTTTCATCTCTATAATTTACATTTGTTCCATTTTTAATAAGTAATTCTATAGTTTTGATATGACCGCCAAATGAAGCAATCATTAAAGGTGTCCATCCGTTTTTATATTTACAATCCACATTAACACCATTGTTAATTAAGAACTGAATGTATTTTAGTGACTTCAATAAAGGACCTTTGAAAAGGCACAAAATTAATAATGCAATTGTAGCAAGTTCATGTTGTGGATCTATGGTTACTCCTTCTTTGATTAATCTATCTGCTTCTCTAATTAATATGTTTTCATAAGATAGTTTACCATAATAAATTAAATCTAATAATAAAGAAGTTGATTTATCATATGATTTCTTGAATAAATCTGCTATATTATACTTATCTAATATACTATTCCCACCAATATTGTAAATATTCTCATTAAAATCAATTTCTAATTGAATTATAAATTTAATGTAAGATTCTTTATCCATAAATTTAAGTCTTTATTTTTTGTGTAAAAATACTAAAGTTATTTCTTATTTGTATGTTATATTTTACCACCAAGAACACAAAGGATTTGCACAAAGTTCACAAAGTATCTTTGATGCATTCTATTTTGAGCCTACTGTAAAAAATCCCAACTCATTTAAACCTCATCTCCATTGGTTTCTTGATGCCACCCTTTCAGGGCTTGAATGGATATTGTTTAATATCACAGGGCTTTATCCTTTGCTCTTGTATTTTGTCTTTTCGGGGGTTATTTAACTCACCCCCATCCCCTCTCTTTTGAAAAAGAGAGGGGCGATGTGAAAATGTCTTTTTTCCAATTATTCCCCTTTCTAATTCACTTAGAGAGGGGGAATTAAAAGGGGGTGAGTTTTTAACTGCATAAATTTTTTTCCGCTTTTCATTTTCAACCTTCAACTTTCAACTAAACTCATACTTTTGTCTCTCTGTAAATTATTTCGGAAATTCGGCACAAAAAAAGTAATGCGAACAAAGTTGGATACTGCTGCCTTTGAGAGAATCATTCAAATAATGGATGAACTGCGAGAGCAATGCCCTTGGGATAAAAAACAAACTTGGGAAAGTTTGCGTCCTTTAACGATTGAAGAAACTTATGAATTGTCTGATGCTATCATCAACAAAGATTTTAATGAAATTAAAAAAGAATTGGGGGATGTTTTTTTGCACATATTGTTTTATTCTCGTTTAGCATCCGAAGAAGGAAAGTTTGATATTAACGATGTAGTAAGGGCATTAGCAGAAAAATTAATTCATCGCCATCCACATATTTATGGAAATGTAGAAGCACACACAGAAGAACAAGTAAAAGAAAATTGGGAAAAGATAAAACAAAAAGAAAGAACACAAAAAAAGGGCGTTCTTTCGGGTGTTCCTCAGTCCTTGCCTTCTATTATTAAGTCCTACAGAATACAAGAAAAAGCCGCTGCAGTAGGATTTGATTGGCCTGAAAAAAATCAAGTGATTGACAAAGTTAAAGAAGAATTGGAAGAATTTTTGAGTGCTGTTCAGCAAAACACTTCTGATGAACATATTGAAGAAGAATTTGGGGATGTGTTATTTTCACTTATTAATCTTGCACGATTTCTTAAAGTAAATCCTGATACTGCATTAGAAAAAGTGAATCAAAAATTTACAAAAAGATTTAATTATATTGAAGAACAATTAATGGCACAAAACAAGACATTTGAAGATGTATCCTTAGATGAAATGGAAAGATATTGGACAGAAGCCAAAAAATTGGGAATGTAAAATTGATCAATAAAATAATTTACAAACGATATTGATGTTTAATGTGAATGTGATTAAAAAGATAGATTACAAATGCTAATCATTAAAAAGAATTACAAATGTTTTTTAAAACTTTATTAAACACGATTAGAGAAAATAGGTATTTTTTTATTCCACTGCTTTTGTTTTATTGTTTTGCTATTTATAGAATTTCTATTTATTCAAAAATTGACAATCATTTATTTTTTAATCAATTCGTAGGAAATCCTTTTGTTGATAGTATTTTCAAATATCTTACTTATTTAGGAGATGGTTTTTTTGTTGTATTCATTGCTTTGATATGGTCAATGAAAAATTTAAGACAATCTTTAATTTTGCTTATTACTTATGGCATTGCAGGAGGGTTAGTGGCTATTTTGAAAAATTATGTATTTGATGTTCCTCGTCCTCATTTTGTTTTTGATTATTTTCATAAAGATATTTTTGTGAAATATGTAGATGGGGTGGAGGTTTTAGCCCTTAATAGTTTTCCAAGTGGTCATAGTACGGCTGCAATGGTTTTGTTTACTTGCTTTGCATTCTATTTTTCAAATCCTGCAATGAAGGTTTTAATGAGTATTTTGGGGCTATTAGTGGCATTTAGTAGAGTATATTTGTCCCAACATTGGATAAACGATATTACTGCGGGTACCTTTATTGGATGGAGTATTACATTTATTTTTTACACATTAGAAAAACACTATCATTGGTTTGAAAATTTAAATCATCCTATTCGTTATTTTTTCAAGAAAAAGTGAAATACTCAATTAGTCCTTTTTGCCTTTGTGAGGATGTTCTTTTACTTTTACTTTGACACCTGATGGATTGTTTTGAATTTTTACTTGTGTTCCTCCTGGGTTGCTTTTAATTTGTACATTTGTAACAGGAGCAGGTGTTTCTTTTACTTTTACTTGTGTTTTCCCACTCTTTCCATTTGTTTGAATTTTGACATTTTGTGCATTAATGCTAAACAATGTAGCAATAGAAATGCTTACAATTAAACTTATTTTTTTCATAGTGATGTGTTTTATTTTTTTTACGAAATTTGAAATCAAGGGTTAGTATTTTATAAAATCAATTGGAATGAAAATTTAAATCCAAAATTATCTATGGATCTGGGTAAAGGATAGGTGAGCCGCCATAAAGCATCTATTCTAAAAATTTTGAAGATGTTTTCAACACCTACATTGGCTTCTAAATAAGGACCATTGTTGAGTGCTTTTAAGGAAGAAGGGAAAATAAGGACATTTCTATTGGCATCGTTGATACTTCCCCAAACGCCTTTAATTCCTGCTAATTCACGAAGTTTGAGTTTTTTGAGTAAAGGGATTCTGTTTAAGAACAAACCATTAAAATGGTGTTCTGCACTGGCAGAAACATATTGGTCAGAAGCAAACTCAAAGTAACGCATCATATTGTAAGCATAGGGGTCAAACATATAGGTTTCGTTTCCGCCGTGTAATTCCATAAGAGGGTAGGGGAGTATTCCAAAAATTTTTCCTGCTGATAAATTGACATCTGTATAGCCAAGAATAGGTGTGGTGCGAATTCTTTTTGAAATATTTATTGCTACTCTATGAAAATTGTATTCTCCTCCATACACATCAGGTAATGATTTTGAATACATCAGTTGGATGATAGGATAGGTTGTTCCTAATGATACTCTTTCAAAATTTCCACCTACAAATTTTTCTTTGTATGCAAAGCGGATGTTGATTCTTACTTCTACATTTTTGATAAATTCTTTTTCTTTGATTTTATCATCAATGGGGCTTTTGTACAAATAAGGATCGTTCTGAGGTAATGAAATATAAGTAGTTCCAAATAAAGTAAGTTTGGTAGTAAGTCCAGGAAACCATTCTCTTTCGTACCATCCTTCTGTACGATTAACTTTTGTGAGCGTTCTCAATCCTCTGGTTCTTAAAAATGAGGCAAATAAATTATCTTGTGAAAAGCCATTATTACTTTGTCCAAGAATTTCATAATCGCTTTTGAAATTTAAGCCAACTAACTGTCTATGTGGTTTTTGAGTGATAAAACATTTAAATCCTAAGCCGTATTTCCATTTTTCATCTTTTGTACCATAAGCAATATAACCACTTAATTCGTACCATTTGCTAAATATCGCACTGGTTCTGCCACTAAAGCGAATTCTGGGTCCTTCAATTAAATTGTAACTAATCATATTGTAATAAGGTCCTATCTCAAAGTTGTTTAATTTCTTATATCCATTAAATAACAAGTAAAATATATCCACCCAAGTTTTATAAATAGGTAAGGATTGAATAGTATCCACCATTTTAAATATTTTTATTTCTCTTTGAGATAATGTATCGTGTCTGTTTTGTTGCCAAAAACTTTCGTCTTTTTTTAAGGCATCTTCTTCTACAATGATGGCATCTCCAAGAGTATAAAAATCATCGGGCATTGGTTTATTTAAAACAAATTTTTTGTAAGAAGTTGTTTTGCGACCATAAAATCCAATGGATTTTTTAGTAGGAGAAAAGTCAATTACCAAGCGATCTTTTGTCATCATCCATACAGAGTCAATGTATTCAAATTCTTGAGTGGCTTTCACTGCGTTTACAAAGTTGATATTTGCTTCTTTGGGCAAAGACATTTCAAAACGTTTGACCCCCCAGGTAGTATCGGCTATCCATATATTTCCCGTAAATACAACATCGCCCGAACGTTTAGGTTTGAAACGAATATGATAGCAGTATTTATTTCCAATAAATCCACTGTCTTCTAAAAAGTATTTGTAATAAAAAAATCCTTCAGAAGAAATAGGGCTTGGTATTTGTTTGTCAAATACAAGTATATTGTTATCATAAATGTTTAATTTTTGATACATATCACCCATTATACTTGAAATACTTGGATTTTCCATTCCTGTGATTTTGCTGGCTTTCACAATTTCTTTTTTCCTTGGGGGATTTTTTTTGTAATAAAATTCGGATAAATTTTCTACCATAAAAAAGGGCAAAGATGGTTTTTCATCACTGAATACACTATCCACATTATTAAATACAAAAGCAACGGGTTTCATCAATTTACTTTCCCGCATTTCTTTGGGTATTTTATTAAGATCAAATTCTATTTTATTGTAAACTTCATATTGATATGCTAATAGTTTATTATCGGGGTTATTTGAAGATTTGTTAGCAATAGCATTGCGGATGATTCTGTGAGCGGGGTTTTCACCTGCTTTTACCACCACTTCTTCAAGAGAAATGCCTTCTAATTCTAAAGGCATATTAATAATTTGTACAGTTTGATTTTTTTGTAATGGTCGGGCTAATCGTTTATATCCTACATATACTGCAATTAGCGAGTCGCCCAATTGATTGGTTTTAATACTAAAATTTCCTTCAAAATCAGATTGAGTACCTATTGTTGTACCATTGATAATTAAAGGAACAAAGGGTAAGGGTTCTTTGGTAGAAGCATCAAATACTTTTCCTGAAATAGTATAAGTAGTTTGAGAAAATAAATAAGAAGTGAATAACAATAAGTAAACAATATGTAGAAAAAAATTTTTCATAGAAGAGAAAAGAATATAAAAGAAGTAAGTTCTATCAAGATGTTTGAAATGTTTTTTCGTTAATAATAGAATTGGCTATTTGAATGGTTTCAAAATGGGTTTGAAAGAGTTGTTCTAAAGTAGGATGTGCAATATAATTAATTTTTTTCAATGTGTTTTCAATGACAATAGGTATTTGATAGAATTTTATTTGATGGTTCAAGAATGCTTCTACTGCTTTTTCATTTGCTGCATTCAATGCACAAGGGATATTGCCTTTTTGTTTTAATGCTTCAAATGCCAATGCTAAACAAGGGAATCTTGAAGTGTCGGGCTTTTCAAAACTTAATACAGGATATTTAAAGAAATCAAATCGTTCAAAACGAGTGGGCTGACGCAAAGGATAATGAAACGCATAATGAATTGGTAATTTCATATCGGGCAAGCCCATTTGTGCCTTTATACTTCCATCCGAAAATTGAACCATACTATGAATGATACTTTGAGGATGTACAATTACTTCTATTTGTTCTGGGGATACATCAAACAACCATTTGGCTTCAATGACTTCTAATCCTTTATTCATCAATGTTGCGGAGTCAATGGTGATTTTATTCCCCATTTTCCAATTAGGGTGTTGCAGGGCTTGTTGCAGTGTTACATTTTTGATTTGTTCTGCCGTCAATGTTCGGAATGGACCACCCGATGCAGTCAAAATAATTTTTTCAATACTATTGTGTGTTTCGCCTTGCAAACATTGAAAAATAGCAGAGTGCTCAGAATCAACAGGTAAGAGAGGTACTTTATTTTCAAGGATTTTTTGTTGAATGATTTCGCCTGCTACTACCAAACTTTCTTTGTTTGCAACAGCCACGGGCTTTTTGTGATGAATAGCATGAATGGTTGTAGATAACCCTGCAAATCCTACGGCAGCGGCTAATACCATATCTACACTTTCCCATTCTACGACTTGTTTAGCCGCATCTTCGCCCGCAAATACTTTTATATCTGTGTTTTTTAATGCTTCTTTGAGTAAGGGATATTTGCTTTTATCTACAATGACGACCGCATTGGGTTGGAATTCTAATGCTTGCTGAATCAATAACTCTACATTATTATTAGCAATAAGTATTTCTGCTTGTAAATTTTCACTTTCTCTAATGACTTGCAGGGCTTGAGTTCCAATACTTCCTGTGCTTCCTACTATGGCTATTTTTCTTATATGATGCGATGTTGAATGGAGGGTCATTATTATTTGTTTTAGGATACCAATGAAATCAAATTATTTAAATTTTCTGCCTAAGGATCTTTCTAAATCTCGTTTTTTAATGGTTTCACGTTTATCATAGGTCTTCTTTCCTTTGGCAAGGGCTATTTCTAATTTTGCCAACCCCTTTTTAGTAATATACAATCTTACAGGCACTATGGTATAGCCATCTTCTTTTACTGCCCGATAAAGTTTTCGTAGTTCGTGTTTGTGTAATAACAATTTTCTATCTCTGGTGGGTTGATGATTAGCAAATCCGCCGTGTTCGTAAGGTGAAATGTGCATATTTTTGACAAATAATTCACCGTCTTTAAAGTAACAATAAGCATCTCCGAGATTGACTTTGGCTTGACGAATAGATTTGATTTCAGAACCTGTGAGAACAATGCCTGCTTCGTATTTTTCTACTAATTGATAGTCAAAAAAAGCCCTTTTGTTAGTAATGTTAATGTTGTTTTCTACTTCCTTTTTCATTTTGGCAAAAGTAGATAATTTGCTATGATTGACCAAAATGTTGATGCTGAAAAATAAACAAGATGAATTTGAAAACTTTGATAATAAATAAAAACAAAGCACCTATTAGATGGTAAAGTGCTACACAGATAAAACGTTTTTGAATAAATTACTGCTTGTCGTCTTCTTTTGATTCGCCTTTGGCAGCGTCTTTGAATTCTTTTACACCACGACCTAATCCACGCATTAATTCAGGGATTTTTTTTCCACCAAAAAGTAAAAGAATAATAACAAGAATAATGATAATTTCGGGTGCTCCCATACCACCAAGCAAACCTAATACTAATAAATTAGCCATTGAATAAAAATTTTGAGCCGCAAAGGTCGTAAAAAAAACTTGTTTAGAGAAATTTATTTTGGATGAGAAAAATTTTTGTCCGTATAAAATAAATTTCATACATTTGCCCCCCTTAAAAAATTATTTTATGGAAAAACGTTATGAAACGGTCTTCATTTTAACTCCCGTTTTGTCTGAAGAACAGGCAAAGGAGGCCGCAAAAGGATTTGTACAATTCCTTAAACAACAAAAAGCCAAAGTACTTCACGAAGAAGTATGGGGATTGAGAAAATTGGCTTACCCCATTCAAAAAAAATCTACGGGCTTCTATTTCTTAATAGAATTTAGTTCAGATAGCCCAACTATCGTAAAAGATTTGGAAACTGCTTTCAAAAGAGATGAAAGAGTGTTGCGTTATCTCACCGTATTGATGGACAAATACCATATTGAATACGCTGAGAAAAGAAAAGCCAAACTCAAATCTTCTTCTCCTGCAACGGCTTCAAAAAAGAAAAGAACTACTAAAAAAGTAAAAGAAGAAGATGTTGAATAAACTTCCATTTCTATTAACCATAAAAAATTAAACTATGAGTACAGATTCAGAAATTAGATATTTAAATCCCTTAAACATTGAGGTAAAAGAAAGAAAAAAGAAATTTTGCTGGTTTACAAAAAACGGCATTAAATACATTGACTACAAAGATCCCGACTTCTTATTAAGATTTGTCAATGAACAAGGTAAAATTCTTCCCCGAAGAATAACAGGTACTTCTCTCAAATATCAAAAAAGATTGGCTAAAGCCATCAAGAGAGCAAGACATTTGGCTCTTTTACCATTTACAACCGATTTATTAAAATAATCATTGATTCAAAAAACTTAAAGATATGGAAATCATTTTGCAACAAGATGTACCTAATTTGGGTTACAAACACGACATTGTAAATGTAAAGCCCGGGTACGCGCGAAATTTTTTAATCCCTAAGGGATTGGCTATTGAAGCCACAGAAAGTGCAAAGAAAATGAATGCTGAAATTGTAAAACAAAAACAGCACAAAGAAGAAAAACTCAGAAAAGAAGCACAAGAAAATGCTTCAAAATTGGCGGGCTTGGTGATCAAAATTATTACTAAAGCCGGCGAAAATGGCAAGATTTTTGGGTCTATCACTACTATTCAAATTGCACAAGCATTACAAGAAAAAGGTTTTAATGTAGATAGAAAAGCCATTTCTATTGCAGAAGACCACATTAAAACACTTGGTACCTACAAAGCCAAAGTGAAATTGTACAAAGACATTGGCACAGATGTTACATTTGAAGTAGTAGCCGAATAAGAATAATTGAAAAGTCCATTAATACAAAAGCCCGATGAATTCATCGGGCTTTTTTTGTTGGGGTGTTATGATATTTTTATTCTGTAGAAAAAAATTTTTGTGATAAAGTCCATATTTACAACACAAAATATTGAATCTGTACCATCGGCACTTTTTTCTTTTAATGTTCACCTTCCCATCTCTTGTTTTTCAGCGTTAAAGTTTTGTAATTGGTTGTAGATAAGTTTGCAGTTTAGCCATTCGTCATCAAAATGCGTATTGAGTTTGTTGTAAAATTCAATAGCGGGGGTGTTCCACTTTAATACTTGCCATTCCAATTTTCGTACTTTTTCTTTTTTGGCTAATTCAATAAGTGCGGCTATTAGTTTGTAGCCAATGCCTTTGTTGCGGTGTTTTTCTGTAACTATAATATCATCTAAATAAATACAACGGCCTTTCCAAGTAGAGTATTTGTAATAATAGAGGGCGATTCCTACAATTTCTCTATTTAGTTCTGCTACAAAAAAATCAAATACGTTGTTATTAAAATCTCGGGTCATTTCTTCTACACTGACTTCTACTTCATTAGGGGCTTTTTCATAAATAGCCAATTCTATGACTAATTGCAATGCTGCGGGAATGTCTTGTTCTGTGCCTTTTCTGATAGTTATCATAACAAATTGTTTTTATGTAAATAACGAATTACAATTTTTTGTAAACTGCGTTTGACAATAAGTTCTGCTGTAGTAGTTGCGTAGTCAGCATTAGATTGTTGTAACTTTTTTTTGATGCTTCCTTCGGATACATCTACTCGGTATAACCAAGTTTGTATTTTTTCCATTCCTTGTGGGCTATTGAGCAATTCTTTTAATACTTGTGTCAGCGATTGAATGATGGCATTGAGTTGATGGCTTGCAAAGATATGGTCGCTTAAATGAATGTTTGCCATTAATGCGTCTTTTTGGATTTGTTCAACAAAACTTTGATATACTTCTTCTACTTGTAAGTAATGTTCTTGTGGTAATTGCGATGAGGTCATACTACTTCTTTTGGATGCTTTAATAACAAAAGTCGTTGAAGTGCTTGCTTTTGAATGAAATGAGAGTATACTAATTCATCAACATCTTCGGGTTGAACATTTACATAAAAAGTTCCTTCGGGATAAATAGCCAAGGTAGGTCCTAAATCGCAGATGCCAAGACATCCTGATTTTTGTATTCTAATTTTTCCACTAATGTTGTATTTTTGAAATGCGGCTTTTAATTTTTCAATAAGTAATAAGCCGTGTTCTTCTCCGCAAGATTTTCGCGGACTATTTTTCCGTTCATTGGTGCAAACAAAGATGTGTATATCGTATATCATAATACTTTAGATTGTTTTTTAAATGAGAAATAATAAATTGAGACATTGCAAGATTAAATATAAGAAAGCGAATAGATATGAGATGCGTTAACTTTTTCCATTTTTTTTGTAGTTGAGTTCAAAAAAGGATTTGTAGTCGTTGAGATTTTTTTCTTTGATGAGTGTTTTATAGTTTTCATCAGAGATAATAAAAAATTCAAATTCATTTTTTGGAAAGTCATTGAGTATCTCTTCATCATTGACAAAGTTATTGAAGTATTGTTTGGCTTTTTCAGAATTACCAAAGGATTTCACTAATATAATTTGTTTGCCTTGTGTAAAGATATTGGAGGTAATAGAAAATTCATCATTGGAATAATAATTTTTGTTGAAAGCATCAATTTTACTTTTGACATTGCTTACTATTTTGGGTTCATCGGGCAATACAATGATGAAATAATGAAGAGCATTGGCATCTAAAGTGTATGGAGTAGATGCGGCTTTTTCTTCTTTTTGTGAAGTGGTATCTGTTTTTTGAGTTTTAAGTTTGTTGATTGCCAAAAGCAATTCATTGGCCCTGTCTTTGAGTTCAGATTTGGGATACAAGGCAATGTATTTTTTGAGGTTCATTTCTAAAGTATCCAGACCTTTGAGTTTTCCACCACATACGGCTTTGAAAAATTCTACCTTTTGTAGCAATTTATCGCTTAATCCTGATTGAATCATTTCTTGAGAAAGTTGATAACATTGATTAAAGTTTTGTGATAAATAAGCATTGTAAAGGGTTTCGTATTTTTGTTCGGTTTCATTAAGTTGATTTTGTTTGTTGATAATATAATTTGGATTTTTGATTAGTTGTGCATATTCACTATTGGGGTATTGATTTAAAATTTTTTCTTTGTATTCATTAGATTTTGTAGTATTTCCTACTTTTTGATAAAGTAGGTATAGTTGATAATACGTAGAAAGTTTGTATTTATTGTCGGGATATTTGCTGTTTAATTCTTCAAATGCGGCAATGGACTTTGGATAATTATTCAAATCTTCTTTGTAGGTCAATGCCATTAAGTAATAGTATTCTGTGATTTTGCTGATGTAAGCATTGTAAGTAGAATCATTGGTGGGCAGTTTGCTTAAATAGTATTCACGAGTTGTTTTAGGGTCTATGGGTTCGCTTTCTTTTTTAAGTGGGTCTTTGCTGTTAGTGTTATTGGCATTAGTGTTATTTTGGTTGGGATTTTTAGTGTTGGCACCGTTTTCATTATCATTGGTATTAGAAGTATTTGTTTTGTTTTTAATGCTTCTTCGCCAATCGTCTTCAAGAGGACGAGGTCCCCATTTTTTGATAAAGTCCTGAATGCCATAATTGACGGCTGTAGGATTGTAGAAATAAAATGACGATGTTTGAATGGCAAAGGGATTGTTATTGGGGTCGTTAGGATTAGAGGGACCAGGTGGAGTTGATTTGGATTTTTCTTCTTGTTCTTTTTTCTTTTTTTCTTTTTCTGCAATGTATTGTTTGATTTGTCTGTCAATCAATCGGTCTATTTCATCTTTATTAAATTTTGAAAGTTTTATTAAACTGTCCAGTTCTTGAATGCCTTGAATGTAAGTGATTAAATTTTGTAATACTTCTTTACGAGCCACAATTTTATCGTACTGTTTGTGAGATTTGGGTAAAGTAGCAATAGCACTATCATAGTAGCGTCCTGAGGGTACATATTGTCCTTCATCAAAGAAAATATCACCAAGTTTTAAGTAAGCGTATGCTTTTTGTTTGGGGTTTGTACTACTGCTTCTTACAGAAAGTAGGTAATACTTTTTAGCATCCTCTATTTTATTTTGTTTTTCTTCAATTTGTCCAAGTGTGTAATAAATAACGTCAAGATATTCGTTGTTCTTGGTTTCTGATGTCATTGCGAGTAATTCTTTTTTTCTCTTTTGTAATTCTGCAGGATTAGAATCATCAAAGAGTAAGGCGTTTTTCATTTTCGCATAAAACAGCATTTCATAATCGGGTTTGATTTTCATTACTAATTTGTAATACTCTTTGGCTTTTGTGAAGTTGCCTTCTTGTTCGCTTAATTGAGCGGCTACAAATGCATAGCGGGCTTGTTGTAATTTTTTTTCACGATTAAAAAAATATTTTTGATGAATGGCTTTATCAAGATTTTTGAGGGCTTCTTTGTAGTTTCCTCTACGAATGTAATAATCAGCGTTTAGTCCATAGATTTCTTTCTGAATAGAATGTGGGATTTTTTTATCATTATTGAGATTGTCCAAAATAATTTCACTTTCAGATACTGCACCTATTTCGTTGTAAGAACGCACCAGCCAATACATTGCTGTATATTTATCTTTGGATTTTGCGTATGTTCTTGTTACATAATCTAATGCTTCAATACCGCTGAAAAATTCTCTTTTGTAATAGCGTGCAATACCTATGTTAATCCAACAATTGTCAATCCATTTATTAGCACCGTGTTTGGTGGTCTCTGCGCTGCTGCCTTTTTCTTTGATGGCGTGTCGTTGAATCATCAAAGATGCTTTTTTAATGGATCTGTCAAATTCGGGATAAGTTTTTTTGGCTTCTTCATCCGATTCGGGTACAACAAATACAGGCAATAGATCATCAAAATTATCTTTATGTGCAGTGCGAATTTTATACTCCCCTTCTTTAATGCTTTCAGTAGAGTTGAATAAGCCATTAAAACGAGTATTCATATTGTGCCAAAATCTGTGTACAAGCGTATTTTTTTTAGTGCTACAAGACACTAATAGCAATAATTGGGCGAACAAAAAAAAGTATATACTATGTTTTTTCAAGTTTTGCATTTAAGAAAAAATTAAACGAATGGATGAAGTAATTTAGTATAAATTGAATAGGCAAACTTATGTAAAAATTTTCAGATAGTTATGAAAATGATGTGAGTGTTTTAATACAAGGGCATTTAGTTATGCTTATTAGTTGAAAATTGAAAGTTGAAAGTGGTGTGTCTGGTTGAGAGACAAAATATGGATAGCCCCGAATTTGTGTGTTATTAAAATTCTGTGATAAATAAATTAAACTTCAACAAAATTATTTAAAACGAAAAAAGGGAGATGATAAATAAATCGCATCTCCCGGTAATAAAGAATGAAAATAGATTTATTGTTTAAGAATTTGTTGTGTATGATTGTCTACATCTACTTTTGTAATAACATCGGAAATAATACCATTTTCATCTATAACAAAGGTAGTGCGAATAATCCCTTCTGATACTCTGCCCATAAATTGTTTTTTGCCCCACACATCAAATGCACGAATGATATTCTTTTCAGTATCTGATATTAAAGGGAATGGTAAATTATACTTGGCAATAAATTTTTTATGGCTTTCTGGATTATCAGCACTGACACCAAATACAGAATATCCTGCATCTAAAAATTTTTGATAATTATCTCGGATATTGCACGCTTCTCTTGTGCAGCCAGGAGTATCATCTTTTGGATAAAAATAAAGCACATATTTTCTGCCTAATAAATCATTAGATGTAATTTTATTTCCATCTTGGTCAATCCCTTCAAAATAAGGAGCAGGCATACCGGGTTTTAATGAAGTGATGTGAGGAGTAAATTTTCCTTGAGTTTGTTGAGAGGCAGTGTTCTTCATTTGATTAGATGACATTGTTTTATTAGATGCAGATTTAGTTGTAGTTTTATTAGTTGATTGAGATGTTGATTTTTTAGCAACGACTTTTTTAGGAGTAGATTTTTTTGTTGCTTTTTTTGCCGCTTTTTTTGTAACTTTCTTTGTTGCAGATTTTGGACTTGATTTCTTACTTGCTTTTTTTACTGATTTTTTAGCGATTGCTTTTTTTGCAGTTTTTTTGCTTGCTGCTTTTTTGCTTGCTTTTTTAGTTGTCTTATTAGTTGTTTTTTTCTTTGCCATAGGTTTAATTTTTTAGGAATACAAATATACAAAAGGATTTTCTTATAAGGGTAAAAAATTATTCTTGTTGAATTACGGCGATAAACGGTATTTTGTCCAACTTCCATCTTTTTGTTTTTCATAAGCAATTCTATCGTGGAGGCGACTTGGACGACCTTGCCAAAATTCATAATAGTGTGCTTCTACATCCCATCCTCCCCAATGTTCAGGGTAAGGCACAGGATATGTTGGAAACTTTTGTGCATATTCTTCAAACTTTTTAAGCAATTCTGAACGAGACGCTATCTTTTGACTTTGCACCGAAGCATAGGCAGATATTTGGTTTTCATAAGGTCTACTTTCAAAATAGGATTTGCTTTTTTCTATGGGAGATTTTTTGGCTATTCCTTCAATTCTTATTTGTCTTTGTAAAGGTATCCAATAAAATAAAAGTGCTACTTTGTTGTTGTCTTGAATATCTCTTGATTTTTTAGATAGATAATTGCAATAAAATGTAAATGTATCTTTTTCATAATCTCTTAAATACACAATACGAGAAGAGGGTTGAAGATTTTGATTTACGGTTGACACTACCATTGCATTATATTCGGGAACTTGTTTTTGAATGGCTTCTTTCATCCATTCTACAAAGGCATCAAAGGGATTTTCAGGTAAATGCAATTCATTTAATTCTTCATTATTAAAATCATTACGAATGTTTTGAATGATTTTCTTTATGTCCTCCATAATTGCTTATTTTTGTGGCAAAATTGAGAAAAAATAAATAAACTAAATTATTGATTTTTATCATTGATTATGAGAATAGATATTATTACGATATTTCCTGAAATGTTTGATAGCGTATTCAATTATTCTATCATTAAACGGGCTAAACACAAGGGTTTAACGAACATTTACATTCACAATCTGAGAGATTATTCTACGGATAAACATAGAAAAGTAGATGATTATCCTTATGGTGGTGGGGCAGGAATGGTAATGATGATTGAGCCCATTTTTAATTGTATTCAAAGTTTGAAGAAAAAAAACAACTACGATGAAATTATTTATTTGACGCCAGATGGAGAACTATTTCAACAAAAAATGGCTAATTATTTATCTACCTTAAATAATATCGTGTTGTTGTGCGGACATTACAAAGGCATTGATGAACGCGTACGAGAACATTTAATTACTAAAGAAATTTCTATTGGTAATTATGTTTTGAGTGGAGGAGAAATTGCTGCAATGGTGGTTACAGATGCTATTGTTCGTTTAATTCCTGGCGTTTTAGGTGATGAGACATCAGCATTATCGGATTCTTTTCAAGACGATTTAATTGCCCCCCCCGTATACACAAGACCTGCTGTGTTTAACGGTTGGGCAGTTCCTGAGATATTAAAAAGCGGCAATGCCAAAGAAATAGAACTTTGGCGACATCAACAATCTATAAAGAGAACACTTGAACGACGCCCCGAATTGTTGAAAAAGAGAGAGAGGGAAGAATAAAAATTTTAATCAAAAAAAATTATTCAGCAGGAATGGCAAAAAATTGATTTTCTCCCCATGCATTTGTTGCAAAATTATGCAAGTTACAAGAAGTAGCCCCTGCTCTATCCATATTAGCCCAATAATAATATCTTTTAGTAGTACCCGAACTATTATATATGTAAATGCATCCCGAAGTCATTCCAAACCAACATGGATATACAACACTGCCACTTACAAAAGGGCTTCCAATAATATCCGGCGATGAAGTAAAAACTGTATTACTATTAGAAAGCGATGATCGACACCATATTGAACCAATATTGGTACCAGTAATATCCCATCCCTGAGTACCTGCATTACTTGGTGTAAGTAGCTCAAAAATAAATACCACCCATTTACCCGGCGGTAAATCAATATATGCTCCTGTATATTGCCAAGATGGAGATAATGTGGTTAAATGGTTAGGGGTAGTAGGATTGTGAACACCCATGACGACTCCAGCATATCCACTGGTTTGAAACTTTGTCCATCTACCACTTTGCCAATAGTAATAGCCGGGTGTAATAGCATTAGTACCTGTTCCTGTTGTTGATGTATTATAAATCATTATACCATCAATAGGACTTGATACTGTAATATTATCCGTAGCCCCTGATAATGCTATTCTTGGAAATATAACACCTTTATTGGTAGAAGTAACATCTAAAATAGCGGGAGAAACTGGAGAAGTGGTACCGATACCTACTTGTCCTTGATTATTGATACGCATCCTTTCTTGAAGTGTGCCTGTATTATCGGGGGTTGTTGAAAAAGTAATTCTTCCAGGCATATCTGTACTTGTCCCACCTGTAGCATCGGTACTCATTTCAATGGCGGCAGCAGCAGTAAAACTACTACCATTATATCCTTCTGCAAAAAATCTACCCAATATCGTATTTGCACCGCTTGTAGCAGAGGGAGATGTTTTTGTTCCTTGTGTTCTTCTTAAACGAATATCATTGGGGCTTCCATAAGTAATAAATCTTGCCACATCATTTGATGTTTCTTGATGAACATCCAGTTTCCCACCTGGATTATTATCACCAATACTTAATTGACCACCAAAGTGTAGACGCATTCTTTCAATATTATTTGTTCTGAATACCAAACTTGTATTATCAGTAGTACCAACAAAATGCGTAGCAGGATTTGTCCCTGCATTACCGAGGGTCAGCCAAGCATCGGAGGGAGATCCGCCTGTCGTTACCAATTTTATCCATTTATTATTAATACTATCCCAATAATAATAACCTTGACCTACACTTGAATTAGTATTAAAAATCAATAAAGAATTTGTTTTCCCATTGGTGGTAATAGGTGGACTAAAAGTAGTGAGGGTATTCAAACTTACACGAGGTATTAAGACCCCTTTATTTGAGAAATTAATATCCAGTCCTGCATCACTATTTGGTGCTAC
This sequence comes from Bacteroidia bacterium, assembly GCA_026414605.1. Lineage (GTDB taxonomy): Bacteria > Bacteroidota > Bacteroidia > B-17B0 > Aurantibacillaceae > BPGX01. The sequence goes on from JAOAIP010000018.1 coordinate 63,293, forward strand.
GCCCGTTGCATTAATACCTATATTTTGAGCAATTGATAAGGATGCAATCAAAATACTTGTAAGAGTAAAAATTTGCTTTTTCATAGTTGTAAATTTTTCTGCAAATATAATGGATAAATTCTTAAAGAAAAATTGCAAAAAGTTCACAAATTACTTTTGATATATTGTTATTGTTTAGGTTATATTTTACCAGAAAGAACACATTAGTAAAAAGTATAAAGTGGGAAGTGAAAAGTGATAAGAATAATATTTTTGATAAATATTAGGTGCTTTAAATTTTTTAAGGGTAATTACTTTCAACTTTTGACTTTCAAATTTCAACTAATTATTATTGTGGTTAAGTTTGAAGTGCTGAGTGGCAACATATAGTTTTAAAATAAAAATGCCTTGCTATACTAAAGTAGTATAACAAGGCAAATAGGGCAAATAGAGGATTTAAATTTATTTTTTGATCCTTTCTACATATTCACCTGTGCGGGTGTCTACTTTAATCCAATCGCCTACATTACAAAATAAAGGCACCATTACTTCTGCACCTGTATCAATGGTAGCAGGTTTGAGTGCATTAGTAGCGGTATCTCCCTTTACGCCTGGCTCGGTATATGTAATTTCTGCTTCAATAAATGTAGGTGGCTCTGCCATTATTACGTTTTCTCCTTCTTCAAAAGTTATTTTTACTTCTAATCCTTCTTTCAAGAATTTTTTCCCTTCGCCAAATAGAGAAAGGGGGATGTGAAGTTGTTCAAACGTTTCATTGTCCATTACAACAGCAAATTCACCATCCGTATAAATGTATTGCATCATTTTGTATTCAACGTGCACGACTTCTACTTGTTCGCCGCTTCTAAAGCGGTTTTCTGCTAATTTGCCTGTTTTAAGGTTACGCATTTTGGCTTGATAAAAAGCCCTTAAATTTCCAGGAGTTCTGTGTTCATATTCTAAAATTTGCATTAATTCGCCATTAAAGCGAATGATAGAACCTACTCCGATGTCACCAGTATCTGCCATAGTTTTTAATTTTTGCGGCAAAAATACAATTTTATTCACAATAAAGTGTGAACAAAATCATTTTGTTTATATTCTATAAAAATACTTATCTTTATGCGGAATTTTATGAAAGATTGATTTTTTAAATGAAATTATTAAGAAATAAGAGGTTAGTAATTGAAATCCTCAAATCATTTTTTATTTTAGATATTAGAAATTGATGATTTGTTAAAATTTGAAAGTGTAAAGTTTTTTTAAGGGAGTAAATATCGGCAACATTCAGAGTATATTAAGAATTTGAATTTTTTGACTTACTCGTGCTAAACTATAAATTGATATAAAAAACTGAAAAATATGGTAGATTTAGAATATAATACACAATTAGATCCCATTCGTTTGCCAGAATATGGGCGTATTGTTCAAAAAATGGTGAACTATTGTATGACTATTGAAGACCGAGAAAAACGAAATCAATGTGCTCGTGAAATAATAAAAATAATGGCTCAAATGCATCCCAATACGATGAATATGCAGGATTATGAACAAAAATTGTGGGATCATTTGTTTATAATTTCTGATTTTAAGTTGGATGTTGATTCGCCTTATCCTAAGCCAAGTCCTAATTTATTACAAGATAAGCCAGAACCATTAAGTTATGTTTCTAACAAAATCAATTTTCTCTATTATGGTAAAAATGTAGAAAACATTGTCAAAATTTTAGATAAAATTGATAATCCTGAAGAAAGAGAATACTATGTTTTAGTAACTGCTAATTATATGAAGAAATTGCAGTATATGTGGAATAAAGAAGCGTATATCAAAGACGAAGTGATTTTTGATCATATCAAACAAATATCTGAAGGAAAAATTGTATTAGACCCCAATACAGTAGAACTGGATAAGGACACAAGAATGTCTACTCGTAAAAAGATATTTAAGCCCAAATATCAACAACATTCTCAAAAAGGTAAATACAATAACAACGGAAATAAATATTAATTATGGCTATTTTTGAAGTAATTGGCGGAAAAAAATTAAAAGGTGAAATTGTTCCTCAAGGAGCCAAAAATGAGGCACTGCAAGTACTTTGTGCGGTATTACTCACAAAAGAAAAAGTAGTTATTTCAAATATCCCTGAAATTGTAGATGTATTAAATTTAATTGATTTACTAAAAGGGTTAGGTGTAAAAGTAGAAAAATTATCTACCGATACTTATAGTTTTCAAGCCGATGAAATCAATGTAGAGTATCTTATATCGCCAGAATTTAAGAATAAAGGCGGAAGTTTAAGAGGGTCATTAATGTTGGTAGGACCTTTGCTTGCCCGCATAGGCAAGGCCTATATGGCTAAGCCCGGTGGAGATAAAATAGGTAGGAGAAGAGTAGACACTCATATTTTAGGATTGCAAAATTTGGGGGCTAAGTTTCATTATGATGAAGAGGCCGGTGTGTTTGTGGCTACTGCTTCTCAGTTGAAGGGATGTTATATGCTATTAGATGAAGCATCCGTTACTGGTACTGCGAATATTATAATGGCGGCTGTAATGGCAGAAGGCACTACAACTATTTACAATGCGGCCTGTGAGCCCTACATTCAGCAATTGTGTAAGATGCTCAATAGAATGGGTGCAAAAATTTCGGGTATAGGGTCAAATATGCTAACTATTGAAGGAGTGTCTAAGTTAAATGGAACAGAACATAGATTACTGCCTGATATGATAGAAGTAGGTTCTTTCATAGGAATGGCGGCTCTTACTCAATCCGAAATTACCATCAAAAATGTTTCTTATGACAACTTAGGGCAAATTCCTAATGTGTTTCAAAGATTAGGAATTAAAATGGAAAGAAGAGGAGATGATATTTACATTCCTGAAAACGAACACTACCAAATAGACACTTATCTTGACGGGTCTATATTAACCATTTATGACAATATATGGCCGGGCTTTACGCCAGATTTAATAAGTATTGCATTAGTAACCGCTATACAAGCAGAAGGTACAGTGCTTATTCATCAAAAGATGTTTGAAAGCCGATTGTTTTTTGTAGATAGATTAATTGAAATGGGGGCTCAAATTATATTATGTGATCCTCACAGAGCCGTTGTAATTGGATTGAATAGAAAGCATTCTCTCAGAGGTATTCAAATGGCTTCGCCCGATATTCGTGCAGGTGTAGCCCTGCTTATAGCCGCTCTTTCTGCCAAAGGTAAGAGCACAATTTACAATGTTACTCAAATTGATAGAGGATATCAGTTTATTGATAAACGTTTACAAGCATTAGGTGCAGAAATTATTAGAAAGTAACTCTTTAAATAAATTATCGTAAAAAGAAATATGAAAAAACTTATTAGTATAATCTCTGTATTTTACTTAAGCGTTTGGATCTGTTTTTCACAAAACGCTTCTACTAATGTTCCCGAAGGTATCAATCCTGGCTATAAAGCCATAGATATTGCATTGCCTAATTTAAATGATAGTATCATTAAATTAAGTAGTTTAAGAGGATACTATGTGTTGGTAGATTTTTGGGCAAGTTGGTGTGCACCTTGCCGAATGAAAAATCCTGAAATTGTTGGCTTGTACAATTCCTATAAAGATGCTAAATTCAAAGACGCTAAAGGTTTTACCATTTATAGTGTATCTCTTGACAATTTTAAAAAAGCGTGGGAAAAAGCCATTGTAGTTGATAATTTAAAGTGGCCTTATCATGTTAGTGATTTAAAAGGATGGTACTCTTCGGCTGCATTAACCTATCAAATCAATTCTATTCCTAATAATCTTTTGATTGATCCACAAGGTATTATTATTGGCAGATCTTTATCAGAAAAACAAATACGAAATATCTTAAATAGTAAATTAAAATAATTATGCGAAAATTTTATTTGTCTTGGATACTTGTTTTACACAGTTTTTTGAATGCTCAATTACCACCTGACAACAAGGTGAGTTTGAAGGTAGGAGATAAAGCCCCATCATTAGTATTAATGGGAAGTGATAATTCCATTCAAGGATTTAATTTTCCCTTAAATGATAAAGTATATCTCATTCATTTTTGGTCATCAGGATATTCTAAATCCAAAAAATTTCTTCCACGTTTAATTAATTTATATCAACGATATAATTCTTTACCTTATAGAAATATTGAAGGGTTTGATGTTATTACAGTAGCGGTACAAAGTGATAAAATTGCTTGGAAGCAGGACTTGGAACAGTACAATCTCAATGGAATTACAAATTTAATAGCACAAAGAGGTTTTAATGATGGAAGTATTAAAAATTGGGGAGTAACAGATTTGCCTTATACAGTATTGGTCAATGAAAATGGAAATATCGTAATGATTAATCCTACGATGCTTCAAATAGAGCAATATTTAGATGAAGCAAGGAACTTTCCACCCAACAAAAAGGATTTAAGAGGAAGATTATTATTAAGTCCAAATTTAGCCAATGGTGTACCATCACATAATATGTATTTATTAAACATTTTTGAAGACACATTACAAAAAACAAAAACAAACGATAGAGGTGTGTTTACATTCTTAGAAGTAAAATTATTAAACGATTTTATTTTCCGTTTTGATACTACACAAAATCAATTTCGCTTTATCAACGAAATTTATTTAGCAGATGCGAATGATGTAGTTTTGCCTGCTATTACAAAAAATAATCGTAAATTATTTGACTTTACTATAAGTGGTAAAGACATACAAAAATTTTATGCTTCAGAACGCAAAGCCAATGCCATTCAATTTGTATCTAAAATAAAATTCAAAGGTAATTCATCAAGTATTGATCCATTGTCCTTAAAAGAGTTGGATAAAATTGTAGATATTTTAAATAAACAACAAGATTTAGTATTGGAGGTATTGTGCCATACAGATAGTCGTTTAGACGATGATGAAAGTTTGAAACTGACACAAGAACAAGCCAATGCTATTAAAAGTTATTTGGTATCTAAAGGAATTGTGGCAGGACGAATAACGGCTATAGGAATGGGTGAAAAAGAAATACTGAATAAATGTAAAAATAAAATTCCTTGTTCAGAAGCAGAGCATTTAGAAAACAGAAGAACGGAGTTTAAGTTTTATAGATAGTTTTTTTGTTATTTTATTTGATTATAGCATAGTGAATGATACGCTTTGTTTCAAAATAGGAATAAGGAAAAAAGTCATAGATATTAAAAATAAAAGCATCTTCATAATACTTCCCCATTTCTTTTTGAAGATCTACTAATTCACCACCTTTTAAATATAAAATTCCATTGGGTAAAGAATGTAAATGTTTGGACTTAAATTTTCCTTGACATAAATTATAAAAATCAGGAAAGTTTGTAACAGCACGACTTACAATAAAATCATATTTGTGTTTGATTTTTTCTGATCTATTATGAATGGTGCTTACATTTTTTAATTGTAATGCATCTTTAATTTCTTCAACAACTTTGATTTTTTTTTGAATGCTATCGTTAAGATGAAATTGTGTTTCAGGAAATAGTATTGCTAATGGAATACCAGGAAATCCGCCCCCTGTTCCTATATCTAAAATTTCAGCATTGGGTAAAAACGAAATAACTTTAGCAATAGACAAAGAGTGGAGTATATGATGTAAATACAAGTGTTCTATGTCTTTTCGTGAAATCAAATTAATTCTTTCATTCCAAAACAAATAAAGATCTTGAAGTTGAGCGAATTGTTTTTTTTGTAAAGGAGAAAGTTCGGGAAAGTGTTTGAATACAAGGGCTAATTCTTCTTCAAAAGTGTTCATACAAACTTATTTATCGTGTTTTAAGGTAATGATAATACGATACAAAATTTTTCGGGCTTTAAATAAATCGTTTTTAATAGCATTTGCACTTGTTCCAAGTTCTTTGGCTATTTCTTCACAAGATAATTCTTGATAGTAAAATAATTCAATGATTTTTTTGTAGCGAGGATTTAATTTTTCTATAATTAATTTTACAAAAGCAATTTTTTCTTCTTTCAAAAGATCTTGAATAGGATCATTTGTAGATGATATTAATTGTTCTGAAAAAGTGGTTTCTGTTTCATTGTTCATAAACTCATCAATAGAGGAAGTGGGCATTTTCTTTTCGTTTCTCAAATAATCTATGGCTTTGTTAATGCCAATTCTAAATAGCCAAGTACTAAAAGCATATTTGGGGTTATATTCATTGAGTTTTGAAAATGCTTTCGCAAAAGTTTCTATCATTATATCTTCTGCTACATCCTTTGATTTTACAACTTTCAATATAGTTGCATAGAGAGAGTGTTTGTATTTTTTCAATAAATTTTCAAAAGCCGCTTGATTGCCTTCTAATGCACTTGTAATCAAAAGATAATCTTCTTTGGCTTTGGGGCTCAAATGAGAAAAATCATCTGGTATATTTTCTTTGTTGTCAGACATTTACAAATGTTTAATTTTTTTATACAAAGCAATGTAAATATAGGAAATTAAAAGTATTGGTTCTAAAAAAAACGCTACTGAATAAAGTTTATTTTCTTGAAATTTCTTTGAAGCATAATACATAATAAGCGTTTGAACAATATATTTTAATACCAATACACCAATTCCCAAAAGCCATAGTTGTGGAAATAAAATAAAGAATAAGAAAAGAGACACATAAAAAAATCCATACGCAAAGTAAATCCAAGATAAAAGGGCTTTATGCTTGGGTTTATACAAAGGCGAAGTGCTAAAATGACGGGCTTTTTGAAGCAACCACTGTTTGAAGTTATAGGGAGGTTCTGAAATAGTAAAAGCATCTGAGTGAATACATACTGCCGTATTAGTAGCAGTGGCTGTTTCATTAATAAACAAATCATCATCGCCCGAAGCAAGGTGATAATGGTTAGAAAATCCTTTATTTTTGTAGAATAATGATTTGATATAAGCCATATTTCGTCCAACGCCCATATAGGGATTTTTTTGAATAGCCGATGAAAGATATTGTAAAGCAATAGTAAGGGTATCAAAGCGAATGAGTTGATTTAAAAAACTTTTTTCTTCTTTGTATTTTCCATAACCAAGAACGATTTCAATTCCATCTTCAAAATGGCTACTCATTATTTTTATCCATTGATTGGACGATGGATGGCAATCTGCATCTGTAAATACTAAGTGTTCGTATTTAGCGTGCTTTATACCTATAAATACTGCCATTTTTTTGCCATGCTTATAGTTTTCACTTTCAGGGATATTGACTTTTCTCAATCTATCAGGATATTGCTGAATATACATATCAAGAACCGATTCTGTGCCATCTGTAGAGCAATCATTAACTACAATTACTTCATAATTTTTGTAATCTTGATTTAAAATAAAAGGCAAATTTTCTCTCAAATTTTCTTCTTCATTACGAGCACAAATAATAACAGAAACAGGAATGGATTTTTCATTAAAAGAATCTTTAAAACGGATAGCAGGAACATAAAATTTGAAATAATTAAATAGTACTAACAAAAACGAAAAAACAAATAGTCCAAGGGCTATCCATTCTAAATTATTCTGAGGAATATACAAAAAATTATCCATGTAATAGTTTATTGTTAATGGTTAGTTGTAATTTGTCTTCTTGCAAAAATAGGGGCAGAAAATTTTATGCATAAGCATAATCCGATAAGTACTCAAAAGCAGGTGTTAGTTTTCCATCTTTGCAAATGGTGGCTCTTTCTATAATTCTATCAGGATCTTCGCCCAACAAATGTGGAAGCACTCTTTCTTGAAGATCTCTGGCAAAGCCATCGCTGGCGTCTCTTGGAAGTTCGGTTGGTAAATTATCTACTGCCATCACAAGAATGCAATCTTTTTTGAAAGGTAAATCTTCTTGCAGCGTATGGATATTAAATCCATAAAAAGGATTTTCTACAGAACTGGCACGAATAGTAGTAGGAATAGAACCATTGATATCACAAGTAATATCAGCAATCACACTAATTTTAAAATCGGGGGCTTGTACATCTTCTAATGTAAACATTTTAGGAGCACGAGGATCCCAATAATGGGCAGAAATGTAAATATCGGCATGCTTAGTATAAGGTGGAAACTTAGATACAAAATGTTCAGGATGCTGAAAGAAATCGTTTAAGTCAAAGTTATGATCATCTTTTCTTTCCACATAGTCACGTGGTGTCAATTGAGTATAAACAGGTTCTCTATAATTGGTCATTAAAAATTCTTCGGGTGTAACTCTGCGAATGTGCAGTACACTAAGTGTTTCAATCACACCATTGGCCACTCTTCCACTACCTGTCATTACTATTTTGATATTTGGTAATTTGATTCGTTTGAGTTCTTCTTCCATTTCGGATTTGTCTCTACATTGATAAGCGGGCTTTAAGCGGAATAAATCGTATTTTAAACCATAACCACGAATGGCATTGTATGCACCTACAATACCTGCATATCGTCCAAATCCAATAATTCTATTGTGATTTTTATCTGTCAAAGTTTCATAGTCAATCATTGTGATTTTCTTATCAATAAGGGCTTTCATCAATTTTTGATTGTGGGCTTGTTTTTTAATAATGTGAGCAAAAAAGAAATAGGTCTTGTTGGGGATTAATTTTTCAACAGGAACTTCTTTGACGCCCATCAATACATCACAATCAGATAAGTCCTCTTGCAAAGGAATACCAAATGAAGTATATTCTTCATTAGAATAACAACGAATATCACTTGGCTGAACAACAATTGAGATATTCGGATAGGACTTAATAAGTTCAGAGCAAACTAATGGAGTGAGTGGTACGCGTTTGTCTACAGGTTTTTTTTCTTCTCTTAATACACCAATTTTTATCTTTTTCATAGTGCTATAATTTGATTGATAGTGTTAATTTAATTAAGTTTGCAAATGTAATGTTTAAAATGCGAATTTTTATTTTTTTGATGATATTTTTTGTTATTAAATCTTTTGCCCAAACAAAGAAGGCGATTGAGTATTTTACATATAATGAAAAAGAATTGCAGCAAGATATTGCTATCTTAAAAGAGGTTTTATTAAATACTCATCCTTCGGTTGATTTTTATGCTTCAAAAGAATGGTATGAACATTATTTTGATACGGCTTTGAATGTTCATCACGCTATGACAGAAAAAGCATTTAGAATGTTTTTAAAAAGAAAATTATCAGCATTACATTGTGGACATACAGCCATTTTACCCTCTAAAAAATACGATCGCTATCTTGATAAAAAGCCATTTATTGTGTTGCCTTATTTTATGGGATATTTTGAGTCATATTTAATCAATATAAAAAATATAGATAGTAAAGATACATTATTAAAAGCAATGGATACAATAGTATCCATCAATAATAAGCCCGTTTCTGAATATGCCAAAGAATTTGAACATTACTTATATGTAGATGCTTTTGCAGATGCTTCTAAAAAAGAATTGATACAAAAAAATTTCGTTTTTTATTATTCTGCCATTTATGAAAGCGATTCTGCTTTAATTGAACAAATCAAATATAATACATCTATAAACAAAAAAATTCCGTTTAAAAAATTCAAATATTTAAATAATATCTTATGGCAAATGAAAAGCGATACCTTGATGAAAAAATACGGAGGACGCTATTACGCAGGTGTGTATTTAGATACAAATAAAGCGATTTATTATATGAAAATTAAATCCTTTTCAGGAATAAGTATGCGAGGTTTTTTTAAAAGAACATTTCGCCAATTACAAAAAAATAAATCACAAGTGCTTATTCTTGATTTACGAAATAATCCAGGAGGTAAAATTGCACAATCTTTAAATTTGCTTTCTTATTTATTACCACAAAAAGATAGTATAATATACGAAACCCGAATACAAAATATAGAACACAAAAAATACATTTCAAGAAAATTAGAATTTAGAGTCATTCAATTTTTTATGCAAATAAGCAAAAAACACAAGGATAAAAAATACATTGATTATATTCGTTTGAATTCAAAATATCATTTTGATAATAAAGTATATGTTTTAGTCAATGCCAATACCTTTTCAGCGGCAAATTTGGTGGCTGTTTATTTATCAAAAAGACCAAATACAAAAATAGTAGGTACAGAAACATCAGGTGCTCTTTGGGGAAGCAATGCTGTCAACTTTTTGAGATTAACACTTCCAAATACAAAAGTTAAATGTATTATTCCTACTTTTCGCATTTATCATTCTATAAAACAAACCAATCAAAAAAAATTAATGCATTCTATTTTACCTGATATTTATGTACATTACAACCCTTCAGATTATTTGAATAAAAAAGATAAAGCATTAGAGTCCGTTTATTTTGATTTGATGCGTAAATGATTATATAACAACAGGAAAAACAAAAAGAAATTGCTATGAAAATTTTACATAATGTATCATTATTGCCTTTTAATACATTTAAGATGAATGTAAAGGCAAAAGAATGTCGTATCATTGAAGATGAAAACGAGTTACTTAAAATAGATACACTTTCTCAAAATTCTTTAGTACTCGGAGGAGGAAGCAATGTGTTATTTACAAAAGATTATGATGGGATAATTTTAAAAAATGAATTGAAAGGACGGGAAATTATTGACGAATCAGAAGAAGAAATTCTTTTGAATATAAAAGGAGGAGAAAACTGGCATAGCGTAGTAATGTGGGCAGTAGAAAATAATTGGAATGGTATTGAAAATTTAGCATTAATACCGGGAACTATGGGAGCCGCACCCATTCAAAACATTGGGGCTTATGGTGTAGAAATAAAAGATGTTTTGGAATATGTTCGTTTTTATCATTTTGATACAAAATCATTTGAGACAATTAAAAATCAAGATTGTCAATTTGCTTACAGAGATAGTATTTTTAAAAGGTCATTAAAAAATAAAGTGTTCATTACCGATGTAGGATTACGATTGCGAAAAAAGAATCATCAATACAAATTGGATTATGGTAATATCAGAGAAGAATTAGATAAAAGAAATATCCAAACGATACGTCCAAAATTAATTGCAGAAGTAGTGATGCATATTCGTCAGACAAAATTACCAGACCCTAATGTAGTAGGCAATGCAGGGAGTTTCTTTAAAAACCCAGAAGTCAGTGAGGAAGTTTATTGGCGATTAAAAGAAAAGTTTCCAAATATCGTCGCTTATTCCATAGGAAATAATAAATACAAATTAGCCGCAGGATGGATGATAGAGTATTGTGGCTTCAAAGGATATGTTCATAAAGGGGCTGCAGTGCACACACGTCAGGCATTAGTGTTGATTAATCAAAAAAATGCTACTGGAAAAGATATATTAGAATTAGCCAATATAATTATTGATAAAGTAAATCAAGTATTTGGTGTGATATTAGAACCCGAAGTAAATATTATTGGATAATGAATAGGGCATCATTACTAACGCAAGATAGTTTAGTAGAATCTTCTACTACTCAACAAAAGTTGAAGTGGTCATTGGTAGATATTACTATTTATCTGCATTTTTTTATTCCCAGTTATATTTTATTTAAGCAACCCTTTGAGTTTTATATTACTTATACCTTTATTATTTTATACTTACCTTTTTTGGTAACAAAATATCCTATTCCAAGAGGTATATGGTGGATACTTTTAATATTATTAGTTACAGGTTTATTTAATGTTTGGGCTGAAAACAATACGTATAAAAATTTTTTCAAGATATATTTAAATATTGCTGTTAATTTGATTTTCTATGCTGCAGTAGTAGCATATTACAATTATGATGTAGAGACAATGTTTAGAAGATACTTAAAGGGGGCTGTAATAGTGTGTATATATGGGCTAATTCAGGTGATAGCATATAAGATAGGTGCATTGGCTTTGGTAGATTTAAGAAATTTCGGATTTAATAAGTGGGCAATTATGCCAGGTGGTTTATTGGGCATAAGAATAAATTCAACTTATCCCGAACCCGCTTATTTTGCCAATTTTATAGCACCTGCAGCATTTGTGGCTATTTATTCATTATTCATTAAAAAAACAAACTTGATGAAAAGATGGGAGGCAATTATTATATTACTTGTGTATTTTTTATCATTTTCTACTGTGGGATATACCGCTATATTTGTGAGTATGTTTTTATTGTTATTAAATTTTGGATTAATTCGTTATGCCCTATTAGCCATACCTGTTGGTGTTTTTGTATTTTATGTTTTATATAATAATGTAGAAGATTTTAAAGATAGAATAGATGGCGTCAAAATTGTATTTATAGATGAATATCTTTTAGAAGAAAAAGATAAAGAAGTGGCTAATCAACAGGCGTTTTTAGCAAGACAATGGAGAGTATTAACGAAAGTACATGGTTCGCCTTTAGTGTTGTATAATAATTATTATGTAGCAATGCAAAATTTTAGATCCAATCCATTATTTGGTACAGGTCTTGGTTCCCATGAAATAGCATTTCAAAAGTATAATTTGAATTATTTAATCAGTAAATGGTATTTATTTAATACACCCGATGCCAATTCTATGGGACTGCGAATAATATCAGAACTTGGTTTGTTAGGCATTATTTTTATGGTTTTATTTATCAAAAATAATTTTATTCACAAAAATCAAACAACTAATGATAATGTATGGATAATCAGTTCTGCTTTATTAGTTTTAATTATTATTCAGATATTGAGGCAAGGAAACTATACTTATGCAGGTTTTATATTTTTTGCTTATTTATATTATCAAAACAAGTTGAATTTGAATTTATCGGTAAACTCGACAAATGAATAAAGAAAAAATACATTTTAAAGGAATAAATGGATTACGCTTTTTTTCAGCAAGTGCTGTAATATTGTCGCATATTGAACTTATAAAAATGGCTTTTGGGTATTCTCATTTTTGGAACCATCCATTCTTTTTTTATTTGGGAGGTATTGGAGTTTATTTTTTCTTTGTATTAAGTGGATTTTTAATTTCTTATTTGTTATTAAAAGAATTTGAACAAACTCAAACCATCAGTGTAAAAAACTTTTATATTAGAAGAATGCTTAGAATATGGCCATTGTATTACTTAATAGTGATTGTCGGTTTTTTTATTTTACCACATTTTTCTCAAATAAAAATAAATTATTTGGAAAATTCTTTTCGCTCTCATTATTATTCAATGTTGATACTTTACTTGCTAATGCTTCCCAATTTTGCAACAGCACTTTTTGGACATGTGCCTCACATAGGTCATTTATGGACAATTGGTGTAGAAGAACAATTTTATATTTTATGGCCATTGGTAATTAAAAATATAATGAAGCGTAAAATTAATTTTATTAAAGTAATTCTAATGCTAATAAGTATTATTATAATTGTCAAAGCAATTGTTTTAGGTATTTATATTTTTAATAACCATCATCCGACACTAATACCAATAAAAGAATTTTTAGCAGGGTTTAAAATTGAATGTATGGCTATTGGTTCTATTGGTGCTTATTTATATTGGTCAAAGAATCCTATATTAAATATTTTTTATAAATCTTCTATTCATGTTTTATCTTGGTTATTTATTCCTATATTGATTTTTTATACTCCTTCTTGGTTGCAAGATGGAAATCACATTATTTATTCAATTTTGTTTGTTATTATTATATTAAATGTATCTACTAATCCCAATTCTTTTATAAAATTAGAAAACACAGTTTTTAATTTTTTAGGTAAAATTTCTTATGGAATTTATATGTATCACTTTATGATCATACCTATTACACTTGTTTTATTAAAGTACGTTGGCATTGATATTAATTCAATATATGGCAATGTCTTGCTTTATTCATTAGTTTTTATATTCACAATTTTTATAGCAACTCTTTCATATTTAGTATTTGAAAATAAGTTTCTAACATTAAAAGAAAAATTTGCTGTAGTTTATTCAAAAATGTAATTCAGTTTTTACCACTCGTCCTTTTATTTTATCCATTCAAATAATTTAAATTTTGTATTACAATTATTCTCTCTAACTTTGTAGTCAAAATTTACAACTATGAAAAAAATTTCTCTGTTTATCTCATTGCTTGGAATCTCTATTATTGCTTATTCTCAAACTATTTACAAAGATTATAGAGATGGTGAAATCTATGTCAAGTATAAAATCAATGGGCAAAAGCAAATAGGTAATGTTACTACCCCAAAAAATATCCCCCTATCTCAAATGTATGGGCTTAATGAATTAGTTTCAAAATATGGCATATACAAGATTACCAAACCCTTTTGGGCAGCAGATGATGATCCTGATTTACAAAGAATCTACAAAGTATACTTTAATGATATTTCAAAGGTGAATCAGTTTATTAATGAATTGAATGAAAAAAACTATATAGAATACGCAGAAAAGGTACCCATTACTCAATTATTTATTACACCTAATGACCCTTCTTATGGTTCTCAGTGGTTTTTAACTAAAATCAATGCACCTAATGCTTGGAATGTATTTAACGGAAATTCCAATATTACCATTGCTATTGTAGATAATGCGATTCAAGTAACACACACCGATTTATCTGCTAATGTATGGGTAAATCCTGGTGAAATAGCAGGTAATGGTATTGATGATGACTTAAACGGCTTTGTAGATGATATCAATGGATATGATGTAGCGGATGATGATAATAATCCCAATCCACCGAATACTACATTTGACCACGGAACGCATTGTGCTGGAGATGCAGCGGCTCGAACAAATAATAGTACAGGGGGGGCTGCTATTGGATGGAACTTAAAAATCATAGGCGTAAAATCTACTCGTGATGCAGGTTCTTCCTCAAGCATTGAAGTAGGTTATGATGGAATAATTTATGCGGTTCGTGCTAAGGCAAAAGTTATTTCTTGTTCGTGGGGAGGTACAGGAAGTGCTACAAGTGAGCAATCAGTAATTAATTATGCATGGAACAAAGGTTGTATTATTGTGTGTGCCGCCGGAAATGATGGTAATTCAACACCGCATTATCCTGCTGCCTATAACAATGTTTTTGCAGTAGCATCTTCTGGTAGTACAGATGTAAAATCTTCTTTCTCATGTTATGGATCTTGGGTGGATATTACTGCTCCAGGTGAAAATATCTATAGCACTGTGCCTAATAATACTTATGGATATATGAGTGGTACTTCAATGGCAACGCCTCTAACAGCAGGACTGTGTGGATTAGTATGGGCAAAAAATCCTTCAATGTCTCCACAAGCCGTTTTAAATTGTATCACTACAACCGCTGCTAATATCTATACTATCTCGGGCAATTCTGCTTATGCAGGACAATTAGGATCAGGAAGAATAGATGCATATCAAGCACTATTATGTGCTCAAAGTTCAACGAATAATCCACCTATTGCTGATTTTACATCTAATAAACAAGTGATATGTCCAGGACAAAATATCCAATTCTTTGATGCTTCGTATTTTTCGCCTACTTCTTGGAGTTGGGTATTTCAAGGGGGAACACCGGCTACTGCTACTTCTTCTAATCCTATTGTGTCTTGGAGTACACCTGGAACCTATTCGGTTCAACTTACTGCTACAAATGCAAATGGTAGTAGCGTAGTAACCAAGACAGCGTATGTTACAGTTACTGGTGTGAATGCTTTACCGCTTACAGAGGGCTTTCAAGGAAGTTCTTTTCCTCCTGCAGGTTGGGTAAATGATGATAAATTTCAGGACGGTGTAGCATGGGCTAAAAAGACAGGTGTAGGCGGTTTTGGAACAAGTAATGCGTGTGCGTATTTTGACAATTATAACCTAAATGCTCGTGGAATAAGAGAGGGGTTATGGACTGCTAAGTATGATTTTTCAGCAGTTACATCTGCAACACTACAGTTTGATGTGGCTTATGCTCGTTACGATGCTACTTATTCGGATACATTAGAAGTGTTGGTTTCTACAGATTGCGGGCTTACATGGACTTCTGTTTATATCAAAGGGGGCACAACGCTTGCTACAGCCCCCGATTATACGGCTAATGTTTTTACGCCTACTTCTTCTCAGTGGCGAAAAGAAAATGTTGTTATTACAAGTCAAACAGCAGGTCAGGGCAGTGTAATGTTTAATTTCGTTAATAGAGGGCATTTTGGGCAAGCAATCTATTTAGATAATATCAATATACAATATGCGGCTTCTTCACCTCCTACGGCTAATTTTAATAATCCTTCCACCATTTGTACGGGGGTTGCTGTTACCTTTACAGATGTTTCAACCAATACACCTACTTCTTGGAATTGGTTAATGCCAGGGGCTACACCTTCTATATCTACGGTTCAAAATCCAACAGTAACTTACAATAATTCAGGCGTTTATTCTATTACGCTTACGGCTACCAATGGAAGTGGTAGTAATTCAGTAGTTAAGTCAGTTACAGTAAATGCTACACCAACAATTACAGTAAATTCCCCAACAATTTGTAGTGGTCAAACGGCTACTCTTACTGCTAGCGGAGCGACTTCTTATACTTGGAACACAGGTGCTATTGCTTCTTCAATTTCAGTTATGCCTTCATCTACTACTGTTTATACGGTAACTGGAAAAACAAGTGGATGTTCATCTTCAAAAACCACGACGGTTACAGTCAATCCAACGCCCACTATTAGTGTCAATTCTGCTACAATATGTAGTGGACAAAGTGCTGTATTGACGGCTTCTGGTGCAAGTTCATATACTTGGAATACGGGGGCTTCAGGATCATCTATTTCAGTATCGCCATCTTCTACATCTACATATACGGTTACAGGAATTTCAGGAAGTTGTAGTTCATCTAAAACTACGACGGTTACAGTCAATCCTTTACCAGTTGTAACTTCAAATATTACAAATGCTACAGCACCGGGTTGTTCAAACGGTTCGGCAACTGTTAATGTTACAGGAAATGCACCATTTACATATTCTTGGACTCCATCTGTATCTACAACAAATACGGCTACCAATTTAAATGGTACTGCAGGATCAGGTACTAATTATTCTGTTACAGTTACAGACGCAAATAATTGTTCAGTAGTTCATACATTTTCAGTAGATTGTGTAACAGGGGTTTCTCAACTATCAAATTCTGATAATAGCATTAGAGTGTATCCTAATCCTAACAATGGAACATTTATTATTGAATCGTCTATAAAGGGTAGTATTAAAATATACAATACATTGGGTCAAGTAATTTATGTATCAGAATTAAAACAGAATAAAAATTTTGTTCAACTATCTGATTATGGAAAAGGGATTTATCACTTAATTATATTGGATGAATCAGCAGTAAATATCAAACAGATAAGAATTGTTGTAGAATAGTTAGAAAGTTTCATCATTTCTAATAGAAGCCATCTCTTTTTTGAGATGGCTTTTTTGTTTAATGCTCATTGTTAGTAAACAAATGATTTTTGTCATTTGATTGTAAAGATCATAAAATGTAGTTTTGCACAAAAAAATATGAGTAAACATGAAATTGATTTAGAATGGGAAAATGGAATGCTTTTTCATTCAGTTGTAAATGGGCATAAAGTATTGGTAGATGCAGATGCATCCGTTGGAGGTTCAGATAAAGCACCAAGACCAAAACCTTTGATGTTAGTATCATTAGCGGGATGTACTGCTATGGATGTCGTTTCACTTTTAAATAAAATGCGTGTAGAGTTTTCTTATTTTAATGTGAAGGTATCGGCTGAACTCACAGAAGATCATCCTAAAGTTTATTCAAAAGTTCATATTGTTTATCAAATTAAAGGGAATAATATAGATAAATCAAAAGTAGAAAAGGCGGTTAATTTATCACAAGAAAAATATTGTGGAGTAAGTGCAATGTTTAGAAAGTTTGCTGAATTGAGTTTTGAGATTCAGTATTTATAGAGATAAAATTTTTTTTCTATTCAAATGGTTCAAATTAGACATAAAGAATAGAACAAAGAAAAATTTTCGCACAGAATAAAAAGAGATGAATTTTTAATGTTTCGTGATAAATTCTTGGGGAGCATTTTGGCTATAGATGAATGTCATTTTTCAAAAATAATTGTTGCATTAATAACATTATTCAAGTGATTATTTGTAGTTTTATTTTTCCACAATTATTTGTTTATATTTTTCTTGAATAGGTATTTTATCTTGTTTGCATTGTCTATAATTTTATGCCATTAAAATTTTTGTATGGAAAAAAATAATGAGTTGAATAAAGAAATAGAACGTTTAAGAAGACAATTGGCTGAACTACGCAACCTTACTATTGTTTTAGAAGAACAAAAGAAAAATTTAGAAGTAAAAAATGATTATTCAAAAACTCATATTGATATTTTGAAGAAAGAAAAGGAAAGTTTAAACAAAGAAATTGAAAAATTAAAAAATGAATTAGATATACTCAAAGGGAATTTTAATGCTGAAACATTGAAGTTAGAAGAACTTTATGCAGAAAATGATTTTTTGAAAAAAGAATTACAACAAACAAAACAAAAATTAGAAGCAGAACATAAAAAACAAGTTGTTGAACTACAAGATAAAATCAATAAATTAGAACATCAAATACAAACAAGAGAACAAAAATTACACGATAAATATCAATCTGAAATCGTTCAATATCAGCATAAAATCCAAGCGTTAGAAGAAAGTATAAAAGCATTATCGGATTCTATACATCAAGAATATCAAAGTCGTATTCAACAAATCAATGAAACACATTTGCAAGAAATCAATGCATTAAAAAATCAACTTCAAAGCAAAGAAGAAGAGGTAGAACAAAAAATTATTCAAATCAAGTTAGATCAAGAATTACGCGAACATCAACTTAAAGACCAATTTCAAAATATCATTGAAAAATTAGAACAACAATTAGACAAAAAAGAAAATGAAATAACATTAAAATATGAAAACAAAATAAAAGAATTAGAAAATCGTATCCATCAAAAAGACCAACAAATAATTGCTTTACAAAATGATAAATCTGAAATTCAAAACAACTACCAACAGCAATTAAAAGGAAAAAACGACTTAATCAATTCTCTTGAAAATCAATATCAACAATTATTATCAACTTATAATAATCAGCAAAAAGAATTCCAAGAAAAATTAGAATTAAAAGACAACGAAATTTTATCATTACAAAACAAACTGAATCATTTCCAATCTGCTCAACAAGATTATAAACAAGAAATTATTTCTCTCAAACTCAACCTCACTGAAAAAGAAGAAGAAATTAATGAATTAACCGAAGAGTTAGAAACCCATAAAAACAACATACAAACTTTAACAGCAGAGAATCAATTAATGCAAAGCCAAATTGATGCTTTAATTGACCAATTAGATAAAAACGTAATCAACGAAAGCGATACTGCTGCATTGATTGAAAAATCTGCAGTTGATGAATTGCAAACCAATTATAACAATATCCTTTCTGAACATCAACAATTAAAAGAATTAACCGATACACAGCAAAAAACAATTTTATCCTTACAACAAAACATTGAATTACTAACTGCAGAAAATCAAAATTTACAAAATACTATTCAATCCTTACAAACTGAACTTGAAAAATTAGTTATAGAAAATCAATCTCTGACTTCTCTTGCTCCCAATTTAGAAAAATTAAATTTAGAAAAATCATCTTATTTAAAAGAAATTCAACATATCCTTAATGAAAAATCACATTTAGCAGGCGAACAAGATAAATTAAAAAATGAAATTCAATCCTTAAAAAATCAAGTATCTACATTGCAAGAATTAGAATCTATTAATAAGACATTAGAAGAACAAGTAGTCCAATTGCAAACAATGATGGATACACTTCAAACAGAGTTTGTAGAATATAAGAATAAAAGTCAAATTACTTATGATGAATTATTAAACGAATATAATATCTTATTAGAAGAAAATGAACAATTACAATCACAATTGAATATCGCTCAAAATCAAATTCAATTGTTACAAGAAGAACTTAATGAAACCATTTCTAAACAAAATAATAGAGTAGAAGAATTTAAAACACTCATTGCCGAACAGCAAAGTAAAATCAATCAATACGAAAATCAAATGGAAGAGTTTCAACTATCAGCCAATCAATATAAAAATCAAATAGAAGAATATCAAAAACAAGTCCATCATCTTAAAACTGAACTTTTGAATGTATTAAACATTCAAGATGTTTTAGTCCATTCTTTAACAAAAATACAAAATCTCCTTACGGGCATTTATTCCAATGAAAATCAAACTCTTAACATTTCAAATTTGGATGCCCATAGAAAAAGCACTATCTTTGCAGGCGATAATCAAGATACACTTATTCAATCGGTGAACGAACTCAACACACAATTAACTACTTTATTCAATGAAAAACTCAATTAAATATATATTGCTTCTTATCAGCACCTTTCTTTGGGTGTTGAAAAAGATTTTTATGAGTTTTTCTAAACAAAATTATCCTGATCATTCTACTAAATTAGGTTTTATTAAGTTCTCATATACTTATTATCATCAAAATTTAATACAGACATTGCCTGCGTCTGTCCTATTTTGTAGTTAAAATTGAAATAAAATTTGTCGTTCGTTCTCCGTACATTGTATAAGTGTTTCTTGAAACCACCATCTATTAACCATTTAAATTCTTAATGCTATGATGAGCATCATTTTGGCTATAATATTTATTATAGTAGCACTCATTGCGGGTATTGTAACGGGCTTTTACATTGCCAATTCAAAACTCAACAAAAATCTGCAAATTCAAAAAGAAAATATCTTAAAAGAAGCAGAAGTTAAAGCCGAAGCCCTCAAACAACAAAAAATTCTTGAAACTAAGGAACGCATCCTTCAACTAAAAGAAGAGCACGATAAACAAGTGCAACAGCGTAATCAGCAAATTTTACAACTTGAAAACAAACTCAAAGCCAAAGACAGCGAATTATCAAAAAAAATTGAAGAATACCATCGCAAAGAAAAAGAGTTAGAACAGCAAAAACAGCATCTTAATCAGCAAATAGAGATTTATCATCATAAAATTGAAGATATTGAAAAGAAACAAAAACAACAGATTGAAATGCTGGAAAAAATTGCGGGAATGAAAGCCGATGAAGCCAAAGAAAAATTGATTGAAAGTATTCGTGAAGAAGCCAAGACCCAAGCAATGGCATACATTAAAGAAATTACAGAAGAAGCCAAAATGACGGCTAATAAAGAAGCCAAAAAAATCGTCGTTCAAGCCATTCAACGCATTGCTACCGAAACGGCTATTGAAAACTCCATCTCTGTATTCCACATAGAAAATGAAGAAATCAAAGGTCGCATCATTGGACGAGAAGGACGAAATATCCGAACATTAGAAGCCCTCACAGGTGTAGAAATCATTATTGATGATACTCCTGATGCTATTACTTTATCTTGTTTTGACCCTGTCAGAAGAGAAATAGCAAGATTGGCTCTGCATCAATTAGTTACCGATGGACGCATCCATCCAGGTAGAATTGAAGAAGTGGTAGAAAAAACTAAAAAACTCATAGAAGAAGAAATTATAGAAGTGGGTAAAAGAACTTGCATAGACCTTGGCATCCACGGATTACATCCTGAATTGATAAGAATGGTAGGTAGAATGAAATACCGTTCTTCGTATGGACAAAACTTATTACAACACTCACGTGAAGTAGCCAACTTATGTGCAGTAATGGCATCTGAACTTGGATTAAATCCTAAAATTGCTAAACGTGCAGGATTACTTCACGATATTGGAAAAGTGCCCGATGATGAACCCGAATTACCACACGCTATTTTAGGAA
Source organism: Bacteroidia bacterium (assembly GCA_026414605.1). GTDB lineage: Bacteria > Bacteroidota > Bacteroidia > B-17B0 > Aurantibacillaceae > BPGX01. Next base: position 84,968 of record JAOAIP010000018.1, read on the forward strand.
TGAAATTAGCCGAAAAATACAAAGAACGCCCAGAAGTAGTGAACGCTATAGGTGCGCACCACGATGAAATAGAAATGACCACCTTATATGCCCCTATCGTTCAAGTATGTGATGCTATTAGTGGGGCAAGGCCAGGTGCTCGCAGAGAAATAGCAGAACAATATATCAAACGTCTTCACGATTTGGAAAATTTAGCATTAAGTTATGAAGGTGTTGAAAAATCCTATGCTATTCAAGCAGGAAGAGAATTAAGAGTAATTGTAGCCGCCGATAAAATGACGGATAAACAAGCCGAAGAATTAGCATTTAATTTATCTCAAAGAATACAAAACGAAATGACGTATCCTGGACAAGTGAAAGTAACAGTGATTCGTGAACTTCGTGCAACGGCTATTGCGAAATAGTCCTGGGTGAAAAAGTTTCAACAAAAAGAAAAATAATTAGTTAAAAGTGGAAAGTTGAAAGTGTAATGTGTCCTGTAGGGACAAAATATGGGTAGCCCCGAAGGGGCAAAATACAATAGAACAGGGCAAAGCCCTGTGAAAATAAATCCACACCATTTCAAGCCCTGAAAGGGCGACACCTATGAGAAAGAAAGTTGAAAGTTAAAAGCATTAAAACGCTATATCATTATATTGAAAAATATTTTCTTTTACTTTCAAACTTTCTACTTTCCACTTTGTACTAATGTGCAAACAATTTACTACAACTGAATACTATCTCCATTTAACTTCAACTTTACTCTACCTTTTGGAATGGACTGAATAAGTTTTTTAGTATATTCTTTTTGAGGATTAAAATAAATTTGATCGGCATCTCCAATTTCTTCAATTTGTCCTTTGTTCATTACAGCAATTCTATCGCTCATAAATCGTACCACACTCAAATCGTGAGAAATAAATATGTAAGTTAATTGGAACTCTTGTTTTAATTGATTCAACAAATTAAGTATTTGGGCTTGAACACTCACATCCAGAGCACTTACACTTTCATCACAAATGACGAACTTTGGCTGGACAGAAAGCGTTCGTGCAATACATATTCTTTGCCTTTGTCCGCCGCTAAATTCGTGTGGAAATCTATAAAAGTGCGATTCTTTTAAGCCGACCTTTTTCAATAATTCCATTGCTAATTCTTTTCGTTGGGCTTTGTTTTTCCCAATACCAAATACTTCCATTGGCTCCATAATGGCTTCGCCAATAGATATTCTTGGATTCAAAGATGAATAAGGATCTTGGAAGATGATTTGTATATCTTTTCGTAATGAACGAAAATCTTTTTCTTTTAATCGCAGTATTTCTTCTTTTTTGTAGAGTATTTGTCCTTCTTTGGCTTCTACTAATTTTAAAATGGTGCGTCCTAATGTTGTTTTTCCACAGCCACTTTCTCCTACCAATCCAAGAGTTTCTCCTTCATAAATATCCAGATTAATTCCATTGACGGCTTTGAACCATTCTTGTGTTTTTCCAAATATAGATTTATTGATAGGGAACCAAGTATGAAGATTTTTTATTTCTAAAAGTTTATCTCTTTTGTAAATAGTTTCTAAATGTTCGGTTCTTTCTTTTTCACTAACGATGGCTTGTTTGATAATAGCATCAAAAGAATGGGGTTTTTCTATAATATCACCACTATCGGTAATTTCCATAAAGTCAGAAATAACGGGCAAAACTTTTAGTCGCTTGTCCAACGGAGGACGACACGCTAACAATCCTTTAGTATAAGGATGTTGTGGATGATAGAAAATATCTTCAATTTTTCCTTGTTCTACTATACTTCCATTGAGCATTACAAGTACTCGGTCTGCAATCTCTGAAATGACAGATAAATCGTGAGAAATAAAAATAACACTGGTATTAAATTCTTCTTTGAGTTTCTTTAATTCTTCTAAAATGCCTTTTTGGATAGTAACGTCTAAGGCGGTAGTGGGCTCATCAGCAATAATTAATGAGGGCTGACAACTCATAGCCATGGCTATCATTACTCTTTGTTTTTGCCCTCCAGATAATTGATGTGGGTATTTTTCAAAAGTTTGTTCAGGATGAGGTAAATTAACTTTTTCAAATAATTGTATTGTTTGCTTTTTGGCTTCTTGAAAAGAAATTTTTTTATGTAATACGATGGCTTCTGCTACTTGTTCTCCGCATTTCATCACAGGATTTAAAGACGTCATTGGTTCTTGAAAAATCATAGCAATTTCATTCCCTCTAATTTTTCTTATTTCTTCAGGTGGAAGGACATTTAAATCTATAATAGAGTTGTCTTTTTTTCTAAAGAGCATTTTTCCGCCTGAAACTTTTCCAGGAGGACTGGCAACAAGATGCATGATGGAAAGACAGGTTACTGTTTTCCCTGAACCACTTTCGCCAACTATACCTAAAATTTCGCCTTTTTGGATTGAAAATGAAACATCTTTTACAGCATGATGAAATGAACCACTCTGATGGAATATAACATTTAAGTTATTGACTTCTAAGAGCGTATCATCCGACAAAGAAAACATAAAAGAGGTTGAATGGACATAAGTTTAAAAAACGTAAACGATATTGAATTTTATTTCTTAACGAACTCTCCCATTTTATTGTCGTAATTGAGGAAGTAACCACCTTTTGGAAGATTAGAAACATCTATTTTACTACCGTATCCTTTTTTCACGATGTTACCATATTGGTCGTAAATTTCATACATTGTTTCAGCAGGTTTATCATTAGCCATAAATAAAATTTCTGTTTTGGCTTTCATTGGACCAAAGGTAACTTCAGGAATATCAGAAATTACTTCTACAGGTTTAGAAACTCTTGGTTGTCCTGTATAGTCCGTTTGTCTTACTCTTACCGTATTTTTACCAGAGTGCAATTGTAATTTGAATTCATAATTATTAGTGCCAGGTGTACCTACACCTTCTACTTCGCCTACTTTTACCCATTTATTCCACCTGTATTGTTCTATAACAAAAGTTAATTTTCCAGTTTCTGATTTTGTAGTAAATTTTAATAATCCATCTTTATCTAAGGTCATAGATACCACCTCAAAAGTACTTTTGGGCTTTAATACTTCGGGGTTGAGCACTTTGGGTTTGCAGTCAGGTTTGTGTTTGATTTTTACTTCTACTTTATCTCCGATGTTTAATTTATGTGGTTTAAAATCAATTTCAAATGCAGAAGAGTTTGTTTCATCTGTAGTAATATTTCCATTGACTAATACTTCTGTAACACAAAAACCCACGCCACTACTTGCAAAAGGATTTTGGACGTATAAATTTTTTCCTTGATAATTTCCTTCTAAAATAAGCACGCCTTCTTGTGCTTTAATAGATGTGGCAACAAATGTGTATGCTGCTAAAAGATATACAATAGTGTGTCTCATTGTATTAAAAATTTTGCTGCAATAATAAATGCTAATTCGCATATTTCCAAAAATTATTTTTATTTATTTTAAGGATGAAATTCTGTTATGGTTTTACCCGTTTTATATTCTATGAGTTGAATAGAATTTTCATCCAAGGTGGCAAAGGTAAAATATTTAATCCAATCGCCCAAATTTATGTATTTTGAGTGAGGACTTAAAGGGATATTGAGTGGAAGATGTCTGTGTCCAAAGATAAAATAATCTATAGGTTGATTTTTCAATATCTCATGGCAATAAATGTAGAGCCACTCATTGTCTTTGCCTAAAAATTTTTCATCGGTATTTCCTGTGGCAATACGACTTTTTTTACTAAAATAATGGGCAATGCTAAATGAAAAGTTAGGATGTAAGCGAGCAAAAGCCCATTGGCAAAAAGGATTACGAAATATCTTTTTGATCATTTTATACTTGTAGTCATTAGGTCCTAATCCATCTCCGTGCCCAATCATTATTTTTTTCCTAAAATACTCTCTTACTATTGGTTGTTGATGATGAATGATAACATTTAATTCTTTTTGCAAATAATCTTTCATCCACATATCGTGATTGCCCACTATTATTTCAATTGGAATTTGATGGTCTGACAATTCGGCTAATTTTCCTAATAAGCGAACAAACCCTTTGGGGGCTGTATATTTGTATTCAAACCAAAAATCAAAAATATCGCCGACTAAAAAAATTCTCTCAGCATTTTGTTTAATTTCATCCAGCCATTGACAAATTAATTTTTCTCTTTGCAAACTGGCTTCATAATTAGGCACACCAAGGTGAAAATCCGATGCAAAATAAATTTTTTTACTTGTTGAAGTCATAGGTAGAATGGGCAAATGTAGTGAATAATAAAAAATTATTTGCTAAAAGATTGTAATCAAACTTATTCTTGTAATCTTGTAAAGATACTCAAAGTATTTTGATAACATTGTTGAATGATATCATCAATGGATACTTGCTTAACTTGTGCTAATTTTTCTGCTATTATTTTAATGTATGCTGGTTCATTTCTTTTCCCTCTATAAGGGGCTGGGGCTAAATAAGGTGCATCTGTTTCTAAAACAAAATACGTCCCATCAATTGCTTTTAAAACTTCTGGTAAAGTAGATTTTTTGAATGTAATTACTCCACCAATGCCCAATTTGAAACGTTGATATTGAATAATTTTTTGTGCTTGTTCTAATGTTCCTGTAAAGCAATGAAATACACCTTTTGGTAGTTGGGGCATTTCACTTAAAATAGAAAATATCTCATCAAAAGCATCTCTACAATGAATAGATACAGGATAATCATATTTTACAGCCCATTCTAATTGTGTTTTGAAAACCATTTTCTGTTCTTTCAAAAATGTTTTATCCCAATACAAATCCATTCCAATTTCTCCAATTCCAATAAATTCTCTTTTTTGCAACTCTTGATGAATAATGACTAACTCTTTTTCATAATTTTGATTTACACTCGTTGGATGTAATCCCATCATTGCAAAACATTTATTGGGATAAGTTTGTTCTGTTTCATACAATCTTTGAATGGACGATACATCAATATTAGGCAATAGTATCTTTTCAATGCCCACCATTTCAGCGTTTCTTATGCATTGTTCTCTGTCATTATCAAATTCTTCTGAAAACAAATGGCAATGTGTGTCAATTAATTTCATAGTAAATTATTTAAAGCAATTTGCTTTTAATATCATTCAAAAAAATCTTTAATTCATTTTTGTATACAATAAAAAATAATATCGCAAATATCAATACCACTAAAATATTACTTATGCGATAATCTATCTTTATCAAATAAAACAATCCTATGAGTGCAGAAATCAAAAATGTGATGCCATACCATTTCCAATAATTGACTTTATTTTCTCTTAAATATCTTGTGGTATAATAATGATAAAACACGACTACAAGTAATTTTACTAAAATCCCTATCAATACCGCCGCAATCAATCCAAACATCGGAATAAATACATAAGATAAAATCAATTGAATAAGCACGCTCCACATATTAGCGATAAACATTTGTAAAGTTTTTTTGGCATATAATAATGCAAAATAATAAGGATATATCAACGTTCGGATAATATAACCCGATGCAATCAATCCTATCATAGGAAATACGTAATAATATTTTTTGTCATAAATTATCCATTCAATGAATAACGGCAAAATCATAATAAATACAAGCACTGCAAAAATTATGACCGATACAAAAACATTAAAATAACGATTTGTTTCTATTGTAAATCCTAATTTTTTGTGTTTGTTCCAAATATCAAATACTTTTGAAATCATCGCCATTGATAAACCATTTTGAATAAATTCAATCCCAATAAAACATTTTAATATCAAATCATAACTGGCTAAATCATTTACATCTACATAGTTTTTCAAAAAGTATCTATCAATATTTCCTACTATCCAATTCATTACAGCAAAAGCAAAAAGAGCCCAACTCTTTTGAATAAATTCTTTAATAAACTGCCATTCTATTTGCCATTGTATTTTATTTTTCATCAGTATGATATTAAATACTAAAATAACAATCCCTGACAAAAAACGCCCATAGATAGGACCTATCAATGTATCTGGATATAAAAACAAACCACTCAAAGAAATACTAATTGTAGCCAAAAAATTAGTAAAATTGGCAAAGAAAAAAAGTTTTGGTTTTTGTTCATAAATAAATGTTGACATTGATACTTTAAATAAAGCATTACAAAATCCTGTGAGAATAGATAAAAAACCATAAGGATAAAACACAACTGGTAGTTGATTATTAAAAATTATTTTTAATAAAGAATCGCCCCATACAATGCTGATTAAAACAATGGCTATCCCTTGTAAAATCAAATAAAGAAAAACACTGCCGTTAAGTAATTTTATCTTTTCTGTATTTTGTTTAATTTCAGTAAATATGACACCATAATATTGATCAAAAGAAAAAGAGAACAATATCTGAAACAATAATGAAATACCAATGTAAAAACTTAATGCCACATAATTTGTTGGACTTAAATAATTGGCATAAAATGGCAACAACAATACGCTTGCCGCCATTGGCAAGGCATTCCCAATAGTAAATAACAATGACTCTTTTATAAATGAAATTTTAATCATTGAACATTTTACCCCTTGAATAATTTTTGAAACATACTTTCTAACTTATTCACACCAATGACTTGTATTTTGTAAGATGATGTGTGTGAAAGCGACTTAAAATTACTTTGCGAAATAAAAATTTTTTCAAACCCCAATTTTTCTGCTTCTGATATCCGCTGTTCAATTCTATTTACAGGACGAATTTCGCCAGTAAGTCCAATTTCTGCACTAAAACAATATCTTTGAGAAATAGGAATGTCATAATTGCTGGATGTGATGGCGGCTGCCAATGCTAAATCCGTAGCAGGATCTTCTACCTTTAAGCCCCCTGCAATGTTGACAAATACATCTTTTTGATACAATTTCAATCCGTATTTTTTTTCAAGCACGGCTAAAAGCATTGACAATCGCCTTAAATCAAAACCCGTAGCCGATCTTTGTGCGGTGGCATAAGCAGAAGTGGTAACTAATGCTTGCGTTTCTACCATCAAAGGACGATTCCCTTCTAAAATGGTAGCAATAGCCACGCCCGATACATCTTCATCTCGTTGATTGATCAGAATTTCAGAAGGATTACTCACTTGTCTTAATCCTGTGCCTTGCATTTCGTAAATGCCAATTTCATTAGTGCTTCCAAAACGATTTTTAGTAGTTCTCAAAATACGATAAAGATAATGTTGATCGCCTTCAAACTGCAGCACCGTATCCACCATATGTTCTAAAACCTTTGGTCCGGCTAAGGATCCATCTTTAGTAATATGTCCAATAATAAAAAAAGGAATGTGTGATGTTTTGGCAACCTTCATAATTTCTGCTGCACATTCTCTTACTTGTGATACACTTCCTGGAGCACTTTCTAAAACATTGGTTGTCAACGTTTGAATGGAATCAATAATGACTAATTGCGGTTTTAATTGTTCTATGATGGGCAATAAATTTTGAATAACCGTTTCATTGACAATATAACACTCTGAATTTTGATGTTTAATTCTTTTGGCTCTTAATAAAATTTGTTGTTCACTTTCTTCTCCTGATACATACACTACTCGCAATGGATTTTGCAAGGCAGTTTGTAACATTAATGTAGATTTTCCTATACCGGGCTCTCCGCCAAATAAAATAAGAGATCCGGGCACAATGCCGCCACCTAATACCCGATTTAATTCTTCATCCGAAGTTACAAATCGTTCTTGTTCTTGTGCTGTTATTTCGTGAATTAATTTAATGTTTGCTGTGTTTACTGGAATGGACGATTTCTTTTTATTGTCTTTGTTAACAATTTCTTCTACTAATGTATTCCATTCTCCACAAGATGGACATTTGCCCATCCATTTCAAAGATTGAAAACCACAATTCTGACAATAATAAGCCGTTTTTACCTTAGACATTGACTTTCTTTTTAAATAATTCATTACACCTTAAAAAAAGATCTGTCAGTAAAATACGCACATTTGCATTTCTAACAGTATGATGATAGGCATCGTTAAATAATTCATAAAGTTTGGGGATATTATCTTCATTGGCATAAGGATAAAATTTTGCAATAAAATCTTTTTCTTGTTGTGTGGCTTTAATTTTATCTTGCAAATGAAAATGTTGTAATAAAGAATAATGAAAAATATCTAAACTGTATTCTAAAAATCGCTTTAATGCTTCTCTTCCTTCTGATTCATATTTTTTAATCCATTGATCAATGCTTGCCATTTCAAATTTTATGGCTAATCTTGCAAATTCCTTAAAATCATTGAGTAATGCAGTATATTCTTCATAGTTATTCAAAATATGAATGGCTTTATTGATATTACCATTACTAATGAATGCTATTTCTTGTGCTTTGTCTTGATTAATATTAAACTGTGTGATCAAATAATCTGTAATATCTTTTTCAGAAAATGCAGGTACACGATATTGTTGAACACGAGAGATAATAGTGGCTAATAATTCTTCTGGATGAGAAGATACTAATAAAAACAAACTTTGTGGTGGTGGTTCTTCCAAGGTCTTTAAAAGTTTATTAGCGGCGGCAGCGGGCATCATTTCTGGCTTCCAAATACATACGATATTGTACTTATCACCTACTGCCGAATAGGATATGTTTTGAATAATTTGTTCAATATCCTTTACAGAAATGAGGGCTTGTTTATTTTTCCCTTTAACTTCTTTTAATACATCATCATAAGAAATAAAAGGATTTTCTTTAAACAATCTATAAAAAGCAGAAGCAACATCTGTATCATCTTCGCTTTCTGATTTTTGAGAAGAGGTGGAAAATTTGGGCAATACAAAATGAAATCCTGGATAAAATAAGTTTTGTGTTTGCTTACAAGATCTACATTCCCCACAAGGATAAAATCCATTAGGATGGTCGCAATGTAGATATTGCATAAATCCCAGTGCAAGAGGTAGGGCAGCATTGCCATCTTCTCCAATAAGTAACAATGCGTGTGGCAAACGTTTTTGAATGTACAATTCTGACAGATATTTTTTTGTATCTTCTAAATCCGGTATTTGTTGCCAAAGCATCATCAAGTAAAAAATTTAATGCGACAAAAATACAAATCACAAATTACAATAATAGTATAAAATTCGGTGAATTATTTTTTTAGGTGGACAAATCATAGGTAAAGAAAAAAATTCGTAGGATTAATTCTCTTTTATATTGTTAGGTAGGACTTTTGTTTATCCAAAAATAAATTCAGAATTATTAGCAAATAGAAATCATTATATTTGCCACAAATTAAAAATTAAACTTTATGAATTACGACATTATTGTAATTGGAAGTGGACCTGGTGGATATGTAACCGCCATCAGATCATCTCAATTAGGATTTAAAACAGCCATTATTGAAAAAGAAGCCCTTGGCGGTGTTTGTCTCAACTGGGGATGTATTCCTACAAAAGCATTATTAAAAAGTGCTCAAGTTTTTGAATACCTCAAACATGCCAAAGATTATGGCATTTCTGCAGAAAGCATTAAAGCCGATTTTCCTGCTGTTATTAAAAGAAGTCGTGATGTGGCAGATAGTATGAGCAAAGGCGTACAATTCTTAATGAAAAAAAATAAAATAGATGTAATTTATGGTACAGCCAAGGTAAAACCTGGTAAGAAAGTAGAAGTTCAACTTAAAGAAGGGGGCACACAAACCTATTCTGCACAACACATCATCATCGCTGTAGGGGCTCGTTCAAGACAATTACCTAATTTGCCTCAAGATGGAAAATACATCATTGGATACAGAGAAGCATTGACCCTCAAAGAACAACCCAAATCAATGATTGTAGTAGGTTCTGGGGCTATTGGAAGTGAATTTGCTTATTTTTATGCTACAATGGGCACACAAGTAACACTCGTAGAGTTTATGCCCAACATTGTGCCATTAGAAGATGAAGAAGTTTCAAAACAATTAGAAAAATCATTCAAAAAAATTGGCATTGAAGTAATGACCAATTCTTCTGTAGAAAAAGTAGATATTAAAAACAACAAATGTATTACTACCATCAAAACCGCTTCTGGCACTATTACCAAAGAAGCCGATATTGTTCTTTCTGCGGTTGGTATTCAAGCCAATTTAGAAGGCATTGGGCTTGAAGACGTTGGTATCAAAACAGATAAAGGAAAAATTGTAGTAGATGAATACTATCGTACCAATGTTCCAGGTTACTATGCTATTGGAGATTGTGTTGGTGGACAAGCATTAGCCCACGTAGCCAGTGCAGAAGGTATTACTTGTGTTGAAAAAATTAAAGGTCTTCACGTAGAACCAATCAATTACAACAATATCCCTGCTTGTACTTATACCTCTCCCGAAATTGCTTCTGTTGGTTATACAGAAAAGAAAGCCAAAGAATTGGGATACGAAATTAAAGTAGGAAAATTCCCATTCACTGCATCTGGAAAAGCCAAAGCCGCCGGTGCTCCCGATGGATTTGTAAAACTTATTTTTGATGCTAAATATGGAGAACTCTTGGGGGCTCATTTAATTGGCTATAATGTAACTGAAATGATTGCTGAATTAGTAGCGGCTCGTAAATTAGAAACTACAGGACACGAACTTATCAAAACAGTTCATCCGCATCCTACTATTAGTGAAGCCATTATGGAAGCCGCTGCTGCTGCTTATGGTGAAGTTATTCACTTATAATTTCTCCCTTTCTATTGATAGCCATAGTTCCTTAAAAGAACTATGGCTTTTTTATTTTTCTGTTTTTTAAATCTATATTGATTGATAGCCATCAAGAACGGAACTATCTTAAAGTAAGATATTTTCTTACTTTTCAACCAATTTATTTCTATAATTTTGCACAAAAAAATAAAACACTATAAAATGATTACACTGAAGATAAAAACAATGGCAGAAGTAGTTGCCAACGGAGAAACAGTAGAATATCTCTTTTGGGTAGGATGTGCAGGAAGTTTTGATGAAAGAACACAAAAAATTACAAAAGCATTAGCCAAAATTCTACAAGCCGCCAATGTTTCTTTTGCTGTATTAGGAACCGAAGAAACTTGCACAGGCGACCCTGCTAAACGTGCAGGCAATGAATTTTTATTTCAAATGCAAGCACTACAAAACATCACTACTTTAAATAATTATGGTGTAAAAAAAATTGTTACTGCTTGTCCTCATTGTTTTAATACTCTCAAAAATGAATATCCTCAATTGGGTGGACATTACGAAGTCATTCACCATTCTCAGCTCATTCAAAAACTTATTGATGATGGAAAAGTAACAATACAAGGTGGAACATTCAAGGGAAAAAAAGTAGTGTATCACGATCCTTGTTATCTTGGACGTGCTAATAATATCTATGAAGCACCAAGGGCTGTAATTGAAAAATTAGAAACTGAAATGAGTGAGATGAAACGTAGCCGATCAAAAGGATTTTGTTGCGGTGCTGGAGGGGCTCAAATATTCAAGGAAGCCGAAAAAGGAACTAAAGAAGTTAATAACGAACGTGCAGAAGAAGCATTAGCCCATCAGCCAGATATTATTGCTGTGGCTTGTCCTTTTTGTAATTTAATGTTGAACGATGGCGTAAAGCATTATCAACAAGAAAATAAGGTGCAAGTAAAAGACATTGCTCAACTTATTGCAGAAGCCGCAGATTTGTGATGATAATGGTGTATGATTAGTCAGAAATTGAAAGCAAGTAACCCCGAAGGGACGAAATAATAGAGGGCAGGGTGAAGCCCTGTGAAAATTAAAACATCGTGACTCTAACGGCTATATTTATTCAAAATATAAACTCAAACAAAAATTCAAATTAAACTCAAAATGATATCCTTCAAAAACAAAAGAAAAATAACTTTATCAATAATTGTTCTAATTCTACCTTTATTCTATTTTTTTTATGATGATAATGATTTGTTTGAAATCACCAAAAACTTAGAGATATTCAATAGTGTTTATAGAAATATCCACGAGTCCTATATTGAAAAACCCAAATCAGGCGAACTCATCAAAACTGCCATTGATGCAATGCTCAATTCATTAGACCCTTATACTAATTTTATTGGCGAAGACGACATAGAAGATTATCGCTTTCAAACTACAGGAGTTTATGCAGGTATTGGCGGAACATTAGCAAAAATCAATGACAAATTATACATTACAGAAGTATATTCCAATTCACCCGCACATATCAATGGATTAGTTCCTGGTACAGAAATTCTTGCTGTAAATGGAAAAGATGTATCTAAATTATCTGTTTCAGAAGTCATTAGTTTGATTAAAGGAGAAGCCGGCACAACAGTTCAAATAAAATTCATTCCTTTTAGAAGTACGACACCTGTTGAAAAAGTAATTACTCGTCAAGAAATAAAATTATCAAATAATGTATTTTATACAACACTCAAAAACAATGTAGGATACATTCGTTTACAATCATTTACAGAAAATTGTTCTGATGAAGTCAAAAAAGCATTGATAGAATTGAAAAAACAAAATATCCGTTCGTTGTTATTGGATTTGAGAGATAATCCTGGTGGATTGTTGAACGAAGCAGTATATTTAGTCAATCTCTTTGTGCCCAAAGATGTAGAAGTTGTGTATACAAAAGGCCGAACATCTAACTGGTATAAGTCCTATAGAACATTATTTCAACCTGTTGATACAGAAATTCCTTTGGCTGTTTTAATCAATGAAAATTCGGCGTCGGCTTCTGAAATTGTAGCAGGGGCTTTACAAGATTTGGATAGAGCCGTTATCATAGGAAGTCGTTCGTATGGAAAAGGATTAGTGCAAAATACTATTGATTTGCCATACAATACAAAACTAAAAGTAACTATTGCTAAATACTATACGCCCAGTGGGAGATGTATTCAAGCATTGGATTATTCTCAAAAAGACAAATCGGGTAGAGTATTAGCAGTACCTGATTCATTGATTACGGCATTTAAAACTAAAAATGGTCGTATTGTTTATGATGGAGCAGGCATTACACCCGATATTAAAACAAAATCCGAAAACTTATCAGCAATACTTTTAGATCTAAATGAACAAAATTTATTTTTCTTATATGCTTATCAATATGCTTTAAAAAGACAAAGTATTCCTGCGGTAAAAGATTTTTCACTCTCTGAAAATGATATTCAAGAGTTTTTAAACTTTTTGAAAGACAAAAAATACATTTATCATTCCAGTCAAGAAAATATCTTAAAAGAATTTAAACTTAGTGCAGAAAATGATAGCATTTATGAAGAAATTAAAAAAGAATATGAAGCCCTTTTTGATGGGTTAAGTAAAATTCAAGAAAAACTATTGCAAAAAAATAAATCCATCATCAAAGAATTTTTAGAAATAAATATCATCAATTTTTATTACTACTCAAAAGGAAAAGAAGAATATATTGTATTAAAAGATAATGAAATAGAACAAGCCGTACAAATCATTTCCGATAACAATAAAGTAAAAGAGATTTTAAGCAAAATTGATCCCCCTAAAAAGCCATTCAATTCTGAAAAAAGATTTTAATGAAAAATAAAGAACTAAAAGATATTATTCAATGGCAAGTACATTTATGGAAAATTCCACTATTGTATTGGGAAAAATCTATTGCTTGGGAAAAATTTGAACAGCCGAATGCCCTTGAAATAGGTGCCCGAGAAGGTGGTTTATCACTTTGGTTATCTCAAAAAAACTTTAATGTAGTGTGTTCCGATTTACAAAACCCTGAAAACATCGCTAATCCATTGCATAAAAAATATAATGTTCAAGATAAGATAATATACGCATCCATTGATGCAACCAATATCCCTTATGAAAATCATTTTGACATTATTATACTAAAATCTGTACTTGGTGGAATAGGTAGCAATCACCAATCCGAAAAACAAATTAAAACAATCAAAGAAATTTATAAAGCATTAAAACCATCGGGTTATTTTTTATTTGCTGAAAACGCCAAAGGTTCTTTAGTGCACCAAATTTTAAGAAAAAGTAAAAAATGGAACGCTTATTGGAATTATCCAACGTATGATTTTATGAAACAACATATTAGTGCAACATTTAAAAATTATGAAATTAAAGGAGTGGGTTTCTGTTCATCTTTATTACCAATAGACCATTTTCAAAAAATTTTTGTTCCTATTGATAAAGTTTTAAGTAATATCGTTCCTTTATCATATCAACCTATTTTATATGGTTTTGCTCAAAAATAAATAGTTATGCCAACATCTATTGTAAAATATCTGGGAGATAAAAAAACACAAGCCATTCATTTAAGAAGCAATAGCATTATTGAAACAGATGCACCGCCCGATAATAATGGCAAAGGAGAACGTTTTTCGCCTACGGACTTATTGGCTACATCATTAGCCAGTTGTATGATTACAATTATGAGTATTTTAGCAGAAAGAGAAAACATTCCACTACAAGCAGAAGCAGAAGTAACTAAAGTGATGGCAGATAATCCAAGAAGAGTGGGTGAAATACATATACACTTAAAACTCAAAGATTTTCAATATACCGAAAAACAAAAGAAGATGATAGAAAATGCGGCTTACACCTGTCCTGTAGCCAAAAGTTTGCACCCCGATATTCAACAAAAAATTACAATCACTTGGTATTAAAAATTTTAATCTATGAAAACTAAAATATTAACCAATTCAATGTCATTTATGCTATTAATAGCATTGTCAATGTTATCAATAACTTCATTTGCACAAAAACAAAAAGTTTCGCTGAACACTTCTGACACTATTACAATAAAAGGAATTGTACAAAAGGGTGTAGAAGCAGGTTGTTGGACTTTAAAAACAAAAGATAATAAAGTTTATACACTACACAACATTAAAACTTCTGTTAATGAAGGCACTTGTTTGAAAGTAACAGGATATATTCAAAAAAACACTCCAAGTATCTGTATGCAAGGACTATCGTTTTATGTTATCAACTATTGCCCCTGCAATAAAAAATCTAAACCCAAATACCAAAGAGAATTACCAAAAGATAAAATAAATAAAACAGGGAATTAAAAATACCCTCTTTCTACTAATTGTACGGCTTTTTCTACCATATAATCTTCTCCTTGAGGGTCATAACTTACTTTCATAGAATTACCAAATATATAAGCCAGTGCTTGCCACATAGCCGCTTCAAAGCCCCCTCTCATTTCTTTGACGATTTGATACGTTGTTTTACCTGTTTCTCTGTATATCAATTTCATCAAAATTCTTCCCTGTGTTACTGATAGATTCTTTAAGTCCTCTTCAAACTTCATTCTCAATTCTTTTTCGCATTGCTTAATAAATTTTTTTCGTTCTTTTTCAGAAGGAATCTGTGCTAATTTATTATCCATTTCTTTTAATAAAGCAGCAGCCAATACCGCATACGGATATACTTTTTTGACATTGTATTTTGTACGCGTCCATTCTTCAAAAACTTTTTTTGAAATACTTACTTTTCCCCAATATGCCCATACTTGTACTTCTGGCAAATCAATGACGGGAATAGTATCCTTCCCTTCTACAATGGCTTTTACAGGGATAGATATAGGTGCATTATCTTGCGACTTTAATACCAATCCCAATAAAACCCCTATTATACTATAAAGTATTTTTTTCATATTCATTTATACTAATTATACGAAAAAGTACCTTTTCAAGTTGTGTTACAAAAATATAAAAATCTTCTTTAAAATTAAAATAAAAAAAAAGGATAAATAAAATCACTCCTAATATTTAAATTCTCCACAACTTTATTTTTTTGTATTATTGCCCACAAAAATAAATTCATCATGCTTTTAGGTGTGCCCAAAGAAACTAAATATAAAGAAACACGGGTAGCCCTCACTCCCGATGTGGTTAAAGAACTTATTAAAAAAGGATACGAGATTATCATTGAAAAAGACGCTGGCATATTATCCTACATTAAAGACGAAGATTATATAAATGCTGGTGCCAAAATCGGTGATAAGGCATCTGTTTATCAAGCCGATGTGGTATTAAAAGTAAACCCTCCACAACCCGAAGAAGTGGCTTCTATGAAAAAAGGGGCTGTCTTGATTTCCTTTATGTGGGCACTAACGAATCCTGCTTTAGTGGAAGCATGTCAAAAAGCCGGTATTTCTGCTTTTTCAATGGATGCTATTCCCCGTATATCCCGTGCTCAAAAAATGGACGCTCTATCTTCACAAGCCAATTTAGCCGGTTACAAAGCCGTGATTTTAGCCGCTGACTATTTAGGTAAAATTTTACCAATGATGACCACTGCTGCGGGAACTATTAAGCCCGCTAAGGTAGTTATTTTTGGAGCAGGAGTTGCCGGATTGCAAGCCATTGCTACGGCTAAACGTTTAGGTGCAATTGTAGAAGTAAGCGATATTCGCCCTGAAACCAAAGAACAAGTAGAGTCATTAGGAGGAAAATTTATTGAAGTAAAAGGCGATGATTCTATAAAAATAGAAGGTGGATATGTGAAAAATGTTTCCGAAGAATTTTTGAAAAAACAACAGGAATTGGTGGCTAAGCATGTTCAAGAAGCCGATATTGTCATCACTACAGCATTAGTTCCAGGGAAAAAAGCCCCATTGCTGGTTACAGAACAAATGGTAAAAAGTATGCGAAATGGTTCTGTCATTGTAGATATGGCAGTGGATCAAGGGGGAAATGTAGCCGGTAGTAAATTAAATGAAGTCATCAAAACAGAAAATGGTGTAACCATTATTGGAGAAAGCAATCTTCCTGCCTTATTACCAATGAATGCCAGCCAATTGTACGCCAAAAACATACAAGCATTTTTACTTCATCTTTCTGATAATAATGGATTTAAATGGGAATTAGAAGAAGAAATTACCAAAGGAAGTTTAATCGTTCATCAGGGAAATATCGTTCATCCTGCATTATTAAATAAGTAATCAAATTAAAAAAATAGAATTATGGAACAAGTTTTAGAATTTTTTACTGTGTATAGAGAACAAATTTATTTTGTATTGTTGTCTATATTTGTAGGTGTTGAAATTATTGGAGGTGTACCTACAGTATTGCACACGCCTTTAATGAGTGGTGCTAATGCTATTCACGGAGTCGTTATTATTGGTGCTATTCACGTAATGATCAATCTTAATCCTGACAATACTTTGGCACTTATTTTAGGATTTTTAGCCGTGTTTTTAGGAACTTTGAATGTCGTTGGTGGTTTTGTTGTTACTGATAGAATGCTGGAAATGTTCAAGAAAAAGTAAAAAAATTATCACACAAAATAAAAAATCAATAACATCATCTTAAATCTTTAATACTTATGATAAGTAACTATTTATTAGAAATTGCCTATTTAATTGGATCAATATCTTTTATTGCTGGATTAAAATTAATGGGACATCCAAAGACCGCACGAAAAGGAAATTTAATTGGAGCCGCCGGAATGACCATTGCTATACTTGGAACTATTTTTTTACATCCTAATTTTAATCCACTTGTTATTACTTTAATTTTTGCGGCTATTGCTCTTGGTACCATTGTAGGATGGATAACCGCCAAACGTGTCCCAATGACAAAAATGCCCGAATTAGTATCTCTGTTTAACGGAATGGGAGGTGCGTGTGCGGCGCTTATTTCTATTATAGAATTTTATAATTCTCAACAAACATCTGTCGTAGAACATAGTAGTATAGGAACAATGATTGCTATTTTAGGAGGAATGATTATTGGCTCTGTATCCTTTTCAGGAAGTATTATTGCCTTTTTGAAACTCAATGGTACAATGAAAAAGCCCATCCGCTTGCCATCTTACAATATCATCAACATCATTGTTTTATTATTAACGCTTGTATTAGCAGTTTATTTTGCGGTAGCCGAAGAAAACTTTTCAATGCTCTTAATTGTATTTGCTTTTGCTCTTTTATATGGAATTTTATTGACAATACCTATTGGAGGTGCTGATATGCCCGTGGTTATTTCTTTACTCAACTCATTTACGGGCTTAGCCGCTGCATTTGGTGGATTTTTATACGATAATAAAATTATGCTTACAGGAGGTATTTTAGTAGGAAGTGCTGGAACATTATTAACTTTGGCAATGTGTAAAGCAATGAATCGTCCATTATCGAATGTGATATTTGGTGCCTTTGGAGGAAGTAGTGCCGCTGGTGCAGAAGAAGCCAAAGGTAGCATAAAAGATATTTCCGCATCCGATTTAGCAGTATTATTAGCATATTCTAAAAAAGTAGTGATTGTACCAGGTTATGGATTGGCCGTAGCACAAGCCCAACACGCTATAAAAGAATTGGAAGATCTATTGGAGTCAAAAGGAGTGGAGGTAAAATATGCTATTCACCCGGTGGCGGGTAGAATGCCTGGGCATATGAATGTCCTTTTAGCAGAAGCCAATGTGAGTTATGATAAATTGGTAGAAATGGAAGAAATCAATCCTGAATTTGAACAAACTGATGTAGTATTAGTAGTAGGTGCGAATGATGTAGTAAATCCTGCTGCCAAAACAGACCCATCTTCACCAATTTATGGAATGCCTATTTTAGAAGTAGATAAAGCCAAACATATAGTTGTTATCAAAAGAAGTATGAGTGCAGGATATGCGGGTATAGATAACTTGTTATTTTACAATCCAAAATGCTCTATGTACTTTGGTGATGCCAAAAAAGCCCTTACCGACTTAATTGCAGAAATTAAGAATTTGTAAGGATTGTTTTTTATTTTAGGTTTTCGAGAAAAACAAATTTTAGTTTTAAAAATTCAAGTAATTATTCTATTAAATTATCCGCCGAAGGCGGATAATTTCATCCTGTTAAATTTATCTGTATTTAACAGGGTAAATAGCCATCGGTGAAACAGGTGGTAAAGTGAAATATATTTATTTACAATTCTGAAAAGTGGAAAGTTAAAAGTGAAAAGTGGAAAGTTAAATTTGAGGAATATGAAAATACAGAGATTTGAAGGTATCATTGCTTGGCAAAGAATAAAGGATTTGGAGGCCAGTATTTATATTGAATTTTCTGGAGATAAAGATTTTGGATTTAAAGATCAAATTCAACGATCGGAAAAAACTTTCTACTTTCAACTTTTGACTTTTAGCTGAAGTTTGCGTGATTTACTCACCCCCTTTATTTCCCCCTCTCTAAGTGAATTAGAGAGGGGGATAATTTCACTCACCCCCTTTTTATTCCCCCTCTCTAACAAAGTTAGTTAGAGAGGGGGAACAATTGTATGAGGAACCTTTCGTGTCGCCCCTCTTTTTGAAAAGAGAGGGGAAAGGGGTGATCAAGAGAAAGCGAATTCCGCTAAGCCCCGAAGGGGCTTAATGTGAATAGCCACCAACGGTAGTTGGTGGAAAATTGCGTGAGGGATACGGAGTTTTCACTCACCCCCTTTTATTCCCCCTCTCTAATTGAATTAGAGAGGGGGAACAATTGAATGAAACAACTTTCGTATCGCCCCTCTCTTTGAAAAAGAGAGGGGAAGGGGGTAAGTTGCGTGAGGGATGCGGAGGGCGGCGAAGACGGTACTGCCTTGTGGCCATTATGAAGGAGATAGATATTATGAGAGTAGTATTAAACGATTGAAAATAGCGATAACAAAGTGACAAGGATGCCACAAGGATTGTTCGCCATCTGTTTTTTATATCAAGGTGCTCACGAATGTGCTTAAATTATCATTTAAGCATATTTACCGAAGCGGTAGCGAAGCCCGTAGCAGCCCGACCCGAACATACCACAGCCGATTGAAATTTTTAAACGACATAGTTTGTCGTTTTGAAACAGTGGAATAAAAACATTTACAAAGATTGGAAATGCTGTGGTGTGTGAGGGGCACGCCCAAATAATTGAAAAAATAAAAATTAAATATATGAATGAATTACAAGAAAAATTGAATGGGTATAATTACACTGTTGTAGAAAGGTTTATCCGATATGCAAAAATTGATACTCAATCGGATCCTGCAAGTACTACTTTTCCTTCTACAGAAAAGCAAAAAGATTTGGGACGTTTGTTAGTAGATGAATTGAAGCAAATGGGCTTGAAAGATGCAGAAATGGATGAGAATGGGTATGTGTATGCGGAATTGCCTGCCAATACTGAAAAACAAGTACCTGTGCTATTTTTTTGTGCGCATATGGATACATCGCCAGATTGTTCGGGCAAGGATGTAAAGCCCATTATTCACAAGAATTATCAGGGTCAGGATATTGTGTTGCCAGATGATCCATCACAAGTGCTATCTCCTAAGAATCATCCTGAATTATTGAATCAATTAGGGAATGATATTATAACTGCCAGTGGTACTACTTTATTGGGAGCAGATAATAAGGCGGGCGTTGCAGAAATAATGGATGCTATGAATTTTTTGATACAACACCCTGAAGTAAAACACGGTACGGTGAAAGTTTTGTTTACGCCTGATGAAGAAGTTGGAAGAGGTACTGAAAAGGTAAACTTGAAAAAATTAAATGCTCAATATGGCTATACTATTGATGGTGAGACATTGGGACACATAGAAAATGAGACATTTAGTGCAGATATGGCAATTGTGGAAATTCAAGGGTATTCAACACATCCAGGGCTGGCGAAAAATAAAATGGAAAATGCTTTGAAGATTGCGGCTGAAATTATTCATCGTTTGCCCAAAGACAAAGCCCCCGAAACAACTGAAAAAAAAGAACCATTTATACATCCTACTTCAGTGAGTGGAAATATTGATAAAGTGGAAATACATTTTATTTTGCGGGCTTTTGAGGATGAAACATTGCAAGAAATGGGAAATATCTTAAAATCCATAGTAGATGAGGTGATTAAGCAGTATCCTAAGTCATCTGCACGTGTTGAAATTAGAGAACAATATAGGAATATGAAACAAGTTTTAAGTAAACATCCTTTTGTTGTAGATTATGCCGTGGAAGCGATAAAAAGATGTGGTCTTCAGCCGATATTAAGTTCTGTAAGAGGGGGAACAGATGGGTCGCGATTATCCTTTATGGGACTGCCTTGTCCTAATATATTTGCAGGAGAGCATGCATTTCATAGCAAGCAAGAATGGGTGAGTGTGCAAGATATGCAAAAAGCAGTTCAAACCATTGTGCATCTTGTGAGCATTTGGGAAGAAAAAGCATAAAATTAAAAATAAAAATGCTCGGGATTTTCCCGAGCATTTTTGTTTGTTAACAATGGATGTTATTTGATTTCAATACGTTTTTGTGGTTTTTTGATGGCACTTTCTTTTTTAGGAATGAGGATGTTTAATACGCCGTCTTTGTATTCAGCAGATATTTTATCTGTATCTGCAATTTCAGGTAAGTAGAAAGATCTGCTGAAAGAAGAGTAGTTGAATTCTCTGCGCGTGTAGTTGTCTTTTTCTTCTGTTTTTTCTTCTTTTTGTTCAGAAGAAATTGTAAGTACATCTTGATCTAAATCAATTTTGATGTCTTCTTTTTTCAAGCCAGGTGCGGCTAATTCAATTTGGAAGTTTTCTTCTGTTTCTTTAATGTTAGCAGAAGGAATGGTGCTTCCGATGAATTTGTTTAATTGATTGCCCATCATTGGGAAATCGTTTTCAAAGAAGCTTTCAATTAAGTTTTTGAATGTTGGGAACTTGAGTTCTTGTTTTACAATGTTTGCCATAGTTGTAAGTTTTTGGGGTTAATTCGCTACTAAATTTACAAGAGTTATGCCAAGCAAATTTTTTATATTTATCGTGTCTTTTTTTCATAATCATTGATATAGTTCAGTAAAATTGTCCTTTTTATAGAAAAATTTGAGACAAAAATTCAAATATCTTTTTCTTAAATTACAGTGTTATTTGTAATAGAAATTCGTTTTTTGATAGAAAATTTTTACCTTTAAAATTTTTGAATTACTCATTTATTCCGATAAAGTGTAATGGCTTTCAAAATGTAAAAAAATTATTTTAAACATTATGTTTATGAAGAATAGATTTCATATATTTGCGGCTGTTTTTGAAAATGGGGCATTAGCTCAGCTGGCTAGAGCGCTACAATGGCATTGTAGAGGTCATCGGTTCGAGTCCGATATGCTCCACTTCAATTTATACTTGTTGGTGGATTAACTCGTCTAATAGTTGTAAAAAATTATTTATCTCTTCTAATGTGTTTAAGTAAGAAAATGAAAAGCGAAAAGTTCTTTTGATTTCATTTTTTGATAATCCCATAGATTGTAATACGTGAGATGGTTTGCCCGATCCATCAGAACAGGCGGATGCTTGTGAGTAACAAAACTTTTTCATTAGTTTTAATACTGCTTCATATTCTTTTTCTGAAAATGTAATGTTAGAAGTATTTACTAATCGTTCTGTATTTTCACCATTAATTTTAATATCGTATTTTTGTTTAAGTTGATGTTCAAAGTATTGTTTTAATGATAAAATGTATGGAATATTTTGATGTTGTTGAAGAATCGTTTTTTCAAAAGAATGAGTAAGTGCTGCAATGCTTGGTAATGGTATAGTGCCTGAACGGATTTTTTGTTGATCGCCCCCGTGTATCAATGGATGTAAAAAAATTTTTCTACCTAAATTTTTTATTACTAAAAATCCTATGCCCTTGCTTCCGTGAAATTTATGTGCGCTGCCGCAAAATATATCAGCGGGGACATCGGAAAAATAGGACTTTCCAAACCATTGTGTAGTATCTGAAAAAAGTAATACAGATTTTTTTCTTGTAATGTTATAAATGTCTTGTAAAGGATGTAGTACGCCTGTTTCATTATTAGCAGCCATCAAGCACACTAATAAAGTGTTGGGTTGAATGCTTTTTTCTAATTCGTTTAAGTCAATGGCACCATTTGAATTGACATTCAGGAGTGTGATTTTGGCATTATGATAGGTTTGAAGATATTGAAGTGTGTTCAAAACTGCAGAGTGTTCTGTAACACAAGAAATAATATGATTTTTTTGAGATTGATATTGAAAGTATAATCCTTTTATGGCTGTATTTATGGACTCTGACGAACCGCTTGTGAATATCACTTCTTCTTCTCTAACATTTAATAGGTTGGCTAATTTTTGTCTATGTTGTTGAAATAAGGTGTTACAAATTATTCCCAAAGGATGTGCCGTAGAAGAAGGATTAGCATAATAGTATTGATTATATTCTTGAATGACATTTAAAACATCAGGATCTATGGGCGTTGTAGCATTATTATCAAAGTAAGGAAATTGAAATTTTTTCATTGTAATTAATTTTT
>JAOAIP010000023.1 GCA_026414605.1 Bacteroidia bacterium
CCTCTTTTTGCTTGTTCTCTTTCAATGCTTTCAAACAATGCTTTGAAATTGCCTTTTCCAAAGGACTTTGCACCTTTTCTTTGAATGATTTCATAAAATAAAGTAGGTCTATCTTCTACAGGTTTTGTAAATATCTGTAATAAATATCCTTCATCATCTCTATCTACAAGGATTTTTAATTTTCTTAATATTTCAATATCTTCATCAATTTTTCCTACTCTATCCAGTACTGTTTCATAATAGGAATCGGGCGTATCTAAAAATTCTACACCTCTTTTACGCATTTCGGTTACGGTTTCTATGATATTATCGGTGGCTAATGCAATATGTTGTACACCTTGACCTTCGTAGAACTCAATGTATTCTTCAATTTGCGATTTCTTTTTTCCTTCAGCAGGTTCATTGATTGGGAATTTAATATATCCATTATTGTTAGACATTACCTTACTCATCAAGGCAGAATATTCTGTAGAAATATCTTTGTCATCAAAAGACAATAGATTATAAAAACCCATTACTTCTTCATAAAATTTTACCCATATATTCATTTCTCCCCAATTTACATTACCTACCATATGGTCAATGTATTTAAATCCAAGTGGTGCGGGCTTGTATTCAGGATTCCACGCTTGATATCCTGGTAAAAATACACCATTGTAATTTTTTCTTTCTGTAAAGATGTGAACAGTATCGCCGTAAAGGTGAATGCCGCTTTGAATCACATAACCGTCTTTATCTTCATATTTGGTTGGTTGAAGATAGGGCTTTGCTCCTCTTTTGACTGTTTCTTCAAATGCCTTTGTAGCGTCATCTACCCATAGAGCAATTACTTTTACGCCATCACCGTGTTTTACAATATGCTGATTGATAGGATGTTTAGAATTAAGCGGAGAAGTCAATACTAATCTTACTTTACCTTGTTGAAGCACATACGATGCAGTTTCACGATTGCCTGTTTCAAGACCGCTGTACGCCAAAGGTTGAAAACCAAATGCAGTTTGATAATAATAAGCGGCTTGCTTGGCATTTCCTACATAAAATTCTACATAGTCCGTGCCATTTATTGGCAACCAATCTCCTGTTTTAAGAGTAGTAGCAGAGGATTTAACTTGTGTTTCCATAATTATTTTTTTTTGCAAAAATAACTAATTTATTGTCAATTTTGAATATGATTTAAATCATATTTTAATAAATGTGATTGTGGGATTTATTTTTTGAGAATAGATAAAATTAGAAAAACAAATTACTTTATTCCATATTTCTTTGCCACATAATTAGTGGAAACAACAGCAAATAGAACAACGGAAATACTGCTGAATGGCATAAACACTGCTGCCACTACGGGACTTAAATATCCAAAAAAGGCAAGGGATAATCCTATAGCATTATACACAAAGGAAAATACATAACTTGTAATAAGTAGTTTGTAAGCGGTTTTTGAAAAACGAATGATTTCAGGAAGATACTGCAAACTTTCTCCTTTCAAAATAGCATCGCCTGCTGGTGCAAAATAACTCGTGTCATCGGTAATGCTAATTCCAAAGTCCGCAGTTTTCAAAGCAGGCATGTCGTTTAATCCATCCCCTATCATTAACACAACACCATTATTTTTTTGTAAATTCTCAATGTATGTTTTTTTGTCTTCAGGTTTTTGTCGAGTTTGAATAGTAAGTTCAGATGAAAATAATTTTGTAATGCTTTCTGTTTTTTCTGCGGTATCTCCGGTAAGTATATGAAGTTTATATCCTTCCTTTGCTAAGGAATTCAAACGTTTCAAACCGTGTCTTATTTCATTTTTAATTTCAAAGTATCCCTTTATTTCATCGTCTATTTTGATACATACAACCGAATGCGGAATGGATAATTTTTCATTCATTTCAATCCATTCAGGGTTTCCGGCTTTGATGTGATGACCATTTATAATGGCTTCCATTCCTTTGCCGGGATATTCTTTGTAATCGGAACATTCATATTGACGAGTTATATTTTCTTTTAAACTTTCTGCAATTTTTTTACTCAACGGATGAAAGGAATTTTGAAACAAAGCATATAGTAAGTTGATTTCTTCTTCTGATAATTTTTCATTTCCTTTCCATTCTGCCTGAAATCCTTTTTCCGTGAGGGTTCCTGTTTTGTCTAATACGATATGATTCACCTTTGCCAAGGTGGCTATGCTGTCGGATGTTTTTACAAAAAATGAAATTTTAGATAATAATCGGGATACATTTCCGAAGAGAAAGGGAGCACTCAATGCAAAGGCACAGGAACATCCGATGATGAGCACAGAAGTTACAATCTTGAAAATGGTTTGAACATCAGCATTTCTCCAATACCATAATGAAAATACGGCAACGGACAACACCAGTATTGTGATTATTTTTCCTAAAAAGGATGATATTTTTTTGAATGCAAAATTTTTTCGTTGGGAATTTTCATTCCATAATTGCATAAAATACTGTTGGTCAAAGGGCTTTTTGACCTTTACTAAAATTTTTTGTCCGTAAAGTTTTCCGCCTGCATAAATGATATCGCCTTTTTGTTTTTGAAATATGTCTGATTCTCCGGTAACAAAACCGTAATCAATCCGGGCTTCTTTGCTCATTAATACACATTCAAAGGGAATCAGTTCTCCGTTTCTTAATTTTACTATATCGTTTTCTTTGATGTTTTGAACTTCCGTATTTACTTCGTTCAGATGATCTATTTTTATAACACTCATTGGAAAAAAAGAATGAAATGTCTTGTCAAAATCCAGAAAGCGATAGGTTTTATGCTGATACCATCTTCCTATTAACAGAAAAAAAACAAAACCACTCAAAGAATCAAAATATCCGGATTCATTCAGGAAAAACACATCATACGTGCTACGGAAAAATAAGGTTAGTATTCCGATTCCAATGGGAATATCCATATTCAAGTCCTTTGTTTTTATACCGCTAAATGCCGATTGCAGATAAGGATATGCTGAAAATAATATGACAGGCAAGGATAAAATAAAACTCACATAATGAAATAATTGGGCATATTTGATTTCCAGATTTGATAATGTGTCTAAATAATCAGGGAAACTTAACAGCATGATGTTTCCAAAGGCAAATCCTGCAATTCCTAAACGTATCAAAAGTTTTTTCTCTTCGGGATGCGTTTCTTTTTTTTCAAAACTGTAATAGGGTTTATAACCAATTTGAGTTAGTAATATGCTTAATTCCTTTAAACTTATTTGTTCATTATTGAACAGAATGGAAATTTTTTTGGAATGAAAATTTACCTGTGATTGAATAATTCCTTTGTGAAGTTCAGGTAAATGTTCCAGCAGCCATATACAAGAGGCACAGTGTATTTCAGGGGCATATACTATTACTTTGCAGAGATTACCTTCTTTGAATGAAATAATTTTTTCCTGAACGGAAGGGTTATCCAGAAAATCAAACTCCTGAATTTCTGATTCATCTTCGGGTTTTGTAAAATTACCTAATGATTTATTTTGATAGATGTTTTCTAAACCAGAATCCTTAATCAGGGTATAAACAGTTACACAACCTTTGCAGCAAAAGGAGTGTTCATCTTTTTCATAAGGATTTTTGGGCAATGATCCGCCACAATGATAACATTGCGTTTCTTTTTTAGTTGTTGCTTGATTGATTATGAGTTCATTGACCATCATTTAGTTTATTTGTGGCATTGTACTATAACTTTTTCTTTGTTTAATTCATAATGTGGACTAATGTAGGGTATTCCTAAATTCATACTTCTGATTATCAATAATACTCCTGTAATTAAAGCCATGGTTGGCATGATATATTTCCATCTTTTGAGTTGAAATTGTTGGGATAATAAACTTACAAAAATCATGGCAGGCAGTGTGCCTAAACCAAAAAATACCATGAATAGCATCCCGTGAAGCATTGAATACGTTGTGATTGCAAACAAGGCAGCCATAAATGAAAGTCCGCAGGGTAAGAATCCGTTCGCAAGACCGGATAATGCGTAACGATAATAAGAAGAGGATGAAAAATTAAACAATCCGTTAATGATAGAATAAAAATTGATATCAGGTAATATCTTTAATGCAGTCGGAAAAAAATAAGTTAAAGCAGTGTAGATTAAAAGAATTCCTGAAAGTATGGAGATGATTTGTTGGGCACCTATTAAACTACCTATAAATCCAATTTGTCCGAACATCATTCCTAATAATGCATAAGCCAGTAATCGCATCAGGTGATAAATAATAAACTTTATGGCATACGAATTATTTTGAATGGATGAAAAATGATAAACCATCAACGAACCGCACATTCCTGTACAGTGTAAACTTCCTGCAAATCCTAAGGAAATAGCTATCCAAAATAATTTCATCATTGCTTAAAAAGGGTTATTTAATTGATTAGTAATTCTTTTTCAAAATAATATTCATTGGCAGTATCGTTCCAATCCAGTTTTATTTTTGCTCGTCCTTTATGAATGTTGTTCTTATCAATGATAATATTCTGTGTATTATTGAATGATAATTTTTTATCGTATTCTTCATTTGCCGGATAATAAATAAACACATTGGCATGCTGAACAGGATTGTTGTGAATTTGAATAATTATTTTATCATCAGTTTGTTGAATGATTACAGCACTGTCTCCGAGTTGAATGGTATTTTGATATTTGTTGATTTGATTTTGAAATTTAATTTCTTTTGCATAATAATCTTTTTCCACTAAATCCACTTTTGTATTTATCATTTTTGAAACCATAAATAATATAAAGGTTGCAAATGCTATAAAAGCCAGTGTAATAGTATGTCCTATTGTCCATTTCATATTAAAATGTTAGAAAGTTTGTTTTATATTTTTTAATCAGTTTATGATTTTCATCAAATACACCAATTTCAATGGGCGTTTTCATTCCCTTTGTTAAGGATTTATCCATTACTACAAAAAATGAACCTTCAATATATCCTTCTTTTTCAATGACAGGTAGATGTCCTATGAGTTCTATTTTTGCATCGTTGGGTTCAATCATTTCAATACTTACTTTTTGCGGATGATTGGATTTATTGAGCAATTTGTATGTGTATAAATTTTTAATTTTCCCGTCTTTTGTTGTTTCAGTCAGAAAGCCATACGATCTTAAAATTGTACCGTCAACAGGTGATCGTTTCATGAGCAATAATCCCATTATTCCCAAAAGAATAATAAGAACAACGATATATCCTTTGGCACGTGCTGTTAATTTAAAAGGTTTATTTTCTTTAATTTGATATTCTGTAGCATAGCGAATAAGTCCTTTGGGAAGTCCTACACTTTCCATCATATAATTACAAGCATCAATACATAAGGCACAGTTGATACATTCTAATTGAGTACCATTGCGAATGTCAATGCCTGTTGGGCAAACATTAACGCATTGATGACAATTTATACAATCGCCTTTCCCGGCGGCTTTTCTGTCTTCATTTTTTTTGAATTTGGCACGAGGTTCCCCACGAACATAATCATAAGCAATTACCAGAGTATCTTTTCCTAACAATACTCCCTGCATTCTTCCATACGGACAGATATTGGTGCAAACTTGTTCTCTTAAAAATGCAAATACGCCGTAAAAAGCCAAACTGAAAGCAAGCAAGGTTGTAAAACCTGCAATGTGTTCCGACAAGGGATCTGTGGCTATTTTCTTTAATGCATCTATTCCGATTAAATAACTTAAAAATAAATTGGATATGACAAACGCAACGGCATAAAAAAGTATATGCTTTAAGGTTTTTTTCCAAAATTTAGTGAAGTTCATTTTTTGTTTATCCAAAGCCATTCGTTCTTTCCAGTCCCCTTCTATGAGATATTCAATTTTGCGATAAATAAGTTCCATAAAAATAGTTTGTGGACAAGCCCATCCGCAAAACAATCTTCCCAATACTACTGTAAAAAGAGCAATGAAGATAACAAAAGTGATCATCAATAGTCCGAAATAAAAGAAGTCCTGAGGATAAAAAACAGTACCGAATATTATGAACTTTCTGTGAACAACATCCAGCAGAAACAAAGGTTCACCGTCGTATTTAATGAATGGTGTGATGAATAAAATCAAAAGAAGAGTGTATCCGAATATCTGCCGGTAAGTATGAAATTTTCCGGATTGATATTTAGGATACATCCATTTTCTCTTTCCCTTTTCATCTACCGTGGATATTCTGTCCCGAAACGACTCATCTTTTTTGTTTATATCAGGTTTTTCAATATGTGTTTCCATCTATTTATTTTACTTTTGTCGTATCTTTTTGTATAAGAGTAGTATCGGCATTGGTTGAAATATTTTCTTCTTTCCATAATTCACCTTGTGGTTCTTTTGCTCCGGGAGGATTGGTTCCTCTTAAAGTTAAAATATAAGAAGCGACTTGCTGTATTTGTTTGGGAGAGAGTTGTGTTTCCCATGCAATCATTCCTTTTTGAGGAACACCATATTTGATAGTTTTAAATACATTTTTGATACCGCCGCCGTGCAACCAGTAATCATCTGTGAGGTTAGGACCTGCACCGCCTTGTCCTTCTTTTCCATGACAAGTGGCACAGTTGGTTAAGAAGATATTTTTACCTTCTGCAATTTCTGCAGGATCTGTTAAGGCAGTTACATTTTCTTCATTTACTTTGTTTGCCATTTGTGCTAAGTATGCTTGTTTTTCTTTTTCTGCCTGTTCCATTTCCATTTTATACAATTCTTCTTGACCAACGCCTGGTCCTACAAAACCAATTTTTTCAAGTGCTTTTATTGGTGTAATATGATAATGAATTAAATAAACAAAGGAAAAAGCAATAGTGGTATAAAACATCCAAAGCCACCAGGGAGGTAACACATTGTCTAATTCTCGGATGCCATCATATTCATGTTCAAATTGAATAGTGGCTTCTTTTTCAATAGGTACAGATCGTGTTAGTACATGTTCTAAACTCCATAATGAACTTTTAGATTCTTCTTCTTTAATAAGTCCAGCAATTTGCATCATTTTTTGAAACTGATTATACATCCACAGTACAGTTAATGATAATAAGACATTTAATGTTATTAAAACATTGATGTCTGTATCTGAAAAACTTATTAAATCATTAGAAGATGATGCGTTTTGTGCAGATAGTTGTGTGGTTAAGAATAAACTTGTTATGATGAGAAGCAATGTAGAATTTCCATTTTTTGAACGATTGAAAATATCCGAATTACTAATAGATTTGATTGCTAAAGAAATAGATCTAATCACAAGCACTTGAATTAGCAACAAAATAATAAGTCCCCACCCAATGAGATTGTTATTAGAACTATCTTGAGGTGTATTATTTATAGCCGTTGATGCTTCTTGTGCATAAGCAAAAGATTGTAATGCAAGCATTCCAATTATTCCTATTTTTAATGAAGAATTTGTTTTCATAAATAATATGTTTTTAAATTTTTTATTTAAGATTATTCAAATGGTATGTTTTTAATTTTATTGATATATTTATTATCAACTTTTAGTAACCAAATTAATATCGTAATAAAAAATACGAAGAAAATGAGGAATGAAATGACTGGATAAATTTCAATTCCAATGATGCTTTCTAAATGATGTTTGACAAAGCGTAACATATTTTTTTATTTTGATTTTATAAATGATTTGTTTTTATTTTAATGCTTGTTTTTTTTCTAAACTAACATCTACACCTAATCTTTGAAGATAAGCAATGAGTGCAATGATTTCTTTGTCGGGCGAAGTGTTGATGTTATTTTTCTTTAAATCTTCGGCAATTTCTTTGGCTTGTTTTTTCAGGTCATCAACGGCTTGGTTTTCATATCCTTCCGGATAAGGTACGCCTAATTTTCGCATGGCTTTGATTTTATCAGGCGTCAGCGATATGTCAAGATTGTTTTCAATTAACCAGGGATATGCAGGCATAATTGAGTTTGGAGATGTAAGACGGGGATCCAACATGTGTGTGAAGTGCCAAGCATTAGGTTTGCGTAATTTCATAGTTCCTTCTCTTGCTAAGTCAGGTCCTGTTCTTTTAGAACCCCATTGAAACGGATGGTCATAAACAAATTCTCCTGCTTTTGAATAATCACCGTAGCGTTCTGTTTCACTTCTGAAAGGACGAATCATTTGAGAATGACATACATAACAACCTTCTCTGATATAAATATCTCTCCCTTCTAACTCAAGCGGAGTATATGGTTTTACAGATGAGATGGTTGGAATATTGGATTTTACTAAAAATGTCGGGATCATCTCCACAATACCACCAATGGCAACTAAAATGAAAGATACTATAAGCATCTGAACGGGTCTTTTTTCAATCCATTTATGCCAATACTCGTGTTTTTCTTCATGGAATTTAATCAGGGCAGGTGCTTCTGCGGCTTCATTGGCAATGAATTTTCCAGCACTTGCCGTTTTGATTAAATTATATACCATTACTAAAACTCCTGTAAAATAAAGCGTTCCACCAATTCCTCTTAAAAGGTATAGGTTTTTAAGAGCCGTAACGGTCTCCAGAAAATTCGGGTATTTTAAAAATCCTTCTTGTGTAAATTCTTTCCACATAAAACTTTGAGTAAATCCTGCCCAGTACATTGGAATAGCGTAAAATATTATTCCCAGTGTGCCTATCCAGAAATGAAAATCGGCTAATTTTTTGGAGTATAAGTTAGTTTGCCACATTCTTGGAACTAACCAATAGAGCATTCCAAATGTCAAAAATCCATTCCATGCTAATCCGCCTACATGCACGTGTGCAATTGTCCAGTCCGTAAAGTGAGAAATGGCATTGACGTTTTTTAAAGACAACATAGGACCTTCAAATGTTGCCATACCGTATCCTGTCAGGGCTACTACAAAAAACTTCAATACAGGTTCTACTTTTACTTTGTCCCATACACCTCTTAATGTAAGCAAACCATTCAGCATGCCCCCCCAGGAAGGAGCAATCAGCATCACGGAAAACACTGCACCAAGGGATTGTGCCCAGTCCGGTAATGCAGAATATAATAAATGGTGTGGTCCTGCCCATATGTAGATAAATATGAGTGCCCAGAAGTGAACAATGGATAATTTATAGGAATAAACAGGTCTTTCTGCCGCTTTTGGAACAAAATAGTACATCAATCCTAAATAAGGAGTGGTTAAAAAGAAAGCAACGGCATTATGTCCATACCACCATTGCACTAAGGCATCCTGAACACCTGCATACCAGGAATAACTTTTTAAGAAAGAAACAGGAAGTTCAAAAGAATTTACGACGTGTAACATAGCCACGGTTATGAAGGTGGCAATGTAAAACCATATCGCTACATACAAATGTTCTACTCTTCTTTTTAAGATGGTTCCAAACATATTCCATCCGAATACGACCCAGATTAAAGTAATGGCAATATCAATAGGCCATTCCAGTTCTGCATACTCTTTGGATGTAGTGTAGCCCAGGGGAAGTGTAATGGCAGCAGATAAAATAATCAGTTGCCAGCCCCAGAAATGGATTTTGCTGAGCGTGTCACTGTACATTCGGGTTTTGAGCAAACGTTGCAGAGAATAATAAACACCTGCAAAAATTCCATTTCCAACAAAAGCAAAGATAACCGCATTTGTATGCAAGGGTCTCAGGCGGCTAAAAGTGGTAATGGGAATTCCAAAGTTCAGTTCCGGAAATACCAGTTGGAAAGCAATAAGCAATCCGACGAGCATTCCAATAACGCCAAAAACAACCGTTGCAATCAGGAAGTTTTTGACAATAGCGTTGTCGTATTCAAATTTTTCAATCTTAGTGTTGTTGTTTTCCATAGTTTTACTGATTTTGTTGGTTATGATTAATAGATGAGAGATTTTCAGTAGTTATTTTGTTTTGTTTATTAGAATTTTGATCATCGTATAGGATTCTAATGGAAGGAGATACTACATCATCGTATTGTCCTTTTTTTACAGACCAAACAAACGCTAACAAGAAAGCAATTGCTATCAAAATACTAATACTGAGTAGGATATAAATGACTTCCATAGATTTTTCGGGCACAAAGGTAGGTGGAGTAATAAGCAGAATAAATGATTTATGTCAGTTTTTGAGTAGAAGTATTAATTTTAAAAAGTGATTTAAATCATAATTTGATTATTTATGAATTAAAATTTTTTTAGTAAGTAGAAGTATATGAATGACAAAATGATTGAAAGAATTATTTTTTCACTAACTTTACGAACTCATAAAAAATGGGACTTAATATTTGATGAATCACATTAAAAAAATCAATAATTTATGCTAACACCTCAAATTATTTTTCAAAGCGCACAAGATACTCTTGTTAATATCACCAATATCGTTTCAGATAATCAAGATGAAATTATAAAAGAAGGAAGTAAATGGTTTAATAAAATTACATTAAAATTTATTATTCGGCTCACTATTGACTTGGTTTCTCTTGCTATAATTTTATGGGGAATTTATTATCCCCGATACAAAAATAAAGCATTTTTCTTAACTTATGCAATATTTAATATCGTGATTTTTTTAATTACTTATTTATTAAATAAAGTAGATCTTTCGCTTGGTGCGGCATTTGGTTTGTTTGCTGTTTTTGGAATAATACGGTATCGTTCTGAAGATATCTCAATTAAAAATTTAACTTACATTTTTATAGTTATTGCTATTGGTTTGATTTCTGCTATCGCAAAAGGAAGTTGGGAAGAAATTAGTTTTTATAATTTTATTATTCTTTTGATTACTTTTATTTTAGAATCAGGTAGAATAATGAGAGTGGAAAGTTCAAAACTTATTTATTATGATAATGTGGAATTGTTGAAACCCGAAAAAAGAGAACAATTATTGAACGATTTAAAAGCCCGTACAGGTTATACTATTTTAAGAATTGAAATTGAAAGAATTGATTTTCTTAAAGACAGTGCAGTATTGAGAGTGTATTTTTTTGAAGAATAAATTTTGGATAGATCAGGGTAATTGTATTATTGAAACTTTCCATTTTTTAATTTGTATAAATTTCCATTGATAAAAAATTCATTGTTCTTATTTTGAATTAAAAAATCAATATCTTCCTCAATAGTGTGAATTGATCCTTTTGTTTTATATGCGATATTCAAATAATCTACGTTTATCTTCATTCCGTTTGTAACACCGCATAATACAATGTGAACGGGAACTTTTACCTTAGGTAACAAGTTAATATCTCTTATAGGTGCCCAGTTATCTGCAATTAGAATAATATGTTCAATGTCTTTGACCTTCTTTAATCCATAAAGTATGGCTTCTATAACATTTTCTTGTGCATCTCCTCCTTCTCCGTTTTTGATGGCTAAATTCATTGTTTTAATAATGTCTTCTACCCGTTTTGCAGCGGTAAAATAAGTGCCACCTGTTACACCAATTTTTTTGGCATAGTCCTCTTTTTTATCACCATCATTAAAAAAAACAAAATATTGTTGAGTGCTATCCGTACTAAAATGCAATTGTAACCAAGTAGATACTTGTTGAGCATAAGGATACATACTCCCTGTAATGTCCATTACTATCAATTCTTTTTGCCATTTTGATTGATTTCTTTTCATTACTTGATACACAACATTATTCGCCGTATCATTAAGATTAGGTGATAAATTGTAGTCAGTACTTACTATCCTTGATTCATAAGCAAATCTGCCTTTTTTATCATAGACCTTATAAAAACCTTCTAAACTTCCATTTTTGTAAAATCCTTCTGCTTTTTTTATACCATTATCGTAGTATTCTATTTCCCATCCTTCTTTTTTGCCTTGTATGTAGTGTTCTTCAAATTCTTTTTTACATCTTTTGGAATATCTTACTAATCTGCCGTCCAATGTATCATTTTTGTAATATGCTTCTTGTTCGGGGCAATCCGGATGATCATAAAAAATAATTTCTAATCCATTTTTTTTATTATCTACATAAAATGTTTCGCTTCTCAAATCTCCGTCGTTCCAATAAGTTCTCCATATACCTTGTTTCCATCCATTTTTATCAATGATATTAATAGTATCTCCATCTTTTACTTCATAAGATAAATAATTTTGTGCTAATAACGAATGATAAAGAATACATAACATTCCTATAATCAAGCGAAAATTTTTATCTACTTTTGCCTTGTTCAAATGAAATAATTTTTATGAAAGACAAAATTGCAAAATATTTAGCAGAAGTTCAAAATGAAAATATCACCGATAATCATTCACTTGAACAATTTCGCTTAAAGTGGCTTAGTAGAAAGGGTATTATTCAATCTCTTATGGATGAATTTAAGACCATTTCTGATCCTTCACAAAAAAGAGAAATTGGGCAATTAATTAATCAATTAAAGCAAACCGCACAAACTATTTTTGATGAGAATAAATCAAGAATAAATAGTTCTGTAAATGTCGATATTTCAGATGATTTAAGTTTAGAATTAAATTTAATTTCACAAGGTAGTTTGCATCCTTTGACGATTGTGAAGAATCAAATTATTTCTATTTTTTCAAAAATTGGATTTGTAGTAAGTGATGGACCAGAGATAGAAGATGATTGGCATAATTTTACTGCCTTAAATACCCCGCCCGATCATCCTGCTCGTGATATGCAAGATACATTTTACATACAGCCCGATTCACAAGACATTACACAAGATATACATTTATTAAGAACGCAAACATCAAGTATTCAAATTCGTGTAATGGAAAATAACACGCCCCCTATTCGTATTATTTGTCCAGGAAGGGTGTATAGAAATGAAACCATTAGTGCACGTGCCCATTGTCAATTCCATCAAGTAGAAGGATTGTATATTGATGAAAATGTGTCTTTTGCTGATTTGAAAACAACGCTTTTGTATTTTGCACAAGAAATGTTTGGAAAGGACACACAAATTCGTTTGAGACCAAGTTATTTCCCATTTACAGAGCCCAGTGCAGAAGTAGATATTAGTTGTACTATATGTGGGGGTAAGGGGTGTACTGTTTGTAAACATACGGGTTGGGTAGAGATATTAGGTTGTGGAATGGTAGATCCTAAGGTATTGGACAATTGTGGAATTTCATCAAGAAAATACACGGGGTTTGCCTTTGGAATGGGTATAGAGCGGATAACTATGTTGAAATATCGTATTAATGATTTACGAGTATTTTTTGAGAACGATTTACGCTTTTTGAATCAATTTAATAATGAAAGAGTGTAGAAGGGTTTGAATTGCAGATTAAGATTTAATTTGTTGGACAATTTTTTTTAAATTAGTATAAAAAAAACAACTTCACTCTACCCATTCTACTTCAACAATTGGAGAAAAAAGATATTTCTTTTGTGTTTTGATATGAACACATTCTATTCTTTTTCGTACTAATTTTAGCCGCTGAAAAATCTCATTGTTATAAATAAACTTATCTCCGTCGTTTAAACACTCTAATAGTACATAAGTATTCGGTGTTTCATCATAATGCATTAACGCTTTGTATAATTGGACATCTGCAGTTGCAGATGCAGCAGGATTTTTCATATGTTGTCTAAGAACATAAAGTAAATCAATTGGAAAAACATCTGTATTTAAGAACTCTTGCATTAATAACTGAAAATTTTTTTTCCATTCATTTCCGTGGGATTCTACTTTATTAGCGTATTCTTTGTATGTTTTGCAATGGGCTATTTCGTGAACAAGTGTTATTAAAAAAGCGTATTTGTTAAGTGTTTTATTGATGGTGATAATGGGGTAATTTCTTTTTGCTTCATTTACTTTAAAATCCCCCCATTTGCTTTTTCTATCCCCTTTGATAATTAACTTAAAGTCATATTCAAAAATCCAATCACAAATTGTATCAACTGATTTTTCAGGAAGATATTTAGTTAGTAATGCTTTGTTTTTTTCAAATAATTCTTCTTTTGTCATTCATTTTTACTTTTGAGATATGCTTCAAAAGAGATGCCTTTTTGGATATTTCCCGAATAGACATATTCTTTAATAATGTTTGCCCATTCTGTATAATTTTTAAGGTTATTTAATATGCTTGGATAAATGGGTTTGCCAAAATAGATATTAATGGTTTGATGCTTTTGTTTGAACATTTCATCGGGTAAGAATAACATTTCTAAATTGGCTTTTATACCTAATTTTTTTCTCCAATAAGAGAAATTATAAAAAAAAGATGAGTTTTTACCTTCAATAAAAGTAGGAATGATGGGCTTAGAGTATTGTATGGCTTTTTGAACAAAGGTTTTATTCCAAGTCAAATCTTGAATGATCCATTGCCCTTTTATTTTTTGTTTTCTTGAGACCAATCCTGCAGGAAAAAATAAAATAACATTGTCTGATGCAAATACTTTCTCTACTTCAATTAAAGCATTTTTAGGTGTATTGCCCAATTTATTAACACCTACAAAAATCCCCGAATAATTAGTTAGTTTGAGTAAAATATCATTCACTATAAATTTGATGTCTTTTCTTTTTTGACTTACTGCTTTTATTAAAGCCATTCCATCTAAGCCCCCTAATGGATGGTTAGCAGCAATGATTACACTCTCTGATGGCGGAATATTTTCTAATCCAATGATTTGTACTTTGGCATCTAATTCTTTTAATACAGCATCGTTAAAATCAAGATCCTTTAAATGACCAATTTTGGACATTACATCATTAATATCGTCTTCGTGAAGAGTTTTTTTTACATAACGAATTAAAAACTTAGGAATCAATTTATAAAACCTTGGTGCTTTTTCTCTTAAAACTTTTTCTACATCAATGTATTTGTTGGACATATTATGCAAATTCTTATTAAAATATACTTTTTGAATACTGAAACTTTAATTTAGATTTGATAACTATTGGTAATAATAATCTTAAAATCCAATAGAATACTAATGACCCACAATAAAATAAAATGAAGCGAATTTGTAATTATTGAAAAATAAAATAGATGAAACTATTTTTTCTTTTTAGTGGCTTTTTGTTGCTGCTGTTGTTGTTTCATCATTTCTTGTAAGCGTTTTTGAAATCCTGATACTTTAATAGGTTGTCTTAAATTGGCTTCAATTTGGGCTCTAATTTTTTCATCTTTAATAATGGATCTTAATAAATAAGTTTGACCAAATGTAAGGATATTAGCAGTAAAATAATACCAACTCAACCCAGCAGAATAATTGTTCATTACGGCTAAGAAAATCACAGGCATAAAATACATCATAAATTTCATTCCAGGCACTTGTTGATTTTGTTGTGGCGAGAGCATTTCACTATTCATCCAAGTATAAAGAATAGTGGATAAAAACATTAACAAAGCAAATAAAGAAACGTGATCGCCATAAATAGAATAGATAATAGGAATTTTACCAAAGTCCCATATACTATCATAGGTGGATAAATCATCTGCCCATAAAAATGCCTCTTGTCGCATTTCAATAGCCGCAGGTACAAAATTAAATAAGGCAATTAAGATGGGGAATTGTATAAGAAGTAATAAACACCCCATCATAGGATTGGCTTTTGCTCTTTGATATAGAGCCATTATTTCTTGTTGCTTTTTCACAGGATCTCCGTTTGGTCCGTATTTTTCATTGATTTTATCTAATTCGGGTTTTAATGCCCGCATTTTAGCACCACTTAAATAATTTTTGTAAAATATCGGAAACAAGATAATTTTAATAATGATATTAAGAATCATTAAGATGATTCCAAAATTCAAGACACCTTTTAGCCAATTAAAAATAGGAATTACTAACCCTGTATTAATATACTTAAATATCCACCATCCTGTCGGAATAATATGTTGTAAATCCCAACCCTCATATTTTTTCAATGTAGGATAATGATTAGGACCAAAATAAAATTGCATCCTAAATTCTTCATTCTCTTGATGATTAAAAGGTATTCCTAATTCTGCAAGGGTTGCTTTGACAATAGCAGTATCTCCATCTTTTGTACGAAGTTTAATAAAACTCCCTTCTTTCATAAATTC
This sequence comes from Bacteroidia bacterium, assembly GCA_026414605.1. Taxonomy (GTDB): domain Bacteria; phylum Bacteroidota; class Bacteroidia; order B-17B0; family Aurantibacillaceae; genus BPGX01. The sequence continues at coordinate 15,938 of JAOAIP010000023.1, forward strand.
TTTATCAGCAACAATGGTGCTATTAAAAAATTGCTGTTTGAAACACACCCATTTGATAGGCATTTCATTTAATTCTTTTTCCTCATCACTTCTTGGATTGATATAATCAGGACTATCATCCGTATATTTATAATAAATGGTGGCTACTTCTTTTTCTTTCACAATGTGTTTTTCTTGTGAAGGCATTAAACATTCCCATCTCAAAAACAATTCATCTACATTAGATGAAATAATATCTTGTAAATTGTGTAACTGAATGTTGAATTTTAAGGTATAATCATTATCAGACAGAGAATAAACAAAATCAATGTGTTTATTGTTTTTAGCGGTATTTAAGCGAAATACAATCTTATTTTTTTGCAAAACAGGAACATCAAAATAAAAATCTTTTGTAGAAAATACTCTACTTTTATCATACGCATCTATTAACAAAGCGTAATAAGTAGAATCCTCATCAAACAAACGCAAATAATCATTTCTTCCATATCTGCGATATTCTTTTAATTCTACTTGTTTAATCCTTCCACCTTTATTCGTAAAAGTAATTTTCAACTTATCATTTTCAATGGTAAATAATTTTTCTTCCCCTTTTGTTACAGGATAAAAATCTTTGTAAAAATTTTGTCGTTCTATTTGAATTAAACTATCTTTATTAGCCGTATTTAATGCGGTAGAATCTTTCTTAATACTTTCTTGTTGTTGAGTAGATGCAGCCGTTTTTTCTGCCTCTTGCACTTTTTGACTTTCTACCAAAGCCAAAGAATCTCTGACTCTTTTTTGTCTCATTAATTCTTCTTGGGTAGGGGTAGTCATATACACCCAAACTCCTAAAATTACAGCAATAAGCGAAATACCAATAATTGAATTTTTATCCACAGGATTATATTTTTGAGGCGGCGAAGGTAACATTAAAAATAATCATAGTCAAATAATTCAATTATGCCAATGGATGTATGTTTAGTTTTGAAAACTCTTTTTTATTTTTTTATTTTTTGGGCGTGCCCCTCACACAACACAGCAGTTTTTTCATTCGTCATTGCGAACGAACGCAGTGAGTGAAGCAATCTCAAAGGGAATTGCCACTACCCAACAGGAGATTGCTTCGGGCTACGCCCTCGCAATGACAAGTGGCTGTGTTGTGTTCGGGTCGGGCTGCTACGGGCTTCGCTATCGTTTCGGCAAATGTGCTTAAATAGTAATTTAAGCACATTCGTGAGCACCTTGATAAAAAAGACAGATGGCGAACAATCCTCGCCTTATCGTCATTGCGAACGAAGTGAAGCAATCTCAATAAGAATTCCCACTATCCTATATGAGATTGCTTCGTCGCTTCGCTCCTCGCAACAACGCTGCAAAACGAAGGCGAGGCAGTGCTGCGGATCGCTTCGCTCGCCGCACCCTCCGCATCCCTCACGCAAAAATTAGTTAAAAGTTAAAAGTTGAAAGTAAAAAGTTTTTTGTCAATAAAGAGTTTAACCCACTTAATATCACAAGAATATTCCTTACTTTTTTCTCATTCCGCTTTCTACTTTCCACTTTCCACTTTCAACTAATAAAAGGGGGT
>JAOAIP010000032.1 GCA_026414605.1 Bacteroidia bacterium
TTACAGATTCAATACAGCGGTGCCAATCGTCCGTTAGTAATAATAAATAATGGAGAATTAAAAGAATACACACCCGACAAGCAACCGATAGGATATCATGAAGGTGCTACACCATTTAATGCACAAGATATAGAGATAGCAAAGGGAAGTTATTTGTATTTATTTACAGATGGTTATGCAGATCAATTTGGAGGAGAAAAGAATAAGAAGTTAGGCACCAAGAGATGGAAAGAGATGTTATTAGAATTAGCCCAAAAATCAACAAAAGAACAAATTGAATACTTAAAAGATTTTTTTCAAAAATGGAAAGGTGTTAGTTTTCAAACCGATGATGTAACCGTAATAGGGATAAAATGCTAAATGTTAGTTTGAAAGTGGAAAGTAGAAAGTATTAAAACGCTATGTCTTTATATTGAAAAATATTTCCTTTTGCTTTCAAACTTTTCACTTTCAACTTTTTACTAATGTATTCTTTGTGGTAAAATATAACTAATGATATTTTAATAGCAAACAGATGACACTGATAAAAAGGAATGAAACAGATAGTAAAAATTCCTTTTAATCTGTAAAATCGGTGCCATCAATGTTTTATTAATTTAGTTTGCATAATAAATGGAGAATACTTTAGTAAATTTGCCCAAAAAATAAAAAATATGAAAAAAATAGTATTACTTTTAGGATTAGGAATTGCAAGCAGTTTGTTTGGTCAAGATGCTTTTCAAAAGAAAACAACTGTACTAAACTTGGGGTTAGGATTTGGAAATGGATATGTAAGATATTGGGGTGTAGGATATTCATCAACGCCCTATATCAATGTGGCTTTAGATTATGGCGTGTATGATTTTTCAGAAGTTAAAGGGCTTTCTATTGGCTTGGGTGGTTTTTTGGGGTGGAGGCGAATAAGTTATACTTATGGTGGTAGTTGGGTAGATAAAAATGGTAAATGGCACTATAATGAACCTTTTACTGAAAGTTGGAGTTATATGAATTTAGGGTTTAGACCAACGCTTCACTATTCTTTTGAAGATGTAAAAGCAGAGGTGTATGCAGGGTTTCCTATTGGATATACTTTTGTTAACTACAAGGTTTCTAATCCTGATTATTATTATGTCAGTACATATGCTAATTATTTTTCTGCAGGTTTTCAATTAGGAGGAAGGTATTATTTTACTGATAGGTTTGGAATCTTTTTAGAATTTGGCTATACCTATTCTTATGCCAATTTAGGTATAAGTTTGAAATTTTAAGGAGTCAATGTTGATACAAAAGTAATTTGATTTACAATAATTCATTTGCGAGATTGGCTAATAAACTTCTTTCGCCTTTTTCTAATGTAACGTGTGCATAAATAGATTGTCCTTTAAATTTTTCTATAAGATAACTAAGTCCATTACTTTGTGCATCTAAGTAAGGAGTGTCTATTTGATGAATATCGCCAGTAAATACAATTTTTGTTCCTTCACCTGCACGGGTGATGATGGTTTTTATTTCGTGTGGTGTCAGATTCTGTGCTTCATCTATTATAAAAAAGATATTGCTTAAACTTCTTCCACGAATATAAGCCAATGCAGATACTACCAATTTTTCATTTTCAACCATATCATTAATTTGTCTAAATTCTTTATCTTTTTCAGAATACAAGGACTTTATGTATTTTAAATTATCCCACAATGGTTCCATATAAGGATTTATTTTTTGTTGCACGTCACCAGGAAGATAGCCAATGTCTTTATTGCTTAATGGAACGATAGGTCGGGCTAAATAAATTTGTTGATAGTTTCTTCGTCTTTCTAAGGCACCAGCGATAGATAATAATGTTTTGCCAGTACCTGCAACACCTTGAAGGGTTACCAAACGAATTTCGTCATTCAATAAGGCATCTAAGGCAAATGTTTGTTCTGCGTTTTTGGGAGTAATGCTATAAGCAGAAAGTTTTTGAACACGGATGAGTTTATTAGTAGTAGCATCATAGCGGGCTAATACAGATTGTTGATTGTTTTTTAAGATGAGATATTGATTGGGGATAGGTTTTTGTTTGGTTAATTGTTTAGCATCGCATTCGCCATGTTCGTATAATGCTTGTATAATGGAAGGTTTTACTTTTTCAATAATTGTTTTGCCTGTATAAAGTTCTTCAACTTCTTTTATTTTACCTGTTTCATAATCTTCTGCAAGGATATTTAATGATTTTGCTTTGATGCGTAAATTAATGTCTTTGGTTACTAATATCACTTTTCGGTTAGGATATTTTTCTTGTAGATAAATAGTAGTGTTGAGTATTTTGTGATCGGGCTTTTTTTCATCAAAAATTTTTTCTGCGTTTAATTTAGCATCTGTATGCATTTCTATTTTGAATCTACCTGTTGTTCGTCCATTGATGGGTATCCAATCTTGTAAAGTATGATCGCCTGATTGTTTATCAATGTAGCGAATAAATTCTCTGGCAGCAAAGTTTTTGGTATCGTTTCCTTTTTTGAAATTATCAAGTTCTTCTAATACCGTGATAGGAATGACCACATCGTTGTCCTTGAAGTTTCTAATAGCCGTGTGATCATAAAGAATCACGGAAGTGTCTAAAACAAAAATTTTTCTTTCATTTTCTGAAATAGATTTTTTTCTACGAGTTGTCATATTTAAAATTTTAGTCCAAAGTAAGTGTATTTTATGATTACTAAATTATTAAGTTTAAAAAATTTATACACAAGTAAATGTGAATAATTAATGGTTAGTTAAAAGTTGAAAGTTAAAAGTTAAAAGTTAAAAGAGATGGGGTAGTATCAGGAACTTTAAGGGACTCATCTGCTAATTTTTAATGCCTTAAATCCCTTTTTGTTGTTAGGAAAGGATGCAGTGACTTTGTAAATCACATCCAATTCTTTTGTCAGATGTCCAAAGCACACTTCATTGCTGTTTTTGGAATAATCAATGCCTACGCATTGTTTCTGGATTTTTGTTGCCATAGATTTGAATTTTAATGGTTATATTTGCTCAGAAGAAATGAACGCTGACAACCCTTACTCGTAACTTACCCCCTTTATTTCCCCCTCTCTAATTGAATTATAGAGAGGGCGGCACAGCCGCTTTGACTAATTTAATCATTTTTACATTGTAAAATTGTGTGAGGGATGGGGAGTTTTTACTCACCCCCTTTTATTAGTATAAAGTTGAAAGTTGAAAGTGGAAAGTGGAAAGTAGAAAGCGGAATGAGAAAAGAGTAAGGAATATTCTTGTGATATTTAGTGGGTTAAACTCTTTATTGGCAAAAAACTTTTTGCTTTCAACTTTTAACTAATTTTTGCGTGAGGGATGTGGAGTTTTCACTCACCCCCTTTTATTTCCCCTCTCTAATTGAATTAGAGAGGGGGAACAACTGTATGAGGAAATTTTCGTATCGCCCCTCTCTTTGAAAAAGAGAGGGGAAGGGGGTGAGTTGCGTGAGGGATGCAGAGGGCGGCGGTGAGCGAAGCGAACCGCCGGCACTGCCTCGCCTTCGTTAGTCATCGTCATTGCGAGCCCTTTTTTAAGAAAGGGCGAAGCAATCAACGTCATTGCGATGGGCAAAGCCCGAAGCAATCTCGTATTGGATAGTGGGAATTCCTTTTGAGATTGCTTCACTTCGTTCGCAATGACGATAAGGCGAGGATTGCCGAAGCGATAGCGAAGCCCGTAGCAGCCCGACCCGAGCAGGCAACAGCCGATTGAAAATTTAAACGACATTTTATGTCGTTTTGAAAAACATTTTGAATTAGAAAAAATACAATTTGAAAAAGTGGGCTGTTGCCTGCGAGGGGCACGCCCAAATAAAAATAATGATAATAAAAAGATTAAAAATTTTTGATAAAATAAAATATGAGAAATATACCACCTGTTACATTAAACTTACTAATTATCAATATCTTGTTGTATTTAGTAAAGATTGTATTTCAAAATAAGTATGATATTGATGTTTCAGAATATCTTGGTTTGAGATATTTTTTGTCGTCAGAGTTTCATTGGTATCAATTGATAACTTATATGTTTGTTCACGGAAACGAAATGCATTTGTTTTTTAATATGTTTGCTTTGTGGATGTTTGGACCATTGTTGGAAGATTTATTAGGTGGAAAGAAGTTTTTAGCATATTATCTTTTATGTGGATTAAGTGCGGCTTTGACGCAATATGTGTTTTATTATTTTCAGATAGAGGGAGATGTACATAGATTAAAGGATATTTATACAACGATAATGCAAATTGAAGATGTTGCAGTAAGAGAAAATTATTTGAGAGAATGGCAGATGAGAGTGGATGAAATTTATAGCAGTATGATAATTATTGGTGCATCGGGGTCTATTTATGGATTATTAGCCGCTTATGGGGTGTTGTTTCCAAATTCTTATTTTTATATTTATTTTATAATGCCAATAAAAGCCAAATGGTTTGTGATTCTTTATGGTTTAATAGAATTGCTAACAGGAATTTTTTTAGAAGATAATGTGGCACATTTTGCTCACCTTGGTGGAATGATTGTAGGTATAGTGGTAATATGGCTTTGGAAAAGAAAAAATAGACATTATTTCTTTACCGAATTTTAAATTTATCGTATAATACTTACTATGAGAATGTATCACAGAACTTGGCAGCAATTAAGTAATAGCAATTATTTGACGATATTGCTGGTGCTGAATTTTAGTTTTTTTGTATTGGTGAATATCAGCACGCATATTTTACGCTTGGATGTTGTTCCTTATTTAGCGATGCCTACTAATGAATGGGAATTATTGTTTAAGCCATGGTCGTTGATTACTTATATGTTTTTGCATGTTGATTTTTTTCATTTATTGTTTAATTTGATGTTGCTTTATTTTACAGGGGTGTTGTTTCAAAGTATTTTAGGTGAAAAAAGATTGTTGTATTTATATGTAATGAGTGGTTTAGTAGGGGCATTATTTTTATTGATTACAAAGTTGGTGTTTCCATATTTTGTAGGGAGTTATCTAATGGGGGCGTCGGCAGCCGTGATGGGGATAATAGCCGCATTAGCCATTTATACGCCTGAATATACAGTGCATTTGTTTTTTTTAATACAAATGCCTTTTAAGTATTTCGCTTTGATTACCTTCATTATAAGTACGCTTTTAGATTTTTCATTTAATACAGGAGGAAAGATAACTCATATTGGAGGAGCATTGTTTGGTTTGTTATATGCATATTATTTGAAAAAAGGGATAGATTTAAAATCTTTATCTTTTATAAGAATGAAAACAGGTGAAAGAGAAAGTATCAAAAAACGATTCAAAGATGATGATGAATATCTGGATTATTTGTTGGATAAGATTAACACCAAAGGATATAATTCTTTAAGTAAAAAAGAAAAAGAAGATTTGTTTAAAATTTCTCAAAAGAAGTAGTATAAGTTCAATTGGAATGTGTTTTTTAGGTTAATGTATATTCTTCTTTATTAATGTTAGAGAGGGAAATAATGTTTAAGCATTTAAAAACAAAAAACCTTCTCTTTTATTGAAGAGAAGGTTTTTAATTTGGGGGAAGTTTTTTTATTGTTTTACTTTTTCTACTATGCTCTTGAATGCTTCGGGTTGGTTCATTGCTAAATCGGCTAATACTTTGCGATTTAAGTCAATGTTATTTTTCTTTAATAAATTGATGAATTGACTGTAAGATAATCCGTATTGTCTTACGGCAGCATTGATTCTTTGAATCCACAAACCACGCATTTCTCTTTTTTTGAGTTTGCGGTGTTTGTAAGCATAGGTTAATCCTTTTTCAAAAGTGTTTTTGGCTATTGTCCATACATTTTTTCTGGCACCCCAATAGCCCTTTGTTTGTTTGAGGATTTTTTTTCTTCTTGCTCTACTGGCTACAGAATTTACTGATCTTGACATAGTTTTAAGTTTTGTGAGTGGCAGCGTCCTAAAAGATAGGCACTTTTGGGCTGAACACTCGGGTTATTGATAGATTAAGATTATTTGCAAAGTAGATATTTTACATTATTGAGGTCAGAATGATCTACAATAGCCATTCTACCTAATTTACGTTTTCTATCTTTTTCTTTTTTAGTTAAGATGTGGTTTTTGTATGCTTTTTTTCTCATTATTTTACCACTACCAGTTACTTTAAATCTTTTTTTGGCACTTGAGTTAGTTTTCATTTTAGGCATAAAAGTAATTTTAAGGGCTGCAAATGTACAAAAAAATAATTCAAAACTCAAAATAATTATTTTGGGCTAATTCATCATTGTCAAATATAACCGTTAAAAAAATAATTAATTATCAATGAATTAAATTATCAATGAATTAAATTTTTAAATTTGATGGTTTGAAAAAGGCACTTCCTTTTTTTTATCTCCGCTTTTCATTGATATTTTTCATATAATTTCAAAAAACTTTGGACAATAGTGCAACAAAACAATAAATTTTTCAAAACATATTTCTAATATCATCAAACAAAGCACTATATTCGCAGGCAAAACTTTTTGGCTCCGTAGTTCAACTGGATAGAACATCAGATTCCGGATCTGAAAATAGGGGTTCGAGTCCCTTCGGAGCTACTATCTAATTTTGTAAAATGCCTATTCACCTAATAAATTCTATTGCATCCTGGCTTATCAAAAAACGCTTACATGAAATAGAATTGTTCATTAAATATCCTATTGAAGTTCAGCAAGAATGGTTAATTGAATTAGTTCAAACAGCCAAAAATACTGAATTTGGGCAACTCTATCATTTTGATGAAATTACTAATTACAGAAGTTTTACAGAACACATTCCATTACAAGATTATGAAAGTTTAAAACCTTATATTATTCGTAATCGTAAAGGAGATCAAAATTTATTATGGCCTACTGAAATACTCTGGTTTGCAAAAAGCAGTGGTACTACAGACAAAAGTAAATTTATTCCCGTTAGTCAACAAACACTTGAAGAGTGTCATTACAATGGCGGAAAAGATATGATTGCACTCTACATCAATAATTATGAAAATAGCCAGTTGTTTACAGGAAAAAATTTAGCACTGGGCGGTACTTGGAAAGTTTTTGAAACAGAAAATCATCAATCTTATTATGGTGATGTGAGTGCTATCATTATTCAAAATTTACCTTTGTGGGCGGAATTTTTTAGATCACCAACTACAGAAATTGCTTTAATGGATGAGTGGGAACAAAAATTGGAACTCCTTGCTCAAACAATGAAAGATGAAAATGTGGTAAGTATTGCGGGCGTTCCAAGTTGGATGCTTGTATTACTCAAAAAAATTATCCAAAAAAAGAATGCCTCACATATCTCTGACGTGTGGCCAAATTTAGAAGTATATTTTCATGGCGGTATTAGTTATGAACCATATAGACAAAATTTTCAAGAAATCTTTGGACATCATAAAGTAAATTTAGTTCAACTGTATAATGCTTCCGAAGGATTTTTTGCCATCCAAGATAAAAAAGACGCAGACGATATGCTTTTAATGCTGGACTATGGTATTTTCTATGAATTTATTCCTGAAGAATATTTTGATCAAGAAGAAAAGAAAACTATAACATTAGAAGATGTTGAACTTCATAAAACGTATTCAATGGTTATATCTACTACATCAGGGCTTTGGAGGTATCAAATTGGAGATACTATTCAATTTACATCTCTTAATCCATTTAGGATAAAAATCGTAGGGCGAACCAAACATTACATAAATGCCTTTGGTGAAGAATTGATGGTGCATAATACTGACGAAGCCATTGCAGAAGCGTGCCGTATGACTAAAGCCATTATTAAAGAATATACCGTTGCTCCCATTTTTATGTCTCAAACAGCAGGTGCTCATCAGTGGATTATAGAATTTGAAAAACTTCCATCAGACATTGAATACTTTACTTACATTTTAGACAATACCTTAAAAGAAAAAAATTCAGATTATGAAGCAAAAAGATATAACGATTATGTGCTATCTAAACCTCAAATTGTCATTGCTCCTCAAAACACTTTTTATCAATGGCTAAAAAAACACAACAAACTGGGCGGACAAAATAAAGTACCTCGGTTGTCTAATAATAGAAACCTTGTAGAAGAATTGTTACAGATCATCAATGAAATTAAAAGTAATACCTAAACTTAAAAACTGATCAATCACTCCATAATGAATATCTTATCAGAAATATTTACATTATTTGTTAGATATGATTTAGCATTGCTAAAATCCCCAAAAAATAAATTTTCTCATAAAACATCATCTATCAATACATTTTCTTTTGGCACTATATTTAAAGTTTTAATCTTCATTTTTATATTGCGTTGCTTTCCTTCTAATGCACAAGATTCTTTGTTATCAATAAAATGTCCTCAAATTAAAGTAGATAATATCGGTAATATCTACGCTGTAAATAAGGATGTCATCACCAAATATTTTACTAATCAACAAATCAAAACATTCAGCATTAAAACTTATGGAACGCTTACAAACATTGATGTTTCTAATGCTTTGAGAATTTTATTATACTTTAATGACTTTCAAAAGATATTATTTTTAGATAGCCAACTTTCTCAAAATGGCGATGTCATAGAATTATCCCAACTTGGTTATGAACAAACACTTTTAGTATGTTCCTCTTTTAATAATGGATTTTGGATTTATCACCAAGCCAATAATGAATTGATACGATTTAATCAATCTTTGGAAATATCTATTAAAACAGGAAATCTCAAAAGAATATTATCACAAGATATTCGTCCAAACTTTATGCTTGAACACAATGGTAAATTATATCTTAACTCCCCTAATATTGGTATTTTAGTATTTGATATTTATGGATCGTATTTGAAAACTATTCCTTTAAAAAATTTAAATTCATTTCAAATTCACTATCCTTATATTTTTTATTTAATAGACACTACATTTTGTTCCTATTCAATAGAAACATTTGAAAACCTTGATATTACTACAATTCCATCTACCTGTAAAAATTTATTATTTAACGGAACAAATTGCTATTGGCATTTTGATGATTACATTAAAATTAATCAATGCATTAAATAAAAAACTATGGAAGATTTTATTGATTTTTTGAATCCTGTACCTGATAGTTGTTTTCAATTTGTAAACGACGATTATCAATTTGGAAAAAAATGGGATATTCATACTTCTAATCATTTTCCTGATGTAGATGCGGCTCAAGTTATTATACTTGGCGTTGAAGAAGATAGACAGGCCAAAGTAAATAAAGGTAGTAAAAATTCTCCTAATATCATTCGTCAATACCTTTACTCTTATTTTCCTTACATAAGTAAATATGATGTTGCGGACATTGGTAATATTCAAGAAGGAAATACAATAAAAGACACCTATTTTGCTATTAAAAGCATTGGTGAAGAACTATTAAAGAGAGATAAAACCATTGTACTTTTGGGCGGAAGCAATGACCTTGCTTATGCACAATTTTTAATGTTTGAAAAATTAGAGCGAATCATCAATATCTGTAATGTAGATGCTTATGTAGATTTTAATAAAAACATAAATGAAAAAATCAATAATAAAAATTATGTAGGAAAAATTATTTTGCACGAGCCAAATTATTTATTCAATTATGCTCATCTTGCATATCAAAGTTATTTTGTAGGTGGGCACAATGTTCAATTTATGGACGATTTGTATTTTGAATATTATCGTGTAGGAAGCATTCGTGGAAATATCGCTGAAACCGAACCTGTCATAAGAAACTCTGATGTTTTATTCTTTGATTTTTCAGCGATTAAACAAAGTGAAGGCGGAATTGTTGAACATTCTTCCCCAAATGGATTAAGTGCAGAAGAGGCCTGTCAAATAATGTGGTATGCAGGAATGAATGACAAATTAAGCACAATAGGAATTTTTGAAGTGAATACAACACTTGACAAATCGCATTATTCGGCTAAACTTGCCGCACAAATGGTGTGGTCTTTTTTAGAAGGATTTTACAATAGAAAACAGGACTTTCCGCTCAAAAACCATCCTGATTATGAAACATTCACCGTATTTATGCACGAAGGAAAATATACTATCAATTTTATTCGTAGCCACAAAACAGGACGATGGTGGATGGAAGTGCCTTACCCACCGCATTTAACGGCAAATTACGAAAGACACACCCTTGTGCCTTGTTCTGAAAAGGACTACGAAAAAGCATTAAACGATGAACTTCCTGACCGTTGGTGGCAAACATACATTCGTATTTCCAATTTGTAGACAAAATAAAACTTACACTACTATCTTTTTTCCTTCCTTTGCTAATTCAGTGTTTTCAAAGATTGTCTTGGCTTCGTTTAATAAGAGATCCAAGTTTTCATATCTTGATGAATAATGTCCAACGAGTAATTTCTTTGCTTTGATCTTAATAGCCGTTTGAGCCGCATCAATACTTGTAGAGTGCATTGTTATCTTGGCTAAATCTTGATGTTCTTTTAAAAAAGTAGTTTCGTGATAAAGAACATCTGCATTAAAAGCCACTTCTGGTATAGATGAAAGCAAAGCAGTATCCGAAAAATAAACATACTTGCGTGTAGGCGGCGGATCTTGTGTAACCCACTCGTTTTTAATGATATTTCCTTGTTCATCTTCCGCATCCAGTCCTTTTTTCAAACGATTAAATTGATGAATAGGAATAGCGTATTCTTGTACTTTTTCTTTAATAATTTTTCTATCTGCGGGCTGTTCTTCAATGACAAATCCTGTAGTGGGCAAACGGTGTATCAAAGGCACAGTGCTAATTTTAAACTTATCGTTTTCAAATATCAATTCTGGATGAGTAGGTTGTGTAAAAATATACTCAATAGGATAAGAAATTTTTGCTTCTGATTCTGTAAATATAGTATCTAAAATTATTTTTAATGATTGAGGTGCAATGATTTTTAAAGGTTTTTGTCTTTGTAATAAACTCAAAGATGTAAGCAATCCGGGCAATCCAAAAATATGATCGCCGTGCAAATGGCTAATAAGAATAAGGTCTATTCTATTGGAAGGTAGTTTGTATTTTTTTAATTGCATTTGCGTGCCTTCTCCACAATCAATCAAAATATACGAACCATTAATATGAATGAACTGTGAAGATGGATATCTATCAAAAGCAGGAATTGCAGATGATGTGCCTAATATGTAAACTTCAAAAGGAGGTAAATACATAGTCATTTATTTGATACTTCGTAACGATATAATGCTGCAAAAATAATTTTGAAAAAGCATTTGTTTATAAAAATTAGTTCTGATTAAAATAAAAAATCTCATCCCATCATTGAGACAGGATGAGATTTGAAATAATATAATAATAAATTTTAATGTTGAATAATTACTTTATCGCTGATACGATTTTGATTTTTGTCTGTAAGTACATAAAAATAAATTCCATTATCTACATTCTCTACATTGATAGGTGTAGTATTTTCACCAACAACCGCATCTATAGTTTTAGTCATAATCATTTTTCCTGTAATATCAACAAGTTGAAAGTTTACAACATCACTTTGAGTACTATAAAAACTCAAATGAATGCTTTGAGAGGCGGGTTGAGGAAATACTGATAAATTACGAACTATTTGATAATCGTTAATAGCAGACGCAGGTGAAATATTGATAATGTAATAATCTATGTTTTGTGTAGAAATTTTGCTTCCTGTATTAGGATTTACAGGGGTAGGACAGTTTTGAAACGATAAGATAGTAGTACCATATACATCTACTTGAAAGTGCAATGTATAAGTTCCTGCCGTTGTAGGAGTACCAGAAATAATAGCACAACTATTTGCATTACCCGGAAATTTTAGAGTTGCGGGATTACCTGTTAATGTGAGTCCGGGAGGTAAATTATAATTAGGATAAGAAGGGGGCACTAAAAGTTCAAATCGTGTAAAACAAATTTTAACTGGACTTTGAACGGTATCTAAAGGTACTTTCACAGTGATATTTTGAGCATACGCAACACCTACTTGTCCTGACACAAAATTCGTAGCACTATCTGGCCATATACCATATTTAGGTGAAGCCACAAATACAGGATCTAATGTACAAGTAGTTTGAGCCATCAAGGGCATTCCAAAGGTGGCTATAAATAGCCCTAATGCTGCAGTTTTTAATGCAACTGTAATGTTGGTAATCATTTTTTTCATAACATAAATTTTAAGGGTTAATTG
>JAOAIP010000062.1 GCA_026414605.1 Bacteroidia bacterium
AACTTTTCACTTTCAACTAACAATTATCCATTGCCCATTCTTTTGCAAAATAGGAAAGTATAATATCTGCACCTGCACGTTTAATACTCAGCAAAATTTCATCTCTAACGCGTTTTTCATCTATCCAATTTTTTTGCCCTGCGGCTTTTACCATCGCATATTCACCACTCACATTGTAGGCAGCAATTGGTAAATGAGAATTATCACGAAACACACGAATAATATCTAAATACGCTAATGCTGGTTTTACCATTACAAAATCTGCCCCTTCTAATGTATCCAGTTCTAATTCTCTAAGTGCTTCGCGACTATTGGCAGGGTTCATTTGGTAAGTTTTCTTATCTCCAAACTTGGGAGCACTATCAAGAGCATCTCTAAATGGACCATAAAAGCCGCTCGCATACTTAGCCGTATATGCTAAAATAGATACATTTGTAAATCCTTTATCGTCCAATGCTTTGCGAATGAACCCTACTCTACCATCCATCATATCGCTGGGAGCAACAATATCTGCACCTGCTTGTGCTTGTGCAATAGCCATTTTAGCAAGAATTTCTAATGTCTTATCATTTACAATTTCGCCATTTTCTACCACGCCATCGTGACCAAAACTACTATATGGATCCATTGCAACATCGGTAATAATCAATGCTTCAGGAAATTTTTCTTTTATCGTTTTAATTGTTTTAAGATACAATCCATCTTCATTCCAACTTTCAGATGCGGAGTTGTCTTTCAAGTGTTCTGCAATATGCGGAAATAAAGCAAAAGCACTTAACCCAAGATTTAAACATTCTTCCATTTCTCTTAATAAAGCATTCGGAGAAAATCTAAAAATACCAGGCATTGAAGGTATTTCTTGTTTATCTTTTACTTCACTGCTAACAAATAAAGGATAAATAAAATCATTTACGATCAAATGTGTTTCTTGCACTAAATTTCTAACAACTTGATTTTTACGATTTCTTCTCGGACGATGTAATATCATAATTTTTTTGAGGCAAAAGTATTCAAAAATTTGTATGCTTTATTTAACAACATCAAAATCTTGAGGAAGCCCTAATTTTTCTTTAAGTTTTGAATTATATTCATCTTTCATTTTCATTGCTTCTTCTAAAGATAAATAATGATCTGGATATGGAATAAGAGGTAATAGTTTAATAAAAGTAAATGGCAGTCCTATTAAAAAACCAATAAGTCCTACCAAGAACACATTAATTGCAGTATCTGTTGTCAGAAATAATGGAACTAAAATTTCTATAAGTCCCCATACAAACATTAGAGTACCAATCAAAAAAATAAAACCACCAAAATTAATTATAGCATTTCTCTTTTTATTCTTTTTAGCAATTATTTTATTCTGTTCATCGATGTTATTAATTTTATCTTGAACGTTTTTCAAATAGATTACATTAGAAGTAAGTTTATTATGCATTTTAATAAATTTCAATTCTGTTATTTTGATATTTCCTCCTTTTACTAAAAACCAATCGCTTATTTCTTGTGTAGAAGTTACATTTTGTCCAAAAGTAGCCCCTGAATAATTTAATGAATAGTAATTAGGAAATAGCGGATTATAAGTATAATGTTGTAAATTCACCTCAGTAGTGGTTACATAATTTTTGCTTATCATTATATCTACTTTTTCTCTTTTATATTCTTCTATTTGTTCTGTCTTTGATTTTAATAGTTTTTCTTCTACCTCCTTTGTTTTTTTAATCAGAATACTTTTACTTTCATTTTCTTTAAAACTTAATATCTCACTAAAGACAATCACATTATCATATACTACTTTAATGTAATGATCTTCACAACTCATAGTATCAATGGCTTTTATATTTTGACCTAATAATTTATCGTCTATGTATAAATAATAATCCTCTATTTCTGTATAAATTCTTAATTTACATTTTGTTTGACTAATTAGTATTACAGGTAGCATTAACAGTGCTAAAAGCATTTTTTTCATAATATAAATTTTTTACAAAACTACTTTGATTATTGATGTATTAAAATGATTTAAATCACCTTTTAATTTTTAATTATCAAAAAAATTGAAAGGTTTAAGTTAAACAAATTCCATCTCTTATTAAACAAAATAATATCATCCTATATAGACCAATTTTTTATATTTAATAGCCATCTCACAATTAAATTAATATGATATTAGATTAACCACCTATCATTGTCTTATTCTATTGCAAAATTTTCATTTAATTTACGGCAAAAAAATGTTTTTATCTAATAAGTGCCAAAGCATTGAAGAGCCATTGACCATTGGAATGTCTCGTAGAAGTAGAGAAATGGCTCAAAAAGGTATACAAGTTATCAATCTCAGTTTAGGAGAACCTGATTTCAATACTCCAGAACCTATTAAACAAGCGGCTATACAAGCCATTCAAGAAAATTTTTCGCATTATACTGCTGTATCGGGCTATTTAGAACTTCGTCAAGCAATATGCGAAAAATTTAAACGAGACAATAATTTGATTTACACCCCTGATCAAATAGTAGTATCAACAGGTGCAAAGCAAAGTATTGCAAATGTTTATATTGCACTATTAAATCCGGGTGATGAAGTCATTATCCCTGCTCCTTATTGGGTAACTTATGCAGAATTTCTAAAGTTAGTAGATGCCAAACCAGTCATTATTCAAACTTCACTTGAAACAAACTTTAAAGTGTCTGCTGATGTATTAGAAAAACATATTACACCTAAAACAAAAGCAATTATTTTTAGTTCGCCATCTAATCCTACAGGAAGTATTTATACAAAAGAAGAACTCAGCGAATGGGTTAAAGTTTTGGAGAAATACCCGCAAATTTTTATTATCAGTGATGAAATTTATGAACACATTAATTATGTGGGAAAACATTTTAGTATTGCCCAATTTGAAAGTATCAAAGAACGAGTAGCCGTTATTAATGGAGTTTCAAAAGGATATGCAATGACAGGTTGGAGAGGTGGTATCCTGGCAGGACCAAGATGGCTGGCACAGGCCTGTGATAAAATACAAGGACAATTTACTTCTGCCACTTGTAGTATTACTCAAAAAGCAATGCACAAAGCAATGGAAATAGATGTAGAAACTTATGTAAAACCAATGGTAAAAGCATTTCAATCTCGTAGAGATTTAGTTATAAATAAATTAAAAGACATTCCAGGATTTAAATGCAATATTCCCGATGGAGCGTTTTATGTTTTTATAGATATTACTCAACTCTTTGGTAAAAAATATAAAGATCAAACTATAAAGAGTGGCACAGATCTTTGTTTCTATTTATTAGAAGAAGCCCGAGTATCATTGGTACCTGGTGCTGCCTTTGGAAATGATAATTATATTCGTTTGTCTTATGCTACATCAGAAGAATTATTAGATAAAGCATTAAATCAAATAAAAAACGCTATACTACAATTACAATAAAAAATCATTTATAAAAATTTACCAATGAAAAAATTTTCCATCAAAAAAGAACACATTCGTGAATTATTCAAATCTTTTGCAAATCTTAATGTATTGATTATTGGTGATGTAATGATTGATAACTATGTATGGGGAAAAGTAAATCGTCTGTCTCCTGAAGCCCCTGTGCCTATTGTTTCTGTTCAACAAAAAGAAATGCGACTGGGTGGTGCTGCAAATGTAGCATTAAACATACAAGCATTAGGGGCTAATCCTATCTTGTGTTCAGTGATTGGTGCTGATTTAGAAGGAACTGCCTTTTTAGATTTACTCAAAAAACAAAAATTAAGCCCCAAAGGGATATTAAAATCGCGACAAAGACCTACAACTATTAAAACTCGTATCATTGGCAATAACCATCAATTAGTAAGAGTAGATGAAGAAAGCGAAGAAGACATTAGCCCAAATGAAACACAAAACCTACTCACACTTATTAACTATATTATTCATCACGATAAAATAGATGTCATCATTTTTGAAGATTATAACAAAGGTCTCATTACTCCTAAATTAATTCAAAAAGTTGTTGAATTAGCCAAACAAAAATCTATTCCCGTATGTGTTGATCCTAAAAAGAAAAACTTCAATGCCTACAAAATGGTTACACTCTTTAAGCCCAATCTCAAAGAACTTAAAGAAGGTTTAAAGTTAGATGTAGATGATATGTCTATCAGTGAACTTCAAAAGATAGTGAGTAGTTATAGAGTGAAACAAAAAATCAACAGTATATTAGTAACATTAGCAGAAAAAGGCGTGATTATAAATACTCGTACTACCAAAGCCCATATCCCCGCTCATATTCGTAAGATTGCAGATGTTAGTGGTGCTGGAGATACAGTGATTAGTGTAGCGGCTCTTTGTGAAGCCATGCAATGCGATCCTATACTCACTGCGGCATTAGCCAATTTAGCAGGCGGTTTAGTTTGTGAAGAAGTAGGTGTAGTGCCCATTAATAAAAGCCGTTTTCTTGAAGAAGCATTAAATTTAGATTTTGTAAGATAATGATTGAACAAGTAAAACCTTATACAGCAGATGGTTCTAAGAAAGAACAAGTAAGAGAAATGTTTAATAAAATTTCTCAAAAATACGATGTTACTAATACGATATTGTCTTTTGGAATTCACTACTATTGGCGTAAAAAGTGCCGTAATATCTTAAAGAAATACCATCCACAAAGCATTTTAGATTTAGCCACAGGCACTGCTGATTTGGCAATTGATTTAGCATCGCTTCAACCTCAAAAAATAATTGCTGCTGATTATGCAGTAAAAATGCTGGATGTAGCCCAATCAAAAATTCAAAGAAAAAAATTACAAGACCTCATTGAAGTAAAACAAGAAGATGGTGAAAATTTATCTTTTAATAATGCCTCTTTTGATGCTCTCACTATTTCGTTTGGTATTCGTAATTTTGAAAATTATCAAAAGGGACTTCAAGAAATGTATCGTGTTCTTAAACCAAATGGTGTATTGCTTATATTAGAATTTACATTTCCTAAAAATAGATTGGTAAAGTGGATGTATCAATTTTATTTTAAGTTTATTTTACCTATTATTGCTTGGATTATGACTGGTGATAAAAAAGCATACGATTATCTTCCTAATAGCGTTGCTGCATTTCCGCAATACGAAGAATTTTGCAAAATTATTTGTAATGCTGGTTTTCTTAAATGCTCTTATATTCCATTAACAGGCGGCATTGCTACTATCTATCTTGCAGAAAAGTAGTTAGTAAAATTTTTTACTAATACTCAAGTATATTAAACTCAATCACAGAGAACAGAATTAGTTGAAAGTTTAAAGTAGAAAGTATAAAGTGTAATGTGTTGTGTCCCGTGGGGATTAAAATATGGGTAGCCCCGAAGGGGCAAAATAAAATAGCACAGGGCAAAGCCCTGTGAAAATAAATCCACACCATTTCAAGCCCTGAAAGGGCGACACCTATAAGAAAGAAAGTAGAAAGTTAAAAGTTCAAAATAGAAAGTATTAAAACGCTATATCATTAAATTGAAAAATATTTCCTTTTACTTTCAAACTTTAAACTTTTCACTTTTTGCTAATGCATTCTTTGTGGTAAAATATAACCTGAACAGTAACGAAATTTAAAAGTGTTTTTTACTGCAAAATTTTAAATCACTCCATCACAAAATAGTTCACTTTCAAACTTGTAACTTTCCACTTTCTGCTAAATTTATTGAACAATCTTCATTTCTTTGAGTAACCAATCACAATGAGCATACTTATCCAACAAAAACAGAGTATAGCGAACATCTAAAACAATGTTTCTGCATATTTCAGGATGATACATTATATCACTCATTGTTCCTTCCCAGCATCTATCAAAGTTAGTGCCTATCAATTCTCCATTGGCATTAAATACAGGACTTCCACTATTTCCCCCTGTTGTATGATTAGATGCAATAAAAGCAATGTGTAATTCTCCGTCTTTATCAGCATAACGACCAAACTCTTTTTTAATAAATAATGTTCGCAAACTATCATCTACATAATAATCTTCGTTGTTGTTATTTTGTTTTTCTAAAATACCTTTGCTGGTTGTAAAATAATTATATCTCACACCATCTCTTGGTTCATATTTTTTGACTTTTCCAAAAGCCACACGTAGTGTAGAATTGGCATCTGGATAATAAAGTTTATCTTTCTTGTAATCCATCATTAATTTCAAAAACATTTTTTGATTATCTGTAATACTTTCTTCTATCTCTTTGATATTTGGTAATATCTGCGAATAAAAATTCAATTTTACACTTTGTGCTAAACGATAAAATAAATCACTTTCAAAATCCCTTATTTTTTGGTCACTTTCAGTAGAGAGTAAATCTTTTAATGCTGCTTCACTCAAAAACAATGATTTTTCATAAAGATAATCAGCCATTTTCTGAACATCTTGTTGAAATTGTTTATACAATGAATCTAAAAATGGTATTCTATCTTTTTCTTGAATCGTATTAAAATAATCGGTCATTAACGCAATGAATAATTCTTTATCTGCTGGCAAATGAAAACTATAAGGAATGCTTTTGGATAATTGTGTTTTCAATTTATCCAATTGATTAGATAATCCCATTTTATATCTATTATATTCGGTGAAAAAATCAACAAAATTTCCAATGTATTTAATAGCATCAATAGCCATAAAGCATTCTTGATAATAATCTGCTAATCGTTGATAGTATTGATATTTAGGATACAATTCAGAAAAATTTTTAATCACTAAATTAAAACTATCCAAGGCAGTAGGTTTATTTTGAAGGATGGACTTTAATTGCTGTTCCAGTTGTTTTTTGTATTCAACAGCATTGTATTTTTTAAGACCTAACATTTCTCCTTTCCATTTTTTGTAATAATTAGCAATAGACGCATAAGCACTGGCGTATTTTAAATTTAATACTTCACTTTGTTTCATATACTTTTCTAAAATATTTAATTTCTTTTCTCTTAATTGCACTCTTCTTGGATCAATATCATTGACAATAATATCTACTGCATAAGAACTCAAATACTCTTGCGTTCTGCCAGGAAATCCATATACCATTGTGAAATCTCCTTCTTTATATCCTTTGATACTAATAGGAATAACATATTTTGGTTGGTAAGGCACATTATCAGGCGAATATTCTGCGGGCTTATTATCTTTAGATGCATAAATACGAAACATTGTAAAATCAGCATTGTGTCTTGGCCACATCCAATTATCATCTTCTCCTCCAAATTTTCCAATATGTTCAGGTGGAGCGGCTACTAATCTCACATCTTTGAATGTTTCATAAACAATCAAAAAATACTGCAATTCATAACTATATGGTTTTACTACGGCGTTGTAATGTGTGCCTTGTGTGGCTTTTTGAACGATTTCTTGAATGTTTTTATTGATGACATTGTTTCTCTCTTTTTTATCTGTAATGCCATTAGTATTTTTCAATACTTCCTTCGTTACATCTTCAATACGCACTACTATTGACACCGATAGATTTGGGCAATACAATTCTTCTTGATGATTTTTTGCCCAATATCCCTTTTTCAAATAATTTTTTTCTACTGTGCTTAATCCAACAATGCTGGAATATCCACAATGATGATTAGTAATGATTAATCCTTTCTCTGACACTATTTCTGCTGTGCATCCACCACCAAATAATACAATGGCATCTTTTAGTGAGGATTGATTAACACTATAAATTTGTTCAGGTGTAAGTTTACAACCTGCTTGTTTCATTTTTTGATAAACACCTGTTGCTTGCAATAATTGAGGCAACCACATTCCTTCGTCTGCTAACAAAAACAATGAAATAAATAAGTAAATACCACTAATGCCTATTCTTTTAATTTTCAAATTCATAAATAAAATTTTTTGGGCAAATGTAATAAGATAATAACAAAGAAAAATTACAATTGAAAGGTTCACGTTTAAACAAGGTAAGACGAATCAAAATAATATCTTATCTATAAATCTTTCATCTTGGATAAAATGCATCTTCTATATGATGAATTTCTACCTCTTTGTACTTTTGACTAATTGCTATGATATCAAATCTTACTTCTTTGTCAATGTTATTTTTTTGGATATACTGATTGGTGGCTTCTATTAAAAACCTTTGCTTTTGCTTATCTACAAATACTTCAGGACTTCCAAAATGAGTATAACTTCTATATTTTACTTCTACAATAACTAAAAAATTTTCATTTTCCGCAATAATATCAATTTCTAAATGTTTGTATCTCCAATTTTGTTTTAAAATACGATATCCTTTGTTTATCAAGTATTCACAAGCCACCTCTTCCCAATGTTTGCCTATCTCTTGTTTATTTTCAGTCATATCATTAAACTCTTTTTCATTACAATGATTTTCAAACTCTCAATTTTCATATCTTAAACTATATTCTCCACCCAAAAATAATCAATTCTATTCTATCCAAATTATTTCCTAAAAAAATGTAAATCGCCTCATTACTGCAAATTTTTTAGTGAAAATAATGTATCTTTGCATTCCGAATATTAAGTCAATATGAACTTTCAATTGGTATCACCTTATCAACCTACCGGCGACCAACCCGAAGCCATTGAACAACTCACTCAAAACATTTTGAATGGTGTTAAACATCAAGTACTTCTTGGTGTTACAGGTTCAGGAAAAACATTTACAATGGCAAATGTGATTAAAAACATCAATCGCCCTACATTAGTTTTGAGCCATAATAAAACATTAGCCGCCCAATTGTACAGCGAATTCAAACAATTTTTCCCAAACAATGCTGTAGAGTATTTTGTCAGTTATTACGATTATTATCAGCCCGAAGCATACATTCCAACAACAGACACTTACATTGAAAAGGATTTGGCTATCAATGCAGAAATTGAAAAACTTCGTTTAAGTGCTACTTCTGCACTTCTTTCAGGCAGAAATGACGTCATCATTGTAAGTTCTGTATCTTGCATCTATGGTATTGGGAATCCTCAGGATTTTCGTAATAATATCATTAACATCAGAGTAGGTCAAAAAATTTCACGCAATAAATTTTTATATCAATTAGTTACTTCTCTGTACAGTCGTTCGCACGATAAATTTGAACGTGGCAATTTTCGTGTAATGGGCGATACCATTGACATTAATTTAGCGTATGCAGATTTTAATTTGAGAGTATCCTTTTTTGGTGATGAGATTGAAGAAATTTACACTTTTGATTCTGACCCCAAATATCCTATTGAAAATTTTGATTCATACAACATCTATCCCGCCAATATCTTTGTAAGTTCTCCTGAAAATATTAATAGATCCATTCTTGAAATCAATAAAGATTTAGAAATTCAAGTCAATAAGTTCCTTAGTGAAGGAAAAACAATAGAAGCCAAAAGATTAGAAGAAAGAGTAAAACACGACGTTGAAATGCTTACAGAATTGGGCTATTGCAGTGGTATAGAAAATTATTCTCGTTATTTTGACGGTCGTCCTCCTGGTTCTCGTCCCTTTTGCTTATTGGATTACTTTCCTAAAGATTATATTATGTTTATTGATGAAAGTCACGTTACCTTGCCGCAAGTTCGCGGAATGTATAATGGCGACCGAATGCGAAAAACCAATTTAGTAGAATATGGCTTTCGCTTGCCTGCTGCCCTTGACAATCGCCCCTTAAAGTTTGATGAATTTGAAGCCCTAATCAATCAAGTTGTGTATGTGAGTGCAACACCTGCCGATTATGAATTAAAAAAATCAGAAGGGCTTGTGGTAGAACAACTCATTCGTCCAACAGGTGTATTAGATCCTATCATTGAAGTTCGCCCATCACACAATCAAATTGACGACCTTGTTGAAGAAATTAGAAAAACAACCGAAAAAGACGAACGCGTGCTCATCACCGTTCTTACTAAAAGAATGGCAGAAGAACTGGATAAATACTTCCTCAAACTCAATATCCGTTCTGCCTACATTCACTCTGATATTGATACCCTTGAAAGAATAGAAATTTTACGCCAACTTCGCGAAGGATTAATTAGCGTATTAGTAGGCGTTAACCTACTCCGTGAAGGATTGGACTTACCCGAAGTTTCCTTAGTGGCTATCCTTGATGCAGACAAAGAAGGATTTTTACGCGATACTCGTTCATTGGTTCAAACCGTCGGAAGAGCCGCACGAAATGTCAATGGACGCGTCATTATGTATGCCGATAAAATTACAGAAAGTATGCAAAGAACCATTGACGAAACCCAAAGAAGACGACAAAAACAATTGGAATACAACTTCAAACACGGCATTACTCCTAAACAAGCCGGTAAAAAGACACTCATACAACCCTCTCCTGCTTATGAAAAACCACTTACTTATCAAAATCAATATTACATTGAACCCGAACAACCCAATATCGCTGCAGATCCTGTAATACAATATATGACACCCGAACAAATTATGAAACTCATCAAAGAACTTGAGAAAAAAATGAACGAAGCCGTCAATGAAGAAAACTATATGGAAGCCGCTCGCTACAGAGATGAAATCAAACAACTCAAAGAAAAAGTTCTTGAGAAAAAAACAACCACGTAATATTTATTCAACATTCGTTTTTTTAAAATTCCTCTTACTTTAATTTTTATTTGGGCGTGCCCCTCGCCCACTACAGCATTTTCAATCCTTGTGAATACTCCCAATCAATTGTTTCAAAACGACAAAAAATGTCGTTTAAAATCTCCTATGGCTGTGGTGGGCTCGGGTCGGGCTGCTTCGGGCTTCGCTTTCGCTTCGGCAATCCCCTCGTCGCTTCGCTCCTCGGGGCAGTGCCGGCGGTTCGCTTCGCTCACCGCCGCCCTCCGCATCCCTCACGCGAAAGTTAGTTAAAAGTAAAAAGTAAAAAGTTTTTTGCCAATAAAGAGTTTAACCCACTAAATATCACAAGAATATTCCTTGCTCTTTTCTCATTCCACTTTCAACTTTCAACTTTCAACTTTCAACTTTTCACTTATCACAAAATTACTCACTAATCACAACTTTTTGCGTTTGAATGAGTTCATCTTTTGCATTTACTAATTTTACAAAGTAGATGCTGTTGGCTACATTCATTGGAAATTGAAAACTGTTATATCCTTCTTGTACATCAATATCTTTATCCACAATTACTCTTCCAATAGCATCGTAAATAAGCACTTTCATTTTTTGTGCCTGTTCTGTTTGTAATTGCACTACCACATTGGTTCCATAAGCATAAATTTGTGT
>JAOAIP010000063.1 GCA_026414605.1 Bacteroidia bacterium
AGTCAAAAGTCAAAAGTTAAAAGTAATTATCCTTAAAAAATTTAAAGCACCCAATATTTATCAAAAATGTTATTCTTTATCACTTTCCACTTTCAACTTTCAACTTTCCACTTTTTACTAATAAAAGGGGGTGAGTAAAAACTCCGCTAAAATTTCAAAAATGAAAAATCCATCTTTACACATTAAAGACAAAGATTAAATCCTATTCAGCACATCAAAATAGAACTGGTCTAATGATTATTTGAAATGAATCTCACACAAACTAAACAACAACTATAAAATAAAAAAGCCCTCGTAATGAGGGCTTTTTAAGTTGTCCGACCAGGACTCGAACCTGGAGTCTTCTGAACCAAAATCAGACGTGTTGCCATTACACCATCGGACAGTCGGACAACTTTTACGGGCTGCAAATATACGATATTGTTTTCCTATTTTCCAAATGTTTTTTAATTTTTTTCACGGGCAGATTCAACCACCAAGTGCAATTTTTTTATTGGGTATAAAATTAGCGAAAAAAACTCATTGGGTGTATTAAATTTAAGCGTTTTTCGTGGTCGGTTGTTTAATAAAGAAATAATAGAAGAACGTATTTTTCATTCTTGTGCAATTTCTTTTTGTGTCTTATTGCAAGATAATAGAATTTGAATTTTTAATTCTGTCATCTTTGTTTAGTTGCTTATATTTGCGTCTCATAGGGATAATAATTTACCAAACCAAACAGAGGACAAAGATAAGGAGAGTTTTTCTCTTGCCTTTGTTTGAAATATGAAAGTTTGTTTTTTGTTAAAAAATTGTACTTCTTAGTTGAAAGTTCAGAAAAAAATGTTTGATTTGATCAAAAAGATACCAAGTTATGTATATTGGTTGATAATAATGGTTATTTATCTCATGATTTTTTATGATTTTTCGTTGTTGGATTGTTTTTATTTTCTTGTTGGTTTTTTAATAACAGTTCAACCAGTTCTTTTGTTTTTCATATTACGTGTGTATTATTTACTAAATAATGGAGAAGTTACTTTCCAAACCTTTAGGGAATATTTTATGAGTAGAATAATACTTTTCATAAGATTTTTTTTGGGGTGGATAGTTTTATTTGTTTTATGGTTTTTTATTCCAAAACATTTTAGAAATGTAGTAGGTGGTTTATCTGTAATTGAAACTTTGTTATTGGTTTCAATGTTTTTTGGATATGTATTTGTTGTTAAGTTGTATAAAAAAATATTTAGGAAGAAGTGATGTGATTTAATTAGTTAATTTTGTAAAATAATAGTATTGGTATAGAAAATATAAATGATGCATACCGTGAGCGTAGCAACCTTCACCAACGACATAGACAACCAAAACACTGCCAACTACAAATACGACAAGACCGGCAACTTAATAGAAGATGTCAGCGAAAGCACACGAATACACTGGACATACTACAACAAACTAAAACAAATCGACAGCGTGAAACTGACACCACCGAAATATGACTTGATATTAGGCACGAGGTTGAGGATGAAGTATGATGCTCTGGGAAATAGATAGCATTTCAACTTGTTTTTATTTTCTATTCCTTACCTTTGTCGTTTATTAAATATCTATTATGCCTAATCATCTTATTAATGAAACCAGTCCTTATTTGTTGCAACATCTTCATCAGCCCGTAGATTGGTATCCGTATTCTGATGATGTGTTTGAAAAAGCCCGTCACGAAAATAAGCCGTTGATAATCAGCATTGGTTATAGCACTTGTCATTGGTGTCATGTAATGGCACATCAATGTTTTGATAATACAGAAATTGCAGACATAATGAATCAGTATTTTATTTCTGTAAAAGTGGATAGAGAAGAATTGCCCGATGTTGATAAGTATTATATGAATGCTATGCAAGTGCTGACAGGCCGTGGTGGATGGCCATTAAATGCTTTTGTCTTGCCCAACAAAAAAATGTTTTATGCAGTTACTTACCTTCCGCCCGAACAATGGAAAAACTTATTGATTAAAATTCATCACTTGTATGTCAATGAACAAGAAAAACTCGTAGAATACGCAGAAAATCTACATCAAGGGCTTGTTCATTTTGAATTATCAGGTTTGCAAAACAAAAATGTTTCACTTGATAAGTCCGTCCTTACTAATAAAGTCAATGAATGGAAAAATATTTTTGACAAAGAATGGGGTGGGCATAGTTATGTTCCCAAGTTTGTGATGCCTGTCAATTATAAGTTTTTGTTGATGTATAATTATTTCTTTAAAGATGAAGAAGTACGCAAACACCTTCAATTAAGTATGTCTAATATCGCACTGGGTGGGTTGTTTGACCATATTGGTGGGGGTTTTTATAGATATAGTACCGATAGATTTTGGAAAGTGCCACATTTTGAAAAAATGCTTTATGATAATGCCCAAATGATAGAACTATTATCTTTGTATTATCTGAATTTTAATGAAGAAGAAATAAAATGGATTGTAGAAAAAAATATCCGTTTTGTTTTGAATGAAATGCGTTCGTCTGAACATCTTTTTTATTCTGCATTGGATGCAGATAGTGATGGAGAAGAAGGCAAATTTTATGTTTGGACAATAGATGAATTAAAATTTTTATTAAAGGATGAATACGATGCATTTGCAGATATTTTTAATATTAATAATCATTTTGGATATTGGGAAGAAAGTAAATTTGTTTTGACAATCAATCGTGCGTTGTTTTTATCCGATAAGAAAAAATGGATGAATAAAATAGATGAATGGACACAAAAATTACAGGAATATAGAAATAAACGGGTAAAGCCCAATACAGACACAAAAATCATTACGAGTTGGAATAGTTTGATGATAAAGGCATTTTGCACTGCTTATTTAGTTTTTAAGAAGGATGAATATCTGCATATTGCAGAAGAATCGCTAAAAGCATTGCTGAATAAAGTGTATATTAATCAACAACTTTTTAGAATTTATCACAATGGACAAACTAAAATACCTGCTTATTTAGAAGATTATACTTTTTTGATAGATGCATTAATTAATGTAGCCAAAATTACAGGAAATACAGAATATTTAAATATTGCACAAAATCTATCTGAACAAGTGATTGAATTGTTTTATTTTAAAAATTATCAAGTGTTTTATTTTACCAATTATTTACATTCTGTAGAACAAAGTGTTGAATTATATGATGATGTTGTTCCTTCATCGCAGGCACAAATGATTCAAAATTTAAATTATCTATCTACACTCAATGACAACTCATACTTCAAAGATATTGCTAATGCTGTATTTCAAAAGACACAACATTTATTTGAACAACAATTTTATCATGCGGCATCTTATGGTAGTTTGTTATTGCAAAAACAATTTTTGGAAGATATTGAAATCGCCATTGTGGGAACTCAAGCACCGCAGTATTTACAGCAGGTATTTTCTCAAATATGGTTTTTGAATACAATTTATACTTCTACAAAGCCCGAAAGTCATTCTATTTTTAAGGATAGATTTTATCCACAGAAAACTTTTATCTATGTTTGTCAGCATTTTGCTTGTTATGAACCGATTGAAGACCCCTCTGCTTTTTGTATGGATAACTATTTTGGTACTTCCAATTAAAGGACAATTATTATTGCATTCACCTGAATGGTTGTTTGAAAAATTTCCTGTATTCAATGAATCATACATAAAACAACGTCATATTAAAAGCATTACATTTGATATTATTGATAAAAAAGATTGGCAAGAGCCCGATGATAAAGATCTTACAGAAGTATATGAATTTGATAAAGAAGGAAGAATATTGAGAAAATACCATACAGGAGTGAATAAAATTGTTCGTTATGAAACACACAATAAAAAAAGAAAAAATATAGTTATTAATGAACATATAGAATACGATACAATTTCTACCGAGTATATTTATCAGCCAAATGTATTGATAGAACGAAGCATCTATCCAAACAATTACATAGAAGCCACGTATTTTAAGAAATGTGGAAAGTGGATTTGTAAAGAAGAAAAATACATTGAGACATATAGGCAATTATCAACAGGGGGAAAGGTTTTAGATAAATTGTTATTAAAAGCCCAAGACAGCATAGCCACTTATGATTTTGGCAAACAAATAAAGCAAGTGTATTTTAATAATGAAAAACTACCTTACAAAGAAAAGTTCATTTATTTGAATGACCAAAAACAAATTGTAGAAATAACAGAGCAATTGGTAGTAGCCAATGGAAAAATAAAAAAAGTGTTTGATTACAATTCGGCAGGTCAATTAGAAGATGCTGTAATGGTTGTAGATTATGGTGTTCCCGAGACATATAGTATTCACCTTTATTATGATAAGCAGGGAAGGGTAGAGTCCGAAAAGCAGTTTAAAAATAATAAAGAATTGAAAGAATATCAATACATTTACAGCGAGAATAATCAAGAATTAAAATCTATATTAATACGGCACTTTGACGAATCAAGCATTCGGATTATTAAATTGAAGATGGGGTATTATTGAGATTATTTAACCTTTTTGATTAAATTATTTTTACTCGCCCCCTTTAATACTCTCTCTCTAATTGAATTAGAGAGGGGGAACAATTGGAAAAAGAATGTTTTTCATATCGCCCTTCTCTTTTTCACAAAGAGAAGGGAAGGGGATGAGCAAGGGAAAGAGAATTTCCGATAAGCCCCGAAGGGGCTTAATGTGAATAGCCACCAACGACAGTTGGTGGATTGCGTGAGGGATGCGGAGGGCGGCGAAGCCGGTACTGCCCCGAGGAGCGAAGCGACGAGGGGATTACCGAAGCGATAGCGAAGCCCGTAGCAGCCCGACCCGAGCGATCTACAGCCGATGAAATGGTGAACGACATAATTTGTCGTTTTAAAAACTTATTTAAGTAAATGGAAATAGAGGTTATCATTTTGCTGTGGCAAGCGAGGGGCACGCCCAAAAAATAAATTAAAAAGATATTCTATTAACCACTAATAATAATAAACTTTATGAATACTGAAAAAAGAGTTCGTGTGAGATTTGCCCCCAGTCCAACAGGAGGATTGCATATGGGCGGGGTAAGAACAGCATTATTTAATTATTTGTTTGCTAAAAAACACAATGGTGATTTTATTTTGAGAATTGAAGATACTGACCAAAATCGCTATGTTAAAGGAGCGGAGGATTATATCATTGAATCTTTGAAATGGTGTGGCATTGAGCCCAATGAAGGCGTGGGTTTTGGCGATGGTCCTTACGCACCTTATCGTCAAAGTGAAAGAAAAGAAACGGGCATTTATAGGAAATACGCTGAAAAACTCATTGAAGCAGGCGGTGCTTATTATGCCTTTGATACCGAAGAAGAATTGGAAGAAATGCGTAAGCGTTTGGAAGCCGCAAAAGTCGTATCACCGCAATACAATCACATTACGAGAATGAATATGCGAAATTCTTTGACATTGAGCCACGATGAAGTACAAAAGTTATTGGATAGCGGCGTGCCTTATGTGATTCGTTTGAAAGTACCACGCAATGAGGAGATTCGTTTTTATGATATTATTCGGGGATGGATAGTGGTTAATTCTTCTACGATTGATGACAAAGTATTACTTAAATCGGACGGAATGCCTACGTATCATCTTGCACATATTGTAGATGATATTGAAATGAAAATTAGTCATGTGATTCGTGGGGAAGAATGGTTGCCCAGTGCCCCTGCCCATGTATTGACTTATAGATACTTAGGACTTGAAAAGGATATGCCACAATTGGCACATTTGCCATTGATACTTAAGCCCGATGGAAAAGGTAAATTATCCAAACGAGATACTTCGGGATTGCCAATGTTTCCGCTGAATTGGTACGATGAGCGTACAGGTGAAAGTTATATTGGTTATAGAGAAAGTGGATTTTTTCCTGAAGCATTTATCAATATGTTAGCCCTATTGGGATGGAATCCTGGTAATAATCAAGAGATATTGAGCAAAGAAGAAATGATACAATTGTTTTCATTAGAAAAAGTACATAAAGCAGGGGCTAAATTTGATCCTGAAAAAACAAAATGGTTTAATCAGCAATACCTTCGCAAGAAAGATAAATACGAATTAGCAGAATTATTAATGCCGATATTAAAGGAAAATAATATAGAAGCCGATAAAGATTATGTGGCACAGGTATGTGAATTGATGAAGGAAAAAGCATATTTTGTAAAAGATATTTGGGAAATGGGCAAGTATATGTTTATTGAACCATCTAGTTATGATGAAAAAATTATTCAAAAGAAATGGACCGCCGAAAGTCAAAGTGTCATTGTAGAATTACTTAATTTATTGAAGGAGACAAAGCCATTTACTGCAGAAAATATCCATCATACTTTTGAACAATTTACAAAAGAAAAAGGTAAAATAGATTATCAATTATTGAGAACATTAGTAACAGGCGTATCGTCGGGTCCATCATTAGCCAATATCTTGGAGATATTAGGATTTGAAAAAGTTCAACAAAGAATTGAAAAAGCCATTCAAACACTTTCATCTGTAAAATCATAAAAATTGTAATATGCATTCATTTATTGATTTTTTCTTGCATTTAGATAAAAATTTAGCCGATATTTTGATGGAGTACAAAACGAGTACTTATTTTATATTGGCATTGATTATATTTTGTGAAACAGGATTGGTAGCCACGCCTTTTTTACCAGGTGATTCCTTGTTATTTGCAGCAGGAATGCTAACAGCATCAATGGGTATATTGGATATTAAATTTTTAATACCACTTCTTATATTAGCCGCATTTATTGGGGATAATGTAAATTATTTTGTTGGAAAATTTGTGGGAGAAAAAGTTTTTGACATTCCCTATTTAAGAAAAATTATAAAACGAGAATATCTGGATAAGACACACGAATTTTATGAAAAACACGGAGGAAAGACCATCATTATAGCACGATTTGTTCCGATTGTAAGGACTTTTGCACCTTTTGCGGCAGGATTAGGTAAGATGACGTATCCTAAGTACATTAGTTTTTGTATTGCGGGGGCTGTGTTGTGGGTAACATCTATTACTTTGGCAGGTTATTTTTTTGGAAACATTCCTATTGTAAAAAATAATTTTGAAAAGGTAATTTTGGGGATAATTTTTGTATCTGTTCTGCCGATTATTATTGGTGTTATTAAGGAAAAGATGAAGAAAAGATGAAGAAAAAATGAGTGATAAGTGTTGGTGGAAAGTAGAAAGTAGAAAGTCAAAAGTGGAAAGCAACAAAAATTGAAATAAAAAATGCCCGAGTATTTTAATTACTCGGGCATTGATTAAAGACCAATTTAAGTGTGGGATGTTATAGTGGTTTAGTAGAAATGCTTAAGTTTAATTTTTTGTCAATGTCTTGAATATATGTTCGGATTTGACGGTCTGTATCTTTTAGGTCTTCGATATTTCTACAAGCGTGTAAAACAGTAGAATGGTCTTTTCCACCGCACATTGCCCCAATAACTTGTAAAGATGCCTTGGTGTATTTTTTAGCAAAGTACATAATGATTTGGCGAGGTTGAACAATTTCTCTTCTACGTGTCTTGGCTTTCAATTCTTCTGGTTTTAAATTAAAATATTCACACACCACTTTTTGAATCATTTCTACTGTAATTTCACGATTGATATTCCTTGCAAATTTATCTACGATTTCTTTTGCTAATTCAACAGTGATAGGTCTTTTGTTGATAGATGAATGTGCCATAATAGATATAAGAGCCCCTTCTAACTCTCTTACACTTGTAGTGATGCTTTGAGCAATATAAGAAATAACTTCATCAGGTATTTGAATACCTTCTAATTCAATTTTTTTCTCAAGAATTTTTTTACGAGTTTCATAATCGGGAGGTGTTATATCTGCTTGAAGTCCCCATTTGAAGCGGGATACAAGACGTTCCATCATCTCGGGTAAATCAACAGGCGATCTATCGGAGGTAATAACTAATTGTTTTCCTAATTGATGTAAGTGGTTAAATATGTGAAAGAAAGTTTCTTGAGTTTTTTCTTTGCCGGCTAAAAATTGAATATCATCAATGATTAATACATCTACCATTTGATAGAAGTGCACAAAATCATTTTGTTTGTTTTCTCTAACGGCTTCGGTATATTGAGAAGTGAAGCGATCTGTTTGAACATACAATACAATTTTATCGGGATATCTCTTTTTTACTTCTATACCAATGGCTTGGGCTAAATGTGTTTTTCCTAAACCAACACCACCATATATGAATAATGGATTGAAAGCCGTTTGTCCTAATTTTTCTGCTACTGCATAAGCCGCAGTCCTTGCTAAACGATTGCACTCTCCTTCAACTAAATTTTCAAAACTATAATTAGGATTTAAATGTGAGTCAATTTGGATTTTTTTAATACCAGGAATTGCAAAAGGATTGATTTTAGTAGAAGAAGAGGAAGATCCATTATTTACATTGACAGGAGGATTTTTTGTATTGACACTAACATTAGGCAATTTAATTTTAGATTGAGAATCATTTGAGGTTGTATTAACATCAATTAAATAATTTAAAGTTACATCTTTCCCTGCATGGAGTTCTAATGCTTTTTTGATAAGGTTAATATAATTTTCTTCTATAAATTCATAAAAGAACATTGATGGAACTTGAATCAGCAATTTGTTATCAGAAAATTCAATAGGTTTAATGGGCACAAACCAAGTTTGATAATTTTTTTCATTTACATTTTCTTTAATAAAGTGGAGGCATTTTTTCCAGATTTGCTCTGCTTTCTTTTTAGTTGATAAGGTTTCTGCCATAATCAATTCTTTTGAGATTATTATAGTATACTTGATTTGTAAATAGTGTAGTTAATTGGCACTGCAAATTTTTGTAATAAAACTTTGAGATGCAAGCCGTTCGTAAAATTAAATTTTAAACTCTATGATTTTCATTTGTTTGAAAAATTTTTTTGTTGCATTCAGAAAAATTTACTACTAATTGTCCCAACCATATACCAGCCCAACCTACTTGTGTAACAAGAGTTTCAGCATTGTTCTTGTTTTTTACTGATATTGGTTGATTTAAAAACGTGTGTGTATGTCCACCAATAATTAAATCGGTGTAATAAAGATTTTCTGCTAATATCAAATCGCTGATTTTATTGTCTTTGTATTGATAACCTAAATGGCTTAAACAAATAATGTAGTCGCATTTTTTTTCTAACTTTAAAAATCGTTCTATGGCTTGCATTTTCTCAATAGGCGAATGATACACTATATCGCCATAATTCTCTTTTAATACAAGTCCTTCAAGTTCTATTCCTACACCAGTGATGCCAATTTTAAGTCCATTTTTTGTAATAATTTTGTAAGGCAATATCTTTTTATTTAATGCAGTATTTGAAACATCATAATTACAATTAATGAAATCAAAAGAAGCATAAGGAAGTTGTTGAACAATGTTTTCAATGCCCAGATCAAAATCGTGATTGCCTAATGTAGAAGCATCATAGCCCATTTGACTCATTAGTTGAAATTCTAACTTTCCGTGATAATAATTGAAATAAGGAGTTCCTTGAAAAATATCACCGGCATCTAAAAGTAAAACATTGTTGTTGTATGCTTGACGAATTTCTTTAATGATTTTAGCACGTTTTGCAAAGCCGCCCATTCCTGGATATTTGGGGTCGTTGTCAGGAAAAGGTTCTATTCTGCTGTGTTGGTCATTCGTGTATAAGATGACCAATGTTTTGCTTTTACCTTGTTTTTCCAATACTTTAGCAAGGCATTCAGTATTGCTTAATAAATAAGCACTTCCTAAAAAATACTTGATGAATGTTCTTCTATCAATGAATGGTTTCATACTTCAATGAAATTTTTATTGCATTTTATTTGATAATGATTTAAGGCAATTTAAATAAAGAATTAAAAAGCGATAATAATTGTTCTTTGAAAATCAATGAAAGCAAGGAATAGATAATTCTTTCTTTAATGAACAATATCTAATGATAGCATCACGAATAAAATACGTTTTGGAGTTTAGTTTTTGTGCGGATTTTAAGAATGTACATCCATCGCCGCCTTGATATAAATAATCCGATGTTACAAGAATAGATGTAGGCGTGGTGTTTTTAAATTTTAATAATAGTTTGTTATTTGATTGAGTTTGAGAAATAAGTTGTTTGAGTGTTTCATCGTTGAGTTTTAAAATCACAATGCTGTTATCAAAAGGCATTACTTCAAATATGTGTTTTTTTAGTATGTTACCTGCGGGGATATTAGCACGAAGCCCGCCATAATTTATCAATACATAAAAATTGGAAGTGGGTGATAATAATGAGTCCGCATACCATTGCATACTTTCAAATACAAGTTGTGCTAAATTATTGCAGTATGAATTTTTTTCAATTGGAGAAGAGGAGTGAGCAATTATTACATTTAAATCTTTGTCAATATTTGTTTTGTAAGGAAGGATAAATTTATAAGTCGCAGAATCAATATCTTGTTGTTGGATAACAATGTGTTCTTTTTGTGTGGCATCAGAGGATACACAATAGTTTTTATGTGTGCATTGATAGAAAAAAAATATACTAATGAATAATGAACTAATAAATAAATTTTTTTTCATAGATAAGAATTTGCCTATAAAGGTAAGTAATAATTTAACTACTTTTGTAGCATCTATCCATTTTTTTATGAAAAGTGTAATTTGTGTTTTATTAATCATTTCAAACTTTGTTTTGTTTGGACAATGGAATGAATATACTCTATCAGGAAGAATTATAGATGATAAAAACGAACCATTGCCCTTTGCAACGATAAGCATTGTAAATACTAATAAAGGCACAAATGCAAACGAAAAAGGGGAGTTTGAATTAAAATTAAAAGAAGGTAATTATCAAATAATTATTCAATATCTTGGATATAAAAGAAAAGAACTCAATATCCAATTGACTCAAAATCAAAAGATAACCATCACAATGCATCCTGAACAAATTACTTTGTCAGAAGTTGTTGTCAATGCCAAAGAAGATCCTGCTTATGCAGTTATTCGCAGTGCTATTAAAACCAGAAAAAAACATTACCAAGAATTAAATAAATCCCCTTATGAATGTTCAGTGTATATTAAAGGTGTTCAAAAGTTAGAGGATTTGCCTGATAGGATATTTGGAATGAAAGTAGAAGCCAAGATGGGAAATAATGATGTTGATAAAGGGATATTTTATTTATCAGAAACCAAAAGTCAATATTACTTTACACCGCCTAATAATAAAAAAGAAATTATCAAAGCCAGTCGTGTGAGTGGCGAAAGCAAAGGATTTTCTTTTAATAGATACATTCCTATGCAAAAGAATATTTATGAAAATTCTTGGGATTTTAGTTTTATTTCTAATCGTCCATTTATATCACCAATTAGTGAAAATGCCTTGTTATTTTACAAATATAAAATGATCGGAACGTTTTATGAAAATGATCATTTAATCAATAAAATTGAAGTATTCCCAAAAAGTTCAACTGATCCTTGTGTAAGAGGTTTTATTTATATTGAAGAAAATACTTGGCGTGTTCATAGTTATGATTTTTATGTAACAAAAGAAGCCAAATTGAATTTTATAGATACGCTGTGGCTGAAGCAAATGAATACAAAAATCAATGATAGTTTGTATTTCCCAACTTCTATTCAATATATTTTTAATTTTAATTTTTTTGGTATAAAAGGAAGTGGTTATTTTATTGCATCTGTTACAGATTACAATTTTTTAAAAGCCGATTCATTACCAAAAAATTTCTTCAAAAATGAAATGGTAAAGTTTGAACAAGACGCTATAAAAAACGATTCTAACTATTGGAATGCTGTGCGTCCAATTCCTTTATCAAGTGAAGAAAGAAAGGATTACATTAAAAAAGATAGTATTGAAAAAATAACAACATCACCACGTTATTTGGATTCTTTAGATAAAATTCATAATAAATTTCGTTTTGGAAAATTATTTACGGGTTATGCTTATCGTTCATCCAAAAATAATTTTAAATTTAATGTTGATGGTGTACTTAATGCAGGTGTTCAATATAACACGATAGAAGGAATAAACATTTCTTTAAATACTTCAATGAATAAGCAAAATAAAGAAGAGACAAAGTCATGGTTTTGGGTAAATAATTTTAGATATGGTATCGCTAATCAATTATTTGGATACAAAACTAACTTTGAATATGCAGACAATCCTTTTAATTTTAGAAAATATGGACTTTCTGCACAATATTATGTTGAACCATACAATCACAACTATACTATTCCTGAAATTGTAAATACAGCATATACATTATTAGATTATAGAAATTATTTGAAATTGTATCTAAAAAAATCTATTGAAGCATATTATCATCAAGAAATTTTGAATGGCTTATATTTAAATTTTCATACAAGTATTGAAGAACGTTCAGCATTAAAAAATACCTATTCTTTAAAAGTGTTTGATCACAAAAATTATTTTACTTCTAATAATCCTCTTTATCCTTATAGTGATAGCATTCAATTTCCAACACATTCTGCTTTTTTATTTAATGTAAAATTGAAATACAATATCAAACAACGCTATACTACCTATCCAAATCAAAAATATGTATGGCGAAATAAATATCCAACACTTTATTTAGAATATACTCGTGCTATTCCATTTAATAATTCTATGGTAGATTATGATCTTTTGCAATTTAAAATCAAAGATAAAATTGATTTAAGATATTTTGGTGATTTGAAATGGGAAGTAAATGCAGGAAAATTTTTGACATCCAATAAAATGTATTTTATGGATTATCAGCATTTTGCAGGCAATCAAACAATAATACTCAATGATTGGAACACATTTAGAGTTTTAAATTATTTTAATTTTAGCACTAATGATTATTTTTTTCAAGCCCATAGTGAATATAATTTAAATGGTTTGCTTATTGGCAAATTGCCTTTGTTGAAGAAATTCAAGTTAGAAGAAGTAATCACTGCTCATTATTTGTATAATTCTTTATTGAATAATTATTTTGAATGCTCATTTGGTGTTGATAAAATTTTTTATGTTGTAAGAATAGAATACGCATTAGCGTATTATCCTTTTATGAATAAGCCCTTGTCTCAATTTTTAATTGGTTTTAATTTTTTGAATAAAATGAAATAATTGTTTTGTTGAATTTTAGTTTTCAAAATTTACAATGTAATACACATCTTTCTTTTATTTTAATGTATATTTGCCTTTAAATTCAATATAGTAGTATGTTGTGGCATATTTTGAAATATCTTTTGTCTTTTACGATACCTGCTTTTTATAGGAAAATACAAATTAAAAATGTTCATTTTTTGAAAAATAATCGTCCAATGATTATTGCTTCCAATCATCCCAATGCTTTTATGGATCCTATTGCTTTTAGTTATATGGTTTATCCCCCAAGGGTTCGGTATATGGCTCGTGGTGATGCTTTTAAGCCAGGGTTAGTGAGTAAATTATTAGAAAGTATCGGAATTATTCCCATTTTTAGAATGCAAGATGCAGGTGCAGAAGGGGTCAGAAAAAATAACGAAAGTTACAAACTTGTATACAAGTTATTGAAGAGAAATAAAAAAGTAATGATTTTTGCAGAAGGTATATGTATTCAAGAAAAGCGTTTAAGACCTATTAAAAAAGGCGTTCCACGGCTCATTTTTACGGCTCAACAAGAAATTACTGACAAAGAAATAATGATTGTTCCTGTTTGTTTAAATTATTCTCAACCAGATAAACTTGGATCTACATTATTTATCAATGTTGGAGAACCATTTAGTGTAAAAAATAGAATGTCTGAATATCTTGAAAATCCTAATCAAGCAATGCTGTCAATGATGAATGAATTGTATCAAAAAATGTTACCTCTCATTGTACATATTGAAAATCCTAATAATGATGAAATTTTTGAAAAGACCTGCAAAGTCCTTGAAGAATCTTTGATTGAAAAAAAACAATTACATTCTAATAATTTAAAACACGCATTCATTGTCCAAAAAGAAATAGCAGATTGTATCAATTATACTTCAAAATACCATTCAGATAAATTTAATCTATTTACTGAAAAAATTAATCATTTATTTAATGTCATTGACAAATACGATATAGATATTCCTACTTTAAAAAATTATCAGGTCAATAATTTTGTTTTGTTTATCAAAGTGCTTGTTTTTTCAATAGTTTATATTGTATATTCATCGGTCTATTCATTTGTAAAAGCATTTCTTTTTATTCCCTATCAAATAGCACATTATTTAGCCAAAAAATCGGCTAAAAGTGTAGAATTTTATGCTTCCTTTTTTTTAGCGTATTCTACATTTATTGGCTTGTTTTACTTAATGATTTTATTTTTTATCCTAAAAAATTATTTCAATCCCTTTTTAATTCTTGCATTCTTTGCATTTAATTTATCCTTTATCCCACTTTTACATTATCATCCTATTTTTCGTAGAAAGTATATAACTTTGTTAAAAATTTTAAAGAATAAAACTTTTGCTTTAAATTTGAGTAAAAATATCCAACAAACATTATCGGATTATGAACACTTGCTTCATTTATCAAAAGGCAATTAAAGGATTTTTTCTCATTATTTTTGTGTTTTTATTGTGGGCTTTTTATGATGAAAAAAATAATACAATTGAACTATTAAAAAAGACGGAACAAGAAATAAATGCAAATGATAATGGTAGAACTTCATTGCCTGTAAAAACAAACTTTGCTTTCAAACCTGGTGAAGTTTTATCGTATCGTGTTCATTATGGATTTATGGATGCGGGTGTTGCCATTATAGAAGTAAAGCCCGAGATAGAGGAAATTGGTGGAAGAAAAGTATACCACGTAGTGGGTAATGGTTATTCAAAAGGAGCGTTTGATTTTTTCTTTAAGGTAAGAGATAGATACGAAAGTTATATTGATAAAGACGCTCTTTTGCCTTGGCTCTTTGTTCGCCGTGTAGATGAAGGTGGATATAAGTTTTCGCAAAATTATTTTTTCAATCATTACAAAAAAGAAGTCAAAACCGAAGATAATCAAGTATATCCAATACCTGATGAAGTACACGATATGATATCTGCATTTTATGCTGCGAGAAATATTGATTTTTCAAACGCCAAACCAGGAGATATTTTTACTGTAATGAGTTTTGTTGATAAAGAACTTTGGCCATTAAAAATGAAGTATTTAGGAAAAGATGAAATTAAAACAGACATTGGTAAATTTAAATGTTTGAAGTTTTGTCCAATTGTTCAAAGAGGTAGGATATTCAAAAAAGAAGAGGACTTGTTGGTGTGGGTTACAGATGATAAAAATCACATTCCATTAAGAGCACAAGCAAAAATTTTAGTAGGAAGTATAAAGATGGATATTACTGATATTAAAAATCCTGCCAATCCTTTGTCAAAAATTGAGTAATGATGTTTAGTAATAAGTTGAAAGTTGAAAGTAGAAAGTAGAAAGTTGAAAGTGGGAAGTAGATTATTTCTTTTATGCAAGAATGTTGAAAGGTTAATGGGTTTAAGTGTATATTTTTTTAATAATTATTTATTCATATCAATAGCATCAATGTTCTATTAAACTTCCCAATCCCAAATTATTAAATCTGTTCGTCAATAATCTGTATATTTGCCACAAATTAAAATTTATGTACGGTGCATTTCAAGAACATTTACAAAAGCAATTA
Organism: Bacteroidia bacterium; assembly: GCA_026414605.1. Classification (GTDB taxonomy): domain Bacteria; phylum Bacteroidota; class Bacteroidia; order B-17B0; family Aurantibacillaceae; genus BPGX01. The sequence goes on from JAOAIP010000063.1 coordinate 15,655, forward strand.
AAAGAAATTGAAGAAAGTGGATTATTCAAAAGGGAAAGAATTATTGCATCTGAGCAAGGAGCCGTTGTAAAATTAATAGATGGAAAAGAAGTCATTATTTTTTGTGCTAATAATTATTTGGGTTTATCATCTCATCCAAAAGTAAAAGAAGCCGCCAAAAAAACCATAGATACACGAGGATACGGAATGAGTAGTGTACGATTTATCTGTGGAACGCAGGATATACACAAAGAGTTAGAAAAAAAGATTTCTCAATTTTTGGGAACAGAAGATACTATTTTATACGCTGCTGCCTTTGATGCTAATGGCGGTGTATTTGAACCCTTATTTACAGAAGAAGATGCTATCATTTCTGATGAGTTAAATCACGCGTCAATCATTGATGGTGTTAGATTGTGCAAAGCCCAAAGATACCGCTACAAGAACTGCGATATGAATGATCTTGAAGAACAATTAAGAAAAGCACAAGCACAAAGATTTAAAATCATTGTTACAGATGGTGTTTTTAGTATGGATGGTTTTGTAGCACCTTTGGATAAAATTTGTGATTTGGCAGAAAAATACAATGCTCTTGTAATGGTGGATGATAGCCACGCTACGGGCTTCATTGGTAAAACAGGTCGTGGAACAATTGAACTTAAAAATGTAATGGGTAGGGTAGATATTATTACAGGAACACTTGGAAAAGCACTGGGTGGAGCAATGGGTGGCTTCACATCAGGTAGAAAGGAAATTATTGAAATGTTGCGTCAACGTTCTCGTCCTTATTTGTTTAGTAATTCTCTCGCACCGCATATTGTAGGAGCATCTATTGCAGTATTGGATTTATTAAGTGAAACCACCGCATTGAGAGATAAATTAGAATGGAACGTCAATTATTTTAAGAAAGGCATTAAGGCAATAGGATTGGAAATAAAAGATGGGGAAAGTGCCATTGTTCCTGTAATGCTATACGATGCTAAACTTTCTCAAATTTTTGCAGATAAACTTTTAGAAGAAGGTATTTATGTGATAGGATTTTTCTATCCTGTTGTGCCCAAAGGACAAGCAAGAATTAGAGTGCAACTATCTGCTGCACACGAAAAAGAACATTTAGATAAAGCCATTGCTGCTTTTGAAAAAGTTGGTAAAGAATTGGGCGTTATCAAAAAATAAATTTTAATTTTATTTATACTCAAATAATTAAATAAATCACAAAGGATACAAAGAAGAGATTATTAGTTGAAAGTTATTGGGCATTAAAACTATAAATCACTCAACTATAAAAATATTCCTTCTACTTTCAAACTTTTCACTAATATGTTTTTTTAATTTTTTAATAATCAAAATTCACTAATTAAAATTTAAACTATGTCACAACAAACTCAAACATTCAACAAGTCAAATTATCGCTTGATATTAATTGGAGTCATAATGGTAGCACTTGGATACCTTCTTATGATAGGTGGTGGTAGTGATGATCCCAATGTTTTTAATCCCGAGATATTTAGTTTTCGCAGAATTGTTTTATCACCAGTGATCATAGTGTCAGGTTTTTTAGTCATTACTTATGGCATTATGAAAAAATTCAAAAAAGAAGATTAATTATTTTCAATTCACAAAAAATTTTTTTGATAACAATGAATTGGTTGGATGCTTTGATATTGGGCATTGTAGAGGGTATTACTGAATTTTTGCCCATTTCATCTACGGGACATTTGATTATATGCACGGCTCTATTGGGTATAGAACCTACTGATTTTGTAAAGTTATTTACAGTGGCGATTCAATTAGGAGCGATATTATCTGTAATTGTATTGTATTTCAAAAAGTTCTTTGATTTTTCATCATCATCGGCATTTTGGAGATTTTATTTAAAGTTATTAGTAGCGTTTATTCCTTCGGCAGTGGCAGGGGTATTGTTAAGTGATGTGATTGATAATGCTTTAGAAAGTCCTGTAACAGTGGCGATATTTCTTGTATTAGGAGGGGTCTTTTTTGTTTTTTCGGATAAACTATTTCAAAATAATTTTAAGAGTGAAGCACAATTATCTTATACCGATGCTTTTAAGATTGGTTTATTTCAATGCATTGCTTTATTTCCTGGGGTGAGTAGAAGTGGATCAACGATTATTGGTGGTTTGTTTCAAAAGTTAACAAAAAAAGCCGCAGCAGAGTTTTCGTTTTTTTTGGCGGTTCCTACAATGTTTGGGGCTACTGCCAAAAAATTATATGATTTTTTCAAGCATCATACAGAAATGAATACTACTGAAATACAATTATTAGTTGTGGGCAATGTTGTTGCATTTATTGTTGCTCTTTTAGCGATAAAGTTTTTTATTAGTTTATTACAAAAGACAGGATTTTCGGTGTATGGATGGTATAGAATTGTGGTAGGTACAATTATTCTTATACTATATTTTTCGGGTATTTCATTACATATTATTTAATGTATGTTTGATTTTATTAGTGGAGAAATTTTGTTGTTTGATAAAGAAGAAAATTGGTCGTCCTTTGATGTGATTGGTTATATTAAACCAGCGATATTAGATTTTGAAGAAAAGAAAAGAGGTATTCGGCAAAAAATTAAAATTGGACACGCAGGCACATTAGATCCATTAGCTACAGGATTGTTAGTGGTATGTACAGGAAAGAAAACAAAGCAAATAGATCAGATTCAAAGTTTAAAAAAGATCTACACAGGGTCTTTTTATCTGGGGGCTACAACGCCATCGTATGATAGAGAACTGCCTGTAAATAATCAATATCCAATAGAACATATTACAGAAGATTTGATATTGAATACAGCCCAACAATTTATTGGCAAACAAATGCAAGTGCCGCCTGTTTATAGTGCTATAAATGTGGGAGGAAAAAGATCTTATGAATTGGCTCGTCAGAATATAGAGTTAGAACTTTCACCAAAGCCCATAGAAATTTATCGTTTTGAGATAATAAAAATAGAATTGCCTTATGTGTATTTTGAAATAGAATGTAGTAAAGGCACATACATTCGTGCTATTGCTCGTGATTTTGGAAAAGCACTAAATAGTGGATCTTATTTAAACGCACTACGAAGAACAAAAATAGGTGATTATGATGTAAAGGATGCTCTTACTGTTCGCCAATTTGTAGATATTTTGAAGAAAGCAAAAGTGTAGGTTGATTTTGTTATAAAAACTTTCACTTTAAGAAGTAACTATAGTTTTGGAATAATTTTCCAAACACATAGTATTGTATCAAGGCAGTTTCAGTTTCTTTTGTTTCCCAAGCAGGATAGCGAACATACAAGTGGTCGGGGTCGTATTTATACTCTTTACCATATTTGCTATTTATTTCGGGAGTAGAGGGCTTGTAATAGAAAGAATAAGTTTTAATATGAGGCGGTTGTTTGTATGCTAAATTTAATATGGCAAATGGACGAATGTGAGCAATAGAATCTACTAAATGTTTTTCTGTGTGAGTTAATAAAGCATTGGCATTAAGGTTTTGAAGATAAGCAAGATATTGTTTGACTTTAATAGGATTGACATTCAGTTTTTGCCCTTTACCATCGTATACAGCAAATTCATTAGGGCTAATAATTTCAATCTTAAATGAAGAGTCGGGTTTTTCAAGGTTTTTGTATTCTACATAATTTATTTCGGGAGGTGTTACATTAATTACTAATTTGCTTCGCCATTCTTCTAAATTAGTAAAATAGCGAACACTTAAAAAACCTGTAAAGCCAGGAATATAGCATATAAATGGGTCGTCGTAGTTTTTATCTTCATCAAGATTGGTAAGTAACATAAATGTGCCTTCATAATCTTGTGTATTGTGTCCAACATAGTATTGTTTGATGAGTTTATCCTTTGAGTAAATTTTTACTTGTGTTGCAAATCCTGCCATTGTTCTTAAAACGCCTGCCTTCATTGATTTTGGTACGGGATATTTGACATCTACCATTCTAATTGTATAAAGTAAAGTTTGAATAGCATCAGGTCTTGCTTTGTAGATTTTGTTAACTGTCCATCCTTCTTTTGTTCTTTCTAATGTAATTGTATTGCCTTTTTTATCTGATAAAATGATTTTATTGATAGAGGCAGTGTCTTCTACTTTGAAGTTTTTGGCTTCTTCATCAAGTGTAGAAGTTCTTCCTTTTTTATTTTTGACATAAAGTGCAATCAATGACAATACGATGAGTATTGCTATTATTAAGATTCCCTGATTTTTTTTCATGGTGATTAAAAATTACTTTCTTGTGTTTTTATACTCTGACTTTTTAGCAAACAAAGCATCTGCAAGGATATTGTATCTTAAAGAAATTTCATATCCCCCCATTCCTTTCGTAGCAATTTTATAGGTAGAGATATTATAGTCGTATGCTAAATTGATAGCAAATGGTCCCATATCAAATAATAATTGGGCAATAAAGGCGTCTTTGTTTCTATAATAAATTCCCAGTCCTGCTTTAATTTCCTTCTTTTCTCCTGTGATTTTTGTGCCGTTTTTAAAGCGATATAAAATATGCGTTCCTAAATTAAATTCTGTTGCAGGTTTTTGAATTTGAAATAAAATGTTAGGCATTATACTCACTGCAGTTCCTGTAATATCAAATAATCCAGAGGTGTGAAAAGTAAAACGGGCGGGCAATCTATAATCGGTGTAAGTAGTATAACTTAATTTGGGAGAATTAATGTGATACGCACCAATACCAAATTTTACAGCCGTAATGTAATCCCTTTCTTCACTGATTTTCTTACTTGAAAATTCATAAGCAATACCTGCACCAACATCGGCATAAGTAAATTTTCTAAAAGAATAAGATTCGCCCGAAGGCAATGTCTCATCAAATTTTTCACCATCAAATTGTTTGGAAAAAATCAATTTAGGATAGTTTGCATTATTCATTACAGGACCGCCATACAAACCAACAGAAAAAGCAGAATTATCAGTTACTTTTAATATAGCACTGATATTAAAACCAACGCTTAATATAGAAAAATTCGCTACTCCAGCGGCATCATTATACACCGTTAAACCACCGCCTATAAATGCATTTCTTTTTTTGTTTTTGAAAAATCCACCATCTACCTGCAGAGCCATTGTTTTAAAGGGATTGCCCATTGCCGACCATTGATTCCTATAATTAGCAATAGCCCGAAAATACCCATTAAAAAAGCCCGTATATGCGGGTGAAATGAAAAGCGGAGATTCTTGAATTTGCGAGAAGTGAATATCTTGGGCTTTTGTAGGCGAATAAAAATTATTGATCGTATAAAAGACAATTGTAATGTATAAGTAAATTTTTCTCATTTTTGAGTTTAATAAATGCAGGGCAAGTATGTTAAAAATCTTACAATTCTGCAAATAAAAATGATTTTTATGTTTTTATTGATAAAAATTTAAAAGTTATACTCTTAAAATAATAAATTCCTTACTTTTGTCGTTTTTAAGAAAAATTCTATGCGGGTCTTATTTTTTATCTTTTTAAATATCGTTTTTGTTTGGGTGTCTTATTCACAAAGTAATAGTGTAGGTATTCAGTCCTTTCGTTTTTTAAATATCACTGTTCCTGCCCGTGCTGTTGCACTGGGAGGTTCTACAGCAGGCATTTATGATAATGATGTGAATTTAATTTTTTCAAACCCTGCTTCTATAAGTCCTTATGTCCATCAGCAATTGTCATTGACTTACAACAATTATGTGGCAGATATGAATTTTGGGAATTTAGTATATGCTCATAGTTTGAAAAACAAGTCGGTAATTACAGGTGCATTGCAATATTTTAATTATGGAAAATTTGATGGATACGATGAATACGATAGAGAAACAGGAAAATTTTATGCTAATGATGTGTCTTTGAATATCTCTTATACTGCTCCTTTTAATGATACCAGTTTTTCTTATGGTATTACATTGAAAAACATTTATTCGTATTATCTTCATTCATCGGCATTTGCCAATGCTATTGATTTTGGAATCAATTATCATAAAAAGTTTTTTTCTGCCTCTATTGTTGCATATAATATCGGTAAGGTTTGGAAATCTTACATTAAAGGTCAAGATTTATCATTGCCTCAAAATATCAGTTTAGCTATAGCATACAAATTACCCAAAGCCCCTTTTCGTTTGCAATTAGTGTATAATGATTTATTAAATTGGCATTTGGATTATGTAAGTCCCTTGTTTGATATTCAAAATAATACTCTCACGGGAGAAGGCATTAAAATCAATGATAAAAAAAGTTTTGGTTTTATATTAGTAAAACATCTTGTATTGAGTAATGAAATAATTTTGTCAAAGAATTTTTATTTGAGGGTAGGATATAATTTTCGTAGGGCACAAGAGATGCGATTGCCCGATGCAAGACCTGCTAATGGGCTATGCTTTGGTTTTGAGATAAAAGTGAGTAAATTGCGTATTGCCTATTCGTATTCTAAAATGGCAGTGGGTGGAAATAATCATACTTTTGGTTTATTGTTAAAGATGAATGAGTTTATTAAATAATTAAGTTGAAAGTTCAGGATTAAAAGGGGTGAGTAAAAACTCCGCATCCCTTACGCAA
>JAOAIP010000033.1 GCA_026414605.1 Bacteroidia bacterium
TATTCAAATTACATAGAAAAATTTAAGGTATTTGTAAATATTGTATTTGATGAAATGAATGACTTTTTATTAAATGAGTTGAATTATAGTATTAAACAAATTGAATTAGAGTATAATGAGGAAGAAAATGATGGTGAGGGAGTTGCTTATGGGTGGGGGAGTGTATTAAGATACCATTCTTCAAGTAAAAAACTAGTAGTAAATTTTTATCCACGTGATTATTGGTATATTAATCATTATAAAACTGTGCGCATTTCTTTGGAAAATTTAGAAAAAGAGAATGAAAAGAGTTGTTTTTGCGCGTTTTTCTTATTTGATGGATATGATAGTATAGAAGAATCGAAATCTCATTCGCCTGATTTTGGCGATTTAAATGGATATTTAATGTTCATTACTTTTCTTCGATATTATTGCAAAATGGAAGATTTATCTGATTTACAATTTAAGAATTATGTTGGGAAAACAGATGAGGAGAAAATTCGTTTAGTATTACGGGCATATAAGAAGTATATGCGAATGGAGCCAGTAATAAGTATATTGAAGGAGAAGTTTTGGCCAGAGATTTAAGGTAATGAGGAAAGATTTTTAATTAAGAGATAATTTCACTAACTAAATAGGGATTAGTGAAAACGTTTCAAACAATTAATTTTATTAGGTTACAATCACTTTTTCGTCTCTTTGTGTTGTAATTTAATCATTAAAATCCTTGCACTTAGTAATTTTATGTCTTTAAATATTTATCTTGAAAGGATTAAATACAAGGAGTTCCTTAATTAAATTGTGGGAGAAAGTATGTAATAAATTCTCCAATCTCGTAAGGTTGAATGTTTTAAATAGGATGTTTCTCGTTTTTTATTCAACTCCTTCAAGGTTGTGAATGAATATGTTTTGTTTGACCACCGGTTTCACCAGTAACTATTTACCTTGTTAAGTACAGATAAATTTAACAGGTGAACATCTATTTATTTTCGGCAGATTTTATGGAACGTTTAGCTGATTTTTGAAAACTAAATAAACTTTGACTTTTTTCACTGAACTATATCTAATTTTAATGATAACTCTTTATCAATACCTTTCCTTTCCCCATTGCCAAGCCGATTGGAGCATTGTTTCTAATGAATATTCTGGTTTCCATTTTAATAATCGTAATGCTTTGTCGTTATTGGCATAAATGGCTTCTACATCACCGCTGCGGCGTGGGGCTATTTTGTAAGGCACTTTTACTTGATTGGTGTTTTCAAATGTTTGTATTACTTCAAGGACGGTATATCCTTTGCCTGTTCCAAGATTGATAACATCATAATAAGAAGGTGCGGATATATTATCAATATATTCAAGGGCTAATACGTGTGCTCGGGCAATATCGGAAACGTGAATGTAATCTCGTATTGGCGTTCCATCTTTAGTTGCATAATCATTGCCATATACTTCTAATGCAGGAATTTTGTGGAGTACAGCCCGAATGATATTGGGAACTAATCCTGTAAGATTGTATTTTGGAAGTTCGCCAATTAAAGCAGAGGCGTGTGATCCAACGGGATTAAAATAACGAAGGGCTAAAATTTTCAGGGGAACTTGACATTGTTGGGTAAGTTGAAGTAAAATTTGTTCACCAATTTGTTTGGTATGGGCATAAGGAGAATTGGGGATGGGTAATGGCGTATTTTCAGTTACAGGTGAAGTTTTTATATCACCATAAACAGAACAAGAGGAAGAAAAAATAAAGTTTGAAATAGAATGTTGTAGTGCAAATTCACTAATGTTTAATAATGATTGGATATTATTGTGATAATATTTAAATGGTTCTGCTACACTTTCGGGGACTGATTTGTAGGCAGCAAAGTGTATAATGCCTTGAATATCTTTTGCAAAAGGTTTTAATTGCTGAAATAAATTGTCCTTATTACAAAGATCAATATTTAGTGAAATAACTTTTTTGTTGGTAATTTGATGTATTCTTTCATAAACATCTTCATAAGAATTTGAAAAGTTATCAATAGAAATTACTTCATAGGTTGTATTTTGGAATATCTCAATAATTGTATGACTTCCAATGTATCCTGCACCGCCTGTAACGACAATATATCTACGCATAAAAATATTTTTTCATATCAATTAAATGAAATTGCATCTGATTTTTGATGGTTACTTCATAAATTTTAATAATTTAGATGTTTCATAAATGTAGGCGTCTTTTTCAAGGTTTTTAGCCCATCTTGTTTCTCTTCCTGCACGAGCCGTATCAATGTCAAATTTTACTTTATTTTCCTCAGGAATGATAACTTTGAAGTTGTCAAACTTAATTTTATTTTCTTCAAACTCTTTGTTTTTCTTACGAATGTATTCTTGGTGTTCAAAAAATTTATCTTTATTGAGATTTACTTTGGTGTCTAATTTTCTTCGTTTGTATTCTTCTGCTTGTTTTTCAATGTTAGCAAAGGCAGGATTGGATTTAATGTCGGCAGCGGCTATTTTTTTGAGTTTGTCATAAGGGATAGTATTAAACGGTGTATATCCATCGGCAGGACTTATTTTATCAAATGGCATAGGATAATCTAATTCTTTTTCACCAATATCATCTTCAAGGTATTGATAAGCATTAGGAAATTTGATGTCGGGCTCTACACCTTTGAGTTGAGTGGCATCTCCATTGATGCGATAAAATTTTTGCATTGTAATTTTGACTGAACCTGTTGGTTTGATGCTATCAAAGTTTGGTAATACATAATAATCTAAATCAACAAAAGATTGAACTGTGCCTTTGCCATAAGAATTTGTTCCTACTATTAATGATCGTTTATAGTCCTGTAATGCTGCAGAAACAATTTCGGATGCACTGGCACTGCTGTGATTAATGATAACGCTTAATGGACCTTCCCAAGTTATATTGGGATTTTTATCTTTGTAGATATTGACAAAATTCATTTTGCTGCGTACTTGAACAACAGGACCATCTTTAATGAACAAGCCCACAAGGTCAATGGCTTCTTGTAAAGAACCGCCACCATTATCTCTTAAATCTAAAATCAATCCTTTTATGTTGTATTTTTTAAGTTTGATAATTTCTTTTTCTACATCTTGAGCACAATGATGAGCCCCTGTGCGAGTAAAATCGGTGTAAAAAGAAGGTAGATAAATGTATCCGAACTTTTCTTTATCGTTTTCAATAATAAAAGATTTAGCGTAAGTTTCTTCCATTTCTATTACATCACGAATAATGGGTATAACTTTAATAGTACCGTCGGGCTTTTGAACAGTGAGGCGAACTTCTGTGCCTTTTGGACCTTTGATGAGTTCAATAGCATCGTCAATATCCATATCTGTAACATCTACGGGTTCTTTATCGCCTTGTGCTACTTTTAATATAATATCTCCTGCTTTGAGTTCACCTTGTTTGTAACTTGGGCTTCCTACAATGATTTCAACTACTTTCAAAACTCCATCTTTTTGTTGTAGTCGTGCTCCAATGCCTTCAAATTGACCACTCATAGATTGGTCAAAACGTTTTTTTTCTTTGGGTGGAAAATATTCAGTGTGTGGGTCATAAACATTGATGAATGTATTGAGATAAGCAGCCATTCTATCTTTGTAAGAAAGTTTTTTTAATCTTTTGAACCAATCGTTGTTAGATTTTAATACTTTTTCTCTTGCTTTGTTTTCAAGAGAATCAAAGGGAGATGGCTTTAATGTATGAGTAGAATCCTTTTCAATTTTTTTTCTTTCTTCTTCTTTTAATTCGTCTATTTTCAATAGGACTTGATATTTCAACATTTTTCGCCATTCTTCTTTTAATTCATTAAGATTTTCTGCAAATTTCATTTTCTTTACATCGGTTTCATAATATTCTTCTTTGTTGTAATCAAAAGGGCGGCTTAAAATTTCTTTGTACCATTCTTCTGTTATTTTAATTCTTTCTTGTATTATTTTGTAAGAAACATCAAAGAATTCTAAATTATGATTTTTCCAATGGTCATCGAGTAAATGCTTGTAAATGCTGAGTTGTTCAACATCACTTTTGAGTAAAAATTTTTTTCCATAATCCAGACGCTTAATATAAAGGTCAAATACTTTTTCTGAATAAGTATCATCAATTATAGGTGGGTCATAATGATTTTGTTTGACACTATCGTAAATGAGTTGGCTAATGATTTGATATTTATTAAAAACAAGATTTTTAGCCGATATTAAAACAATGCATAGAACTATTGAAGGTATAGCAATTTTCAATAAAAGTTTAAATTTATTTTTTGAGATAATCATATAAAATTTTTGCCTGCAAAATAATTAAAATAAATTTCTTGTTTGTAACATTAAGTTCTCAAAAAATGCTAATAAATGAATGAGATGATTAGATAAAATTTAAAAAAGATTTTTATAAAAACATTGGAAATCTCAGTTTTTTCAGAGAAAGACGAATTAATTAGATAAAGTTTTTGATAGATAAAAATGAATTAAACAAGTATTTTTTAAGATTTAAGGTTGCATTTAAAAGTCAGTGTTTTTTATTAAATGGCATTCAAAAACAGATTCAAAATGCTTTAGTATTTTGCTTAAAACTTCCATTTCATCGACTTTGTATCCCAATTCTAAATGAAGGGATGTTACTTTTTTATTAGCAATTCCACAGGGTATAATGTAGTTGAAGTAATTAATATCCGTGTTTATGTTGAATGCTAAACCGTGCATAGTTACCCATCTACTGCTTCTAACTCCTATTGCACAGATTTTGCGGGCTTTTTCAGGCAGGTGTGTATCTAACCAAACACCCGTTTCTCCCGAACTTCTTTCTGCTTTTATACCGTATTCATTAAGTGTACGAATTATTATTTCTTCTAAAAATCTTACGTATTTATGAATATCTGTAAAAAAATTTTCAAGGTCAAGGATAGGGTATACTACCAATTGTCCATATCCATGATAAGTAATATCACCTCCTCTATTTACTTTATAATACGAAGCATTGATTTTTTTGAGAAAATCTTCACTGACTAATAAATGATTTTCTTTTCCACTTTTTCCTAATGTATAAACATGTGGGTGTTCTACACTTAAAAGATAATTGGGGGTAGGTTGTGGCGATAAAGAGTTTCTATTTGCTAATTTAATGTCAATTATTTTTTGCATTAATTGCTCTTGATATTTCCAACATTGTTCATATTCCAATGTACCTAAATGTTTGTATAAGACGTGTCTATTCATAAAGAATGTAATCAAATAAAAAAAGCACCAATGATTTTGGTGCTTTCTTGATTTTTAGTGGGATCAATAGGATTCGAACCTATGACCCCCTGCTTGTAAGGCAGGTGCTCTGAACCAGCTGAGCTATGATCCCAATTTTTAATTGTGGGCTGCAAATGTATGTAATCTTATGCCAAATTTCCAAATTGATTTTTTTAAATTTATTTAAATTATTGAATAACAATTGATTAAATTTAAGGAGATGATAAAAGTATCATAATTTTTTTATTGAAGGATTTGTATGTTTTTTTTCTTATTTTTGCCGCAAAAAATCAGATGAATACCACAAATAATAATACTTCTCAAAGTGATAAAGAAACAATGCGAAAAAGGATAATCCTTTTCTTGTCCATTTTTTCAGGCATATTAGTAATTACAAATGTCTATTTACTTATTTTGTTATTTAATCAAAAACAAAAAACAAACGAACAAGTAGTTATTACAAAAGAAGTTATTGTAGAAAGAGATAATGTAAAAACAGCATTGGAAGAATTAAAAAAGGAATACGAAGATTTAAAAACGGATAATGCAGAATTACAAAAAGAAATAGATGAGAAAAAAGCATACATTGAAGAATTATTAAAAGAAGCAGAAAAACATAAAAACGATGCTGCTATCATTGCTAAACTCAAAAAGGAAACAGAAACATTAAGACAGATAATGAAAGGATATGTTAGAACCATTGACTCATTAAATACATTAAATCAAAAATTAGTTGAAGAGAAAAAAGTAGTTGAGAAAAAATTAGGCGAAAAAGAAGTGGTAATAAATGAAATGAATAAAAAACAAGAAGAATTAAAATCAACTATTGAAAAAGGTTCAATATTAAGTTGTAGTAATATCAAAGCTGTTGCTGTTCAATTAAAACGTGGTGGTAAAAAAGAAAGTGAAACTTCTCGTGCTAAAAGGGCTGATAAAATTAAAGTAAGTTTTACCTTAGGTGAAAATAAAATCGCTAAAGCAGGACCAAGAGATATTTATATTCGTGTGATGACCCCAGATGGCAAAGAAATGGCTAAAGAATACACGGACTTATACAAGTTTACATTTAATAAAAATTCATCAGGATATTTTGCAGGAACAGAAACTATTCAATATGCCAATCAACAAATGGATGTTGTCATTTATTGTGAAGGTAAAGATCCATTTGTTCCAGGAACATATATTATAGATATCGTGTGTGATGGTGTAGTTATTGGAAATACTACATTGAAATTAGATTAATATAATCCTACTTTATCTATTTATTTTCTACTTTTATCCAATTATTTTAAAAAAATTTTTCAAATATAAAGTTAAAATGCTTAACTTTGAGCCAAAATCATAAGTTTATGATAATCAAAAAATTTAAAATAGGATTTTATTTTACATTATTAAGTTCTGCTGTTTTATTATACAACTGTAAATTAGATAAAAAAGACGACTCTGCTGAGTTAGCAGGAGGAATATACAAAGGAGGGTTTCTTCGTGTGAATGAAGTGGAGACCATAAAAAGTTTGTATCCTATTGCCATTGGTGAAGTCAATGGCTTTCACGTTGCATCACAAGTATATGAGGGTTTAGTAAAATTTAATCCTGTTGATTTAAGTATTCAACCTTGCATCGCCTACAAATGGGATATTAGTGAAGATTTAAAAACATATACATTTCATTTACGCAAAGGTGTTAAATTTCACGATGATCCATGCTTCCCTGATGGAAAAGGACGCGAAGTAAATGCTAATGATTTTAAATATTGTTTTGAAAAATTATGTTCAAAAGGTGCTGATAACAATCAATTTGAGATCACTTTTAAAAATAGAGTGGTGGGTGCAAATGATTGTTTTGATGGAAAATCCAAAGAACTATCAGGTGTAAAAGTACTTAATGATTCTACATTGTCTATTGAACTTGTACAGCCCGATCCTACTTTTATCAACATCTTGGCTATGCCAGGATGTTATGTTTATCCCAAAGAAGCTTACGAAAAGTATGGGCAAGATATGCGATTCAAATGTGTAGGTACAGGTCCTTTTTATATAGAAACTTATAAAGAAGGCGAAATTATTTTAATGAAAAAGAATCCGAATTATTGGGCAAAAGATGAACATGGAAATGCTTTGCCCTATCTGGATGGCGTTAAATGGACATTTATTAGAGAAAAGAAATCGGAGATATTAGAATTTAAAAGAGGAAATTTGGATGTTATTTATAGAGTGCCTGTTGAGATTTTCCCAGAAGTAATGGGTAAATTAGAAGATGCAAAAAAGAGAAATGCAGATTTTGCCATTGAGACATCTCCATTATTATCTACATTTTTCATTGGGTTTAATGTACAAGCCAACCCAGTATTTAAGAAAAAAGAAGTTCGCTTAGCGTTCAATTATGCTATTGATAGAGATAAAATTGCTAATTTTACTATACAGGGTGAAGGAACTGCGGCCAAATATGGAATGGTGCCTTATTATGAACAATTTGAAAAAGAAGGTTATGATTATAAAACAGTAGGAGGATTTACCTACGACCCACAAAAAGCAAAAGAATTATTAGCACAAGCAGGTTATCCCAATGGTAAAGGATTTCCAAAAATTACATTAGAAATAAATAGCGGTGGTGGCGATAGAAATGTTTTAGTAGCCGATGTTATCAAAAAAATGTTGGAAGAAAACTTAGGTATCAAGATTGATATTTCAGTAACAACTTGGCCAGAACACATAGATAATATTCAAAGTGGAAAAGCCGATTTCTTTAGATATGCTTGGGTAGCAGATTATCCCGATCCAGATGCATTTTTTCATTTATTTTATGGCAAAAATGTACCGGCATCTTTACAAGAACCTGCTTATGTGAATTGGTTTAGATATACAAATCCAAAATTTGATTCATTATTTGAAGCAAGTAAAAAAATTGCAGATCCAAAAGAAAGAATGAAAACATTAGCATTAGCAGAAAGAGAGGTTATTTTAGATCCTCCATTCATTCCTGTTTTTTATGATGATAATTTTATTTTAGAGCAAAATAATGTACGAAATGTATCATCTAATGCTCTCAATTATTGGGATTTTTCTAAGGCCTATTTAATTCCAATGGATAAATTAAAAAAGCAAAAATAAGTATTTTTGTTCTTAATAAAAAAGGCGATACAAAAGAATGTATCGCCTTTTTTGTTTTTAAGTGGGGTTTGTTAGAAAAGTTTCAATCGATTGATATTTATTAACTTACAATAAGTTTTTCATTTTTTTGCAATGTTATAATCAATCTTTCCTAAAAATCCGTGTGTTTATTTTAATTTTTAAAAATTATTCCGAAGGAATTAAATGTTCACCTTGTTAAATTTATCTGTATTTAACAGGATGAATTTATCCCCCTTCGGCGGATTTTTTGGAATAATTGATTAATTTTTAAACCCTTAAACCCTTAAACTTGGCTTTATCAACTAAACTCTAATTGATATTTTTGTAAAAACACCCTATTCACCTATCTTGTAAAAACTACTATTTCTACTAAAATCAATCGATAGTTTTGGAGTATCCATTTTTTTGTATTTTTTTTACTTATTTTTGCCACAAAAATTCAAATTTTAATTTATGAAAAAAGTAATTTTATCGGCTGCTATAGCGGCTTTGTTTTTTTCTTGTAAAAAAGAAAAATATGATTTTGACAAGTTTTCAGTATCCAATTTGAATGGAGAATACGCTGCTCCATTGGTAGCATCTGATTTAACCATTCAAGATATATTAACAAAAGCAGATAAAAATAATAATATCCAGGTAGGTAATGATGGATTTTGCACGCTTATTTATAGAGGAACTTTATTTACTTCCCGTGCAAAGGATTTTGTTGTAATTAGTAATCAAACATTAGCAGGCCAAACCTATGATTTTACTAATACAACCTCGTTAGCCAGTTTCAATGCTGCTGCTAATGGAACTCAATTTGGTCCATATTCAAATTCTGCTACCTCTATACTTACACCTACTCCTCCACTTATTGATTCCTTGTATACAAATAGTGGTACTTCTTTAGATATTTCCATAAATAATACAATGCCTGCTGCAATATCATTAACTATCACTTCACCAAGTATTATTGATTTATCTACCTCATCCGCATTTAATAAGGTCATTATTTTGCCTGCAAGTTCAAGCACAGTGGCATCTTACGATTTAGGAAATCATTTATTGAAACTTAATGATGGAATAGGTAGAAGTAGATTAAATTTATCATATACAATAAAATTACAAAAAACTGGCAACGCTACAGGATCAGAACAAATAGGAATTTCATCTCAATTAAATAATATCTCATTTAATAAGTTCATTGGTTATTTAGGAAGTAATTATACGAATCCAAATTTTGCACCCTATAAAGATACAGTTCCTATTTCTTTATTTACAAGTACAGAACCAACCTATACCAATACTATTTTTTCATTAGTAGATCCAAAATTTGAAGTAAGGTTTTATAATGAACTGGGGGTTTCTGCAAAAGTAGATTTTACAAGATTAGACGCTTATACTCCTGATGCTTGGGGTAACAATTTAAATCCTACGACTTTAACAGGAAGTTCATATTTACAAAATGTAATGATTAATCCAGCAACAGGTTTTTCAAGCCCTGTAACGACTACTTTAAATGTTGATAAAAATAATGTACCACAAGTTGTTCCATTTATTAATTCACGCCCCAAAAATATCATTTACGAAGTCAATGGAAGTTTGAATCCCGGTGGACCAGGATATCTTCGCAATTTCTTTACTGACACTTCCAAAATAAGAGTGGATCTTGATGTGATTTTACCTCTATGGGGAAATATGACTAATTTAGTGTTTTTGGATACTATAAAAGATATTAATCTTTCTAATATCCCTGCTAAAACAAAAAAATTGGTGCTGAGAACTTATTTTGAAAGCACTTTTCCCATAGATATGGGAATGGAAATAGTTTTTACGGATAGTTTATACAATCCACTTTATGTATTAATTCCTGCTAATACAGTAGTTATTCCTGGTGCTTCTGTAGATGCTAATGGAATGACACATTCGCCAAAAATATACAAGCATGATTATATTATAACTAATAGTAATATACCATCCATAAAAAATTCCAAGAAAATATTAATTCGTGCATTTGCAAAAACCACGGATTATCCAACTAATATTAAAATTTATAATTTCCAAAAATTAAAAGTGAGAATAGGAATAGATGTTCAACCTGCATTTAAGTTTAATTAATTCTATTTTTATTATTTCCAAATTAAATACTAATCTTAAAAAAATTTTACACTATGAAAAAATTTGCTCTAACATTTTTATTTGCAATTACAATCCATTTTTCTTTTGCTCAATTTCAAATGTTACACTACAACCTTAGACAAATTCCTCAAACCTATCAATGGAATCCTGCATTAATGCCTCAATACAAATTTTATTGGGGAACGACTTTTGTTCCACTTGCCCTTTCACCTTTACCAGTAGGTAATTATTTATATATTAATAAAGGCACTGCAGGTCCTTCTATTACCGATTTTTTTACGCATAAAGGCGACTCGGTTCAAATCAACACTAATGTAGTTTCAAAAGCCCAAAAAATGAACTATACACATTACAATTTTGAAATGGGGCTTTTATCCTTTGGACTTAGATTAAAAGATATTAATTACATTCACTTTTATTCTGCATTCAAAAATCATTTTTGGTTGGGTTATACCAAAGATGCTATTAAATTTTTAATAGAAGGCAATGGCGGGTCTAATGTAGGATATAATTTTGATATGAGTTTAAAAGCCAATCATAATAGTTATGTTGAAACAGGAATTAGTTTTGCAAGAGAATTAAAAGAGGATAAACTTACTATTGGTGGAACATTAAAAATGTACAATGGTTTAGCCAACATTCAAACAAAGAAAAATAAAACAACATTTTTAACAGGAGATACTGCATTTGAATACATTGCTCAGAGTGATATTATTGTAAATGCAGCATCTATCTACGATGAAAATTCAGGAAGCCCTAAAATATCACAAGCATTTAAAAATTTAGGATTTGGAATTGATTTAGGTGCAAACTACAAGATTAATGACCATTGGAGTGTGAATGCCGCTGTTATTGACTTAGGGTATATTAAATACAAATCAAATACACATAATTACACTTTTAATGGACAATTTTACTTTCCTGGTATAGATGTAAAAAAAATTATTTCTGATACTATCAATATAGACAAAGCATTGTCGGATTTGCAAGATTCTTTGGCAAAAAAATATGGAGTGGTTGAAACAAATAATAGTTACACCGTTTGGATGCCTACAAAAATCAATTTACAAGGCATTTATTCAATAAATACCAAACATTCATTAAGTGGTATTATTCAAACTGTATTTTATGATAAAAAGCCACATTTAGCCGGTTCTATTGGTTATGTTTTTCGCCCCAATAGATGGTTTAATACATCTCTCACTTATCAAATTTTCAATAGAAGTTATTCTAATATCGGATTGGGGTTTGCCTTTAACTTGGGCTTTTTACAATGGTATGTAATGACCGATAATTTAATTGGATTTATGAATTATGCCGATATTCAATTCACAGTCAAGGAAAACAATCAAACTACTTCCTATAAAATTTTATATCCCAATAATAGAAATATAAATATTAGAACAGGTTGTAACTGGACTTTTGGTGCTAAACCAAAAGATAGAGATAAAGATGGCATACCTGATAAAAAAGATCTTTGTCCTGATAATTATGGTTTGGCAATTTACAAAGGTTGTCCTGACTCTGACAACGATTCTATTCCTGATAAAGACGATAAATGCCCTACAATTACAGGATTAAAGAGTTTGCAAGGATGTCCTGATAAAGATAAAGACGGTATCACCGATTCAGAAGATGCTTGTCCTGATGATGCAGGATTAGCAGAATTTAAGGGATGTCCTGACAAAGACGGTGACAAAATCATAGATAAAGAAGATGACTGCCCCGAAGAAGCAGGATTAGCCGAGTTCAAAGGATGTCCTGATAAAGATAAAGATGGTATTCCTGATAAATTGGACGATTGTCCTGATGTAGCAGGATTAAAAGAATTTATGGGATGTCCTGATAAAGATGGAGATGGCATTCCTGATAAATTGGATGATTGTCCTGATGTAGCAGGATTAAAAGAATTTATGGGATGCCCTGATAAAGACCGAGATGGACTCATTGATAAAAATGACCAATGTCCTGATATTGCTGGACCAAAAGAAAATAATGGTTGCCCATGGCCAGATACAGATAAAGATGGAATTCTTGACAAAGATGATGCTTGCCCTGAAAAACCTGGTATAGCAGAATTGAAAGGTTGTCCACCTGAACCTAAATTAACCGAAAAAGAAAAGAAAATTATTGAAAAAGCATTTAGCAACTTAGAGTTTGAAACAGGTAAAGACATTATTCGTCCAAAATCATTCCCACCATTGAATGAATTGGCAAATTTAATGAAACAACATCCTGATTGGATATTAACTTTATCCGGTCATACAGATAATCAAGGAGATCCACAAAAGAATATGGTATTATCTGAAAAACGTGCTAAAGCCGTAGCCAACTATCTCATCAAAAAAGGCGTAAAAGCAGAAAATATAATAACAGAATGGTTTGGAGATACAAAACCAATTGCAGATAATAATACACCTCAGGGAAGACAAAAGAATAGAAGAGTAGAAATGAAGATCACTTACAAAGAATAAAATTAATGCAAATAGAGTACAATAAGAGGCACTTGTAAATTTTTACAAGTGTCTCTTTTATTTGATAAATAAATATCTTATATTTTTTAAAAGATAAGATTTTAAATGTATAACTTTAAATTGAATTAATACATTTTTTTATGTGTGTAATTTTATTTAATTTTGCCAAAAAATAAATTATGAAATTTTTCTCAAAAATTATAGCATTTAGCATTATGTTGTTTTGTTTTAATCAATTAATGTTTGGTGCTGCACCACCTCCTCCTGGTGGTGGTGGCCGCCCCCCTTGTTGGCCACCACCTTGTATTCCTATTGATGGAGGTGTTAGTATTTTAATTGCTGCTGGTGCTTTATATGGTGCAAAAAAATCTTATGATAAATTCAAATCAGCAAGAAATTCAAGACAATCAAAAGATTCAGAATAAATCTTTTCTTAAAGATATTCGTTTATCAGATCCAAGAGTAAGATTTGTTATTACCGCTGCTTTGGTCTATTTATTGTCTTATGTAATTTACGATCTCATTCTCAAAAAGTACACGCTTTTTGATGAGCATGTTATTCGTATAATAATCAACAATGCTGACGAAGTTTTAAGACGTTTAGGATATAAAACATTTAAGACAACCGATTTAAATGATTTTCAAGTATTGGGGATTCACGGTTCAATAGGAGTATGGGTAGGAAAGGCCTGCGATGCTATTAGTTTATTTATTATTTTTTCTGTTTTTATTTTGGCATTTCCAGGTAGACAAAGAGACAAATGGTGGTTTGTGCCTTTTGGAATACTTACTATTCATATTATCAATGTATTTAGAGTCGTAGGATTAGCAATTATTACCTATCATGCTCCTGAGTGGTTAGAATTCAATCATACTTACACATTTACTTTTTTAGTGTATAGTTATATTTTTGCATTATGGATTTGGTGGGTCAATAAATATGCTTAATCCAATGAAGTTACATTTAATTAAATTGTTTTTATTTCTTTCATTTTTTGTTTGTTTAGGATTGTTTAGAGAATATGTGTTTATCAATATCAATAACATCATTTATTTTAAATATTACAAAAACACTACAGTTCCTATTCCCTTTGGTTTTGGATGGCTTACAAAGTTTTCTTACGCTACTTTATATTATTTGAAATATCCACTAACTATTTTGTTTGTTGTCGTATATTACTTTTCAAATGCCTTTTTTTTAAAAAGTTTTTCTGTAAGTTTTTTTTATATTAGAATTTTAAAGTGGGCTTATGTGGTAATAATTGTTACAAGTGCTTTGTTGATGCTGTATGCGTATTTCTTTCATCAAAAATTAAATGATGACGAATATAGCATTAGTAGGGCTTTTATGGGAATTGCTCAATCTCCACTTATTAGTTTTATATTATTTGCATTATATTTGTGGGATAAAAATAAATTTCAAAATCATGAAAAAAGACACTCAAGTATTTAAATTCATCAAAGAAGAAGAAGAAAGACAATTAAAAGGTATAGAATTGATTGCAAGTGAAAACTATGTGAGCAATCAAGTATTAAAAGCAATGGGAAGTGTATTGACGAATAAATACGCAGAAGGATATCCCGGCAGACGCTATTATGGAGGGTGTGAAGTCGTAGATAAAGTAGAACAATTAGCAATAGATAGAGCAAAAGAATTATTCGGAGCAGAATGGGTCAATGTGCAACCACATTCGGGTGCCCAAGCCAATGCTGCAGTAATGTTTGCTTGCTTAAAACCAGGAGATAAAATTTTAGGTTTAAATCTTGCTCACGGAGGACATCTTACACACGGATCACCTGTAAATTATTCAGGGAAACTCTATAATGCTATTTTTTACAGCGTTGAAAAAGAAACAGGTTTGATTGACTTTAAAAAATTATATCATCAGATATTAGAAGAAAAACCTAAAATGGTAATAGTAGGAGCGTCTGCATATTCAAGAGATTGGAATTATGCTTTAGTAAGAGAAGCCGCCGATAAAGTAGATGCATTGGTATTAGCCGATATATCTCATCCTGCAGGACTTATTGCCAAAGGGATATTGAATGATGCATTACAACATTGTCATATTGTTACAACAACTACTCACAAAACACTCAGAGGACCAAGAGGCGGAATGATTATGATGAAAAAAGATTTCCCTAATCCTTATGGAGAAAAAACACCTAAAGGAGAAATCAAAATGATGAGTGCTTTATTAGATAGTGCTGTATTCCCAGGTATTCAAGGAGGTCCTTTAGAACACATTATTGCTGCAAAAGCAGTAGCATTTGGTGAAGCCCTTACAGATGAATATCTGTATTACATTGTGCAAGTTGCAAAAAATGCCAAAGCCATGGCTAAAGCATTTATAGAAAAAGGATATAATATCGTATCCGGTGGAACAGACAATCACTTGATGCTTATTGATTTGAGAAATAAAAATATCACGGGCAAAGAAGCAGAAAAATTATTAGGTGAAGTAGATATCACCGTAAATAAAAATATGGTGCCATTTGATGACAAATCACCTTTTATTACATCAGGAATTAGAATAGGCACAGCGGCTATAACCACTCGTGGATTAAAAGAAAAAGAATGTATTAAAATTGTTGAACTTATTGACGACACTATTAAAAACAAAGATAATCCATCTGCTTTAATAAAAATTAAAAAGAAAGTGAATCAAATGATGTTGAAATATCCTTTATTTGCATAACTATGAAACCAACTATAATATTTGATTTAGGTGGTGTGATATTGCCACTAAATACAGAACTTACAAGACAAAAATTTTTATCTTATACCAATAAAGATATTCAAGAATGGATGAAATTTGGTTATCCACATCAAATTATACAAAAATTTGAATTAGGGAAAATTACTGAAAAAGAATTTTTTGAAGAATTGAGTGATTTATTGGAATTTGATAAAGAATTATACTATCTCAAAGATGCGTGGAATTCAATGTTATTACCTATTCCAAAAGAAAACATTAATTATTTAAAAACATTAAGGGAATCTTACCAATTAATTTTATTAAGCAATACTTGCGAAACGCATATTCAGTGTTTTGAAGAAATGCTGAATCGTTTTCATAACATAGAATCCTTAGAAATTTTATTTGACAAAGTATATTATTCGTGTAGAATTGGTTATCGTAAGCCAGATATTAAATTATTTCAAAAAGTAATAAAAGAAAATCAATTGGATTTGTCCTCAACGATTTATTTTGATGATACACTGACACATATTGAATCTGCACAATCATTAAATATGAAAGCCATTCATTATCCTGCCAATGAACTTTTACATCAAGTAATACCTGAAAAAATAAAAAGTATTTCTAATACTTTAATACACACCTAATTATTCATCAATGAAAAATAATCAATCAGGAATTATTAGCGAAAAAGATATTCAAGCCATTTTAAGGATTGTTCGGCAAAATTGGTATATTCCGATTATTGCATTGATAGTATCTTATGTCTTAGGCTATTTTTACACTTACAAACTTACCAATATCTATCAAGCGTCTACACAACTTTTAATAAACATAAAAGATTTCTACGACAAAAATATTATTTCAGAAGAAAATATGTATTCTTCTGCCTATACTACTTATATTGATAATTCTAATCAAATTCGTGTGATAAAATCATACGACATAATGGAAGAAACCATTGATCGATTAAAAGATGTATTACAAGTGTCTTATTATATCAAAGGCAAAGTGAGAACTACGGAACAATTTAGTGGAATGCCATTTAATATAAAAGTCAATAATATCAATCCTGCATTTTATGAAATACCCATTCAATTCAAGATATTAAATTATGCTTCGTATGAATTGCGTATTCCATCAAAAGATGGAGAGATAATTAAAAAAGGTTTTTTTGACAAAGAGTTAATAGATACCGATTTAAACTTATTAGTTACACGAACTGCCAATCTCACAATGCAAACTGCATTGTCACTTTCTACTATTAATTATGAAATTGTAATTCATTCAAAAGAATTTTTAATCAAGAATTATATTTCTACCTTAAATGTTGAAAATCCAGATTATACAAATGTTTTGAAAATATCTTTAGAAGATGTTATTCCCGAACGTGCTGTTATTGTATTAGACACACTCAACAAAGTGTATATGCAAAGCACACTTAAAACAAGATTAGAACTCAATGAAAAAACCTTACAATACATTGATAAACAATTAGCCGAAATTTCTGCAACCTTAAAGGGCGTAGAAGATTCTATGCAATATTACAAAGATGTTCACAATATCCTTGATTTAGATTGGGAACAAAAAAATTATTTGGATAAACTAACGGAATACGAAAGCCAAAAAAATCAGTTAAAGATGCAAATTGAAGCCCTTAATGATTTGGAAAAATACATCATAGAAGATAAAGATCCTCAATTTTTGCCCCCTAATGTATTTATCCTTGAAAAACAAGGATTTTTGCCCAATGCAGTTACAGAACTCTATCAATTACAATTAAAATTAAACGACCAATATGGATCTAATACAGATAATAACCCCAATATCGCTAATTTAAAACAAAATATAAGACGGCTAAAACAAGATTTGCTTGTATATATTACTAATTCAAGAAAAGCCACCTATAAATTATTAGAAAATTTGGATAATGAAATTAATACCTTTGTTTCAAAATTTAAATACATTCCTCCTAAACAAAGAGATATTCTGAATATTCAAAGAAAAGTAGAAATCAATCAAAAATTATATTCCTTTTTACTTGAAAAAAGAGCCAACACCCGCATTGCTAAAGCATCTATTTCGCCTAATGTTAAAGTCATAGAAAAGCCCCGAAATATGGGTGTTGTAAAGCCCGATAAAAATAAAATTAGAAATACCTTCTTATCATTTGGGTTGGGCATAGCATTATTAATTATTATCCTTCGTGTATTATTTTTTATCAAAATTGAAGACCCAGAACATTTAAAGGAATTAACTTCATTACCCCTATTAGGAGTTGTTCCATTTCAAAAAAATATAAATGAAAATTCTGTTATTAGTATTGAAGAACCTTATGCTCCTATTACCGATGCAATGAGAAGTTTAATTACCAGTATAAAATATACTTCTAAGGATACACCTACAAAAAAAATTCTTTTTACTTCCTATTTACCCAATGAAGGAAAAACATTTTTATCGATTAATCTTGCGGCACTTCTTGCAAAATCTAATAATAAAGTAGCATTGTTGGAGTTAGATTTACATAAACCAAGAATATACAGTGCCCTCAAATTAAATCCAGATAAAGGTATTGCGGCTTATTTATCCAATCAAGCATCTATTGATGAAATTAGATACACTTGTTTTATAAATAACTTAGACGTTTATCTTGCAGGAAAAGACGCACCACCCAATCCTTCTGATTTGCTTTTATCTAACAACTTAAACAAATTACTGGAATACCTTGAACAAAAGTATGACTATATTATCATAGATACGCCTCCTGCTGGATTATTAGTAGATGCCCTTTATTTGATGCAATTTTCAGATTTAAAGATATTTACAATCAATGCCAAAATTGCTACAAGAAGAACAATCAAATTCATCAATCAACTTGCCAATGAAAATAAAATTGAAAATCTTTACTTGATATTGAATGGCATCAGTATAAAAAAATCAGGTTATTATGCCTACAATAAATACGGCTATAAATATGGTTACGGGTATGGCTATGGCTACGGATCGTATTCTTATAAAAAATACTAATGAGAGTGTATGAATATCTTTAATGAATATAATCAACCTATTATCATTGCAGGACCTTGTAGTGCAGAAAGTGAAGAACAAATTTTAAATACGGCTAAACAAATTAGTGAAATACAACAAGTAAGATATTTTCGTGCAGGTATATGGAAACCACGAACAAGACCCGGTAGTTTTGAAGGATTTGGAGAAGAAGCATTAAAATGGCTTTTGAAAGCCAAAAAGGAATACAATATCTCTACCTGCATAGAAGTAGCACACCCTTCACACGTTGAATTAGCCCTAAAATACGAAATAGACGCTGTATGGATAGGTGCACGAACAACTACCAATCCTTTTAGTGTCAATGAAATAGCCCAAGCATTACATTCTACTAATATCCCTGTTTTGATTAAAAATCCAATGCATCCTGAAATTAAATTATGGATAGGGGCTATTGAAAGAATTCAAAACACTGGGATAAAAAGTATTGCTGCTATACATCGGGGATTCTTTTATTATGGCAATGAAAAATACCGTAACAAACCCTTATGGCAAATTCCATTAGAACTAAAAACAATATTCCCCGATATTCCTATTATTTGCGACCCAAGCCACATTGCAGGCAAAAAAGAATATCTCTTTGAAATTGCTCAAAAAGCAATGAATATAGGTCTAAATGGTTTAATGATAGAAACCCATATACAACCTTCCATTGCCTTGAGTGACAAAGAACAACAAATTACACCTACTGAACTCAAGCATCTATTAAATCAAATAACCTTTTATACAACAACTTCTAATGACCCTTTATTTACCAACAAATTAAATATCCTTCGCCAAATTATTGATGAAATTGACGAAGATCTCTTGCATCTTATTGCTAAAAGATTAGAAATAGTTACACAAATTGCTCATTACAAAAAAGAACACAAAGTAACTGCATTTCAATTATCCCGATGGAAAAATATATTACAATCCAGAAAAAATTTAGCCAAAGAATTACAACTTCGTGAAAATTTTATTCATCAACTGCTTAGTTTGCTTCACGAAGAATCTATTAATATCCAAAATCAAGTACTTAATTCTCAATCCTCTCATTCTAAACAACCATCTTAACCTAAAATAAAATTTATGACTACCAAAGAAGAAATTGTAACCAACTGGTTACCAAGATATACAGGAGTTCCCTTAGAAGAATTTGGACAATACATCCTTTTATGTAATTTTACAAATTATGTAGAATTATTTGCCAAAAAATACAATACAGAAGTAAAAGGATATGGAAAGCCAATGATTAGTGCTCACGCAGAAGGACTTTCTATTATTAACTTTGGAATGGGAAGTGCAGCAGCCGCCACAGTGATGGACTTATTAAGTGCTATCAAGCCCAAAGCCGTATTGTTTTTAGGAAAATGCGGTGGCTTAAAAAAGAAAAATCAAATTGGTGATTTGATATTACCTATTGCGGCTATTCGTGGAGAAGGTACTTCCAACGATTATTTTCCACCCGAAGTTCCTGCTCTACCTGCATTTAATTTACAAAAAGCAGTATCTTATGTTATCCGCCTTGAAAACAAAGATTATTGGACAGGAACTGTGTATACGACCAATAGACGCGTTTGGGAACACGACGAAGAGTTCAAAAATTACTTACGCAAAATTAAAGCCATGGCAATAGATATGGAAACGGCTACTATCTTTATCGTTGGCTTTGCAAATAAAATTCCAACGGGTGCATTATTATTAGTTACCGACCAACCTATGATTCCTGAAGGCGTTAAAACCGAAGAGAAGGATAAAACAGTTACACAACAATATACTGAAATGCATCTTGATATTGGGATAAAATCATTATTGGAAATAAAAAATCAAGGTATATCTGTAAGACACTTAAAGTTTTAATATGTTATTAAAGCCAGAAGAGTATGTTCAAGGTATTTTAAATAAAGACATTGCTCTTTTAGCAAAGGCGATTACCATCATTGAATCTAATAAAAGAGAACATCAAAAAATAGCAGAATCAATACTTTATAGTATTTTACCATATACAGGTCGTTCTTTTCGTATTGGAATTACAGGAAGTCCTGGTGTAGGCAAAAGTACCTTTATTGAGTCCTTTGGAATGTATTGTGTAGAAAGGGGGCATCACTTAGCCGTATTAGCCATTGACCCCAGTAGCACCACATCTCGGGGAAGTATCTTGGGCGATAAAACAAGAATGCAAGATTTATCTCGTCATCCTTCTGTTTTTATAAGACCATCACCAAGTGGAGGTGTATTGGGCGGTGTCGCATCCAAAACGTATGAGACAATGTTACTATGTGAAGCAGCGGGCTTTGATTGGATATTTGTAGAAACAGTGGGCGTGGGACAAAGTGAGACCGAAGTAGCAGATATTACAGATTTCTTTTTGTTATTAATGTTGGCTGCCAGTGGTGATGAAATTCAAGGAATAAAGCGAGGAATAATGGAAATGGCCGATGGAATTGTAATTACAAAAGCCGACGGAGATAATATACAAAAAGCCAAATTAACTGCTGCTCAATTTAAATCGGCATTGCATTTCTTCAAACACGAGTTAGAAAATTGGCAAGTGCCTGTCATTCCTGCTTCATCATTAACAAAAGAAGGATTGGAACAAATTTATACAACACTCATTAAATATCATGAATTAATACAAAAAACAGGTTTTATTGAAATTAAAAGAAAAAATCAAAATAATAAACGTTTAAAGAAAATTCTTTCTGAATATCTATTGAAGGATTTTTTTGATGATAAAAGAATACAAGAGTTTTTAAACTCATTAAATAATACTGATTTATTTTTTCCACATAGAATAGCAGAAAAAATGATTAGTTTATACAAGAAGAATTAAAGTTTATTCCATTTAATTCCTTCGGGATTATTAAACTATCAAGTAAGACATTTAGGAAAACTTGATTAAGTCAATGCACAAAAGGTATACTAAATCTGTAATTTTCAAAAAAATTACTTTCCTTTTTGTGGTTGAGATGAAGATTTAAAGAATGCTTGGGCTTTGGCATTATTGGGGTCTAATTCTTTTATGATTGTAAAGTACTCTGTTGCTTTATCTTTGTTTTTTTGAGCCATATAATAATAACCAAGGTATTCGCAGGCCTCTATAACGTTATTCTTTTTCGCAGGTGTATTTCTTTCTTCGGGTTTTACTAATGAGAGATATTTATCATAATATGGGAATGCCAGCCATTTTTCATTTTTGGGGTCTAAATTGGCTTTGGTGCGGCCTTTCCAAATATAGGTAAGATCAAAGTTAGGGAGTTTAGCAATAACATTTCCAAAGGCAGTATCTGCTTTGTCAAATTGTTTATTAAAATAGTAGGCACGTCCTGCTTCAAACCAATCTTGATTGTCCATAGAGTTAGGATTTATTTTGTCAAAATAGTTTGCAGCAAGAGTATATTTTTTATTTTTTAAAAATGTTTTGGCGACTTCTTTGTAGAGTTCATTTTTTAATGTAGAATCCATTTCTATTGCTTTATTAATTTCTTGTTGAGCCAATGAATCTTGATTGTTTTTGAGTAATAACAATGCTTTGTATTTGTAATCAGAAGGAAGGTATTTAAAGTTGTTGCCTGCTTTTTCAAAAAATTTATTGATGTAGTTAAGTCCTTTGGTGTAAGCATCTTTGTCTTTTTTATCACCGAGTTCATAATATGAATAAGCCAAAATGCGGTTGACATAAGGATTATCAAAACCTTGGGATTTTAATGCTTCCATTTCTTTGATGGCTTCTTCATAGTCCTTTTTGTCAAACAAGAAGGAAGCGTAGCGGTAACGGGCTTCAGTAGTATTGTTGAGTTGTAAGTATTTTTGATACATTTCAATGGCTTTGTTATCTTTGTTTGCTTTGTGGTATAATTCGGCTAATTCACGATAAGCAGGGGCATAATTAGGTTCTACATTAATGGCTTTTTCGTAGTGATCTACGGCTAATTGATAATTTCTTGCTCTTTCATAAAGTTTTCCAATTCTCAAAAGTCCAATAGCAGATTGAGGATTTAATTTGATGGCTTCTTGATATTGTTTAATAGCAGGTGAACCATCCGTTGGATTTTTTTCAAGCAGAGCATCTCCCATTAAAATATAATTTTGAGGATTTTTTGGATCTAACTTCATTGCTTTGTTGATAAGTTCAATGGCTTCGTCTAAATTCTTTTGTGGTGCATTGATATACACTTCTGCCATTTTTCTAAATACTTCGGCATTTTTATTTTGAGAAATGCTGTTGGCTTTGAAAAATTGTGCTTTTGCGTCTTCTGTTTTTCCTTGATACCAAAGGATTTTACCATAACCAACATAATTTAATGGATA
This sequence comes from Bacteroidia bacterium, assembly GCA_026414605.1. Lineage (GTDB taxonomy): Bacteria > Bacteroidota > Bacteroidia > B-17B0 > Aurantibacillaceae > BPGX01. Next base: position 23,008 of record JAOAIP010000033.1, read on the forward strand.
GGTTGGATTTTTTTCTATTCCTTTTTGATAGTAATATAATGCACTATCTGATATTCCTTTTTTGAAATAATTTTCTCCTAAATAAAAATAAATTTCTCCCTTATCAGGATTGGTTTTTAATAATTGAAGGAATTCGGATGTAGCGGCATCCAGTTGATCGTTGTTTGATTTTTTAATAGCACTTTCTAATGATTGTGCAGATAGAATATAGGCACCAAATATAAAAGCAACAAGTGAAATGGCTTTTTTCATAATTTTAATTTTTTGTTTAGATTTAATACTAAAAATTGTTCCAAACTTTAATGAATAAATAAAATAAATGTTAATACAAACAAAAATGGCTCACCTATTTTTGGATGAGCCATTGATTGCGGTGATTACTTTGCTTGAATTTCGGCTACCGCATCTTGCAAGGCAGATAAGAATTTATCAAAATCTTCGGGGTATAAAAAGATTTTGTGTTTTTCAAATCTGAAGTTTCCTAAATCATCCATTACTTTTTTCTTTTCAGTAATTGTGATGTAGGATTGATTGGTCGTTCTTGTTTCTTTAATGTCAATGTAATAAGTGCGTTTTCCTGCCTTGATTACTCTGGCATTAGCATTGTTTTCAAATTCTTGATTTTGTTCATTAAAACTCATAATTCTTAATTCTTTGGCGGCAAGTATAAGTAATTTATTTTTTAAGATAAAAACTCATTGAAAAAAATAGACAGATCTTGTTTATTTTACTTTTAAGTCAAACTCTACTCTTCTATTGACGGCGTGTTCGTCATCTGTACAAGGGACGCCGTTTTTACAGTGATTCAAAATTTTTTCTTCGCCTAATCCTATGGCGGTTATTCTATCCGAAGATATACCTTTTTCAATCAAATAATTTTTTACTGCAAGGGCTCTTTTTTGACTTAATTCTAAATTGTATTTATCATCTGCACGACTGTCTGTGTATGCTCTAATTTCTATGTGAAATTGAGGATTGGCTAATAATACAGTGAGTATTTTTTTCAATACTCTTTCTGCTTCGGTAGTTATTTTATATTGATTGGTTTCAAAATAAATATGTTCAGAAATGGTAGGAATGTTTTTATTTTTAAGTTTAAGTGAAGTTACATTGAGCCAAGGATCTTCTGAATAAATTTCATTTAATTTTTTTTGTTCATAATCTAATAAATTAAAAATAAAGGGATTGTTTTTAATCATATACAGTAGTTTGACAAGTTGGTCATTAGAAGAATAAAGCAAAATTTTGGAACTTGTAACAATGCTATTTGAAGGATCATAAAATTTAAATGAATACTTCATATAAGGTACAAAAGCAAAAATAAAAGATCCAAAATTGTCGGTTATGGTGCTATCTATTATTTTGCCATTTTCATTGATGAGATAAATTTTTAAATTGGATACAGGATTATTGGTGTTTTCATTATACACTTTTCCTTTGATATTCATTTTTAAGACCGATTCGTTTAATACAAGATTGTCAAATTTTTTATTACTTTCTGATCTGAATGCACATACTAATTGGTTATCTTCCAGGGTGCTATCTATTTGGCAGATGGGTTCATCCAGGTTGTTGTAAAGTTTGGCTTGATAGGGTTTTTTGAATGCAGATTTTGGGACAGCAATTTGATATACATTCCCTGGTTTTATATCTTGAAATACAAAACCCCCAAATACATTTGTTTTAGTACTTTGAATCACAGTGCCTTTTTGATTTAATAAAAATACAGGTTCGTCTGCATAAAAGGCCACAGAAGTATCGCTTTCTTTGTAAATTTTACCACCTATAAAAAATGAAAAACGATTATCAATTAAGGAATGAACAAGGGTTTGCGAAAGTGGAATTTCAATTTTTGTATCGGTTATTTTGGTTTCATACAAAAGATTTTTTTTAGAGTCGGCTAAAATTAGTGTTTTACCAATGGCTTCTTTTTCTTTTAAATCAATAAATAATGATTTTGTGCTATCAATGTAAACTTTATTAAAGAAGAATTGTCCAAAATTGTTGGTTAATTTAGCCGAATGGGGCAGGTTATTGATTTTGTATAGGACAACGTCTTTTTTAGATAAAGGGGTTGAATTATTACCATATTTAATAAATAATGTTCCTGCTAAATTGTATGGTATTTTAATGGGTTTACTTATATTTTGTTCTTGTTCAGATTCTTCTTCCATAAAAATTTTTGGAAGAATCATTTCATTGTATGCTTTATCATATTCAAATTGCTTTGTTTCTTGATTAAAGATGATTTTATGTAAAGGATTTTTTTCTAATACATTTTTATCTACTTTTTCAGAAGAGGGGATAAGTTCTACAGTATCCATTTGATAATAATAACTATTTAAGGCATCGTTTTCGGACATTGTACGACTCACAATTTCTATAAACATTTTATGGATATTAGGATGTGAAAAATATATTTTATAATCGTTTCCTGTTTCTAAGTTAATTTTATATTTATTGGATTTGTCCGTATTATTTTCTTCAATTAATTTATTAGTAATAGCGTCATAAATAGAAACTTGAACATTATTTAATGCTTGACCATTAAGAAAGAAATGGGCTGTGAATTTTAATTCTTGAGAAAATGCTAATTTCCCCAATAAAACAAAAATGGTGGTAAAATATTTGTAATACGTTTTCATATTTATCTTTGGGCAAATGTATTAAAAGTTATGGAGTTGTAATAGCCACAGGTAAAATTTTACCATTAAAAAATTTTTGACCATTTAATGCAAACCATCCGATGAATTCAGCCATTTCTTGTGATGTAAGTGGGGCTTTAAAGTGAGGAAACGCTTGACTGAGCATTTCTGTTTGAACCGCCCCAAGGGCTAAAGCATTACAAGATATAGTAAAGGGTTTTAGTTCTTCGGCTAAGCATTCTGTCAAAATACTTAATGATCCTTTGGATGAAGAGTAAGCACTTAATCCTGGAAATTTTTGCGAACCTAAAATTCCTCCCATACTACTGATATTGACAATATGCGAATGTTGAGATTTTTTTAAGTAGGGTAATAATTGTTGTATCCATATAAAAGGTGCAAAGACATTGGTATAATATACTTCTTGTAATTCTGATAAATGAATGTCTTCAAATAGTTTATTAACAAGATATCCTGCATTATTGATTAAAACATCCAATGATAAATTATTTTTCTCCAAATGTTCTTTGCACATTTTAATTGTATTTTCATCTCTTATGTCTCCTTGAATGGATAAAAGATGAGGATGTGTCAATGACAATGGGCTTCTTGAAACGGCTATAACATTGTGTTGAAGTGAAAGCAAATACTTAACTGTTTCAAGTCCTATTCCTTTAGATGCACCAGTTATTAAAACAAGCATATTTTATGTAAATTTGTGGCTAATATAAAAAAATAAATGCAGATGTTGAAAACTAAAATTTTTTACTTGATTTTGAGTGTAATGAGTGCATTGGTTACAAATGTCTTTTCGCAAAATGATAGTACTTATTTCAAGTCGCCAAAAAAAGATTCTGAAAAATCTAAAAAGGAATTTCATTGGCCTGAAAAAATTAGAGTAGGTGGGAACTTTGCTTTTTTCTCTTCAACTAATGCTACTTTTATTGATATATCTCCATTGGTAGGATACTCAGTATCTGATTATTTGTTTTTAGGTGCAGGACCTGTGTATAATTATTATAGAATCAACTATGGATATCGTTATACTTTTGATGTTTATGGTTTTAGAACATTAGCCAGAGTTTATTTTCTGCAAAGTTTATTTTTTCAAACAGGATGGGATATGCTAAATAGGAGCATTTATACTATCGCTAATAATCAGTTACAAAAAGATAGAATGTGGATACAAAATTTTTGGTTGGGTGGGGGAGTGCGATATATGATAGGTGCCAATGCTTATATGTTTACTTCTATTTTGTATAATCTCAATTATAACTCTAATTATTCTTTGTATCCAAATCCTTACATACAAATTGGGATTATTACAGGATTTTAAATCATTTGTTCTTAAATATAAATTTCAAAATTATCTGCATCTAAGTAGGCAGGAAATTTTTCTCTAAAACTCATCAACTCTTGTTTATTAACTTCAATTATTTTTACACTATCTTTATCTTCTAATGAAGCAATTACTTCGCCTTTGAAATTTACTGCTTTGCTTTGACCATTGTATGGCTTGCCAGTGCCATCAATGCCTATTCTATTAACGCCAATGGTATAGCATAAATTTTCAATAGATCGTGCATCCAATAACTTTTTCCACGCATCTATTCTTACTTCTGGCCAGTTGGCTACATACAACAATACATCATATTCTTCGGGGGTTCCTATTTTATTTCTGCTCCAAACAGGGAAACGCAAATCATAACAAATCAAAGGTAAAAAACGAATTCCTTTATATTCAATAATTGTTTTTCTTGTGCCTGCGGTGTAATGTTTATCTTCTCCTGCCATTCTGAATAAATGTCGTTTGTGATAGTACTGATATTGTCCATCGGGATAAGCCCACACAAGTGTATTAAAATAATTTTTTTCATCGGTAGTAATAAAACTTCCAACAATACAAACATTCTTTTTAAGTGCTAAATTAATCATCCATTGCGTTGTGCTATCACCTAATTTTTCAGATAATTGAGAACTATTCATTGAAAAGCCCGTAGTAAACATTTCGGGTAATACAAAAACATCTATTGGTTCTTTTTGAGATTCAATAATGGAAGTAAAATGTTGAAGGTTTTTATTTTTATCTTCCCAAAAGAGTGAGGTTTGAACAAGTGCTATTTTCATTTTTTTTGACAAAAATACGTAATTTAATCGTTACTTGACTATGGGTGATTAGTGTTGTAGGAAATGAATGTGGCTAACTCATTCCCTTTGGTTCTCCCTTTCTAAGTAAGAGAGTTAGATGAGAAAGGAAAACAATAAGGCGAAATATACTAGCACAAGTTAAGTCCTGTGAAAACAAATCCAACAGCATTTCAGGGCATAGAAAGGCAAAATTAGTTATAGATGCTTAGTGATTTATCCTGCAAAATAAGGTTAATAGTGTGTCTTATTGCTTTGGGAGAAAAAATTTTTGAAAAAATAAAAAATAAATTTGGAAAATTAGGAAACTATTACCTATATTTGCCGCCGCAAATCACAAGGCCCGTTCGTCTAGGGGTTAGGACGCAAGGTTTTCATCCTTGTAACAGGGGTTCGATTCCCCTACGGGCTACGAAATTTGCAACGCCCTGCCAAGTGGCAGGGTTTTTTTATGGCTGAGTTAGTAGTATCCGGATAACCATCAGGCAACGTCTAAATATAGCTTTGATAACGATTTATCAGACCAGGTTTGGAAAAACGTTTTCTTTAATTACCTTTACCTCCAAGAAGTTCGACAATTAAAATATGAAAAAAGGCATCTTTCATTCCATGTTTTTAAATCTCTCAGTGGCCGACCCCCTGAAAGAGTATTATTTTTTCCGTGAACTGGGCTATGATAAGGTAAGGTGCCCTTTCGAGGAGGGCTTTTGCTTGACCGATGGAACGCTGCGCTTGCTGATAACTCCCGAAGGCATGCTTTCAACAGGGATTGTACTGGCGGGCGACGACCTTCTGGCCATGAAGTACGATATCCAGAGCCGGGGCTTTATGCTGGTCGAAGGCGAAGACATCCCC
>JAOAIP010000001.1 GCA_026414605.1 Bacteroidia bacterium
CATTGCGAACGAAGTGAAGCAATCTCAAAAGGAATTGACATTCGTCCTAATTAGAGATTACTTCGGGCTACGCCCTCGTAATGACGATGACTAACGAAGGCGAGGCAGTACCGGCTTCGCCGCCCTCCGCATCCCTCACGCGAATTTTAGTCAAAAGTGAAAAGTTGAAAGTAAAAAGTAGAAAGATTTATTACTGCCAAAGTGATGATTTCCCCAATCACACAAAAAATTATCTCTACTTTCAACTTTTCACTTTCAACTTTCTACTAATAAAATGGGGTGAGTAAATTTCCCTAAAAAAACACTAAATTTCACCAAAAAAATTAAACCACTTAAAAATTAAAACCTATGAAAAACCACGAAATTGATTACAAAATTTATGGAGAAGAACTTCAATGTGTAGAAATCATCTTAGACCCTAATGAAACTGTAGTAGCAGAACCAGGCAGTTTGATGTATATGGACGATGGAATTAAAATGGAAACCATTTTTGGCGACGGTTCGCAACAATCTTTTTTGGGCAAATTGTTTTCAGCAGGCAAACGACTCCTTACAGGAGAAAACTTGTTTATAACTGCCTATACCAATGTATCTTCAAATAGAAGACAGGTAACCTTTGCCGCACCTTATACAGGGAAAATCATTCCTATCAACTTAATGCAATACAATGAAAAAATTATTTGTCAAAAAGATAGTTTTTTATGTGCTGCAAAAGGTGTGAGTATTGGTATAGAATTTCAAAAAAGATTAGGTGCAGGTTTGTTTGGTGGAGAAGGTTTTATTATGCAAAAATTAGAAGGTGATGGAATGGCATTTATGCACTCCGGTGGATATATCATTCATAAGACCTTACAAGCAGGCGAATTAATAAAAGTAGATACAGGATGTATAGTAGCATTTACAAGCACTGTAGATTATGATATTCAATTTGTAGGAGGCATAAAAAATACTTTGTTCGGTGGCGAAGGCGTATTCTTTGCGGTACTTAGAGGACCCGGTGAAGTTTGGCTACAATCCTTACCAATTAGCCGTTTAGCAGGAAGAATACTTTCCTTTGCTACATCTACCAATAGAAGAGAAGAGGGCAGCATTCTTGGCGGCTTAGGCGACTTATTAGATGGCGATTAAAAGAATTTGTATTTTTTAAAAACCAAAATTGTTTTATTTGCAGTAAGCAAAAAAATTGGCAAATTCTTTTTTGAGGAGTAGAGCAATCTTCAGTGGTGTTAAGTAGAAATTTAAAAATGATTTTATCGTTGTGATAAAATATGGATAGCCCCGAAGGGGCAAAATAACACAACACAAGGCGAAGCCCGCATTAGTTGAAAGTCCCGCAGGGACGTGATCTTTGTAGCATTATTGATATTTAAAATTTTTCCCGTATGGACAAAATAGAACGTATAAAGGATATTTTGTGAACTTTGTGTAAATTTTTCTTTGTGGTAAAATATAAACTAGTAGTAAAAAATTTTGATTTTTTCAACAAATGCTAAATTTTTTAATTTCAGGTTTATGTTCTATAAAAATAGGTTTTCTTCCCCCAAAGCCAACAATTTAAATATTTGTAAATCATTAAATTAACATTATTTTGCTACATTTTTATGTAAATTACCCTAATTTTTTTTAGTATCTTTGCAAAAAATTTTTTGCTATGAGTATTCTGAATAGAAGAAAAATGAGAGTATTGTATGTATGTCAGGAAATAGCACCCTTTGTAGATGATCATCCAATGAGCCAAACGTTTAGACAATTACCCAAATCCATTCAGGATAGAGGAAGAGAAATCAGAACATTTATGCCCCGATTTGGAAGCATTAACGAAAGAAGACATCAACTGCACGAAGTCATCCGATTGTCGGGTGCAAATGTAGTTGTTGACGATGTCGATTATCAATTGGTTGTTAAAGTGGCGTCTATGCCAGGCGTGAGAATGCAAGTATATTTTATTGATAACGAAGTGTTTTTCCAAGAAAGAGGCACGTATTATGATTATGACACCCATCAAATCTATAAGAATAACGCCGATAAAATTATTTTTTACGCCAAAGGTATTTTAGAAACCATAAAGAACTTACAATGGCATCCTGATATTGTGCATATAGGAGGATGGTACAGTGCTTTGTTGCCCGTGTATATTCGTAAATACTTTTATGATGAACCCTATTTTAGCGAAGCAAAAATTGTAACTTCTGTGTATAGTCATCCTGAAGAAGATGTAAAAATCAATCCTGAAAAATTATTTAAAAAATTATCTTTTGATGGCCTTACTAAAAAAGATGTAAAACCCATTCTTGAATCTGCTAATGTTACGGATTTGTATAAATTAGCCATTGATTATTCAGACGCCGTTGTGTATGGAGATGATCAAATTAACGATATTTTGAAAAAATACATTGAAAAATCCGATAAACCAAGCATTCATCATTCAAGTCAACCCAATATGTTTGATTCTTATGATCAGTTGTACAACGAAATAAATGCAATTGTAGATGCCGATGCAGGATTTTTTGGTGCTTAATAATAATTTATTCTTTACATTTGTCGCCTAAAATAAAATTTGTTTATGAGTGTTTTAGTTAATAAAAATTCACGTGTTATTGTTCAAGGATTTACAGGAAATGAAGGTACCTTTCACGCTACTCAAATGATTGAGTACGGAACCAATGTAGTAGGAGGTGTTACACCAGGAAAAGGAGGTACTAAACATTTAAGCCGTCCTGTGTTTAATACTGTTCATGATGCAGTGAAAGAAGCAAATGCCAATGTGTCTATCATATTTGTACCTGCCCCCTTTGCGGCAGACGCTATTATGGAAGCCGCTGATGCAGGTATTGAAGTCATCGTGTGCATTACAGAAGGCATTCCTGTAAAAGACATGGTGATGGTCAAAGAATACCTTAAAGATAAAAAATCCCGTTTGATAGGTCCTAATTGTCCTGGCGTTATATCAGCAGAAGAAGCCAAAGTAGGTATTATGCCTGGATTTGTTTTCAAAAAGGGCAAAATAGGCATTGTTTCTAAATCAGGAACACTGACTTACGAAGCCGCAGATCAAATTGTCAAAGCAGGATTAGGAATATCTACGGCTATTGGAATTGGGGGCGATCCGATTATTGGAACTACAACCAAAGAAGCCGTAGAATTATTAATGAACGACCCCGATACAGAAGGTATTGTAATGATTGGTGAAATTGGTGGAACTTTAGAAGCCGAAGCCGCCAGATGGATAAGAGACACCGGAAATAAAAAGCCCGTTGTAGGATTTATAGCAGGACAAACAGCCCCCAAAGGAAGAACAATGGGGCACGCCGGTGCTATTGTAGGTGGAAAAGAAGATACTGCCCAAGCCAAAATGGCTATCCTTCGTGAATGTGGAATTACTGTATGTGAATCCCCTGCCTTAATTGGAAAAACAATGGCAGATGTGTTGAAAAAAGTAACTGTGTAGATTTAAAATTTTGAATAATAGGTTTTTTAAGGAAATTGAAATGTTATTTCGGTCTTGGTGAAAAATTTTCAACCAATTGGTGTTTATTAAGTCAATATTACTTTTCGTCTTTTTGTGCAATTATTTTATCAAACTTTCCTAAAAATCTTTGCACTTAATAATTTTAAGGGTTTAAAAATTATCCCGAAGGGATTAAGTTGGAAACTAAATTTTGGCTTTTTCACAAACTCTACATATTTCATCTCAATACCACACTATTTTTCTCTTTAAGTAAAATAATGCTTCTGTAAGGCGAGGCGTGAGTTTTTCACTATTGTATGTATTAGATCCTGCTAATGTCAAACTTGTTCCATAGCCATAAATATCATTAATGCTTTGGTGATAAATAATTTGTTTTTCTTTGTTATACAAATCCAGTTCTACATTAAGTTGTGCAAGGTATAAATTAAATTGTTTTTTCAAATCGTCGCTATTGTCATCTTCATTGGTATTGCTAATTATTTTGACAATATAATCGGCTTGTGTAGAATCGTTGATAATGCTTATTTCGTTGGTTTTTAGTTTATTAAATACCAAGTTTTTAATAATAGCATTATTATTAGGTTTGTTGAAATTTAATTCTTTAGTGATCAAATAAATATTGATAGGTTGAATAGAAACAGCAATGCTAAACTTGGGAAGTTGGATGAAACTTTTCAAAAAACGAAGATTAGTAGGGCTTATAGAATCGTTTTGAGTCAAAGCGTCTAAATCGGGTTGAAGTTCTATACTACTCATTTGAAAGTTGGCGGTTACATAAATGGGTGTAACTTCAAGAATTCCTTTTTGATTAGAAATACATTTGTCTTGTGTTTGTAATATCTCATCGTCATAATTACAAGAAAAAGGGAATTGTATTAAAGGATTTTTGTTGATAAAAACGTTTACAGAGATGGGGGTATATTTTTGTTGATAGGGTTTTAAGATAGGAGTTGTTTTTGGAGGTTCAATACTAATGGCTTGAATTTGAATTTGAATTTCTTTAGTGAGATCAAAAATAGTTTTAATATTCGGGATATTATGCTCTGAGAAATCAATTTCTTCATTTAAGTAGGGAACTAATACAGAAAACGCTTGAATTTTTTTTCGTAATCCTGCGGCATAATTTTTTTGTTGATCATCAATAAGAGAAAGTTTAATGATTTCAGCGGCTTTTGCGATGGTGTTTTTCTTTTTCAGGGCTTTTTGACGGGCATACTCTTCTTTATCTAATTCATAATATACCCAATATTGCTTATCGTTTTCATAAGTGTCTACTAACCTATAACCTTCAATGTTTTCAATACTTTTGAGATTAATAATTGAGTTGAAAGATTGAGAAAATTGATTGTTGTTTTGAACAGAATACAACATTGAGTTAGAAGAGATGTTGACTTGTATTTCTGAACTTAAGTCGTATAGGGCGTTTTTTTTGGCTTCAAATTGATAATTAGGATTGCCGATTTTTGAAGCAACGCCAATGCCAATATATTTAGTTGAACTAATGGGACGGTGGCTCACCCAATCGGGAGGAGGAGTTTCAACAATTTCTTGTTTATTGTTTTTTTGAGCCAATAGCATAGAACTAAAGCACAGAAAAACCAACACAGTAAAAGATCTTAAAAAATATGAAAACTGAACATTGTATGTGATGAGAATGTTTCTTTGCATAATTGGGTAGTTAAGTGGAAAAATTGAAAGGGAAGTCCAAACTCACCCCCTTTTATTAGTAGAAAGTTGAAAGTGAAAAGTTGAAAGTAGAGATAATTTTTTGTGTGATTGGGGAAATCATCACTTTGGCAGTAATAAATCTTTCTACTTTTTACTTTCAACTTTTAACTAACTTTCGCGTGAGGGATGCGGAGGGTGTGGCGAGCGAAGCGAGCCGCAGCACTGCCTCGCCTTCGTCATTGCGAGCCCTTTTTAGAAAGGGCGAAGCAATCTCTTACAGCAGTCCGTCATTGTGATGGGC
>JAOAIP010000002.1 GCA_026414605.1 Bacteroidia bacterium
ATTCTTATTCCATAGCCATAAAGCATTCCGTATCTATTTGTTTTTACACCTTGAGTCATTAAGCGAATAGTACTATCTTTTAATACTTTACCATTCAAAAATGCTTGACTAAATTGAAATAAATCGTGAATACTTGAATAAATACTTTTGTCGCCCAGTATAAAATCGCCTGCATAAAAAGGTACTGCCCGACTTTTGTATTCGTGAGAAGTGGTAGTGTTTTCGTCAAATATATCTACATAATGAATGGTATTTGTTTGGTTCATATTCAAAGGAATAAAAATTTCTTTTTTCAAAAAATCTGAATAAGACATTCCTGAAATTTTTTCTATTAAACACGCTAACACAGCATAATTGGTATTGCAGTATTTATGTCTTTTACCTGTTTTAAATTCTTGACGAAGTTTTTTGCGAATAAGAAAATCCATTACTGACCAATGTGATAATACTGTATCTTGTCTTCCAATTTCAGGCATTAAGTGTAAATAATTTGGTAAGCCCGCTGTGTGATTTAATAAATGATGGATACTTACATCTTTGTATGGAAAGTCGGGAATATATTTTGTAACCAAGTCGGTTAATTGTAGTTTATTTTGTTCATATAATTTTAAGACGGCTACTGCTGTAAATACTTTGCTTACAGATGCTAATTGAAAAATACTGTTGGTATTCAAACATTGTTTTTGCCGAATATCGCTGTATCCCCAAGCATTTTCATAAATAATTTTATCTTCAATGGCCACTAATACACAACCATTGAATGCTTTGTGTTGAAATAATTTTTCGTAATGTTCGTGGATTTTATTGGCTAATATTCGTAATGTAGAAGCATTGAGTTTTTCTATTGTAGATGAAGTTTTTGTTTCTTTTGGTGAAGCATTAAAAAATATAGAAACATATTTGTCTATCACTTTATTCGTTTCGTTGGTGCCTGCATTATACACCAATAAGAAAAGGAATACTACTAAAAAAAGAAATGTTTTATTTTTCATTTTCATTGTATTTGTTGTAATCAATTTTATTTCCCCAATAATTCATTTGTTGTTTTATCCATTCTTTTCGCTTGCAAATATAAGGACTGCAAGGATTGGCTTTGTATTTTCGGGGATTAGGCAAAATAGCAGCAATGGCAGCGGATTCATCTTTTGTGAGTTGGTAGGCGTGTTTTTTGAACCAATACAAACTGGCGGCTTCTGCACCATAAATTCCATTGCCCATTTCAATAATATTCAAATACATTTCCATTATTCTTTCTTTACTCCAAAATGTTTCTATCAAAAAAGTAAACCACGCTTCTAATCCTTTGCGTATGTAACTTCTGCCATCCCATAAAAATAAATTCTTTGCGGTTTGTTGAGAAATAGTGCTGCCACCACGTTTTATTTTCCCAAATTTTTGATTTTGTTCAAATGCTTTTTCAATAGCATCCCAATCAAAGCCATAATGTTCAAGATATTTTTGGTCTTCGCTACAAATCACGGCTAACTGTAATTTAGGCGATATTTTTTCTAAATCCACCCATTGATAGTTCCATTTTAATTCTTCTCCATTAAGTTTTTGATCAATCATTCTTTTAATCATCAGTGGAGTGATAGGAGGATGCACCCACTTAAAAATTAAAACACTGACAATTGAAATTAAAATAAAAGTAAATAATATCTTAAAGAAAAGAAGAAGTAAATTTTTTAAGCAGCCCATAAATGGGGGCTAAATATAAGGTTTTAATGGTCGTATTGAAAACATTCAAAAGAATTTTTTCCACAATAGAATTTGGATAATTGAGAATTTTTTAAGTGAATGAGATAAAAGTAATAGCAAGTTTAATAGATTTAATGTAATTTTGCATTTGAAAAATATAAAAATAATTATGAGTTCAAAGAAGGGACAAAAAGGTAACCATTTCCCATCTACTTTAATTGCAATTAAAAATTTTTTACTTCAATCTAACATTAAGCTAAGTAAAAGTTTTGATGATGGCAGAATTAATTCATCATTTAATGAAAAAGAAATTATTCATTTAATACGAGCGAATTTTAATATTTCTGTTCCAAAAGCACGGTCGTGGCATGACTTTTCATTTATTGAAAATGATATCTTTTATCCAGTAAATATAAAGATAACAGAAACAAATTCAGCAGATAACTTAAATGTTAAATTAGGAATTTATTATGCATTGACAGGATTAATGCCTGATTTTCATAATGAGATAGATTGGCTTACTTATTTTTCAAAATTAAGAGAGAATATTAATACTTATATCAATAAGGATTATTATTTTTTAGTATTAAATAAAAATGACGCAAAAGACATATTTATTAACTCTCTCAAAGGATTAAGAAAATTGACTCCAAACGGAAATAATTTGCCTTTTCAATGCAAATGGAAAGAAAACAAAGAATTTCAAAAACGATCTCATGCTTCTGCTTCAAAATTCATTCTTAAAACATTTGGTGAGTCAATTAAATTAAGATCTGAAATATATTTTAACTTCAAAAAATATTTTCCCGAATATGTTTAATGTTACTCATTTAGGACAAGTTTTTACTCCGCCCGATATAGTGGCTCAAATGCTATCTCTTAAAAAGAATCAAGGTAGAACATTAGAGCCATCAGCAGGAAATGGGGCTTTCGCAAACCAATTAAGCGGTGATTTTATCGCTATAGAAGTAGATTCTAAGTTAATTGATTTTTTACCTAAAGATAAAACACTTAATATTGATTTCTTCGATTTTCCTACTACTGAAAAATTTGATACTATTATTGGTAATCCCCCGTATGTAAGATACCAAGATATCCCTGATACTACAAAAAATAAAATAAAATCATCGCTTTTTGACAAAAGAAGTAATTTGTATCTTTTTTTTATTGAAAAATGTATAAAGCATCTAAATAAAGGTGGAGAACTCATATTTATCACTCCAAGAGATTTTTTAAAATCCACGTCAAGTATTTTGCTTAATAAATTTATTTATGATAATGGCACAATCACAGATTTAATTGATTTGGGAGATCAAAGAATTTTCGGAGAATACACTCCTAATTGCATTATTTGGCGATTTGAGAAGGATAACTTTTCAAGAAAAACAAATATTACTAAACAATTCATATATTCAAATGGACAATTATTATTTACCGACAATGAATACCCTATAAAATTAAAAGACATTTTTTATGTAAAAGTTGGTGCAGTGAGCGGTTTAGATAGAGTGTTTGAAAATGAAGAGTTAGGAGATACTGAATTTGTTTACTCAGCAACTTGTAAAACTGGAAAAACAAAGAAAATGATATTTAACAAGTATCATCCTTATTTAGAAAAATTCAAAGATCAATTACTCAAAAGAAAAATCCGAACTTTTGATGAGTCAAATTGGTGGCAGTGGGGTAGATTACATCATATTAGTGATAAGCCAAGAATATATGTCAATACCAAAACAAGAAACAAAGAACCTTTTTTTATACATCCTTGTAAAAATTATGATGGATCTGTATTAGCATTATTTCCAAAAGACGAGAAGGCAGATTTAGAACAATTAAAGAATTTGCTTAATCAAGTCAATTGGTTTGAATTAGGTTTTGTATGCGATGGAAGATTTCTTTTTTCTCAAAAAAGTTTAGAAAATGCTATTTTACCAGAGACATTTAAATCTTTTGTATCAAAGAAAGAGATCAATTTGTTTTCAGAGATTAATTTTTAATGCCAATCCCATTTAATGAAAACTAAATACAAAGATATACTTTATCAAGACATTGCTTATGTAAAGGGCATAGGACCTGATAAAGCTAAGATATTAAACGAAGAATTACGGGTTTTTACGGTCTTTGATTTGCTTAATTACTTTCCTTTTCGTTATGAAGATAGAAGCGTTATTCATTCTATTGAATCCATCAATTATACCATAGAATACGCACAAGTCAAAGGCATTATTACAAATATACAAACAGATACTTTTGGAAATAAAGAAGTTCTTATTGCTCAACTCAAAGATGCCACGGGCAAAATAGATCTTGTGTTTTTTAATGGTATTAAATGGTTGTCAAAGTTTTTGAAAATTGGTAAGTCATATATTGCGTATGGAAAAGTCAATCAATTTAGAGATACTTACAATATCCAACATCCTGAAATAGATGAAGCCACCGATGAAATCATTCAATTCAAAACGGGCTTATGCGCAGTGTATAATACTACTGAACGTTTGAAAAAGTCAAAATGGAAGATTGATAGCGAAAATATTCGTAGATGGATTTATAATATCTATCAAACTTATCCACAATTACAAATCACAGAAAATCTTTCAAAAGAAATTATTGAAAAAAATAAATTGATTAGTCGTCAAGATGCATATAAGTTTATTCATCTACCTGAAAACAAAGAACAAATTCAAAAAGCACAACAACGACTTAAATTTGAAGAATTATTTTTTGCTCAATTGGACATTGCTCGTCAGCACAAAAAAATGAAATTGAGTAAAGGATATGTTTTTGAAAATGTCGGTGAACTTTTTAATGAATTTTATCACAAACACTTGCCCTTTGAATTAACCAATGCCCAAAAACGTGTGATTAAAGAAATTCGCAATGACACCAAAACAGGACGTCAAATGAATCGCTTACTTCAAGGCGATGTGGGAAGTGGTAAAACCATTGTGGCTGTGTTTTCTGCACTCTTTGCTATTGATAACGGCTATCAAGTAGCCATGATGGCACCTACCGAGATATTAGCCCAACAACATTTTCAAACTATTTCAAAATTATTACAACCCCTTCCTATCAATGTCAAATTGCTGACAGGTTCTACACCACAAAAAGAACGGAAGATAATTCATGAACAACTCACTTCAGGAGAATTGCATTTTTTAATAGGCACACACGCTTTAATTGAAGATACTGTGCAATTCAAAAAATTAGGATTGGTGATCATTGATGAACAGCATCGTTTTGGTGTGGCACAGAGAGCCAAGATTCAACTTAAAGGAGATATTCCACCACATGTTTTAGTAATGACGGCTACGCCGATTCCGCGAACATTAGCAATGACTATTTATGGCGATTTAGATGTGTCTGTCTTAGATGAATTGCCACCTAATAGAAAACCTGTAATAACAGCCCACAGATATTATAGCAAACGCTTGGATGTTTTACGATTTGTTAAAGAACAAGTAGATGCAGGACGACAAGCGTATTTTGTTTTTCCATTGATACAGGAGAGTGAAAAGATGGATTTGGAAGATTTAGAACGTGGTTATGAAGAGTTGAAAAAGTTTTTTCCTTCGCCGCAATACACATTGGTCAAAGTGCACGGCAAGATGAGTAATGAAGAAAAAGAAGCCGCAATGCAAGCGTTTTATTCGGGAAAGGCACAAATAATGGTAGCCACCACCGTGATAGAAGTGGGAGTAGATGTGCCTAATGCCAGTATTATGGTGATTGAAAATGCCAATCGCTTTGGGCTCTCACAATTGCATCAATTAAGGGGAAGAGTAGGGCGTGGGTCGGAAAAATCGTATTGTATTTTGTTAACGAATAATTTGAGTGAAGATGCCAAAGTGCGAATTGATACAATGGTGCGAACTTCTAATGGCTTTGAAATAAGCGAAGTAGATTTAAAACTACGTGGTCCGGGAGAATTAGCAGGGACAAGGCAGAGTGGAATGTTGAATTTTAAGATAGCCGATCTTACTACAGATTATCCCATTTTGAAAGCCGCCCGAGAAGCTGCCATAGATTTGTTAGAAAAAGATGAGAAGTTAGAACATCCCGAACATTGGCCTATTCGTGAATACATTCTACAAAATGAAAAAGAAAAACCATTGTGGATAAAAATTGCGTGAGGGATGCGGAGGGCGGCGAAGCCGGTACTGCCTCGCCTTCGTTAGTCATCGTCATTACGAGGGCGTAGCCCGAAGTAATCTCTAATTAGGACGAATGTCAATTCCTTTTGAGATTGCTTCACTTCGTTCGCAATG
>JAOAIP010000036.1 GCA_026414605.1 Bacteroidia bacterium
CAAAATCATTGCTATGACGGCTTTTTTCAGAAGCATTGCCAATACTATAAAGAATCCCATTCGCTATAATCAAGATAATCAAAACAATCAAAAATGGTTTCCTATACTTTAAGTTATATAATAAACCAATAAACACCAAAAGAGAAAGCACCGCTAATACTATATTCAGATAAGCAATAAAACTCGTATCCACTTGGTTCAAAAAATTATTTTTAGTAACTTCTACAAAGAAATTATCTTTGGTGCTAATTTTATCTATTGTTTTATTGAGAGCAATAGTTAAGTTATGATTTAAATCTGGGTCGTTGGGTTTAATTTTTTTTGCTTTTTCATAATACAATATCGCTTTCCCAAATTGATTATTTTTGAAATAAGCATTTCCTATATTGTAATAAAGTTCAAAACTTTCGTAATTAGAATTAATTAATGTTTGGTATAACTCAATGGCTTTGCTATAATTCTTTTGCTTGTAGGCGTCTTCGGCTTGTTTTAATGCATTATTTATTTGCGGATCATCAGGAGAAGACGCTAAAAGAATTTTCGTTAATAAAAAACTTAAAACTATTAAATACTTAAATGCTTTCATAGTGATGGCTACTTATGAGAGTTTGATAGTTTGTTCAAAATCAGTGATTAGTTGTTGAGTAGAAGAATAGATATTTTCAAGTGATTGTTGAGAAGCAATAGGTGCGTATTTTGCCAATTCGCAAGTGTCCATCAAATCAAAATAACGTTTTTGTAATTCATCAGAGATGTTGTAGGTCTTAAATATCTCTTTAATTTTTTCACGAGAAAGTTCTGATTTTTGTAATTTAAATTTAGATGTCAAATAATTTTCTAATGCTTGAATAATGGCTGTATAGAACTCGGCAGTATTGCCTGTTTTTAAGGTTTTTTCTGCTAATTGTAAATGTTTGAATGCTATTTTTTGTGCTCGTTTTTGTTGAAAACTTGCCCAATCAGAACGTTGTGTTTTTTGATATTGATAAAATCCAAATACGGCTAGCATTGCCAAATAAGGCAATAAAGTCAATGCAATATGTGTTGTGGAATTAAAAAAAGTTTCGTGCTTTTTAAATAAAGTAAAAGGATAGGGTTTGATAAAATGAATATCATTATCTTCTGATTTGATTTCTTGTTTAAATTGTTGATACACTTGTGCAGCGTTGTTATTTGTATTGGTAGATGGTGTTACTTCTATAAGAATTTCAGGCGAAGGAATGGTTACATAATTTTTTGTAGATGGATTAAAATAAGAAAATTGAATATCGGATAATTTATAATGTCCTTCTTGTCTTGGAATGATAAGGTATTCAAAGGTTTTAGTACCACTTACACCATTGGCAGTAGAAATGTTTTCTGTAATTTTTGGATCATAGGTTTCAAATTCTTGAGGAAAATTAATTTTTGGTGCATCAATGAGAGGGATATTTCCTGTTCCTGATATAGTTATTTTGAGTTGAAGGGCTTCGTTAGCGGGGATTTTGGTTTTATTGATTTCTGTTTTGAAATTAAAATTTGTGCCCACTGCTCCTGAAAAGTTGGCTGGTTTGTTAGTCGTTGGTAAATCCCATACTTCTATACTTATTGGTTGGCTTTTTAATGTAACTACGTGGTCTTCAAATGTATTTACACCAAAAAATTGTTCCCAAATATCACGAGGTGCACGGCTACTTCTTTTTCTCACAACGCATTCAATTTCAATAGGTGAAATAGTAAGTTTTCCGCTTCTTTGAGGGAAAAGGTATTGGGTGCTAATTTCTCCCACATAATAATTGATGCCATCAATGTTTTCAATGTGTAATTGGATATTGCGATTGTTCTCTTGATTTTTTGACCAAAAGCCCTCTAAATGCGGAAACTTCACATTTTGAATTCCTCTTAATTCTACTCGTGTGTAAATTTTTTGAGTAAGTGTAATTTGTTCACCAATATAACACTGCTTTTTATTGATAGATGTTCTTACGAATATATCTTCTTTACTAACATTAGTAGATGTTTCTTGTGGGGCAGTAGTTCTTTGTTGTGATTGAGCGGAATAATTAGAATTGCCTTTTTGGACATCTATGGTAATAGGTGAACTATAAATCGTTTGTCCATTGACAATGGCTTTGGCAGCATTGATGACTACTGGTCCTTCCTTTTTAGGAATAAGAACATAAGAGATAGAAAAAGATTGTGAAAGCGAACCATTGATAAATTGAATGTTTTGACTTTGGTTAGGACCAGAAATAATTTCAAAATCTTTGAAAGAAGGCGGTGTAAAGTCCTGCGGAATAGCATTCAGATGAAAGGCAATTTCAAAAGGCACACCAACAGCGGGTTTGGTAGTGCTGACTTGGACATTCATCTTTTGAGCCATTATTGGCAAAATAGAAAGTATCCACAAGAATAGGTGAATAATATGCTTCTTCATAAATTACCAATCTTTTTCAGGTTTTTGAGGGCGACCAGCGGGTTGTTGTTCTTTTTTATTTTGCAATTCTTTTTCTTTTTGAATGAGTGTTTGAAGCATTCGTTCTGCTTGTTCTTGGTTAATTTGTTGCTGTTGTTGTTTTTGTTGCTGCTGTTGTTGTTGATTATTACTTCCGCCGCCGCCTTTATTATCTTTCTTTTGTTTTAATGCAAAAGCCAAATTATAGCGAGTATCTTCATCATTCGGATTGAGTTTTAATGCTTTTTTGTAGGCACTGATGGCTTCATCGTATTTTTTTTGAAAGAGATAAGCATTTCCTAAGTTGTGATAGACATTTTGCAAACTATCTTTGTTTTTATAGAGTTGTGCAGCGGCTGTAAAAAGTTCTGCTGATCGTTGAAGCATTAGTTGAGCAATAGAGTCCTTGTTATTGACATTCATTGCTAAATTATTAGAATACTTTAAGGTCAAAGCGTCTTTGTACAATGCATTGCCAAGGTTGTATAATGCTTTTTTGTTATTTGGTTGAATCTTCAATGCTTCATTGTATTTATTCATTGCGGTTTGCATATCTTGTTTCTTATAGGACTTATTGCCTTCATAAATCAATTGATTAGGATTTTGTGCAATTGCCAAATCTGTTGCAAAAATAATTAAGATAAGTACAAAATAATTTTTAAACATTGTTAATACATTCACTTTCTTCATTTTTTTATTCTTTTTTTAAGATAATAAGTTTAATTTGTTTCCCTTGTAAAATTTATTTATTCTATCTTCATCCATTTGCTAAAATGAATTAGCCATTTTGGTTTTGTTTCTGTTATTAAAAAATCAATGATTAAGAGGAATAAACTTAATCCCAAAAACCATTGATATTGACTTTCATAATCTTTGAATAATAAAGTATCTGTTTCTGACTTATTAAGTTTTTTAATTTCTTTTAATAATGTATTTAGTCCAAAATCACTGTTTGTAGCAATTACCACAAGACCATTTGTTTGAGATGAAAGTTCTTGTAAAAATTCTTTATTGAGTTTGGTAATAACTGTATTTCCTTCTTTATCTTTTTTGTAGCCAATCATTCTACCTTGTTGATAAACAGGAATAGGTGCACCTTGTTCTGATCCAATACCGATACAATGAATAGGGATATTTTTTTCTTTAAATTGTTGGGCTAATTCTATGGCATTACCATCGTGATCTTCACCGTCTGTAATAAGAATAAGGGCTTTGTTATTAGATGCATTTGTTCCATTTTCAAATGCTTCAAGGGCTTTTTGAAGGGCACTGCTAACATTAGTTCCTTGTACCGATATCATATCGGTATTGATAGATTGTACAAATATCTTAGCCACATTGTAATCAACAGTAAGTGGTAATAAAACATAAGCATCTCCTGCAAATACAATAATACTAATTTTATCGCCTTGCAAATTATCAATCATTTTTTGTAAAGCCATTTTGGCTCTTTCTAATCTATTGGGCGATAAATCTTGAGCCAACATACTATTTGAAATATCTAAGCATACTATAATATCCGATCCTTTTACTTTTACTTCGTGGCTTCCTGAGAATGTTTGAAAATTAGCCATTCCAATAATTAAGAGTGCAAGAGACAAAGAATACAAAATAAATTTAATCCATTTAAAGAAAGCAAAGTAATAAGGAATGTGTTGTAAGACAAGGTCTTCGTTTCCGAGTTCTTTTCTTTTGTTCTTTGCACGAATCTGTGCATATAAAAATAAAATCAAGACTACAACCAATGTCAACAACCAATAAAGCATTTCTTTATGTTCAAAACGGTACATATTATTCTTTAAATTTTAAGGTTATTTATTTTTCAAAAAAGTTTTTTCACAGTTATAGTATTGCCTTTTTTCTTTTTACTTTTCATCTTTCATTAATCATTAAAAGGTATTTATTTTATGTAATTGTCCTATAATATGTTTTTTGTAAAATGAATTCTAATAAAAGTAATATGAGTGCCAAGAAAGCAAAGGGATAATACACATCTTTTCTATTTGTATAATTTTTTTCGTAAATAATATTTTTTTCCAAACGATCAATTTCTTTATAGATATTCATTAAACTTTTATTGTCTGTTGCTCTAAAATACTTACCGCCTGTTTCATCTGAAATTTTTTTCATTAGTGCTTCATCAATTTCTACATCTACATAATCGTATTGAAGTTCTCCATTTGGATACATTGCCACAGGTTGCAATGCTTTTCCACGGCTACCTATGCCAATAGAATATACTTTTATATTATAGGTTTTTGCCAATTCTCCTGCTGTGATAGGATCAATTTCTCCTGTATTATTTACGCCATCAGATACTAAAATTATCACTTTACTTTTAGATGGAATATCTTTTAATCGTGCCACAGCATTGGCTAATCCAAGACCAATAGCCGTTCCTTGTCCTAAACTCCCTGCTTTGATTTGTTGAATCAATGTTTTGAGAACTTTATGATCAGTCGTTAATGGACATTGTGTAAATGCTTCTCCACCAAATATCACAATGCCTATTCTATCGTTAGGGCGATTGTCTACAAATTCTTGAATAACGGATTTTGCCACTTCTAAACGATTGGGCTTAAAATCTTTGGCTAACATTGACAATGAAACATCTAAACTAATCATTATATCAATGCCTTCTGTTTGTACATCTTTTCCACCTGATACCAATTGTGGTCTTGCAAGAGCAATGATAAGTAATGTTATCACCATTAGTCGCAAAGCATAAGGTAAAAACTTGGTCTGCACCTTAAACGATGGATTGACATTAGACAAAAATAAAAAGTTAGAATATAGTAATGATGGCTTAATAGAGTTTCTCTTAAAATAGTAGTAGATCCCCAATAAAGGTACTATTAATAATAGCCATAAAAACTCCTTATTCGCAAATACCAAGTTATCTATTTCAAAAAAATTTTCAAACATAGTTTTCATTATAGGTAATTTAAGATGGATTCACTTGATTAGTGGTAGATGCATTTTGTGAAATTGTTTCTAATTTTGTTTCATTGACAAAATCAATAGCCGATTGTAGAATATTTTGATGATCGCTTTCAATTGGTAAGAATTTTGCAAATTTTACAAGATCTGAAAGATTTAAAATGTATTTTAATTTTTCTCTTGATGCTTTATCAATGGCGTGAAACTTCAATGCTTGCAAAGTTTCCTGTGAAGTTTGTTCAAGAGCAGGTACTTTATATCGTCCTTCAATGTATTCACGAATAGTGTCTGCCACATCCGAATAATACTCTTTAATTTTTCCTTGCTTCCAAAGTTCTTCTTGCTGTATTTTTTGTAACTTTTCTAATGCTACAATATGTGGTGGTAATTTTGGTTTGTCTTGTTCTTCTTTTTTTGGTTTTTTCTTAAAATAGCGATACAAGAAATAAATTATAAGGGCTACTATCAATACGCCAATGAGTATCTTTATTATCAAAGGCATATACCACTTAATATCAAAGGGCTCTTCAAATATCGGTTTAATGTCTTTGACCGATGTCTCTGAACTATCGGTAGGAACAGTATGAACGATAATGATCAATGTATTAGTAATAGCGTATTGCGTTGTATCCTTTGCATTTACAAACTTAATAGGCGGTAATACAAATTGCCCCGAATCGTACACCGATATTCTCAACTTTTGTTCAATAACCGATGCTTTTGAATAATCAATTTTAGAAGTATCAATGATTTCTATTTTTTGAGTAATCGTATCTTTGAATATAGGCCATTTGATTTGATTTTTCAATGCATCATTTGGCAGTTGTAATTTTAATTTCAATTCAATAGGTTCTCCTATTCGTATTTCATTTCTATCTATCTCGGCAGTAGCCGATATTTGAGCATAAGCAATATTCAATAAAATTAATATACTAAATATAATGCTATTAAGTAATTTCATCTTTCAAAAAATTTTATCTGTTTTTAAACAATGCTACAAGTGGTGTTACATAATTTTGATGCGTAAAAATTTCAATGTGATCAATCTTATATTTTTGAAACAATTTTTTTATTTCATCACTATGTCTTAAAAAATTGGCTTGTACTTGAGTTCTTAATGTTTTGTCACTTGTATCAATCCATTGAATATCCTGCGTTTCAATGTTTTTAATGGGCAATAATCCAACATTAGGAAGTTCTTTTTCTCTCGTATCATTCACTTTTATAGCAATAATATCGTGTTTTTTACTACATATTTTCAATGCATCAGAAAAATTAATTGGATACAAAAAATCAGATAGTACAAATACCGTTGTTCTTTTTTTAATCGCCTGAAATAAAAATCTTAATGGTTCGTTCAAATCACTATCAGATGCGGCCTTTTCTGTCGCTATAATCTCACGAATGATTCTCAAAATATGGCTTTTCCCTTTTTTAGGCGGAATAAACTTTTCCACTTTGTTTGAAAAGAAAATAACTCCAATCTTATCATTATTTTGATTGGCTGAAAAAGCAATCGTAGCCGCAATTTCTGCAATGATGTTTTTTTTGTAATCATTTACTAATCCAAACGAAGTACTTGCACTCACATCAATCATCAATAGCACCGTAAGTTCTCTTTCCTCTTCAAAAACTTTTACATAAGGCGTATCAAAACGAGCCGTTACATTCCAATCAATGTTTCTAATATCATCTCCGGGCGCATATTCACGCACTTCTGAAAAAGCCATACCACGCCCCTTAAAGGCACTATGGTATTGCCCCGAAAATATATTTTGACTCAATCCCTTTGACTTTATTTCAATTCGCTTGACACGTTTTAATAACTCATTTACTTCCATTCAGTATATTTTATGATTATGATGATTTCTAGTTTTTTATTTGGGCGTGCCCCTCGCCTCCCACAGCATTTTCAATCTTTGTTTATATTCCCAATATCAATCATTTCAAAACGACAAAAAATGTCGTTTAAAATTTCCTATGGCTGTGGGTGGCTCGGGTCGGGCTGCTACGGGCTTCGCTATCGCTTCGGCAATCCCTTCGCTACGCTCAGGGCAGTGCCGGCGGTTCGCTTCGCTCACCGCCGCCCTCCGCATCCCTCACGCAACTCACCCCCATCCCCTCTCTTTGAAAAAGAGAGGGGCGATGCGAAAGTTGCTTTATTCAATTGTTCCCCCTCTCTAATTCATTTAGAGAGGGGGAAATAAAGGGGGTGAGTAAAAACCCCAATCCCTCACGCAAATTTTAGTCAAAAGTAGAAAGTAATTATCCTTAAAAAAATTAAAGCACTCAATATTATTTATCAAAAACATTATTCTTTATCACTTTCTACTTTCCACTAAATCACGGTACTTCCACCACATTCAATATCTCTGTGATGATATTTTCAGTAGTAATGTTTTCTGCTTCGGCTTCATACGTCAAACCAATACGATGTCTTAAAATATCGTGGCATACTGCCCGTACATCT
>JAOAIP010000031.1 GCA_026414605.1 Bacteroidia bacterium
ATACTACAATGCCACCAACATCAATGACTTCAAAACCCTTGACGATGCCGTTGGGGCATTCTTTCACGCCAATGCCGGATGGGGAAAAAGTTTGGAAGCCATCAAAGCCGATGTAACCGGCGGACTCGCCAGGGCAAAAGAAATTTCCATAAAACTGATGGACCTTGTAAAAAAAAATCCTAAAAAAATAAGCGTCCTGACCATTGCCCTGATTCTTATTCTGCTCTTTGTCTTTTTAATACTCAAAAAATGAGAATAATACTCATCATCTCTTTGTTTTTGGCGGCTTGCAGCCCACAAAAAAGATTAGATCGGCTGATAAAAAAACACCCCGAACTGGTGCAAAAAGATACCGTATTTATCAAAGACACTATTTATACCCAAGAAATAAAAACCGACACCGTATTTTTTTCCTTCAAAAAGGTTGACACTTTTTATTTGGAAAAAGAAAAACTCAAAATTCAAATCATCAAACAATACGATACTTTGAAAGTATCTGCAAATGTGCGGCAAGACACCATTTTTGTAGAGAAAAAAATACCTGTGGAAAAACTGGTAGTAAAAAAAGATTTTTCGCCACTGCTCAATAAATTGATTCTTCTTTCGTTTTTATTCTTAATCATAATTTTTTTGTATGATAAGAGAAAGAATTAAATGGTTAGACCCTGTAACACAAGGAATGCTGATTGCTATACTTGCAATGATTGTCATTTTAATAATGAAAAGAGCATCTGCCGGGTTTATTTTATTGTCTATCGGTGGAATTAGAGGATTTTATGCTGTCAAAAAAGAACCCGGAATCATTTTAGAAAATGACTATCCCGGAGAATTTTTCATTAAGCCGGAAGAAGGTCCCTGCGACCCGGTCAAAATAAAACCTGACACGCCGCTGCCCATAGCAGTAGATGGCATTAATATCAATGGCCGCATTTTCAAGGTCAGAAGCGGCACCAATGTAAAAATTACAAAAGACGGCAGCATCATCACCTACTCGCCCATCAGTCGTTTGCTGAACGAATACATAGACATCAAAAAAATGAGTAAAACAGATAGAGAATGTTGGGGGCAATTACTTTAATTTAGCAGGTGTTTTAGAAACAGATGCAGAATTTTTTTGATT
>JAOAIP010000020.1 GCA_026414605.1 Bacteroidia bacterium
GTTATAAATGAATATGCGATTTATATTCGTGTTGATTTCCCTGCTTTCCATGACCAGGAAAAATAGTAATCACTCACACTCACCACTTGTGCTTTATACCCAACTGTTGTTGTCCCTATGTTTACAGATGTTTTGCGGTCATTAATTACAACGCGCACACTCCCCAGCCAATCACTTAACTCATATCTTTTCTTACCAAACACTATACTTACACTATTACTTGGCTATACTTGGTAGTAATGGCAGTGTTGGGGCTACAATGTTACAAAATTCTCTAATACACGTTCTACCTAAAAACACATTATCTTCAATGTACCTTAATCTCTCTGCGAACTGTAGATATAAAATTCCTTGCTATACAAACTATCTTGTTTTATATTTTAATTATTTATTAAATATATGGTCAATTGCTTTTAAAAAAAACTTTATTAATAAATATATTGTGAATAAAAATACAAAAAAACTAAAAAATAATACAGTGGAATATAAATAATTATTAAGCAACCAATAGGTTATACAATGGTTGTCAATTATATCTATAAATGTTGAAATCGTAAATATAAAACTAGGTAAAAAAATTAAAGTAGTACCACTCGTTAAACCACTTCCTGGTAAATAGGATTTAAATGCTTTTTCCTTTCTAACATCATACTCATAATAAATTGGAATAATTGAAAAGAATGAAATAACAACTCCAAAAACAAAAATATAAAGAAACTCATTACATCTATTTTCAAAATGCTCTGGCCAAAATATATATCCTATCCATCCAAAAATAATTGATAAATATAATCCTAAATCATACAAATTTTCTTTGCTTATTCGTAATCGTAATATTATTTTTTTATATCTCAATCTCACTGAACTTTCAACTAAAAAGTGCAATTTTTTAACAAAAATAAACTTTCATATTTCAAACAAAGAAGGCAGGAGAGAAAAAACCTTCTCACTTTTGTCCTCTGTTTGGTCCTGTAAATTATTACCCTATGGCACGCAAATATAAGCAATTAAGCAAATGACAGAATTAAAATTCACACTCTATTATCTTGCAATAAAACACAAAAAGAAATTGCACAACTACTTAGGTTGTATTTTATACCACAAAGAACACATTAGTAAAAAGTGGAAAGTAAAAAGTTGAAAGTAATAAGAATATTTTTTGCAATTTAATAATTTAAAGTTATAGTGACCTAAAACTTTTTACTTTACACTTTACACTTTCTACTAATTATTGTGGTTAAGTTTGAAATGCTGATTAGTAATGTGAAATTTTATTTTAAGATACCGAGAATCCAATCATACAAGTGTGATTTATACATTCTGGTTCTTGGTATTCACTAAAAAATCACTTCTAATCACAAATGCCTTAAATACAAAGCAATTAAGCACTCATCATTAATAATTAAATTGTACATTTACGCCCCAAAAAACAATGAGACCAAAAATTGTAGCCGCCAATTGGAAATTAAACAAAACACTCAATGAAGGTTTAGATTTAGTCCAATTTCTTTTGTCAAAAACGAATGAACACGACAATGTAATTAAGATATTGTGTCCTACTTTTCCTCTCTTGTATCCTATTCATCAGATATTAGATAAGAATAAAAAATTTTATTTAGGTGCACAAAATTGTAGTGCTTTTGAACGTGGGGCTTATACAGGTGAAGTGTCGGCGGCTATTCTCAAATCGGTAGGTTGCGATTATGTGATAATTGGTCATTCTGAAAGAAGAAAAATTTTTAATGAAACTGAAGATATACTCAAAGAAAAACTACATATTGCCTTAAAAGAAAACTTAAAAGTTATTTATTGTGTGGGTGAGGAATTGAATCAAAGACAAGAAAAATTGCATTTCAATGTAGTGAAGAATCAATTAGAAAACATTCTTTCATTAAATGAAGATCAATTGATTAATGTAATTATTGCTTACGAACCTGTGTGGGCTATAGGAACGGGCATTAATGCTACACCTAAACAAGCCCAAGAAATGCATCAGTTTATTCGTGAAACAATTGCTACAAAATCTACCGAGATGGCCAATAATATCCCAATACTTTATGGTGGTAGTTGTAATGCTTCTAATGCTTCACAATTGTTTGCACAAAAAGATATTGACGGAGGGCTTATAGGTTCTGCTTCTCTCAAAGGTGATGAATTCATTCAAATCATTTATGCCGCCTCTTAAAAATTCTTAACAATGTATTCCATTCCTTATTATCAATACTCATTTACACTTCCCGAAAATGTGGATAAAGACATCATCATTAGTATTTTAGCAGATTATGATTTTGAAGGATTTGTAGAAACGGACACGGGCTTTTTAGCGTATGTTCCTTCTGACAAAGATCAACCTCATTTATGGATGCCTGAAATACAAAGCATTTGTCCAACATTCAAGACAGATAAAGAAATTATTGAACCGAAAAATTGGAATGAAGAATGGGAAAAAAATTATGATATTGCTAAAATTAATGATCATTGTGAAATATACGCCCCTTTTCATACCATCAACTTAAATATAAAGTATCCTATATTTATTGAACCTAAAATGAGTTTTGGCACAGGGCATCACGCTACTACTTTTATGATGGCGAATTTATTATTTGATATACAAAACGAACTTAAAGACAAAAAGGTTATAGATGTAGGATGTGGAACAGGAATACTTGGAATAGTGGCTAAAAAATTAGGGGCATCCAGTGTTTGGTTTATTGATAATGATCCTATATGTATTGAAAACACTAAAGAAAACATTTTGAAAAACTTTCCTTCCGAACAAATATCTAATATTCCCATTTTATTAAGTGATATACAGCAGGTTCGTCAAAATTATCCAAATGAAAAATGGGACATTATTATTGCTAATATACAAAAAAATGTGATTTTAAATGATTTGCCCCATTACAAAGACCTTCTTTTGCCTAATGCATATTTATTGATAAGTGGTATCTTAAAAGAATATCAACAAGAAATTATTACTGCCGCTCAACCACTGAAACATATTAAGACATTTAATAAAGATGAATGGATCGCATTATTATTTCAAAATTAACACACATCAAATCTTTATTAATTTGAGTGAAAACTAATTAAACCATACTACTATGAAAAAACTTCAAATTCCCATTATCATTGGGATTGGAATTATCTTAATCATTCTTTTATACCTTCAAAAAAAGCAAAGTAAAGAGCCGCTTCGCCGATTGCCTTATTATGGACCAGTAGAAATGGCGGATAAAACGCAACATACCATTCCTTCTTTTACCTTTGTAAATCAATACAATGAATTAGTTACAAAAAAAGATGTTGAAGGAAAAATTTATGTAGCAGATTATTTCTTTGTTACCTGCAAATCAATATGTCCACTTATGGCTAAACAAATGCAAAGAGTGTACAAGGAATTTCAAAATGATAATGATGTTTTAATTTTATCACACACTGTAAATCCCGAAGACGATAGCGTATCTGTACTAAAAAGATATGCCGAAGAACACGGAGTCAAAGATAAAAAATGGTTGTTTTTAACGGGAGACAAAAAACATCTTTATGAACTTGCTCGCAAGGGATACTTATTAAACGCAGAAGAAGGAGATGGCGGACCAGATGATTTTATTCATACTCAAAATTTTGCTTTAATTGACAAACACGGACACATTCGTGGATACTATGATGGAACGGATAGTGTAGAGGTGAGCCGTTTAATTCAAGATATTAAAGTACTTAAGCAAGAAGAATAAAATGCGTCTTTTTTCATTCCTATCTACCTCTCAAAAAGGTCATCTGTCTTTATTTTTGGCTCAGATTATCTATGCAATGAATTATTCTATTGCAAAAGATATAATGCCCAAATATTTAAATCCAATTTCATTAGTGTATTTAAGAATTGTTGGTGCGACTGTGCTTTTTTGGTTACTAAGTTTTTTTCTTCCAACAGAAAATCAAAAATTATCCAACAAAGATCTTCAACGAACTTTTATATTAGCCCTTTTTGGTGTCGTTATCAATCAATTCTTTTTTATTTATGGATTAAATCTTACAACACCGATTAATTCTGCGATTATAATGATATCCAATCCTATTATTGTATTTTTGTTGAGTTATTTTATTTTTAATTCAACTACATCTTCTATTCATTGGAAAAAATGGTTGGGACTTTTATTCGGGATATTAGGTTCATTGACCTTAATTTTATTCAAAGGCAATTTTTCATTTGGAACAGACACTTGGCTGGGCGATTTGCTAACGTTGATTAACTCTACCTCTTGGGCGATATTTCTTATTATTGGTAAAGAAACCTTGCAAAAATACCATACTGTTGCGGTAATGAAATATATGTTTTTATGGGGAACTATTTTATTGGCACCTATTGGAATTTATTTTTTACAACAAGAAAATTGGTCGTCTATACCTTCTAATATCTATGGGGCAATTACGTTTGTTGTAGTGGCTACTACTTTTATTGCGTATTTATTAAACACTTATGGATTAAAATTATTAAGTACATCGGTAGTTAGTATGTATATTTATATGCAACCTTTTTTAGCCACATTATTTGCAGTACTTTTAGGAAAAGATACTATCACACTTACAAAAATTTTTGCTGGATGCTTAGTATTATTGGGAATTTATTTAGTCAATACTAAAAAATAAAAATATGCTTTATTCAATGACAGGGTATGGAAAAGCCCAAAATAAAAATCAACAACTGACTATCACTATTGAAATTAAATCTTTAAATAGTAAAACTCTGGATATTAATTTGAAAATGCCTACTTGGTTAAAGACCTACGAATTAGATGTTCGGCAGTTTATACAAGATAATTTACATCGTGGTAAAATTGATATTTATATTGCTACCGAATTATCTGAAGGATTGGTATTAAAACATTTTCATTCTAACACAATTAAAAATTATTATTTACAACTTCAACAACTTTTACAAGAATTGAATATAGACAATTCAAATCCTTATATAACCGCCACTTTATTTAGAGAGGCACTTAATACCCCTGATGCTTATGAATCCAATGAAGATGACTTAAATACAGAAGAAAATAAACAATTACTTTTCTTAACCCTTGAACAATCTTGCCAACAAGTTAATCAATTTAGACAACAAGAAGGAAGCAAATTGGAAAAAGACATTTTGTATCAAATTCAATTATTAGAAGAATATCAAAAACAAATTCAAAAAATAGAACCTGAACGAAAAACTAAAATGCGAGAAAAAATTTTGAGTAACTTAAAAAATTATTTAAATGAATCAAAAATAAACAATGAACGTTTTGAGCAAGAAATGATCTATTATCTTGAAAAATTGGACATCAATGAAGAATTAGTAAGATTATCCAGCCATTTGGAATACTTTAAATCTATTTGTAATGAAGGATACAACAAAGGCAAAAAACTTTCTTTTGTTACTCAAGAAATAGGCAGAGAAATCAATACTATTGGAAGTAAAGCCAACGATGATAGCATTCAAAAAATAGTGGTTGAAATGAAAGACGTTCTTGAAAAGATTAAAGAACAACTCAACAATATCCTTTGATAAATGGCCAAGAATTATTTAGTTATTATAGGTGGTCCAACAGCCATTGGAAAGACAGAGATGGCTATTCAATTAGCAAAGCATTTTCAAACGGTTATTATCTCTGCGGACTCACGTCAAATCTATAAAGAACTGAACATTGGTGTTGCTAAACCTTCTATTGAACAACTCATTGAAGTAACACATTATTTCATATCATCAATTTCTATTCATCAAAACTACACGGCGTACGATTACCAAAAGGATGTTCATTCTCTTTTACCTACATTATTCCAAAAACATCCCATCGTCATTATGACAGGGGGAACGGGCTTCTATATAAATGCTATATTAAAAGGATTAGATGAGATCCCTTCTGTTTCTCAAAAAACAAAAATTCTTATTCATCAATTATACAAAGAAAAAGGGATTCAGTTTTTACAAGAAGAATTGCAAGAAAAAGATCCTGAGTATTTTGCTAAAGTGGATATTCATAATCCTGTCCGATTATTAAGGGCATTAGAAGTTATTTATGAAACCCAAAAGCCATTTAGTTATTTTTTAAACAATAAGAAAAAGAATAACAATTATTTTCAACCTATTAATCTTTGGATGAATTCTTCACGAGAGATATTATATCAACGTATTAATCAGCGAGTAGATAAAATGATAGAAATGGGATTAGAAGAAGAAGTAATGGAACTTTACCCATACAGACATTTGAATGCTCTTAATACAGTGGGATACAAAGAATGGTGGTCTTATATTGAAAACGATAATATCGACATTCAAGCCATTACTGAACTTATTAAAAGAAATACTCGTCACTACGCCAAGCGACAAATTACTTGGTTCAAACATCAATGGGATGCAAAAGAATTTTATTTATCGGATTTATTAAATAGTAATACTTTTTTTGATGAATTAGTGAGTTTTGTTAAAAGTAAGATTAATGATTAAATTTCAGGCAAATTCATTTTTGAGGTGCTCAATAGGATTTAATGGAGTACTCTTTGATCATAAAATGATTTTAGTTTTTTAAGATAGTTAGCAATTGTTTTTGTTATCTACATAAATTCAGTTCCGTAGGAACAAAAGATATTGAAGTAATGGACTTTAGTCCATCCTTACTAACCCTCAAAAAAAGAATTTGCCAAATTTTAAAGTTTTGTATTTTAATTAATTACAAAAAAAAATTAGCAAGTTTTATTTTTTTTAATCATTTTTGTAATCTCAATCACAAATTATCGTATAAAGTTAAAATAAACTAATTTTATGATAGATGTCTTTATTCCTCCTTAGTTAATTAAAAACAAATTCATTTTTGTTAAAATGAATTTTTAAAAAGTTGTCCTCAAACATTAATAAATTAATCAAAAATCAAATCAAAATTAAAATAACCTTAAAATCAAAAACTATGAAAAAGTTAGGATTAATTTTAGGAATCGGTGCTTTAAGCACCTCACTGAGCTATGCACAGCTCGTAGATGAGAAAAACGTAACTGTAACAATGGATCTTCAACCCGTGTTACAATTAAACATGACAACACCAGACCAGATTGCCTTCGTATTTGACGAAATCCGTGAATACTATGGAGGTATTTTGAAATATGGGGCTACTATTTTAAAAGTATCTTCTTCTGTATCATGGGACTTATATGCAGTAGGGCACTCTCAAAATGGTACATTTTGGGATCAACAAATGGCATATAGTACTGGTGGGGGGCCAAATAGCAAAAACACGCTTCCATTAAGTTTATTAGAATTGCACCAATATCCAGCCAACCCAAGAACAAACGGTTTAAGTGGTACTTGGTTAGATTATAGTACTCCATTCGCACCTGCAAATGCTGTAGTGCCTGGACAAAACAGTGTGTATTATACTGCTGGTAACCCCTATGTAGGTCCTGCTGCTACAGAAAAATACATTGCTGGTGCTGCCGGTTTTATCGGTGGTGGTGGTGATGCAGTAGACGGCGGTTCTTTCTTAACTGCTGGTTCTCTTGGTAGCAACTATTATTATGTATTAGATTATCGTATTTTACCTGGATTACCTGCAATTTTCCCCGCCGCTGGAACAAATGCCGGTGCTCCTGAAGACCTTGTAACATTATTCGGTGCTAACTCTTATGCACAACCTGGTGTTTATACCATGAATGTAAAATATGTATTAATGGAAGACCAATAGTAGGTTATTCCAATTTTTCAATTCATCCTTTTGCCTACCTCCTCATTTCTATGTGAGGGGGTAGCGCTAAAAGGAATTTAGTATTTTATCAATATCTATAAAACGTGATCCGTAAGAAATATACTTACATATCAATATTGAGTGGGTGGATATTTATGTTTTTTATCCACTTTTTTGTGTTGGGTCAAACTTGTCCAAATCCAATTACGAATAATTGTTCTGATGCGGTAGCGGGAACAAGTCGTTTTTATTTGGACGGGCGACAAAACATTGACTTTACCTTTGATGACATGAACAAATATGTTAGAGGTATTACATTTTCTGGGTCAACTCAACTTCGATTAAAAATTGATGAGATCAATCCTGGTATGTGTAAATGGAAATTAGTGATGATTGTTGAAAACAATGGACATTTACCAAATAATGAATGGGAACCACTTGTTTATTATGGAGGATCGGGAAGTATTCCTAATCTCAATTTAATAGAGGTGTCTGTTTGGAATGGCTGTGGAACGGCGTTGTACAATGGAGTATTTAGAACTTTTTTTAATAATGTTAATAACGATACTTTAAGTATTATTCCTGATCTTGCAGTAAGAAATTTACCAGGTCCTTGTGATGGCACTCACATCAATGGTCCTGGTAGTTATTTAACCAACTACAATGAATTTTCATTTAATATCGATTATAGAATTAAACCTGGCTTTGCTTTGAGACCAGGGTCTTATCAAATAAGAATACGCTTTTGCTTAGTAGAAATCCCTTAAAACACTAAAAGTAAAAAATTATTGACTAAGAATGTTATCTAAATCAAAAGATATATATCATCCTTTTACAAAAATTTTACTTGTATGTACTGCATTATTGTTTAATGTTATTTATGCACAACAAGATACATTAAAGAATGTTACCAAAATTGCCGATACTACGAATTTGCTTCAAATTAAAGGGCAACCCAATATCTATGGATTAATTTTGCAGTTTAATAAAGATACAGTGAGTTTTAATAAAGGAGAAATCATTTCTAATGTTTTGTATGTAAAAAATGAAGGAACAAAGTCCTATAGTTTTAATGTGCAACTGATTGTTCCCAATGATTGGACACCTATAGGATTGCAGAACAAAACATTTCAATTAGAGGTAGGAAAAGAATTATTTATTCCTATTAGTGTTATTCCAAGAATGAAAGTATCTGGTAATGCTCAGGTATTAGTTACTGCGTTTATACAAAATGCCAATAACCCTGATGAAGTTTTAGGAACTGTATTTTTCCAAAGTATTTACAATAAAAAAACGGCTTGGAAAATTTCTTCTGATATAAGTAAAATTTATCTGAAAAACAATCAGGACTCTGTATCGTTTCGCTTAAATGCTTCTAATTTAGGAAATACTAACCAAGATATTATTATCAATCTAACTAAAAATAAAAATTACATTCAAGTAAGAGATTCTATTAAAAATGAAAAATTTGAAGTAAAAACTATTTCTCTCAAACCAATGCAAGATACTACTTTTCATTTGAGGTTTATTAAAGAAAAAGAGAGAAGAAATGAAAGATTATTAGATATTGATAATTATCGCCCGACCTCTACAGGAATGCCTGAAAAATATAATCTTAATTTTTCTTCTCAATCTCCAAGACCAGACGAAAAAAATGCTTTTCAATCAGGTACAAAATTAGAATTTATTAAACTTAATGATGAAGTAGAAGGTAATATCTATCAATCCAACAGATTGCCACTCATAATGGACATTAATACTTACAACATATTAGGGGCATCGCCGGCTATGAATATATGGCTGTATGGTAATGCTACATTAGAAAACAATCAAAATGTGGCGTATAATTTTCAAACTTTTTTTAATCAAAATTTTTTAAGCACCAATTTTTTGAAGCAAACCACTTTCTTTTTATTTTATTCTAATCCTAAAATGGCGGCACAAATTGGCAATGGTGGAATTTATACTATTGGTGCTTTTCCTGGAACATTTAATGTACGAGGCGAATACAAATTTAATCCCTCACACAAAGCAGGTGTTTTTTATTCTCAAAATCCTCAAATATGGTATCAGCCCACACATCAAACAGCAGGTACGTATTATGAATTTTTAAAAAATAGCAAAATCAGAGTGTATGCTCAATACGCCCATTCAAGAAGTTTAATAAGTAATTTATATGCTGACATATTAAATCTTCAAAGTAACTTTTCATTATTTAAAGGACATTCTTTTGGTATAAGAGGAGGTATTAGTCGTAGAGTAAAAAATGATACAGCCAATTTTGGTTATTATGTAGGGACTAATTATAGTGGCATCTTTAATAAGCAATGGAGTATTCAAATTAGTAATTTTTATTTTGATCCCTCATTTGGTGTGTTTTCTCAATCCAGAGTAAATAATTTATTAAATGTATCTTACAAAATTAAAAACAATTCAATTTTAATGCTCCGAAGCAATGTTTTTTTATACAAAATAGTACAAACACAAAGTTATTATGATTATCAAATAAATAATGAATTATTTCATCAACTATTAGGAACTAAAGCGGGTAACTTGAGTTATTCAGGATTTTATAATTTATTTTATGTAAAAAAATTCTTAATTCATTCCAGAGGGCTTGGATTTAATACCAATGTATACAATCCAGAAAAGTTTTTGAGATATTATTTTACACTTCGTGCAGGATACAATTATTCTCCTGATACATTACGAAAAAATTTCTTCTTTACACAAGTGGGAGCACAAGTATTTTATAGAACATTTTCTATTAATCTTCGTTATTTATTAGGAAATCTCACTATTGATGAAAGGTTTTATGCCTTAAATAGTTTTTCTACTCCACAGTTTTTTTCTCTTTCAGCAAGGCATCAATATCAATTTAAATCCAAAAATTTTGTAACTGAAAATTATGTGGGATATAGTGTATCTACCATTAATTACACAAATATCTATTGGCAACCCAATTTGTTTTATTATAGCAATAATGGATGGAGATTTAGGGCTTATTCAGAAGTAAACTGGAATCGTTTAAGACAATTTAATGATTTTTTTGGCGTTCCTTCTTTATCTAATACAAACTCAAATTCAGGTAAATGGGTGTTTAATATATTTATTGGCTTTGGTGTCAGAAAAGAATTTTCATTGCCACTTCCTTATAGCAAAAAATATTTTGTCAATGTCGTGTTCCTTCCATTCTTTGATTTGAATGGAGATGGCAAAAAGCAAGATAATGAGAAGGCACTTGAAAATATTGTAATAAGAGTTTATAACGAACAAAAAAATGAAGAATACGAAATGCTTACCAATAAAAAAGGTGTAGCAACATTGAAAAATATCGAAGCAGGAAATTATGCTTGGAATGTATGGGCATTAGATGAATTAGGTGGATGGTTCCCGTATATTGCAGATTCTATCAATATCTCTACAGGAGGCGTTCAATACATTCCATTTGTAAGAGGTGTAAAAATTGTAGGTAAAGTATATTTGCAAAGAGATAAAAATTCACCAGATGCAGATAAAAAATTGGATTTATCAAGAATCAAAATTACTTGTCAAAATTCTAAAACATATACTACGATTACTGATAATGAAGGAAATTTTGAAATTTTTGTGCCTGCAGGAAAATATACCATCACTATGGATGAAAAGATTTTAGGAACTAAATTTAAATTGCTTCAAAATAATATAGAAATTCAAGTAGATGATAAATATTCAAATATCTTTATTCCATTTCATATTATTGAGAAACCAAAGAAATTAAAAATCGTAAAACCTGAATAAATTTAATGACTATGAAAAAATTATATGTATTATCAATAACTACTTTTTTAACTATACCTTGCTTGTTTGCTCAACAAAATAATGCTACAAAAGATAGTATCTCAACAAAGTCCAACAAAATAGATACTACCACTAATGCATCAACTTCTGCAAAACCGGTTGAAAAAAATATCCCCAAAAGCAATTATCCATCTGTTCCTGATACCGCTTTTGATGATGCAGGTGTATCGGTCAGCCCATCTTCAATGCATCTTTCTATCAAACCAGGACAAACTGAAGTAAAAGAAATTAAAGTCAAGAACTTTACTAAAAAAACACATAAATTTCAAGTCGGTTTTTCTGATTTTGAAATGGGAACAAATGGAAAACCAATTAGTGTAAAAAACAGAGATAGTAGTCAATACGGGCTTTCAAAATGGATAAACGTGGCTCCAAGTTATTTTGAATTAAAGCCCGGACAAGAAACGAAAGTGAAACTAACTATTTCTATACCTAATGAACCCGAAGGATTCAAAGCCCATTGGACAATCGTAACAATAGATATGGTGCCCGATAGACCACCTTTGGATGTTCAGCCCAGCGATAAAACTATTGCTTTTGGGATTATCCCCTCTTTTGGATTTGGCGTGTATGTGTATCAAAATCCACCCAATGTACTTGTTAATAAATTAGCCATTAAACAATTTGCACTCGTTGAAAAAGATGGTAAGAAACAAATCAAATTTGAAGTAAAAAATGTAGGTGATGGTATTAGTTATTGTAAGTCCTATGTAGAACTCACTAATTTAAATACCGGACAACAACAACGTTTAAAAGTCAAAAACTTTACTATTTTGCCTCAATTTAATAGAGAATTTTACTATGATATTGATGAGTTGAAACTCAAGCCCGGTAAGTATCAAGCAATGGGCGTTATTGACTTTGGAAGTGATGAAGAGATATTAGCCACCGAAATGGAAATTGAAATTAAATAATTATCTACTCACTTAATATTCCTTTCAAAACTTCTTCTATTAGTTGAGTTGACACTTCTACTTTTGTTTTGCCTTTGCCAATGTCTTCTATTAATGTAAATCTTAAAGCAGTTGTTGTATTTTTTTTGTCTTGCTGTATTTTACTTAAAAGAATAGGTATTACATCAGCAGTAATAGGATAGGACTCATAAGAATAATATTTCTTTAAATCTTGTTCTATTTTATTTTTGATGGAGGTATGGAGTAAGTTCAATTTTTCTGCAATTGCATTTTCTATTAAAATACCTAATATCACAGCATATCCGTGTGGTATGTATATATTCTGATCTTCAAAGTATCCTTCAATAGCGTGTGCAATGGTATGTCCGTAATTTAATAATTGTCTCTCGTTAGAATCATCAATGTCGTTTTGAATAACATCTAATTTTAGTTGAATAGATGTTTTGATAATATCACTATCAGGAAGTAAATTTTTTTGTAGATAATGAATGCAATGATTGTAAAATTGGGCATCTTTGACTAATGCTACTTTTAAAATTTCTGCCCAACCGCTTAATAGTTGTTCTTTTGAAAGCGTGCTTAAAAAATCTTTGACTATTATATTTTGAATAGGTATATGTAGAGTGCCCAGTGTATTTTTGATATGATTAAGATTCACTGCATTTTTCCCGCCAATACTGGCATCTACCATAGAAAGCAAAGTAGTAGGTACAGATATACAATTTAATCCTCTTTTGAAAACACTGCAAGCAAACAACACTACATCATTTAATACGCCACCACCTATTATAATTACATTATGATGTCTTGTAATTTTGTTTGAAATGAGTATCTGCCAAATATATTCGGCCGTTGATAAATTTTTTTGATGCTCGTTAATATCCATTACAAAATAGGGGAGATTCGTATTCTTTAATATCAATGATGAATAATCTTGAAACACTTGTTTATCAATAAAAACAACAGCATTGCTTTGATTTATTAAATATTCTGCTAATTCTTGAATACTCCAAAAAACAATGTTGTGTTCGTATATTTTTGTAAAACGATATTGCATTTATATTGATTTTAATTGACTATAATTTTTTGTTTTCTTTTCACAAGTTTATTTCTCAATCATTAATGTTTTCAAAAATTCAGATTTCCATTTTTCAACAGAGTAATGTTGAATAACGCCCTTTCTACCTGATTTTCCAAGTTGTTTTCGTAATTCTTCATTTGTGATTAGTTGCGAAAGGCGACCTATCCATTGCTGATCATCAGAAACGACATATCCTCCATTGGTTTTATAAATAATTTCTGCATTCACGCCTACATCACTTGCTACACAAGGTATTTCACAAGATAAATAAGTTAATAATTTCAATCCACATTTTCCTTTGCTCCATTCATCATTGGGCAGTGGCATTATTCCTATATCAAAGGTATTTAATACTTCTACTTCTGTGTCTTTATTCCAATCTTCACAAATCACATTTAATTCAGGAATAAACATTTTTTTTGCAACAAATTTATATTCAACAAAAGGATATTTTTTTTGAATTAATTTCAAGATGGGAACAATGTTTAATAAATGCGATAATGTAGAATGACTTCCCATCCAACCAATAACCACTTTATTTTGTTGATGTCTCAAAGGATGCAATGGAATAAAATAAGTAGTATCTACAACAGTAGGAATTAAAATACTTTGAGAATTATATTTCTTTGAAAAGTTTAGCAAGTAAGTATTTCCTGCAATTGTTACATCACTGTTTTTAATGAAGTGTATAGTTTTATGATAAGGTTGTTTAATGACATTGACAAAGATATTGGAAGTGTTTAAGAATATCGCATCATCAAAATCAAAAACAATTTTTTTTACTTTGTTTTTAATCCATTTTAACCATAAAGGAAAATGAAACCAATGCAATTCACGATAAATAATGACTACATCTGACTCCTTCATTTTTTTAATCTGCCAACATCTCTTGATAAATGTTTTAATAAACACCCAAAATTTTAATAGATAATTATTGGATTGAAACAAAATTTGATCCTCGTTTTCATTGATTAAAAAAAGATATTCTACATCAAAGCATTGTTCTATATATGAAGCATATTGCATCCATCGGTATTTTTCATTAGGGGCACGATAGGGACGATGAATAGCAAAAACAATTAATTTACTCTTGCCCATTTTCTTCATACATCTTAATATGAATCTTATGTAAATATCTTTGGTAAATCGGTGTCATCATCACGGAAATAGAAGTTAAAAAGGCAACTCCACTATACAACGCATAAAAGGATCCAAATAATTTTGCTCCTAAACTTTTTGCTTCGGCTACAGGACCCATTCCTGTTAATATCATGGATGCGTTATACAAGCCATCTGCCCAAGATAAATCAAAAAAATACATATACCCAAACATCCCAAGTGCTAATGAAAAAATAACTATTGATAGAGTAATGATGGACGCTTTTTGTAATTGATTTATGAAATATCTTTTGTGTGGTAATTTTTTTAATCTCATAAATTAGTTTTTAATTTAATTTAATTTAATTTAATTGAAACTGACAATATTTTATAGTATGTCCTTGTGCTGAAAATAATTGTTCATAATAGGTTTGAATCTGTCTAATTTCATCATATTCTTTTGGAATATCTTGTTGATGCAAGTCAAAAGTATGATAAAGTATGGGCAATCCCAATTCTCTTAATACTTCCAAAGTGTATTCAAAAAAAATAGTATTATCTGTTTTGAGATGAATAATTCCTTGCGGTCTTAAAAACTTTTTATACAAATTTAAAAATCTTGGATGAGTTAAACGTTTTTTTATTCTTGACTTTTGAACCTGTGGATCAGGAAAAGTAATCCATATTTCACTTATTTCATTTGGTGCAAAAACTTTGCCTAAAAACTCAACTTTTGTTCTTAAAAATGCTGTATTTTTTAATTTACTTTCTAATGATTGTTTGGCTCCCATCCACATTCTATTGCTTTTGTAGTCAATACCAATAAAATTTTTTTGTGGATACTTTTGGGCTAAACCCACTGTGTATTCTCCTCTTCCACAGCCCAATTCAATAACAATAGGATAATTTGTTTTAAATAAATTAGAATTCCATTGACCATATAAATCAAAGTGTTTGTTTTCTAAAGCATAATCGTTATACAAATAAGTAAAGCAATTTGGGAATTGTTTATATTGTTCAAATTTCTCCAATTTTGTAGGCATAGCAAAGATGTGTTTTTTACGATAATGAAGGTTGATGAGTTTGTAATGATGATAAATTAGATTGTTTTAAGTAAAAAAATCTTTTCATTCTTTCTTGTTCGCAATAATACTCAATAATGAATAATGACAATACAAAAAAGGGCAGAGCAGGTGTTTTTAGACGAACAAGTGACCCAAAATTTGAAATACTTAATCCTACGGAAAAAGAGAAAAACAAAGAAAATATAAGCATAAATAATACGATAGATTGATTGTAAATGACTTTAAATATTGTTCTCCATTTATATTTCCAAAATAAGCGAATGAGTAAGTATAATAAAATTGTATTTTCAATAGCCGATACCAACATCACGATGTTTCTAACATCTAATAATGAAGGTCTAAACAATCCTGCAAAAATGGCCTTTGGTGCAATACTTATCATTCCTGTAAATGATTTATCATATTCACCAATATCAAATGAGTTTCCTCTATATGCTTCTCTTTTCAAATCACTTCTTACTACTTCAGATTTTTCCATCACTCTATCTACGGCATAGTCGCCCATTTTATCACTTAATAAACTTAATGCAAAAAAACCCATAACACTACCTATAGAAATAAGCACTAATGTGAATACACTACGAATAAAACTTGCATTGTATCTATCTAATACGCTTACACTCCACCATATTAAAGAACCTGGCAATAGTGCATATAACACATAGGGCTTTACATTCAAATGAATATACACAGCAGCAATAATGGCCAACCAATAATACCACTTAAAATTTCTTTTAATAAACAAGTGATAAAATCCATATAAATACCAACAAACTGCAGATAATGTTACTGTATCTTTCATTATACCCGATGTCCAAAAAGCAGTAGAAGGAACAGCGAAAATAGCAATAAACAATTGCTTTTTAAGATGGGGATATATTTGACAAAATAGTTGAAACAACTTCCAGTTCCCCCAAAAACCTAAAATAGAAAAAGTCAAGGTAGTAGGTATAAATCTTCCTGCACCAAATAATGTTACAATACTTGTTATTCTTGATACAAAAAAAGCATATTTATCATTTGTCCAAAAAACAGGGAATGTATAATCATCACTATAAAAATAATAAAAGCGATTGGGATGTGCATTACCAAATAATATCTCAAAATAATCAGAAGGTCTTGTTAATAATAACTCCATCAATGCTTTCCCTGTTCGGTAATAATTTCCAGTATCTCCATCTTTGTAATAAAATGCATATACCATTGCAAAAGCAAAAGCCCCTGTCATTTTAATGATAATGCCTAAATCAAAATAATGATATTCATCTTTACCTTCTTTAAGATACTTTTTCTTGTAAAAAATAGCCAGCATTGAAAAGACAATAATATAAATGGGAAAAAGCAAAAAATCATACACTTCTATGAAGTCACGTAAAATCATTCTGTTAATGTTGATTGTACTTGTATGTCAGAGTTTTGAGAAACAGTTTTAATAAAAATATCATTCATTGATAGTTCTTCTTCTTTTACATAAACAATTTCACAAACGGGCAATACTTGTTGTAGTATTTGATTGATACTTGCATTTTGTAAAAGTTTGATACGCACTATCCATTCGTTATGAACTTCCTTAAAATCAATTAACTCGGCAGATGCCCACAATGCGTGTGT
This sequence comes from Bacteroidia bacterium, assembly GCA_026414605.1. Classification (GTDB taxonomy): domain Bacteria; phylum Bacteroidota; class Bacteroidia; order B-17B0; family Aurantibacillaceae; genus BPGX01. The sequence continues at coordinate 17,345 of JAOAIP010000020.1, forward strand.
AAATGCTTGTAAATTTCCCTTAAAACAAATTTGATAGATATTGGATTTAAATTGCTTTTTAATGTTGTACACACTGCCTTTTAGTACTACTTTGGATTGATGAATTAAAGCAATATCATCACAAAGTTCTTCAACGCTATTCATATTATGCGTAGATAAGATAATTGTTTTTCCTTCGTTTCTAAAATTCAAAATTTCTTTTTTGATAATTTCTGCATTAATAGGATCAAATCCACTGAATGGTTCATCTAATATCATCAATTTGGGTTGATGTAAAATGGTAGCAATGAATTGGATTTTCTGTTGCATCCCTTTACTCAAGTCCTCAATGTTTTTGTTTTTCCATTGATCTATTTGCAAATGCTTTAACCACCATTCAATTTTTTGTATAGCAGAATAGCGATCTAATCCTTTAAGTTGAGCCAAATACAACAATTGATCAAAAACCTTTACTTTTTTGTATAATCCCCTTTCTTCGGGCAAATAACCAATGTCTTTAATCATTTCTTCTTGCCATTCTTTACCTTGAAATAATACTTTTCCTTCATCAGGCGATATGATTTGAGTAATAATTCTAATAAGCGTAGTTTTGCCTGCACCATTAGGACCCAATAATCCAAATATCGTTCCTTCATTTACATCAATAGATACCTTATCCAGTGCTCTATGCTTGTAGTATTGTTTGCTCACTTCTATTACTTCCAAAAATTTCATAATGTAGTTTTAAAGTTTTCTCTTTCAGGTTGAAATTTTTACAGGGCTTTTTTAAATCACCCCCATCCCTTCTCTTTTTCACAAAGAGAAGGGCGATGCGGATAGTTTTTTTTACTATTGTTCCCCCTCTCCAATTCAATTAGAAAGGGTGAATTAAAAGGGGGTGAGTAAAAATCCATTTTCAACCAATGAATAATCCTCATCTTTTCATATCTAAATAATTCTGCAATAATATCGTAGCAGATATTAAATCGGTATTTGATTTTTTTTGTCTATCTGATTTTTTTGTGCCTGCTAAAATTAAGGTTTGTTGTGCCATTTTAGAAGTCAATCTTTCGTCCAGTTTTTTAATAGCAATATTCGGAAATTTTTTCTTTAATTCATCTATGAATTTATCAACTAACAATGTAGTACTTGTTTTTTCTCCTTTCATATTTATTGGATATCCTACGACAATGGCATCTATTTCTTTTTCTTTGATTATTTTTTCTAATTCTTGTATTATTTCATTTGGGGAATATACATTATAAGCATTGGCAATAATTTTAAGCGGATCACTAATTGCTACGCCACATCTTTTTAATCCATAATCTATTGCTAATATCCTTCCCATAAATTTGTTATCGATTTTATTTATCTCTTCGTTTCTTTTTAAGTTATATTTTATTGCAAAAAAGACAAAGTTCTTTCGCAGGGCTTTTGTCCTGTGCTATTTTATTAATATCTTGTTCTAAAGGGACACATTGCTTTCTACTAATCACAAATAATTATTTTTTCTCCATTAAATATCTTTTGGAAACTTCGTAAATATACGATTTTATTGGTATAAATGAGAAAGATGGTAATGTGGACTTTATCAATTGATTGTTGTAGTGATTTTGCATAACTGCACCTTGTACTGTGGCTTTGGTAAAATTAGGTTCATATTTAGGACTCAACAATCCCCAAAATGCTTCTAAATAACGAGCAAGTTGTAACATTGAATAAGTGGCTTTATACTTTGGAATGGGCTTACCCAATGACAAATGCAGTTCTTCTAATATCTCTTTAAAACTATAATTATTTTCTATTAAAATAAATCGTTGTGAAAAAATGTTTTTTTGCATCAACTGAATCATTGCATTTACAACATCTTCTACGGCTACATAGCCCGTTATTCCTGTGGTATAAAAGGGAATACCTTTACTTGCTTTTTTAACCAACATTCCCCATCCATTGTTCCAATTGCCAGCACCTACTATAATTCCTGGATTGACTATAACTGCTTTCATTCCTTCTTCAATACCTCTCCACACTTCGCATTCTCCAAGATATTTTGACAAAGCATAAGCATATTCATATTTTCCTGGTTGCCAAAAAGTTTTTTCAGTGATATTATCGTGTTCAAATTGATTCAACAAAGCCGCAATAGAACTAACATAGCAAAATTTTATATCTGTATCAATGCAAGCATTAACCAATTCTGCTGTAATGCCTGCATTTGTTTTCACTAATTCAGATTTTCGCTTATCATTAAAAGATACTAAACCTGCACAATGATAAATTTCTTTTATCTGATATTTTTCAAGTAATTCTGCTACTTCCATTGGATTAAAAAAATCTACTTCTACCCATTCAATAGAATTCATCTGATGTTCGGGATGATCAAAATAATACGAAAGTATTCTTTTAATTACATTTAAATCGGATGTAGAACGTTTTGTTGCTACAACATTATTTCCTTGTTGTAATAACTTTGCAATTAAATGTCCGCCTAATAATCCTGTAGCCCCTGTTACTAAAATCATAGTATTTCATTAAAAATTCAACCAATCTATATTTTGATAGGATGTTGCAAATATAACCACACATACAAATAATCCTAATGCCCAACCACTTAATAATTCTTCAAATGCGTGGGCTTTAATCAACATTCTTCCTAACATTACAAAGCCACTTAATAGTATTGAAAATTCAACTTCTGTCATCAAATCAACTTTGTACAACATACTAAGCATCATAAAAAAACCTGTCATTGCACCCATTCCTGCTGCGTGCAAACTTATCTTAAAATCATTATTGGTAAATAAAATGATTGCAAATAATAATGCGGACATTACACCTACAAGTACAATAGATGGCTTGAAAAATGGATGCCAATACATACCCCGAAACATATAAAACAAAGAGAAATTATACACTGCTAATAATAAAAAGAAATATCTCCTATCTCTTATAGTATCCAAAAAAAGCGTGCGAACAACCCGAAATATCCTTGCAAAAAATAACATTAGTATAGGAATAATAACCACTAACAGTCCATATAAAATAATCCATTTGATTTTTAATTCATTAGGTACTAATTCAAGATATACAAATCCTGTATGGCTTGGTAAATACATATACCAAATCATTAAATACAATGGTAAAAACAAAGGATGTAGCAAGATATTCCCGTAAAACAAAGTTTCTGAAAATATCTTAAATAAAATTTTTTTCATTTCAATCTTATATGAGTTTAAATTAATTTTTTTAAACACAGGGTTTTGCCTTGTGTTGTTCTATTTTTGTTCCTTCAGGGCTACTGTGGGACTATTGATGTATTTTTGTTTTATTTTTTTAAGTTGGCTATAGGCAAATGTAATGTGCTTTAACCATTAATAAAAAATCTATCTCAATTGATAAGTTAATTGCTTTATTACTTTTGCTGGTGATGAGTGCGGTTGTCCAAATACAATTTTGTATACGGCTTCTACAATTGGCATATTCACTTGGTATTTCTGATTTATTTGATGAATACATTGTAGAGCATAATATCCTTCGGCTACCATATTCATTTCCAGTTGGGCTTGTTTGACAGAATACCCTTTACCAAGCATTACGCCAAAAGTTCTATTGCGACTAAATTGTGAGTATGCAGTTACCAACAAATCACCTAAATAAGCAGAGTCATTAATATCTCTTTGAATGGGATGTACAGCATCTATAAATTTTCGTATTTCTTGAATAGCATTGCTTATGAGCACGGCTTGAAAGTTATCTCCATAATTTAATCCGTGGCAAATTCCTGCAGCAATAGCCATTATATTTTTTAATACTGCGGCATATTCAGTGCCAAAGATATCATCACTGGTAGTAATGCGAATGTATTCGCATCTTAAAAATTGCCGAAATGTAGTACACAATCCTTCGTTTGGTGAAGCCACGGTTAAATACGAAAGTCGTTCTAATGCCACTTCTTCTGCGTGACAAGGACCTGTAATGACGGCGATGCGATTAAAATCTACATTAAATACTTTTTGTAGATATTCTCCAACAATGAGATTGTATTCGGGGACAATACCTTTAATAGCAGATACAACATATTTGTTAGAAAAATCAAATGTCTTAATCAATGAATGTAAAAATGCCGATGGATAAGCCAGTAAAATATATTGGCAATGTTTTTGTAAATCTTGTAAATCAGAGGTGAGATGAATTTTGTTCAAGTCCAATTGAACATCGGTCAAATATCTCGGATTATGTTGATGTATTTTAATAAACTCAATATCTTCTTGTTTAGGCCAATGCCAATAAACGGAAACATTATTTGTGTTTAATATCTTCACAAGAGCCGTAGCCCAACTACCATAACCAATTATTCCAACTTTTTCTGTCATATAGGCCTGCAAATTAAAGCAAAAAAAGGGATAAAAGTAAATGATAGTTTTAAATTAAGTAGATGGATTTTTTAGCATTAGGATATTAAATTAATTTTTTATTTAATTGAGTAAATTTTTTTAAAACGACATACTTTGTCGCTGAAGTAGCGTATATTTGTAGTTAGAAAACTTTATCACTCTTGCCTAAAATGTTCTTTGAAATTACATGAAAAATATCAATTTAATAGATTAACTTTTAAAACAAAAAACTATGAAAACTTTGAATAAAATAATAGTAGCATTATTTTTAGCTACTTCAAGTATCTTCTCTCAAAATAAAGAAGAGAATTTTGATTTGATCAAAAGAGTGAATGAAGAGATAGATAAATTGCAAGAAGAGTTAGGAGTTAAAGACTTATTATTCTTTAGTTTTAAATACTCTAAACCTAAAGATACTAATAATGTTTATTATCAGGATTTAAAAAAGAAATTCAGTTACCAATTCACGGATAAGTTTTATAATGATTTAGTAAAATTCTATAAGAGAGATAGGTATTTTAAACTAGGAGATATAACTGAGTATAATTACACGTGTTTCTTTCAGTTGTTCGATGACGAAAAGTATTACTATAGTTATTATGAAAAACATAAGAATGATAGAGATTATCTTTATGACATATGTGAAATGTCTAATTTGAATAAGCTATTTAAATTCGAAAAGATAACTAACTTAGACCAATTGAAAGTAGGAGATAAAATATTAAGTTTATGGAAATACTCCGATGATTCTTTACCTTCTTATCTTAACAAATATCCTGTTTATATTTATGGAAACTCTCAGATTATAAAATCATTCTATCGTTTTGATGAAGAGAAGTACTATAATAGAGGTTATCTGACTAGACTTGAGTATAATTTTAGAAGTGATCATGTATATTATATTTACAAAATAGTAGAACTAAATGAAAGGTATTCAGTATATTTCGTAACCTCTTCTAGATGGAATGAGTCAATTAAGTATAGACTATATTTTAAATACTTTATTTACGATAAAGAGTTAAATTACGTTTCTGATATTAGATATCAAAAAATAAATCCTAAAGACACCTTAGGTTTTGTTAGTTTGAATTTCCACTTGAAGTGTTACGGTATAGAATTATACAAGGTTAGTTATACAGGAGATTATATCCCTAATGAAATATCGTATAATAAGGATATAGAAAACAAAAAGAATGAAGAGAAATCGGTAGTTAAAAAGCAGAAAACAAATAAAAATAATTTAAAAGTAAATATTAATAAATTTAAAAATTAATTTGGACAATAGTGTTGTAAAATACTAAAAGGTTAAGTATTTTTGCTCAAAAAAAATAATTATGATTAATAATATTAAAAAAATTGAAGATTTATTTAAAAGGGAAAGTGTTTCAAAAATTGTCGTTCCACCATATCAAAGAGCGTATTCTTGGGAAGAAAAACAATTAATGGAGTTTATAAATGATATAAAAGAATATGCCCAAAAAGACAAGAATTATTATTTAGGACATTTCATTTTTGAAGAAAATAAAAACAATGTATTAGAAGTAATTGATGGACAACAAAGGATAACCACAATTATACTTTTTTTGATAATATGTAAACATAAATTAAATACAAATGAGTTTGACTTGTATATTAATAAATTTGAAACTGTTAATTATGATCAAGAAAATTTTAATATAATTAAAGAGCAAATTTTTAAATTAAACTCGAATGAAGAAATAAAGAATTTTTTAGAGAAAAAAATTAATGAAATTAAAAAAAAATGACAATACAACTTTGTCTTTTAAAAGAATAATTAATGCTTTAAATTATTTTTATAAAGAAATTAATGAACTTAATAATGAAGATGTAGGAAAGTTAATTAAGGTAATCTTTTCAGCTAATATTTCAGTTTATATATCTCAAGATAAATCATTTTCTAATCAAGTATTCGAATTTCAAAATACAAGAGGAGTAAAACTTTCATTATTGGAAAAAGTTAAATCAAAATTAATGAAAGAGGTTTATCTTAATTGTGATCTTGATAAAACAGAACAATTCATTGATAAAATCCAAAATAATTTTGCTGAAATTTTTAAACACGAAGAATTAATCAAATCTAAGTCATTTAGAGGAGAATTAAGTTTAGATCATATTTTGAGATTGCATTTAAGGGTTATTGATGATGGATCTAAGATAAATGGCAATAATAATGATAAAAGCAAATTTTATAGTCCAAGTATAAGTGATAATATTGAACAATCTGTTTTAGAATACATATCTAAAAGATTAGAAAGTTTTAAGGATAACAAAGATAAAAAAATTGCATACGTTGATAATTTATCAACTAAATTTAAAGAATCAGTATGTTTCTTTTGTGAGGAACTTGTAAATATTGATAAGGAAAACCCATTAATTGGCGATTGTTTAATTTTAGAAAGGGACATAAGCATTGAATTTTATATTTTACTCTATCATTTAAATAAAAAGGATTTATTAAAGAATAGAGAGTTGGTAGAAAAATGGGAAAGATTACTTTATACGAGAGATTTCCACGATAGATATTATAGAGTTTGGTATAGAGATGATTTTCAAGAATTATATTTAAAAATTTGTTCAAATAAAGATGTAATTGGTTGTTTAAATGATTATGTCCAAAATGGGTTCAGACCAGATTTAATGGATAATAATAATTTACAGGAAACTGTGAAAAAATTTGTTGATGATAAAAAGGAAGATATTTTAAAAAATGCATATAATTTATGGTTTTCAAATAAGTTAATTTACTTATTATACAAATATGAAATAGATAATAGTGGTAATAAAGAAGAAGTTAGAAACCAATTAAGAGAAGTAATTAAATCTGGATATTCTCGAGAACATATACTACCGCAAGTAGGATGGGAAAAATTTATTGAAGAAACTATTAAAGATAAAAATCAAATAGAAAAGATTAAAAATAGTGTAAAGGACGTAATAAATGGTATAGGGAATTTATTAATTGTTACAAAAAATTTAAATTCAGAGAACGGGAACAAACATCCATCTAAAAAAACATATCCTCCCGAATGGGGAATTTCTTACAAGAATCATAATGATAACCAAAGTGAGTGGAATAATCCTGAAAATTGGGAAAGGATAATAGAGGAAAGAGGTAAAAAAATATTTGAATATTTAAGAGAAAATCTCTTGAGAGATCTCAATCTAAAGAATTAGTTTTTTTAATTACCATAATACCCCAAAGTACATTTTAAAATATCCTTTATCTCTTCCGCTAATTTCTTTGGTTTTAATACATAAGCATTATCCCCATAAGAAAGTATTTGCATTATTAATTCGTATGTAATGCATACTTTTAATTTTACTCTTACCCAATTGGGTTTATCTGTTTTTTCTATTATTTGTGATGGATGTAGGGGGAAAGTTCTCAAATACTCTGCTTGTGTTTTTGCCATTTCCAATTCTATATTGAAGGGCTTATCGTCAGAGTTTACGGTAACGCCATATACATTTTCAAAATGTTTTCGTAAATCAAAATCTTTGGGATAATTAAATTTAGAACGTGTTACTTCTAATGTAGTCATTCTCTCCAAAGCAAAGTGTTTAATTTTCTTTGAGTCCGTTTCAATGCCGATTAAATACCAACGTTGGTGAAACTCTTTTAATCCTAATGGTTGAACAAAACGGGCTTTTGTTTTATCTTCCCAAAGATTGTAGTAATTAAAAGTTACAATTTTTCTCAATCGTATGGCTTCTAGCAAATCGTAAAGGTGATGCATCCCTTGAATGGGCGATTTGTCAAAGTCAATATATTTTCCGTACAACTCATATTTGTTTTGGATATACATAAAGTCCAACAACTGTAATATCTTTTCGCTTGATTTGTCAAATGTTGTTATTTCTTCATCATCTTCAACAATTTTGTATTTTTGAATGTACTTATCGTATTTAATGGTAATTTTGTAAATATCTTCTATTTCCTTAATATCTCTTTGAAATGTACGAATGGTAAATGAAAAATCAGAATCGCTTAAATAATTTTCAAGATAGTTTTTTAAGGATTCAAAATCCATTGGTGTTGATTGCAATTTACGAATAATTAAATGATGTCTTTTAATGATGGATACATACGACATAGCAATAATTTTTTTGCAAATGTAATTACTTTAAACGACATAAATTGTCGTTGATTAAAATTTAGGCAGTATATGCAATGAGTTATTTGCTTTGCAATGCTATTAAGGAATGTGGGGCGTAAATAACTATTTTGGAATAATCATTTAATTGTAGTTCTTTTGCTGTTGATTGGATAATTTCTTTTTGCCCATTTTTATTGTGAAGTTCTAATACTACTCTTTCGTAATTAGGTATTACAGTAAGGTATTGAAAATGGATGGAAAGTTGTTGTAATGCATCTTCATTTAGGGAAGTAACGAGAGCATCATTGATTGGTTGAAATTTATCTTCGTTGTTAAAAAGTGGATATTTTTTCCAAATTGGTAATTCAAATTTATAGTCATTGAGTTTAATGAAACAATTATTGATAGTTGGTTGAATATTAAATCCGTTTTTAAGTAGAGTGTGTATAATATCTGCTGTTGGATAGTAGGATGAAAGATTTAAATAGAGATTTAAATGATTATTAGGGTCAATGAAATCAAACAGGATATAGAGAGGATGAGTAGATACAAATTCATTGTATTTGAGATTAAATATTTTTGATAATTCTTCGGTGATAGAATTGTTGATATTCAAATCCCAACCTGCATTCATCAATAATTTTAAGATGTTTAGTAATTCAGATGTATCATATTTTTGAATTTTTAATTCAAGTCCGTTCTTACTATGTTCTTTATTTATTTGAGGTTTAAAACTTTCTAATATCTTATAGAATAAAGTATTATTGTAGATATTTTGGATATATAGGATATCTATGCTATTAGTTTTATTATTTTTAAGTTTTTGTAGATTATATCTATCGTGATAATTTACGTCTATGCCTTTATTTATAAGATAGTTCAAGAAATCATAATTTCTCCAATAAATAGCATTACTTAAAAGAGTATTTTCTTCATAGACAAAATTCAAATCGAATTTGTATTTATCACAGATGTAATCAAACAATGAATTAAATTTTTCTTTTAAGTTAGGATTAAATTCAGTTGAACAACGAAAATTTATTAAACTAAAGTAAATACTATGGTTTATATCTAATATGCAATTGTCAATATCAACATAATCAAGGATAGTTTTTAATACATCTAATGTTTCTTCATAATTAAAGTTGAGATAATTCTGTAGATAATCTTGTAGTGTTTTTCCTGAGTTATTTATTACATTTATACATATTCCTGAATGCAGTAATGTTTTTACTACATCCACAATTGCTTCTCTTTTGTGATGTATCAACGATTTGCTTTCAAGGACTTTCATTAAAAGTGTATTGTTTCTACTATCTAAAATATCAGGATTAAAGCCCAATTCTAATTGTTTAAGAAAATCATCTGGTTTATTTAAATTTAAGTATAGAAATAATAACAGTGTGGAAATGTCTTTATCCTTATTATCTATTATTCCCTTGTCAATAAGGTGTTTTATGTATGAATGCAGTTGTTCTTGTTTATCATCATAAGAGTCATCATCAAAGTATATAAATCCTTGTGTATTATCAATAAGATAGAGTAACCAATTCATTAAATAATTTTTATCCTTTAATTTCTCTTGAATAATATCGTTGTTTATTAAATAATAAAAAGCATTGCTTTCAGTTTGAATCATTATATTAATTAGAAATTTCAAATCTAATTTTTCAATATCAAAATGTTGTTGATAGTATCTTAATAGGAATTCAATCTTTTGAATATCATCGGAATTATTATTTAGCATTTGAAGTGTAGTATTTATTAGTTCTTCTGATTTATATTTATTCAAGATATTTTCAGCCAATGAATAATTACATTCGTTGAGTGTATTTGTCAATAATCTACTTAATAATTTTAATTTATTTTTATGACTTAATTTTTCTTCCACAACTTCATAAAGTTCAATACTAATGTTGTTTTCAAGCAGGTTAATGATACTGTATTCTTTTTCTTCTAATCGATTAAATATTGATTTATTAATATCGTAAATAACGGAATCAAAATTTTTCTTAATGATTGAATTAATGAAGTACCAAAATAATTTTTTATCAAATTTTTGACGCAGAGATTTCAGAAATTCTGGATTTACAAGTTTTGCAGTAACATACGCATTATTTGAATATAATAATTCTACGATATCTATTTCTCTTTCATAAAAAGCCACATTTAATGGCGTGTCATACTCTTCATTTAGTTTATTGATATTTATTTCTTTTTTAATTAAATAACTAATTAACTCATATTTGTGTTCTGATGAAAAATTTTTATTTCTTATAATTTTTATCAATAAATTATTATATTTATTATCACATGCGTTGAAGTCAATTTCTGTATATGAAAGCATAAATTCTATAAATTCTTTTTTTTCGGACACATTTAGTTCTTCGCATTCAATAAGTTTCATTAGTAATTTATTTCCATTTTCATCAGTTGCTTTAAATACTTCGTGATGGAATTTGTATTTACTTTCAATTTGTGAATTTAAAATATACACAAAATCATCACGATGCAATTTTTCATTCATATAAATTTTAATGGCTAATAAATTCAAACGATTATTATCGTTAAACTTAAATATCATGTGAAAAAAAATGTGAGCATAACCGTCAAAGTGTTTTCCTAATCCTACATTTAAAAGTTCATAGCATTTTTCGGAATAAATGAATCGAAAGAAGTTGGGTTTTTTATCATCAGGTAATTTGTAATAAAACTCTTTCAAATAATGTTTTATTGTTGTGGGTTTAAGTATGTCTGATACAATAATTTTACATTCTGAATGTTTATCATTGAAATCAATAATAAATTGCAATAACTTATCTAATTGCATACACTTTACACTTTCATAAAATAACAACTTGATCATTTCAGATAGGTCTTCTTTCATTATGTGGTTATTTAAATTAAACTCTACGATTTTAGTAAGTACATCAAAATAATTGTTGTTTAAAATTAAACTCAATATCTTTTGTTTTTTTTCATTATCGTATTTTTTTTCACCATAATTTGAAAAGATTGTGTTTAAACAATAAGTGGGATAAAATTCAAATGCAATTTTTAGTAAATGTGCATCTTCATTGTTTAATGCATAATCTAATATCGTTTCTTTGTTTGCATTGATTGTCATTGGCAGATGATGTGCGGTGAGTATTTGTTTAATTTTTTCATAATCAGATGCATAAATAGCATCCCATACTAATTTTTGAACATCTTTTGTTTTCATAGTTTTAAATTTTTGTTGTTAATGTTTAGTTTGTATTTATTATTGTTATAGAAAACATTTTTTTACTTCCCACTTTTTACTTTCATTTTCATTCCTGTTGGAATTGAATAGATACTATAGGTATAATGTGCTGTGGGATAAGCAATCAATACAAGCACTATACTATCGTTTCTTATTCCAAATTCAACATCTTTCCATTTTATATCTGAGTGATATTTTTTGGAATCTATGAATGGATAATTTATTTTTTCATTGCTATTGGGTTCAGTAAAATTTTTATCAAAATAAATTTTTATCTGTTGATTTAACTCATCTATTTTACTTTTATCAATCATAAAGTCATTTTTGGTAAGTATTTTTTTATTTTGAATATCCACATTTACAACTTTTGAATATAAATCAAAAGCATTTCCTCCACCTCCTGCACCTTGTATGCCTTCTATTATTACAGAAAGAATTTTATCATTATAGGATAATATCTCAAATTTGCTACGAAACGTTGGAAAAATAGAAGGTATACCATAATCATTTGTATCCTTGCAAGACACACCTTTTTGTGCCTTTTTCAACATATTTTGGTAAATAGATTGGAAATAATTATTTATTTTTTGTTCAAACTCATTGTCTTGAAGTTCTTTAATTTTTGGGTAAAAAGATTGTTCTATGCTAAAACAGATATTGTCTAAGGTTGTATCTTTTATTTCAACAGAGTCAATAATATAGGATGGAAGTTTAGGTGATTGTTTCTTTTCTTCTGTATAGGTGTTTTCTGTAATTGGTTTTGAATCATTATTTTCATTTTCGTTTGTGCAATTTTGTAATACTTGACTTACACTTATTATCATTAAAATTTTAATGAAGTGAATCGTTTTAATTTGATAAAAAAATTTTGTGATTGTTTTCATAGTTGTAAATTTTATATGTTGATGATAGAATAATTAAGACCTACGATTTAAGACAATTGATAACAAAACTTTTCTTTTGGAAATAGCAATTCAACACATATGTAAAAACAAAATCTTTTGCTACTCAATGATATAACACCAACTTTAATTTGTTACATCTAATTTATTTGATTGGTAGAATAGAATGTTTGAATATTAATATAATTTTTTGAACGGTTAAAATTCACGGCTTCCCTCCCTCCATTATGGAGAGAGAGAAGCGTGAATAAGCACTCAATTAGAATAATTGCTGAACCCATTTGATAAAGCGACCTAATCTCATCCAGACGTGAAAATCTCCTTTGGGGCATTTTTCTTGTGGTGGCACTTGATTAGGATTCGATGTGGTCCACCTTTTTCCACATTTGGCACATTGCCAATAATTAAAAGGCATAGTTTTGGTTTTTTAAGGTTATGGCTACTCGTGTGGCTTTTCGCCATCCGCCCATTTTTTTAAGTGGTGAATGTCCACTGTTTTTGATGATGATTTTTAATCTTCTATAAAGAAACGCTTTCACCCATCCAAAACGGCAAACCTTTTACTGACTTAACAACCGAATTGCCCAATTGTCAATGTACCCTTAATTTACTTTTATCTTGTTTTTGCTTTATCAAAAATTCTTTAACGATCTTTACTCTAATTACTTCTCTTACTTACCAAGGACTTTGAATTAAAGAATAGAGAAAAATTAATAGCAAGACATCCATTTCATTTTCACTTATCAATACAAATATACGCCCCCAAAACGACAAACTATGTCGTTTAAAAAATTTTTTTAAAAAAAATTTGTTTTCTTGTTTGTAAAAAAAAAGTATGTAACTTTGTTTGAAAAAATTACTGATATGAAATCAGATAACATTCTAAATTCAATAAAAAATTACTTAGCAAATGAGACCGATTATGCATTAATGATTACAGGTGATTGGGGAACAGGAAAAACTTTTTATTTTAAAAATGATATTAAAGGAACACTTAAGAAACAGGGATTTAAGGTACTTTATATTTCTTTATATGGCAAAAATAATATCAATGATGTAAAAAATGAAATCTTATTAAGTTCTTTATCATCTAAAACAGAGTTAAAAAATATCATATCTTCAATAAGTATAGGAAAAATACCATACGTTAAAGATTTATCATCATTTATAAAAGGTGATAGTATTACTACTTTTTTACTTGAAAAAAGATTAGACAATAAGACAATTATATGCTTAGATGACTTGGAAAGAAAAAATAAAAATCTTGATTTGACAGAATTGTTTGGTTTTATAAATTTTTTAGTCACTGAAAGTAAATGTAAAGTATTTATCATAGTTAATGAAAATAAATTAGATGAAAAAGAATTTAGTATCATTAAAGAAAAAACAATAGGTCAAACATTAGTTTTTAATCCTAATTTAGGTAATGTCTATGACAGTATTGTTTCTACCTACAAATCAAATAACGAATATCAAAAATTTCTTAATAAACAGAAACAAGTGATATTAAATTTTCTTAGTGATCAGAAATATTTTAACTTAAGAACGTTGATTTATGCATTAAATCAATTAAAAATTGTTTTTGAAAAATCAAGGTTAGTTTCAAATGAAAACATAGTAACTAATATTGTTGAGTTTGTTCTTGCACTTTCAATTGAATACAGGGAAAATAGATTAAACAATAAGGATAAAGACCGTTTTAAGGATTTTAATCCAGCAGAATTATATTTTGGTGGACTATTTGATACTGATAATAAAAATAGAGATAATAAAACGGAAAACAATAATAATAAAACAGATAAAGAGAATTGTTTTAATATTAAAAATTTCCACAAAAAGTATAAACGCAAGTTTATCAAAGTATTTTGGGAGTCAATTTTTGATTTAGTAACAATAAATGATTTTGATTCAGATAAATTCGATAGTGAAATATCATCAATTGATATTGGAGATGAAGAAATAAAAAATCTAATTTTAGAACTTTCTTTTGAAAATGAATTAAAATTAGAAGATAAGGACTATATTGATAAATCTGAGAAACTTATATCTTTAGCTAAAGATGGGAAACTTAAAAATATTGATGATTACTATTTTGCGATGTATAATATTGTTAGATATGATAACTTACTAAGTAAAGATTTAAATGTACTTAAAGAAGATATAATTAAAGGTGCTGAAAAAAATACATCAAACTTAAAATTAGATTCAATCGTATTAAAAAAAATAGAAATTGATAATGAAATTTATTTGTTGAAAAAAGATCAATATTATTTGGATATATTAAAAGATTTACGTGATAAATTTATTAAAATTAGAGACGAAGCAGAGTCAAAGCAAAGGGAAATACAAGCTAAAGAACTTGAAAGGAAATTATGTGATGGTGATATAAAAACATTTAAAGAGTTATTACTGAAACTTAAATATAATGTTCTTTCCTATATTGATTGTGATGAATTCTTTGAATGTTATAATTGAACTTAAAAATTCAGACAAATACGAAGTAGTAAACATAATTACAGAACGATATGAATATAATGCAGGTTTAATTAAATCAGAATCTGATTTCTTAAAGAAATTAAAACAAAAAATTATGGAATATTTGAGGAATAATGAAAATAATAAAGATAAAATAATAATTTCATATATTAATTCCAAGTTGTTATTAGATAGAATAGAAATTTATTTAAATAAAATAGAAGATGCACATAAATAATAAAATTTTTTCAAAAAAAATTTCTCCCCCATATTATATCATTTATTCACTACCTTTGAGCCCAAAATAAGGGACAATGGCTTGGAATTTTTCAGAAAAAAAAGAAACTCGTGCCGGCTTCGGTGAAGGTCTCCTCGAAGTAGGTAAAGAAAATCCTAATGTGGTAGCACTCTGTGCTGACCTTACAGAATCGCTCAAAATGGATGCCTTTGCCAAAGCATTCCCCGAACGCTTCTTTCAAGTAGGTATTGCCGAAGCCAATATGATGGGCATAGCCGCTGGTCTCACCATTGGCGGAAAAATCCCCTTTACTGGCACATTCGCCAATTTCAGCACAGGAAGAGTATACGATCAAATTCGTCAATCTATTGCCTACTCGGGCAAAAATGTCAAGATCTGTGCTTCTCACGCAGGGCTTACTCTTGGCGAAGATGGTGCCACTCACCAGATATTAGAAGACATTGGGCTAATGAAAATGTTGCCCGGTATGACCGTCATCAACACTTGTGATTTCAACCAAACTAAAAACGCCGTCAAAGCCATTGTCAATCACATTGGACCTGTGTATTTGCGTTTTGGTCGCCCTGCTGTGCCCAACTTCACAGACCCCAATGCCCCTTTTATCATTGGAAAAGCCCTCCATCTTACCGAAGGCGAAGATGTCAGTATCTTTGCCACAGGTCATTTGGTATACAAGGCATTGCAAGCATACGAAATCCTCAAAGACGAAGGCATATCCGCAGAAGTCATTAATATCCACACTATTAAACCATTGGATACAGAAGCCATTTTGAAGTCCGTCAGCAAGACGGGATGTGTGGTTACTGCCGAAGAACACAATAAATTCGGCGGAATGGGCGAGAGCATTGCTGGCTATTTATCAACTGTTTATCCTGTTCCACAAGAGTTTGTAGCCGTGAATGACCAATTTGGAGAAAGCGGCAAACCCGATGAATTGATGAAAAAATACCACTTGGATGTACCCGACATTGTAGAAGCCGCCAAACGTGCAATCTTACGAAAAAAAGGCGGAAGGAATAATTGTTAGTGCTTAGTTCAAAGTGAAAAGTTTACTACTCAACACTTCAAACTTAATTACAAAGGATATAAAGAAAATAATTAGTTGAAAGTTCAAAGTGAAAAGTATTTAAACGCTACATCATTAAATTGAAAAAATATTTTCTTTTACTTCAAACTTGTAACTTTTCATTTTTCACTAAATGTGTTCTTTGTGGTAAAATAATAGAATTGAAAAAAAACTGTTCTAATCAGTAAAACCCGTGTTATCTGTGTGCTATTAAATCTTATACGAATTTAATTTTAAAATAATCCCTAACAACCTATAATTTTTTAATCTTGTTTGTACAAATAATACAATATCGTTTGCCCAACGGCTTTTAAACTTGACTTACTAATGTTTTTAAGATCGT
This sequence comes from Bacteroidia bacterium, assembly GCA_026414605.1. Taxonomy (GTDB): domain Bacteria; phylum Bacteroidota; class Bacteroidia; order B-17B0; family Aurantibacillaceae; genus BPGX01. Next base: position 34,125 of record JAOAIP010000020.1, read on the forward strand.
CGCTTACTTTATGATGATGTTCAAAAAAATCGGACTTATTTGGATAGTAGTGAATTATATCTATACAAGGGATATTAGCATATAGGTTAATAAACAAATGATCGTCAGTGATTTCATTTGTACTTTCGTCAATAAAATAATTACCGTATCCTGCTTTTTGTGCAATTTGCCAAAGCGTATGTACTAATACAGGATGATAACGAATAGAAAGGGCTTCTTTGGGAAATACGGCGTTCGTATCTCCTACCATATCCAAGAGAATCCCTTCTACCGGTTTGATTTGTGATGCAGGAAAATTTTTTGCCCAATACTGAGAACCCAAACACCACGTCTCTGACTCTCCACCCGGATTACCATAATCTTCTAAATCAAAAAACACAATATCAATTCCGATATTGTTTAATGGGGATTCTTGAATATGTTGTGCAATGGTCATCAATACGGCTACGCCACTTGCACCATCATTTGCCCCAAGTATGGGCGTTTTTTTATTGGCTGCAATGTCTCTATCTGCAAAAGGACGAGTATCATAATGAGCACATAGTAATATACGATGTTTGAGTTCTGGCTTGTAACGGGCAATGATATTAGTGCCTATCCATTGTTTGTTGTCAAAAGTTGTAGCAGGGAATGACTGCAGTTCTACTTGCCAATTCAATTTTTCAAAATGCTTTTTAATCCACTGAATACATTGTTGATGGGCTTTGCTACCTGGTTGTCTTGGCCCTAATTGTACTTGATATTGAACATATTTGAAACAAGTGTCTGCATTGAATGGCGGTGTCTTTTGCCAATAATTTTCTTCTTTTGGTTTTTCAATAGATGTGTCTTTTACGCTTTCTTGCTTTGATTCTTGTTGACAAGATGTGAGTGTCAAAACAATCAATAATGTTGTGTAAGCAATGAAATGATTGAATATTTCCCTTTGATTTTTGTGATGGATATTGTTTTGCATAATGTAATATTTAGTTGAAAAGTAGAAAGTGAAAAGTAGAAAGTGAAAAGTTTTAGGCTACTATAACTTTAAATCATTAAATTTCAAAAATATTCTCATTAGTTTCAACTTTATACTTTCAACTTTCAAACTTTATACCTTTCACTTTTCATTAATGTGTTCTTTGTGATAAAAATACCTGATTAGTAAAATTTTTTTCAGGGCTGATGATGAATCATTCAAAAAAATAATCCCGCATCTTTCTTAATATGGCTTCATTTCTATTTGTCTTGGTCTATCTATTGTTGGTACCAATCCCATTTTCTTAAATAATACTTGTCCTTTTTCTCCTGCTACAAATGCTTCTATTCCTGCACTTAATGAAAAATCATCACCACGGCGAATGCAATAAATAGTGCGAGTAAGCGGATAATCAGTGGTGGCGATATTACTCTGATCCGGATAATAAGCAGGGCTTTGAGAATTTTTTCTAATTGGAATTAATAGAGTATCGCCTTGTGGATATTTCAAAGATCGTATCCATTTATCATCATCGTCGCAAATAAAAGCAAAATCAATAATTCCAATGACCTCTTTATGTTCTAATATCTGTTTTCTGAATTCTGCACTATCTTCTATACTAAAACAATTTTTCCCAAAATCTGCACCTTTCAATAAAGTATCTTTACAATACAATACCGTGCCATTATTTTTTCCGAAAAAAACAATGGGATAATTTTTTTCTCCTTTCAATATTTGTACAAGCTCGTCTATACTCATTCCTTGTTTGTACAAAGAGGTACTCAATATAGCAATAGCCGAACGAGCAACAGCCGTTTGTTGGATAATCAAATTATGGGCTTCAAAAGTTTTTTGTTCTTGTGTAGAAAGCATTCTATTGATGAATATTACTTTACAACTATCTTTCAATAACGCTTCTATACATTCTTGTTCTCCTGCAAAACGATAACCCACCTCTGTATTTTTGTAAATAGAACTAAAAAGATCTATTTGCGGTGGAAGTATGTATTGAAAAGTTTTATCTGCCCAAATACTAATTTTTCCCGTTGTTGGTGTATTGGGGATTTCTTGTTGTGTGGATGTTTGACAAGCAACAAGAATAAAAGATAAAACAAAACTTTTACGGATTACATTCCTGTAGCGTAGCATGGTTCTTTAGATGTTATTCTGATATTAATAGTTAGTCCTGTAAAAAAATACCAATCTTTGGTATAAGGATTTCCACGAGAATAGCCCGATATAAAAGACCAAGGATATTTAGTACGATTACTCATCAACATACCCATTTGTCCTTTGGGCGGATTTACACTCAAATTGGGATATTTATCACTTACATCGTCTAAATAATCGGTAAATGTTTTTCTTGGTCCCCATTCTATTCCAAGCCCTACATTTTTTGCTACATTGATTTTAATACCAATGCCAAAAGGAATAGACACTTGCCACAGCGGATACGCCTTAGATTGCCCTTCGGTTCGCAGAGGACGAAGTTCTACCCAACTGTTTCCACCCACATTACCTAATGGATTAAAATGAAAAACAGATAACCCTGCAAAAAGATACAGAGTAAAAAAATGTTTCTCATTACCAATTCTATAATCATAAAAATTAAACTCTGCAATGCCGTAAAATTCTTGAATAGAGGACTTGAAGTTCAAATTTCTTTCTATTTGATCTTTATTTTCGCTTTGAGCATCATCGCCTTCTATTTGTCCCCAATTAAAACCAAAGCGAGCCGCCCCTCTATAATCCCAAGCATATCTATAAAATCCACCAAAAGCAGGACGTGTCATATAAAAATGTTGCCTTGGATTTAAATCCCCCAAATAATAAGACCCACCAATAAAAATTCCTATTTCGTGCTGATGAAAAGCCCTCCTTTTGCCCTGTGCAAAAGCATTTGATAGCATTAAAATAAACAACAAAAAAAATATGAAAAAGCGTGTATTCATTGAGTAAAGATTTTATTATTTAATTTTTTTATTTGGGCGTGCCCCTTGCAGGCAACAGCCCACTTTTTCAAATTGTATTTTTTTAATTCAAAATGTTTTTCAAAACGACATAAAATGTCGTTTAAACTTTCAATCGGCTGTTGCCTGATCGGGTCGGGCTGCTACGGGCTTCGCTATCGCTTCGGCAATCCCTTCGCTACGCTCAGGGCAGTGCCGGCGGTTCGCTTCGCTCACCGCCGCCCTCCGCATCCCTCACGCATTCCACCAACTATCGTTGGTGGCTA
>JAOAIP010000004.1 GCA_026414605.1 Bacteroidia bacterium
GTTTCTAATTGGTCATCTATATTTATAAAAAACTTTTCACATAAATAATTAGCGGTATTTCCGTTGGTTAATGATGGTTCTATATGTCCGGATACCAGGTATTTTTGTCTTGATAATTTTGGTGGTAATAGATTATTTAACCAGGTTGTTTTATAGAGACCTTGATTTCCCTGAAGAATGAGCATTACATCATTATGTTTGATAGATAAAGACGAATTTACAGAAGCAAATATAAACCTTTGAAATAAAGTATAAATGATATCTTCCGGGATATTAGTTAAATCTTTATTGATTTCAATGGTTTTGAAGTATTTTTCTATGGTAGGGGTAATGATAGTATCTCCTGATGTATGAATAGTTGATAATTTTTCAACAGATTTGAAGTAATCCAAAAAGTCGTTTTCGTGGGGGATAAATTCACTTTTTAGAATTGACGGTATCATTCCTGCTATGGATTTGCTGAAATTGGCCATTCTGGCCCTTATTTCAAGATTGTTTAAGATAATATCATCCATTTCTATCCACTCTTTTTTCCCTTTTTCTTTGTATTCCGGACGCTTGGTAATTTGATTGAACCGGAAGTCATACTGCTTTTGCATCCATTCAATAAAAATATCTATGATTGATTTTGCAGGTTTTATAGTGTCTTCAATATTTTGTTCTAAAATTTCTTCTTTCATGCTAATCTATTTTCTTTAATAATATGAATAAAAAGTTCGCTGTTTTTGCTTTCTCTCCATACATCTTTAAAACAATGTTTTTAAATTCTTTTACAGAGTAACCGGTGTCTATACCAGCAATGAATCTGTTTATTTGGTCTAATTTCATAATTTTCATGTCTTCTATAATAGCATCATGTATGTGTTCTTCTTTAAGGTAAATTTTGTATCTTTTGTTATATTGATATTTTTCGTTAAATAGACGAAATGTTGTGTAAACTTTACAATTGAGTTTGTTATTCCAGTTGTATGAAAATTTTATTACATCATCCATAATCAAAATTTTTCATTGATTATTTGTTGATTTTGTCTTAAAATGTCTTCGTCTGTTTCTTTTTGAGAGATTAAAACATCTCTCATTTCCTCTTTTGCCATTACTTTTTTGATGGTGGGGTCTTCATAAAACATTTTAATGGCTTCGCTTGCCTCCTGAATACTTTTAAGTGCGTTCATTTTATATTCGTGTAATTGCTTTTGGTATCTTAATCCTTCTTCTTCGTATCTTTTTAAATATTCTTGTTTGAATTTTTCAAATTCTTGGCGGGAAAGCCCATACTCAAATGCCTGACCGGTTGCCAACAACTTAAACTCTTTATCTAATTGAATAGATAATTTGCGTAGTTCAATGGCAATTAAGTCGGCTATGTATGTTTTAAGTTCTTCATCTTTTTGCTTTTCATAAAGCAAAGATTCCTCTACTTTTTTGTAAAGAGAATAAACTGCTTTTTTTATAGCAATGATTTCTTCGCTCATAATAATGGCAGTTTTATTAAAGGAAAGTATTTGGTGTCGTTGATGACCAGCGGCTCATCATCAATGATTAAGCGATAATCGTTAGTGGGAATATCATATACTTGAAAAATCCGCCGTATTTTTTCTGTGGCAGAGAATTTGAATAGATTGGCATTAAACACCAACGGAATGCCGGCTATTGGTTTCTTGTAAATGAAACACAGCTTTTTTTCCGGGACAATGTAAAAATCTATAAACTCCTCGTCTATGCTGATGTCCAGCAACCGCAGTGCCTTTTTGCTGATGTAAGATGCGTTGCTTTTGTTGAGATATACAAATGGGTAAAACTTGATATTGACTTCCATACTTTAAAACATTGTTATTTGAATGATTTTTTTGTTTTGATTTTCAAGATTTTGTATAACTTCGGTCAAGGATTCAGCTTTGATGATTTCTGCTTTAAGTTCTTCTTTCTGACTTATTATTACCAGGTATTTGTTTTTGGTATCAAAAAAACTATCTATGGTATCAAATGCTTTATTAAGAAACCGTTTTTCTTTTTCATTGAAAACGGATTCATTTTTGTCATAATACTTTTTCATTTTGTCGGCCACGGTGCCGATTTTAGAGACGATTTTTTCGGGGGATTGCCCTCCTAAAAAGGGCAGATTAAGTTTTTCTGTGATTTTATCATCATCTTTATCAAAAATACACAAAGAGTCGTAAATTTCCAGATATTCTTCTCTTTTTATCTTTTTGAAGTCAGACAATATGTTTTTGATTTCATCATGAATTGATAGAAAGTCCAAGTATTTGATGTATAAAAAGCCATCGTTTTGGTAATGCTGTTCGTAAGAATCGGACGAAAAACCAATTGATTCAATGATTGGCTCGGCACATACTTCTTTGAGTTGGCTGCTTTCTACCAACTCTTTGGATGGCAACTCCCAATTGACAAAAATTTCTGCATAGCCGTTGGTTAGCGGCACTTTTTTAATCTCTGTTTTGTAGTGGATTTTCGTTTTCATAGTTTGTTTGATTTATAAATCTGATGATTTCTGCGTAACTGATTTTTTTGTTGGCAACGGTTTTAATTTTTCCTTGCTTAATGAGTTTTTGCAAGGAATAATAACCGATGCCGAGCATTTCTGCGGCTTGTTTTTGTGTCAGTATTTTTGGGTTTTGCTTTGCCATCTCTTCTTTGATGGCATCTTTTACCGCCCTTCTGACGGTAATTTCAATGATGGTTTTGATTTCCTGAACCAACTTTTCTTCAATGATAACAGCAGGCATATATTTAATTTTTTGGGTTTTCCAGCATTTCTTTGTATTGTTCGGGTATTTCTCCGCAATTTTTGCAGCGGATGATTTCTATGGGCATGAGTTCATTTTTAGTGCTGCCGATGATGATACCCGGAATAATCTTGATGATGATTTCTTTTGTAAAAAAGACGCTCCCGCAACAAGAGCATTCATAATTGTTGCAATTCCTTAAATCTACTTGTATGGTTTTGTTGTTTTGCATATATTGATAATTTTTATTTCAATTCTTTGAATCTTTCTTTGTTTTGAGTGATGGCAATTAATTTCAATACAAACTCTTCTCGTAAGAGAATATTCCCGGACGATATGGAATGAATACTCTCTGCGTTGATTTTCCCTTTTAAAGGAAGTACATTTAAAACGGATGTTCCTTCGGGGACGCCCGCCAAAACCAGATATTCGTTATTCACCAGATAAAGAGTTCCGGGAACATAGTATTGTAAAATATACAATTGGTCTGTCATAAGATTGATTTGCTCTACTTCTAATTCAATTTTGGCTTTCATATTCTTGTTTTTTGGTTCTTCTTAATCTTTGGGTGATGATGATGTTAAGGGCAGACAAAATCAGGTCGTGGTTTTTGCTGC
>JAOAIP010000016.1 GCA_026414605.1 Bacteroidia bacterium
TGCTATGGTATTTCTCCCCTTCGGGGCTACCCATATTTTTTCTTTACGGGACAATATGATTTTTCTGTTATCATTTGTACTACCAATATTCAATTCCTATGGGACTTTCCACTTTCAACTAACCATAAATCATATACCTACTTTTAGGTATTTACACAAGATTAAATAATTTAATACCTTTGCCCAATATGAATAATGCTGAATATTTAAAGTTATCAAATATAGGTGAAGGTAAAAAAGTACTTATTAAAGATATTAAAGATGTGCAATTAAAAACTTTTTTTGCTCAATTGGGGATTTTTGTTGGTCAAGAAGTATATGTGTCAAAAATTGCTCCTTTCGGTTCGCCTATTGCATTGAATACTGTAGGTATAGAAATAGCAGTAAGAAAGGAAGATGCAGAAATGGTAGAAGTAGAATTGGTTTAATCATTAAGAAAATGAGTGCGTTCAAGAAGTTTTTATTAGTTGGTTCTCCTAATACAGGAAAGACGACTTTATTTAATGCTTTAACAGGATTACATCAAAAAACTGCTAATTATTCAGGTGTAACTATTGAAAAGTATATTGGTGTTTTTCAATACGATAATAGTCAGTATGAAATCATTGATTTGCCTGGCATATATTCTTTGTATTCTGAAGCATTGGAGGAACAATTAGCCATAGATGAGATATTGAATTCTGAATACGATGGTTTGATAATTATCATTAATGCAAGTCAATTAGAAAAACATTTATTGTTGGTGTTACAACTTTTAGATTTGAAGATACCAAGTATATTGGTATTAAATATGATTGATGAAGTGCAGAAAAAAAATTGGACAATAGATATTGAACAATTAAAACGTTTATTAAAAATACCTGTAGTAGCAACAAATGCAAGAAAAGGAGAAGGGTTAAGTCAATTAAAAAGTAGTTTATCTAATGTTCAAATAAGTGATACTATTTTTTATGAATTAAATTTTTTTGATAAACATTCACTTAAATTACAAAGTATTTCGTCATACAAAGATTGGATACAATTTTATTCAAAAAAACAAATTCCTTTATCTCATTTGGCAGAAATAGTGGAGGAAGATTTGAGATACAAGCATCAATTAGTAAATTATATTGTTTCAAAAGTAGTTGATAAAAAAAACTTTTTAAATCCATACAAAGATCAAATAGATAAATATCTTACGCATAAAGTATGGGGTTTTTTGTTTTTGTTATTGACGTTGTTTATTGTGTTTCAATTGGTATTTATTATAGCTGAATATCCGATGGAATGGATAGAGTGGAGTATGGGAAGTGTGTCTAATTGGTTGCAAAATTATTTACCAGATACAGAATGGGGGAATTTATTAGTAAATGGAGTATTGCCAGGCATTACAGGCGTTGTGATGTTTATTCCGCAAATAGCATTGTTGTTTTTAATGATAGGGATATTAGAAGAGTCGGGCTATATGGCCAGGATAAGTTTTTTGTTGGATAGTGTATTTAGTCGTTTTGGATTGAGTGGAAAGTCCTTGATACCATTGGTAAGTGGTGTGGCTTGTGCAGTGCCATCTATTTTATCTACTCGTACTATTACTAATTACAAAGAAAAATTAATTACCATATTGGTTTTGCCATTTATGAGTTGTTCTGCCCGATTGCCTGTGTATACATTATTGATTGGCATTATATTCCCAGACGAAAGGGCTTATGGATTTTTGAGTATAAAGGGTTTAGTTTTATTGGCTTTGTATTTATTTGGATTAGTAATGGCATTGCTATTTGCCTTTATATTTCATAAAGTATTGCCAATGCAAAAAAAATCTTTTTTCTTTATAGAATTGCCTTCTTACAAGATACCTTACTGGAAAAATATCCTTATTCAACTATGGAATAAAGTGAAGATATTTATTATAGATGCAGGAAAGATTATTGTGGCCATTTCTATTATTTTATGGTATTTGAGTACGCATACCTTGCCTTCTATTCAAAATCGTTTAAATAAAAAATATGCTTCTGCTATTCAGGTAGATTCTGTAAAGCAAGCATATCAAAAAGAATTGTTAGAAAATTCGTATATTGGTATAGTTGGAAAAAAAATAGATCCACTCATTGCACCATTAGGATATGATTGGAAAATTGGCATAGCATTGATTACCTCCTTTGCTGCAAGGGAAGTATTTGTAGGCACAATGGCTACTTTATATTCTGTGAATGCAGAAGATGATTTAATACCATTACGAGAAAAGATAATGACTGCCCGACATACTGATACCAATGAATTGGTATTTACAACAGCCACAAGTGTTTCATTGTTGATTTATTATGCATTGGCAATGCAATGTATCAGCACTATGGTAGTCGTTTATAGAGAACTCAAATCTATAAAATGGGTCATTATTCAATTTTTGATGATGACAGGAACGGCTTATGTATTGGCATTTTTGGCTCATTGGTGGTGGAGTTAAATATAATTTGTGTTTTTAAATTTATCATTTGCTACAAAAATATCCTTATCACTTCATAGTTGGCAAAAGATAAGGCAATTATTCATTATTGATTAACCACTATTCCTGATCCAACTGTTTTGTAGGTAGTTTCGTCAATAATAATAAAAGAACCTAATGCTGCACATTTGGTATAATCGGCTAATAAAAGTGGTTGTGCTGAAATGAGTTGGGCTTTGAAAATAGTGTTCATTTCAATAGGTGAATGGTTGTACTCCTTAAATTTTAATACATTCAAATCCAATACTTCTGTAATACTTTGACATTTTACATAAGTTTTAAGAGAATGATGTTGTAAAAAATAACGTTTTGATGGGATAAATGGGGTAGTATCAAACCAAAAACAGATGGCAGAAAATTGATTATACAATTTAAATTGAAATTTTGTTTCATCAATGGCTGTGGTGTTTGCAGTAAGGTAATATCCTCTTTGTATTTCGGTATCATCTTGCAATGTAAGTGCAATGGCTTGATTTTTAGTGGCTTTTGATGTTGCATTTCCTAAAACATACAGTTCTTTAATTTTATTTTTTTGTAGTGTAGGATAAATGCTTATTTCTTGATTGACTTCAAAGTTTCCATTCAATAGAGTGCCAAAAAAATACCGTTTCTGATTTTGAAAAGATACATATTGCACTTGTAAAAATGCGGGTAAATTTACGGTGTTTTCAATAGGTTGATAGGTCTCTAATAAATACAATAATGTGGGTCCATTATACCACGGAATATTATTAGAACGATGAACAACATTATCACCATTTAAGGCACTGACGGGAATGATTTCAATTTGATGTTTATTGATAAATTGTAATGTGCTAATTTGATCAACGATTTTTTGATAGACCGATTCAGCATAATCTACGGCGTCCATTTTATTGACACAAAAGATAATACACGGAATGTTCATTAAGTCGGATATAAAAGTATGTCTTTGTGTTTGTTCAGTAATTCCTATTGTTGCATCAATTAGAATAATAGCAATATCAGCATGCGAAGCCCCTGTAATCATATTGCGAGTGTATTCTTTATGACCAGGGCAGTCGGCAATGATAAATTTTCTTTTGTCAGTAGAGAAATACTTATAAGCCACATCAATGGTAATACCTTGTTCTCGTTCTGCTTTCAAACCATCTGTAAGATGTGCAAGATGTATAGTTCCATTAGATTGTTGAATGCTTTCTAAAATGTCGTTAGAAATGGCATTGCTATCATAGAGTAGGCGACCGATGAGTGTGCTTTTTCCGTCATCTACATTTCCTGCTGTGATGAATTTAATAAGTTGCATATTTTTTAAATTTTAATTAGAAATAACCTTGTCTTTTGCGGTCTTCCATTCCTGTTTCAGAAATTTTATCGTCTAAACGAGTAGCCCCTCTTTCGGATATTTTAGTTGTTTTAATTTCTTCAATAATAGCATCAATATCGGTAGCAACGGACTCTACGGCGGCAGTACAGGAAATATCTCCAACGGTTCTAAATCGTACGAATTTTTCTTCAATCACATCATTGGGTGAAAGTTTGAAAAAATCGGCGTAAGCCAACCATTGATTATTGCCTGCTTTCACGCATTTTCTTTTGTGTGAAAAATAAATGGAAGGCAAAGGGATATTTTCTTTTTTGATATAATGCCACACATCTAATTCTGTCCAATTGCTAATTGGGAATACACGGATATTTTCACCTTTATGAATAAGTCCATTGTATATGTTCCATAGTTCAGGACGTTGCTGTTTAGGATCCCATTGACCAAAACTATCACGAAATGAAAATATTCGTTCTTTGGATCGGGCTTTTTCTTCATCTCTGCGGGCTCCGCCAATGCAGGCATCTAATTCTAATTCTTGTATGGCATCCAAAAGTGTGTAACTTTGTAGAGCATTTCGGCTGGGGAATTTTCCTGGCGTTTCACTTAAATGGTATTTTTTTATGCTGTCTTCTACATATCTCACTTCTAAATGCAATTGGTATTTTTTTACTAATTCATCACGGTATTGAATCACTTCAGGAAAATTTTGACCTGTATCAATATGCAGCACTATAAAAGGAATTTTAGTTGGCGAAAATGCTTTTATAGCAAGGTGTAAAACCGTAGCAGAATCTTTTCCTCCTGAAAATAAAATAGCGGCTTTGCGGAACTGACCTGCGGCTTCTCTTAAAATATAAATAGATTCATTTTCTAATTGATTTAAATAATCTTGCATAATTCAATATCTTAGTTTTAATGATTAATTCAAGTATTTGTCATTTGTATTCAAATTATTTTAAGTGTAAACCACATTCTTTTTTTCCTTCATCAGAGTTTTCCCACCACCATCTTCCTGCACGCCATTGTTCACCTTCTTTAATAGGTCTTGTGCAAGGAGTACATCCTATACTCACATATCCTTTGTCAAATAAAGCATTGTAGGGAATGTTATTTTTATGAATACAATTAATGACTTCTTCTTTTGTCCAATGAATGAGCGGATTAAATTTAATGATTTGAAAGGTATCATCCCACTCAAATAAATGAAAATTTTTTCTGTATTCAGAATGTTCTGATCTTAGACCCGTTATCCAAACTTTTTTATTTTTTAAAGATCTTTTCAATGGCTTTATTTTTCTTACAAAACAACAATCTTTACGATTTTTAATGCTTTCATAAAATCCATTTACACCTTGATTTAAAATAAGTTTTTCAACATCTTTATAATCAGGGAAATAAGGAATAATTTTGATAGAATATCTTTTTTCTGTTTCGCTCCAAGTAGTGTATGTTTCTTGAAATAATCTTCCTGTATCAAGAGTTATGATGTCAATAGGATAATGATGTGTGGCTATAAAATGTGTGATGACCTGATCTTCTATATTAAAACTTGTTGTGAAAACAATTTTATTCGGATACATTTCGCACAATTCGTTGAGTAAATATATCAGATCCGCATTACGATATTTATTATTCCATTCTTCGCTTTGAATTTTTTCATTGTCATTCATAAATTATAGATATTTTGATTAAACGAAATGATTAAAGTAAAACCAACTATTAATAAATATTTTCACGGCTATTAAAAATAATATTATTGCTACTACTAAAAGCCCAAATTTTTGTGGAAGTTTATTATTAATGGAAATGGAAATAGGAACAGCCAAAATACTTCCCATAGATACCCATACTACTGCCCATAAATAACTTAATGGTAATAAAAAAAGAAAAGTAAGAGAACTGCATAATACAACGATAAATTTAATAGCGTGTGCTGTTCCGATAGTTGTTCTCAAATTTCTTCCACCTGCAATCAGAGCCGAAGTTACTAATGCTCCCCATCCTCCACCTCCAATACTATCCATAAATGCCCCAAATGCAGAGAGCATTGGAATAGAAAACCATCTTTTTCTTTTTTCAAATAAACGAAAAGCCCTAAAAACTATAATAACAGATACAACAATAAAATATATTGCTATAAATGGCTTGATGTAATTAATGTAATGTTTACTAAAAAAACTAATAGATATAGAACCTATGACAGCCCCAAATATAGCAGGATAAAGCATTGCAAAGAACATTCTTTTGTTAATCAAATTATTTTTTTTGTAAACATACGATGAATATCCTGTATTAAAAATCTCTGAAAAATGCATAATAGCACTTGCTATAGCAGGACTCACATCATTAGGAAAAAAAAATAATAACAACGATGTAGTAATAACTCCATAAGCCATACCAAAAGCACCATCTATCATTTGTGCAAAAAAGCCGATAAAAATATATATCCAAAAGTCATTCATTTTTTTAAAGCGGATGGCAAAGGTAAGGTATTTGTATTTATTTTGTAAATGACAAATGTCATAAAACAACAGGTTTATTTAAAAAAGAGTTTATCGCAAAAATGATTTTTCATCATCCGTAAAATTATTCTTACATTTGTAGCCATTGAAAATATACTAAAATGGGAAAAGTAGAAACTAAAAAAAATAGCATCAAAAAAAGCACTGCTTCTTTTTCAAAAGACCAATACTTTCATTGGTTGGAACAAATGATATTGATGCGTCGCTTTGAAGAAAAAACAGGACAATTGTATGTGCAACAAAAAATAAGAGGTTTCTGTCATTTATACATAGGACAAGAAGCCGTAGCCGCAGGAATTGTGAGTGCTACCAAAAAAGGCGATAAACACATTACGGCGTATAGAGATCACGCGTATCCTATTGCATTAGGATTGCATCCTAAATATGTTATGGCAGAAATGTACGCTCGTGCAACAGGTTGTTCTCGTGGAAAAGGCGGATCTATGCATATGTTTAGCAAAGAACATAATTTCTTTGGAGGACATGGCATTGTAGGAGGACAAATTCCTTTAGGAGCAGGAATTGCTTTTGCAGAGCAATATCTTGGTACTCAAAATGTTTGTATTACAGCAATGGGAGATGGTGCTGTGCGTCAAGGGGCTTTTCACGAAGCCCTAAATATGGCTATGACTTGGAAACTTCCCGTTGTTTTTATTATAGAAAATAATCTTTATGCAATGGGAACATCTGTAGCCCGCACCAGTAATGTTACTGATTTGTATAAATTAGGTTGTGCTTATGAAATGCCTTCTTATCAAGTAGATGGTTTATCTGTAGAAGATGTTCATAACGCTGTATATGAGGCCGCAGAAAGAGCCCGTAGAGGCGAAGGACCGACATTATTAGAAATGAGAACGTATCGTTATAGAGGACATTCTATGAGCGACCCTCAAACGTATAGAACAAAAGAAGAAGTAGAAGAATACAAAAAGAACGATTGCATTGAACGTGTTATTAAAACAATGAAAAATAATAATTGGATAACCGATGCAGATATTGAAAAAATAGAAGAAAAAGTAAAAGCCATTGTAGATGAAAGTGTTCAATTTGCGGAAGAAAGTCCATATCCAGAACCCCACGAATTATACGAAGATGTGTATGTTCAACACGATTACCCTTTTATTAAAGAATAATTTTATTTCCGATCCTCAAACATTTTTTTGAGATAAAATTCTTGATTTATTTAATTAAGTCAAAAATAATGAGATCAATAATTTATGCGGATTTCCAAAAATGAAATAGAGATTATTAAAAATTCAATACTCTCAAAAGATAAAAATGCAAAGGTCTTTCTATTTGGATCAAGAACAGATGATTTTAAAAGAGGTGGAGATATTGACATTTTAATTTTATCCGATAAAATCTCATTAGCAGATGTTATTGACATTAAAGTAGATATTTTTAACTATATGGAAGAACAAAAAATTGATATTGTAGTGGCTAAAAGATTAGATGAAAATCCATTTATCAAAAAAATATCAAAGGAATTAGTCGCATTATGAAATTATCCAAAGATGATTATGAGTTAATTCATTACGAATATTCTGTTTTATTGAAAAGCGTAGAATATCTGGAGGAATCTTTTATACAATGCAAAAATATACAGATTATCAACTTTGATGAACTAAATTCTTAAAGATAAAATTAATATAGAAGCACTTACCAGTCGTTTTGCAAGAACAAGTGATATATCTTAAAAAAAATTTTAAAGTTATTGGCGGCTATAGAATTTTTGGAATATCAGAGTTTAAGAGATTTGATACACATTGCTGAAAAAAGAATTGGATTGAAAGTGCTGACATTTGGATAAAAATAAGACAATTAAGAAACACAATTGCACACGAATATACAATCAACGATATAAAAGAAATCTTTCAATTAACCATTAATTTTTCGCCTTACATTATCAATGATTCAAGGCAATTAGAAAATTACATTAAACAATACCATTACTAAAAATCAAAAAATTAAATTAATACAACTATGGCTCAAGTAGTAAAAATGCCCAAATTAAGCGATACAATGACAGAAGGCGTAATTGTAAAATGGCACAAAAAAGTAGGAGATAAAGTAAAAAGCGGAGATATATTAGCAGAAATAGAAACAGATAAGGCCACTATGGAGTTTGAATCATTTTACGATGGCGTATTATTACACATTGGTGTACCTGAAAAAAAAGCCGTACCCGTTGATGCCATTATTGCTATCATTGGCAAAGAAGGCGAAGATATTCAAGCAATACTGAATGCTTCAAATGGTGCTTCTAATACTTCAACATCTTCATCTTCTACTGCAACGGTTAGCGCATCTTCTTCAAATAAATCGGCTGATACATCTGCTTCTTCTACAATTCCATCTACTGTTCATATAGTAAAAATGCCTAAATTAAGCGACACAATGACAGAAGGTGTAGTGGCTAAATGGCATAAAAAAGTAGGCGATAAAGTAAAAAGCGGAGATATATTGGCTGAAATTGAGACCGATAAAGCCACTATGGAATTTGAATCTTTCTATGATGGAGTTTTATTACACATTGGAGTAGGTGAAAAACAATCCGCACCCGTTGATGCCCTTTTGGCTATCATTGGTAAAGGAGATGAAGATGTATCAGCGATATTACAACAAATTCAGAATACATCTACTACTTCTATACCTACTGAAAAAACTACAACTTCTGCATCTGCAAATGTTTCAAGTTCGGCTGTGGTTTCTAATAGTTCTTCACAAACTACTCCTGTCTCTTCAATAGATACAGGACGCATAAAAGCATCGCCATTAGCCAAAAAATTAGCAAAAGAGAAAGGTATTGATTTATCGCAAGTAAAAGGCACAGGAGAAAATGGTAGAATTACCAAAAGAGATATTGAAAATTACCAACCTTCTATTTCTACTGCTACTTCAACAAACGCTGTTGCATCAATGGCCACAACGGCTTATCAAGAATCATACAGAGACGAAGAGTTAACTCAAATGCGTAAGACCATTGCACGTCGTTTGACAGAAAGTAAAAACTCTGCGCCACATTATTATTTGACTATTGATATAGATATGGATAATGCTATTGCGTTTAGAAACACTGTAAATCAATCGCAAGATGTAAAAGTGTCATTTAATGATATTGTTGTAAAAGCCGTAGCAATGGCATTGCGTAAACATCCAAAAGTAAATAGCAGTTGGTTGGGCGATAAAATAAGATATTACAATCATATTCATATAGGTGTGGCAGTGGCTATTGATGATGGGCTTATTGTGCCTGTTGTTCGTTTTGCAGACCAAAAATCATTAGTTCAAATTTCTTTGGAAAGCAAAGAATTAGCCAAAAAAGCCAAAGAAAGAAAATTACAACCCAAAGATTGGGAAGGCAATACATTTACAGTATCTAATCTTGGAATGTTCGGTATTTCACAATTTACATCTATTATCAATAGTCCCGAATCTTGTATATTATCTGTAGGGGCTATTCGTCAAGTCCCTGTTGTAAAAAACAATCAAGTAGTACCAGGCAATATAATGACTTTAACGATGGCTTGTGATCATCGTACCGTGGATGGAGCAACAGGTGCTGCATTTTTGCAAACATTGAAATCCTACTTGGAAAACCCTGTATTGATGTTGATTTAATTGCATTTAGTTTTTGTTTATTGTATGCAAGTGGATAATAATTTGAAGATTCAACAAATTAGCCCAAGGGTTTCATTGGCGTATCCTACCGAAAAACAAGACGACTCAACAATAGTAAGTATTGTTATTTTACCCTATACAGAAAAATGGCGAATGTGGGGATTATTATTATGGATTGTGGCTTGGACGATAAGTGGATTGTTGGTTTTATCAAATTATAAATTAGCAAAACAACAAGAACAAAAGTTATTCATCATTATTTTTTTCTTTTTTTGGATTTATTACGAATGGAAAATGATTAACGTGTATCTCTGGAAAAAATGGGGAAAAGAAAGATTATGGATAAAAGATAATAAATTATTTGTAGAAGAAAGTGGTTGGAGATATAGAAAAGTTAATAGTTTTAAGATTCAAGATATAAATGGTATTGATATTGAAGAGTTGAATGAAAAAGTATTTTCTGATTTTATGTCCAATAGTTTTTGGAGTAAAGGTAAGCCAAGATTGAAAATAAATGTTTTAGGCAAAAATTACTATTGTTGTTATCAATTGACAGATAAAGAAGTGCATTCTATTGCATTATCTCTAATGAAAGTAATGGAAAGAAATAGAGATTGAAAAGGATAAAGTTTTTTGAGAAATTTTCCATAGATACAATGTGTATAGAGAAAAATTTTTTGAAAAAAAAATTAAATAATTAATAATTATCAAATTCTTTTACTTCTTAAAAACATTAGATAAGCCGTTATTCCTGATAGAGCAGAACCTATAAGTATCATTAATTTGGCGGACTGTATGAGTACTTCATCTGTAAAAGCAAGATGTGTAACAAAAATAGACATTGTAAATCCAATCCCCGCCACAACCCCCATTGACCATATTTTGTACCAACTTACTTTTTCGGGCAAACGAACAATATTCAATTTTACAAGAGCATAAGTACTTAAAAAAATTCCAAGCGGTTTTCCAAGAAACAATCCCAATCCTATCCCTAAACTATGTTTTTCTAATAAATTACCAATAAATTCTGTTTTTATTGGAATAGCTGTGTTGGCAAAGGTAAATAATGGTAGTATTAAAAATCCTACAGGAATATGAAGCATTTCTTGCATACGAATAGATGGATTATTTTCGCCTTTCTTAAATGGCAAAGCAAAAGCCAGTAAAACGCCTGATAAAGTAGCGTGAATACCCGATTGTAACATACAATACCACATAGGTAATCCTAAAAGTAAATAAGGTGTGATACGATGTATTTTTAATCGGTTAAAAATCAATAATATCAAGAAAATTCCTAAAGACGCCAGTAGATAATTCCATTGAATAGATTGACCATAAAAAAATGCAATAACAAAAATAGAACCCAAATCATCAATGATTGCCAATGCGGTAAGTAAAACTTTCAAAGCAAAAGGAATTCTATTAGATACTAATGATAGTACAGCCAAAGAAAACGCAATATCAGTAGCCATTGGAATACCAAACCCTTTGACAGTAGGAGAATTGAAATTAATAAGGATATAAATGAAAGCAGGCATTAACATTCCACCGATGGCAGCAACAATGGGTAATATCGCATTTTTAATAGGATGTAATTCGCCTTCATACAATTCCCTTTCTATTTCTAAACCCACCATAAAGAAAAAAATAGTCATTAATCCATCATTTATCCAATGTTCTAATGGAAAATTTAATTCTAAACTTAAAAAAGAGAAAGACAAAAATTGATGCCAAAAATGAATGTATTCGTTGGAAAATGATGAGTTGGCTAATATCAAAGAAATGATTGTACAAACAATTAAAACAAGACCCGCATTCTTTTCACTGCTGGTAAATTCTAAAAATATATTTGTAAATTTTTGTTTCACAGTATTTTTTAATGGGGTGTAAATGTAGTAGTAATTTGGTTATTTACATTTAATTCACTTTTCATATTGAAAAGAACTTCAATACAAAATTTTTGAATTATGTATTTATTTCCATATACTTGCCGCCTCTTAAAATTAAACATTAAAACAACGAGTATGCAAAACAAAGGGTTCATCAAAGTTTTCTCCATCTTAATGGGATTAGCGTGTCTTTTTTATCTTTCATTTACATGGAAAACAATAAGTGTAGAAAAAGAAGCAGAAGAATATGCAGAACAAATCGTCAATTCGCCCTATTATCAAAAGTTAGCCAAAGAAAAATCTAAAAATAATCCATCGGCTTATCAATCTTTTATTGATTCATTGAAAAATCATATTGCAGAGCATTATTTAGATTCAATAAAAAAAACTCCTGTTTATGATTTATTGATCACATCTTATACTTATGAAGATATTAAAAGAAGAGAACTCAATCTTGGATTAGACCTTAAAGGTGGAATGAATGTTACATTAGAAGTGTCTGTCCCTGATATTATTCGCAACCTTTCTAATAATTCTCAAGACCCCGCATTCCAAAAAGCATTGCAAGAAGCACAAAAAAAATATGGCAAAATCAATAATGACGATTTTATCACTGTATTTTACAAAGAATATCAAAAAATTAACCCTTCAGGAAAATTAGCCCCTCTTTTTCAAACACCTGAAAATAGAGGTAAACTTGATTACAATGCATCAAATGAAGAAGTCATTAAGTTCTTGAGAGAGCAAGTAGACGATGCTATTGCGAATGCAGAAAAAACTTTAAGATCTCGTATTGATAGATTTGGCGTAACGCAACCAAATATTCGTTCATTAGGAAATTCAGGTAGAATTTTAGTAGAACTCCCAGGTGTAAAAGACAAAGCCCGTGTTAGAGAATTATTACAAGGAACTGCCAATTTGGAATTTTGGGAAACTTATGAAAACCCCGAAGTAGCACAATATCTTGAAAAAGCTAATGAAAAAATCCGCTTATTATTAGATACAGTGGCTGTTAAAAAAGATACTACACAATCTACTTCTACAACAGACACTACTAAAACAAACAGTGTTTCTAAAGCATCTGATTCATCTATTAAGCCAACGGCTGCACCTGCTCAACCCAAACAAGATACTGCTTATCAAAATGCCCTCAAAAGATATCCTTTGTATTCTCAAATAGCACCATTAAAACCCAATATCTATTCTGATGGAAAGCAATACTATTATGCTCCTGGTCCTGTGGTAGGTTATGCTTTCAAATCGGATACTGCAAAAGTGAATTATTGGTTAAATCATCCAAAAGTAAAATCTGTTTTCCCCTCAAAATTAAAATTTATGTGGGGAGCAAAGCCCAAATTAATAGATAAAGAAAAAGGTATTGAAGCGTATGAATTATATGCTATAAAAGTTACAGATAAAAATGGCAAAGCCGCATTGTATGGAGATATTATTACAAGTGCTCGTAAAGATTTTGACCAAAGAAGCGGAGGGCATCCCTACATTAGTATGACGATGAATAGTGAAGCCGCTAAAAAATGGCAACTCTTAACCCGTGCGAATAAACCCGAAGGAAATAAACCTGGTAGATGTATTGCTATTGTGATGGATAATATGGTGTATTCTGCACCACGTGTTCAATCTGAAATTGCAGGCGGTCAATCACAAATTACAGGTGATTTTACCCCCGAAGAAGCCGATGCCTTAGTTGCTATTTTAAGTGCGGGTAAACTCCCTGCACCTGCTCGTATCGTAGAAGAAAACATCGTAGGACCTACTCTTGGTAAAGAAGCCATCCAATCAGGTTTAAATTCATTTTTAATTGCATTGGTGGTGATATTAGTATTTATGGTTCTGTATTACAACAAAGCAGGAATTGTTGCTGATATTGTATTGATAGTGAATATGTTCTTTATTATGGGTATTCTTACTTCCTTAGGTGCCGTATTGACTTTACCAGGTATTGCAGGTATTGTCCTCACTATAGGTTTAGCCGTAGATGCTAATATCCTTATTTTTGAAAGAATTCGTGAAGAATTAGCGGCTGGTAAATCCATTGGAAATGCCATTAGTGAAGGATACAAACACGCGATGTCCTCCATTATTGACTCGAATGCGACATTAGCCATTTTAGCCATTATCCTTATGACTTTTGGGTCTGGTCCTGTTCAAGGATTTGCCACTACATTACTAATCGGTATAGGTTCTTCTTTATTTACTGCTGTCTTATTATCAAGATTAATTTTTGATTGGATGCTTGAGAAAAAACAAGAAATTACTTTTGATAATACATATACAAGAAATGCTTTCAAAAATGTCAATATCAAATTCGTTGAAAAAAGAAAATTGTATTACACGATTTCATCTGTCATTATTTTATTAGGAATTATCTTTTATTTCAAAAATGGCGGATTTAACCTCGGAGTGGACTTTAAAGGAGGTAGAACATACACCATTCGTTTTGAAAAAGATGTGAATACAGAAGAAATTAAGAAAGCATTAATGGAAGTATTGAATGAAACACCCGAAGTTAAAACGCTTGGAAGTGCGAATCAAGTAAAAATAACAACGACTTTCAAAGTAGATGATAACTCACCAAATGCAGATAGTGAAGCAGAATCTGCATTACAACAAGGTTTGAAAAAATTAAATATCAATTATGAAATTATTCAACAACAAAAAGTAGGACCTACTATTGCTACCGATATTGTATATGGTGCTTATGGTGCAATATTATTTTCTGCTCTAATGATGTTTGTTTATATTGTCATTCGCTTTAGAAAATGGCAATATGGGCTCGGTTCAGTTGTTGCATTATTCCACGATGTATTAGTAGTATTATCTTTCTATACTATTTTTGATAAAATTGTTCCTTTTTCATTGGAAATTGGTCAGGACTTTATTGCTGCTATTTTAACTGTAATGGGATACACAATGACAGAAACTGTCGTGGTGTTTGATAGAATTAGAGAACGCCTTGCTGAAAGCGGTAAACAAGATGTAAAAGGGCAAGAGAGAATTAACCTTATCAATTATGCCTTAAATAGCACATTAAGCCGTACTATTCTTACTTCATTGACAGTATTCTTTGTATTAGTGGTGATATTTATATTTGGTGGAGAAAGTATTAGAGGATTTATTTTTGCTTTATTGATAGGTCGTATTATTGGTACTTATTCATCATTATGCATTTCTACGCCAATTGTTGTAGATTTTGATAAAAACTCTGAAGAAACAAAATCCTCAGTGGTGAAAAGTAAATAAAGATTGATTTAATACCCAATAATCAAATGAAAATGGCTATGGATTACCCATAGCCATTTTTTTATTAAAATTCATTTTTTAAGTAAATCAAATTGAATACATAGAAAAACGAGGGAAAGTTTGGGTGATTTAAAAGCAAGACCCCAAAGGGGCAAAATTATATTAGCGATTAGATATTTTAATAAAACACAGATGACATAAATAAATAGAATAATAAAAATCCATTCTCATCTGTAAAATCCGTATCATCTGTGTGCTATTTTTAAATCACTTGTAAAAATTTCCTTACTTTTGTATCCCAATTTTTCATTATGAAAAAACACATTAAAATATTCATCTTTCTTTTTACCATCCTTTCATCTTCCCTTTACGCCCAACAAAACAAAATGGACTCCCTTTTCACCGAACTAAAAAAATGGAAAAACAAAAGCGGCTATCAGGCAGATACTACGCTGTATAATATCTATTACAATCTTGGAAGACAATTTCAAAACTTCAACCCTGATACTGCCATTTATTTTTTCAAACAAAGCATTGCCAGAGCCCAAAATATTAAAGATGCTATTAAAGAAGCATGGGGCGTGAATGGAATAGGAGGGTGTTATATTCTAAAAGGCGATTATAATATAGCAATGCAGCAATATGAATTGGCTTTGAAAATATTACCTGACAATGTAGATGAAAAAGATAAAATTCAGAAGCAAAAAATAGTTGCTGTCATTATCGGAAACATTGGGCTTATGTATTCAGCCCAAGGCAACTATGCCCAGGCATTGGACTATTATTTCAAGGCATTGAAAATAGACGAGGAACTGGGGAATAAAAATGGAATAGCCAGACACTTAGGAAACATTGGGGTTGTGTATGATGAACAAGGTAACTATGCCAAGGCATTGGAGTATTATTTCAAGGCACAAAAAATTGATGAAGAAATCGGAAACAAACAAGGACAAGCCGCCATCATAGGAAACATTGGGAATGTGTATTCAGCCCAAGGCAACTATGCCCAGGCATTGGAGTATTATTTCAAGGTACTGAAAATCAATGATGAAATCGGAAACAAACGAGAGCAAGCCACCAACTTAGGAAACATTGGGAATGTATATAAATCGCAAGGCAATTATGCCAAGGCCTTGGAGTATTATTTCAAGGCATTGAAAATTTTTGAAGAAATCGGAAACAAACAAGGACAATCCGCCAACTTAGGAAACATTGGGAGTGTGTATTATAGTCAAGGCGACTATGCCAAGGCATTGGAGAATTATTTCAAGGCATTGAAAATCAATGAAGAAATCGGAAACAAACGAGGACAAGCCGCCAACTTAGGGGACATTGGTACTGTATTTGATAACCAAGGCGACTATGCCAAGGCATTGGAGTATTATTTCAATGCATTGAAAATTAACGAAGAAATCGGAAACAAACAAGGACAAGCCATCAACTTAGGAAACATTGGTTCTCTTTATGTTGAACAAAAAAAATACAAAGAAGCGGAAGAATATCTGAAAAAAGCCATTGCTATTGGAGAGGAATTACATATTATTTATCAGTTGAAGGGTTTTTACAATTTCCTTTCAGAATTATATTCCAAAACAGGAAGATATAAAGACGCTTTGGAAGCATATAAAAAATGTGTGATGTATAAGGATAGTGTCAATAGCGAAGAAAATCAAAAAGCCCTTGCTACCAAGGAAATGCAATATCTTTTTGAAAAAAAGCAAGCCGAAGAACAAGCCAAACATCAACTGGAAATCACTAAAAAAGAAGAGGAAAATAGAAGACAAAGAATTATCATTTTTTCTACTGGTTTATTACTTGTAACAATGGGAGTTTTCTTATGGAGAATCAACAAACAAAGACAAATTATCACAAGACAAAAACAAATAGTAGAAGAACAAAAACGTTTAGTAGATGAAAAGAACAAAGAGATAATAGACAGCATACATTATGCAAAGCGAATACAACAAGCCATATTACCTGATGATAATGAGTGGAAAAGATTATTGCCTGATAGTTTTGTATTGTATTTACCCAAAGATATAGTGGCAGGGGATTTTTACTACTTAGTTGAAACAGAGAATTATATTTATGTAGCCGCAGCAGATAGCACAGGGCATGGCGTTCCAGGTGCAATGGTTAGTGTTACTTGCCATAATGCTTTGAACAAAGCAGTGCTGGAAGAAGGTTTACAAAACACTAATGAGATATTAAATAGAACAAGAGAAATAGTGATAAAACAACTACACTCCCATCAACACAGCCAATTACAAGATGGAATGGATATTTGTTTGGTGAGAATAAACAAAAGCAATCGCTTACAGATTCAATACAGCGGAGCCAATCGTCCGTTAGTAGTAATAAATAATGGGGAATTAAAAGAATACACACCCGACAAGCAACCGATAGGATATTATGAAGATGCTACACCATTTAATGCACAAGATGTAGAGATAGCAAAGGGAAGTTATTTGTATTTATTTACAGATGGCTATGCAGATCAATTTGGAGGAGAAAAGAATAAGAAGTTAGGCACCAAGAGATGGAAGGAGATGTTATTAGAATTAGCCAAAAAACCAACAGAAGAACAATTTGAGTATTTAAGAGATTTTTTTCAAAAATGGAAAGGGGGTAGTTTTCAAACCGATGATGTAACCGTGATAGGGATAAAATGCTAAATGTTAGTTTGAAAGTTTAAAGTGAAAAGTCCTATAGGGACAAAATGTGGGTAGCCCCCAAAGGGTAATTCAGAGATTTTAATAAAACACAGATGACATGGATACGACAGATTAAAACAGATAATAGAAATCAATTCAAATCTGCAAAAACTCGTAAAATTTGTGATCTATTAAACTATGTAAAATTAATATTGAAAATAGATAGAATTGAACTTAGTGTAAAACCTTTGAGTTATTAATGGTAAAAATAAAAATTGGATCTAAAACGAAATTTTCACAAAAAACTTTGCAATTAAACAAATTGTGCTGTATATTTGCAGTCCTTAAAAGCGGAGCGCAAGTGGCGTAATTGGTAGCCGCACCAGACTTAGGATCTGGCGCCGAAAGGCGTGGGGGTTCGAGTCCCTCTATCCGCACCGAGCCCGGAATCCCGGGCTTTTTTTGTTTAAACCTATTTGATAGCTACTTATCAAAGTACACAGAACGATTTGCTTTGTATGAGAAGTAAGTTTTTAGCCCTTGCCTTAACTTTAAAGATTGCATTTGCGGATTTCTTTCAAAGGGTATTCACCAGCTTCGGAAAGGTTTTACCCAAATCGCTGCGAACTTCGCTCTGGATTATTAAAATAACCCTACCCGTTTCGTT
Source organism: Bacteroidia bacterium (assembly GCA_026414605.1). Classification (GTDB taxonomy): domain Bacteria; phylum Bacteroidota; class Bacteroidia; order B-17B0; family Aurantibacillaceae; genus BPGX01. Next base: position 18,403 of record JAOAIP010000016.1, read on the forward strand.
GGTTGTAAGCATTTTAAACTTTTATGGCTTTTTAGCACTGATCAGCGAGTTTCTTACACCAGTGCTTAAAACTGTGGGATTGCGTGGGGAGGCCGCCATTGCATTTGTTACCGGAGTTTTCTTGAACATTTATTCAGTAATTGCAGTTATTTCACAGCTTTCACTCTCCCTCCGCGAGGTAACCATTCTTGCGGTGATGAGCCTTATAGCACATAACCTGATTGTTGAAACGGCTGTTCAGGCAAAAACAGGATCAAGGGCCTGGCACATGGTCGCATTGCGGTTGGGGATGGCCTTTTTTGCAGCATTTTTGCTAAATCATAGCCTTCCGGTTCTGGATCAGGCTCTAA
>JAOAIP010000052.1 GCA_026414605.1 Bacteroidia bacterium
CTTTTTAATTAAACACTGCTCTACCTTTAATTTCTACTCACTTTAATCCTAATTTTGTAAATACTATATTTGCCCCTTTATTAAAATCAACAACTATAAAATTCTCTTCAATAATAAACTCCAATTATGTATCAATATCAAAACATAGAACAACTTCACAAAGATTTAAAGAATGGCAGTATCACCTGCACCCAATTAGTTCAACAATACATTCAAAAAATAAAAGAACATCAAAACCTGAATATCTACTTAGAAGTGTTTGAAAAATCGGCACTGGAACAAGCACAAAAAGTAGATGCTGATATTCAACAAAATCGTTTTAAACCATTAACAGGACTTATTGTATCTATAAAAGATAACCTGTGTTACAAAGGACACGAATGCACAGCGGCTTCTAAAATTTTAAAAGGATTTGTATCTACTTATACTTCAACGGCTGTTCAACGACTCATAGATGCAGGGGCTATTATCATAGGGCGTACTAATTGCGATGAATTTGCAATGGGAAGCAGCAATGAAAATTCTGCTTATGGCGTTGTCAAAAATCCCTTAAATCCTGAATACGTAGCCGGTGGGTCCTCTGGCGGTGCAGCCGCATCTTTGGCCGCTTACTTATGTATGGCGGCATTAGGTTCTGATACAGGTGGATCTGTGAGACAACCCGCTTCTTTTTGTGGTGTAGTGGGACTCAAACCCACTTATGGTCGTATTTCTCGTTGGGGATTGATTGCCTATGCTTCTTCTTTTGACCAAATAGGAACATTTACTTACAATATAGAAGACGCTGCCAAAATTCTTTCTGTGATTGCAGGACCCGACGATTTTGATGCTACCTGTGCAGAAATTCCCGTTCCCGATTATTCAAAACAATTACAAGAACTTTCTTCTAAAACATTCAAAATTGCTTACTTCCCCGAAGTTATAGAATCTGATGGCTTAAATCCCGAAATCAAAACAGCCCTTCAAAATACTTTTGAAAATCTCAAAAAATCAGGACATTCGGTTGAACCCGTGCACTTTCCACTATTAAAATATCTTATCCCGACTTATTATGTGCTGACCACTGCCGAAGCATCCTCTAATCTTTCTCGCTATGATGGCGTAAGATACGGCTATCGTTATCCCGATGCAAAAGACCTTGAAGAAATGTACAAAAAAACACGTAGCATCGGATTCGGCACAGAAGTAAAAAGAAGAATTCTCTTGGGAACCTTTGTACTTAGTGTTGGATATTACGATGCCTACTATACCAAAGCCCAAAAAGTTAGGCGCTTATTATACAACACCATAAAAGATATTTTCAAAAACTACGATGCCATTCTAATGCCTACTACACCTTCTACGGCTTTTAAGATTGGACAAAAAACCGATGACCCATTAAAATTATATTTAGAAGATATTTATACCGTATTGGCCAATATCGTTGGTGTACCTGCTATTTCGGTACCTTTAGGAAAATCTTCTGAAAACCAATTGCCCTTTGGAATTCAAATTTTAACCGATAGTTTTGAAGAATCAAAATTATTTACCCTTGCTAACACCCTTTTGAAGAAATAACACTTTCAATTTATTATTCTTGATGATGATTAGGGCGTGCCCCTCACACACCACAGCAGTTTCAACTATTGCTGATATTCACAATCAATTTTTCAAAACGACAAAAAATGTCGTTTAAAGAATTTCAAATGGCTGTGGTGTGTGCGGGTCGGGCTGCTACGGGCTTCGCTATCGCTTCGGCAACCCTCGCCTTATTGTCATTGCGAACGAAGTGAAGCAATCTCAAAAGGAATTAACACTATCCAATAGGAGATTGCTTCGGGCTTCGCCCTTCGCAATGACGATGACTAACGAAGGCGAGGCAGTGCCGGCGGTTCGCTTCGCTCACCGCCGCCCTCCGCATCCCTCACGCAATCCACCAACTTCGTTGGTGGCTATTCACATTAAGCCCCTTCGGGGCTTAGCGGAATTCGCTTTCTCTTGCTCACCCCCTTCCCCTCTCTTTTGAAAAAGAGAGGGGCGATAGTTATTAAAATTAAACCCTTATTCCCCCTCTCTAATTCACTTAGAGAGGGGGAATAAAAAGGGGGTGAGTTAATAACTTTCTACTTTCTACTTTTTACTTTAAACTTTCAACTTTCAACTTTCAACTCATTTAATATGCTATTAAACACACTGTACAGCATTTCGCCTATTGATGGTAGATATTATGACAAAGTACAATCATTAAGTGCCTATTTTTCCGAATATGCCCTGATGAAATACCGCGTGTATGTTGAGATTCGTTATCTAATTGCTTTGCCTAAATTATCCCTTCCTCATTTTCCTTCATTGAATAATCAGCAAATTCAAGCGTTGGAAAGCATTTATCAAAATTTTTCCATTGAAGATGCTCAAAGAATAAAAGAAATTGAAAAGACCATCAACCACGATGTCAAAGCCGTTGAGTATTTTATCAAAGAAAAATTATCTACCAACGAGTTTAAGCCCATCTTAGAGTTTGTGCATTTTGGACTGACCTCACAAGATATTAACAATACCGCCATTCCTTTGTCTATCAAAGAATTTTTGCAACAAGAATACATTCCTTTATTAGAACAACTAATTTCTACACTTCAACAAACAGCAAAAACATTCAAAGACCTGCCAATGTTGGCTCGTACACACGGGCAACCCGCTTCTCCTACTACACTTGGAAAAGAAATCCAAGTGTTTGTCTATCGTTTGAATAATCAACTGGACGAATTAAAACAAATTCCTATTAAAGCCAAGTTCGGCGGTGCTACTGGTAATTTCAATGCCCATTATGTTGCTTATCCTCAAATTAATTGGATAGAATTTGCAGACCAATTTGTGCAATCACTTGGTTTAAAAAGATACGCCTTTACTACACAAATTGAAAATTACGACTACTTATCAGCATTATTTGACGCGTGTAAAAGAATCAACACCATTCTTATCGACCTGTGTGTAGATGTGTGGATGTATATTAGTATTAATTATTTCAAACAAAAAGCCAATCCAAATGAAGTAGGTTCTTCGGCAATGCCCCACAAAGTAAATCCTATTGATTTTGAAAACGCCGAAGGAAACTTAAAATACGCTAATAGTATTTTTAGTTTTCTATCCGAAAAACTGCCCATTTCACGTTGGCAAAGAGACCTTACAGATAGCACTGTGTTGCGAAATATAGGTGTGCCCTTTGCTCATACTATTTTGAGTTTTAAGAGTATCTTAAAAGGATGGGCAAAGTTAGAACCTAATGTATCGCTTATCCAACAAGACCTTCAAAACAATTGGCAAGTGGTAGCAGAAGCCATTCAAACCATATTACGCAGAGAGCAATACCCCCAAGCATACGAAGTATTAAAGTCATTAACTCGTGGAAATGCAGAAATCAATCAACAAGCACTGCATCAATTTATTGATTCTCTGAATGTATCACCCAATGTAAAAGAAGAACTCAAACAAATTACCCCACAAAATTACATTGGCAAAAATCCTGAGTTTTGATTGGAAAATGAGAATTTAAAGCACTTTTTGTTTAACCGGATATTCATTCCACTCTCTGCCTTTAAATTTTCTGCCATTTTCTTTTTTATTTCTTTTAATTTCATCGGCTCCCCAAGTGCCCCACTGCTTAAAGAAAAATGCAACATTTTGTTCTTTACATTGATGAAAGATTTCTTCCACCCATTCTTTTTTTATTGGTCGTGCTTTTCTTCCCGATTCACCACCCACTATTGCCCAATGTATTCCGGATAAATTTAATTTACTAACAGAACCAATCAGTGGTTCAAAGGAAATGAATCGGATGGTGGCTTTTATTTTTCGAAGAGTATCTATACGTTTTTTAAACGTTGCGTTCTCTACACTTACTCCAAGCCACACATTTTTCGGAACCGGATGGGTTGAAAAATATTCAAGCATTCTTTTTTCTTTGCGGATAAAAATTGAATTTATTACCTGTTCCTTTTGTTAATAAAACTTATTGAAAAACAAGGACTTATCATTTTTTTATTTTCTTTTGTCAATAAAATACAGGTTTTTTACCCCTTTTTTGGGGAAATAAAACTTATTGAAAAACAAGTACTTATCAATTTTTTTATTTTTTTGTCAATAAAAATTAGAGTTTTTTTCCCCTTTTTTTGGGAAATAAAACTTATTGAAAAACAAGGACTTATCAATTTTTTTATTTTTTGTCAATAAAAATTATAGTTTTTACCCCTTATTTTTGTCAATAAAATATTTACGAAATTTTTTACTACCAATAGTTTTAATCTCTCCTGCATTAGCAAGTTTATAAATACAATTACGTAATTTTCTTAAAGGAATCTCTCTTCCTATTCTATTGTGAATGCTATCTATGTTTGAGTTGGGGTACTTTTCTAAATCTTCTAAAATTAGATTTTTAAGACGATATTCTTCTATATTTGATAAATCAGTTTGCTCTAAGGTAGTGCCTTTTAAAACTTGGGGATTAACATAATACTGTAACCCTTTGGTTCTTCCTTTTGTTAAGATAATCCTGTATTTGAGCAAATTACCTAACCAGTTTTTAATTTGTTTATCATTTTCACTTTGTATTTGCTTGCTAAATTCGGTGGCAATAATTGATTTATACTGTGCAATGATACCTAAACATATTATTTCTTTTTGATTAAGACGATACTGTTGTTTCACCTTTTCTATAAATGTAATTATATCTATATTTTTAATTGTATTGTATACAGTAACTATAACCCTGTCATTTTTTTCTTCAACAATTGGCGGTTTCTTTGCCTCACTGAGAAGTATTTCATACACCCTATCATAACCACTTCCTTCTCTTTCCATTAAATTTAAGTCATAAAATATTTTTGAAAGGTGTTCGTTTCTTCTAATAGATTGATGTAAGATATTTTTAGTTGTAACACCTAATGGTAATAAACCGGGATTATGAATTTCTAATCTATCTGGGAAAAAATTTATAAAAATATCACCCCTTGTAGTATATGGTCTGTGTACTAAAGCATTGGCAAGTAATTCTCTGATAACATTCTCATTGTAATGGTAAATTATTTTTCTTCCTAATATACCTTCCGAAATTTCTATTCCTTCTCTCCACTCTGGAATTTTCTTCCAGATATCTTCAATAAGTTCTTTAGGATTCATAGAAAAATCATCCCATACAATTTTTTTTATTTTATTTCCATTGGAATCATATTTAATAAATTGAACTACGGGAGCATAAAGTAAATTAGCTCGCTGTTCTTGCTTACCAATCCATAAAACACCAAGATTGGTTAAAAAGGTGCCATCATACATTTGATAATATTGCAATAACTCTTCAATAGATTTTTGTTTTATAAAATCGCTTACTCTTTTTGAATTACGAATATTGTCTATAAACTGATGTAATTTTTCTTGATCACATTCCTCTATTTTAATTTTCTTTACAACCTTTGTTTCCCATATAAAAGCGGGTTTATCTGTGAAGAGTCTTGATAATTCATCTGGCAAAACTGGTTTGCAATGGTCTGAAATTCGTATGTAATATTGACCATCGGTTGTAGCTGCTACTGCTGTCTGAGAAGGGAAAATCCTGATTTGAATAAACTCACCATTGTTTTCAGATATTCGTTTTGTAACATCAGCGCCTACATTTATAGTAAGTTCGCTAATTCTTTTTCTAATCCGTTCAACTAATTCATCTGGTATTTTTTGTTCTGATGGCGGCATATCATCACTATCTTCAATCCCTATATTAATTATTCCGCCTTTTGAGTTTGCAAAACAAACACAATCCTTAGCTAATTCTTTCCAATCTATATCCTTTGAAGAAAATAATTTCAAAGATTTCTTTTCATAAAAAATATCTTCCATATTCAATTTCATTTTTCTATTATTTTAATCTCTTCTTCACTTAAGTCATATAGTTTGTACACCAACTTATTTATCTCGTTTTCATACTCGCTTGTATCTGCCTGGGGATTTTGTTTTTGGGCTGAAAGGATTTGGTCAACGAGGGTAATTAACAATTTCTGTTGCTCATTTGAAATCTTTGGAAAAGGCATACTATTAATCATATCCTTAGTAAAATTGATACCTTGATTATATGTATAAGATGGATATTTTTCTTTCAAATAAAAAGAAGCCAATTTACTATTTATTATAACCAAGAGAAGTTTTAAAGTAGGTATATCTTTGGCATTAACAACTAAAGTAGATTTCCCTGGAATAATTAAACCTTCTAAATCAATGCAAGCATCTAACAGAGTTAATCCTTTTATTACTATCTTTGGGCGAAACACTCTTTTTTTGTAAGTATCATTAAACGTCTTAATAAATTCATTTTTGTCTACAACAGGAAACACATACTTGTTACCAAGATAAGTCATCTCCCTTTTCCCCCATTTGGAAGAATATTTTCCAATCGTCCCAGTGTTTATGACTTTTAAAAATATTTCCTTATCAAAAGTTTTATCTTTCAATTCTTTTATGAGAGGCTTTAACTTATAGGCATCGGATGTAGCACAAGCATTCTCACATTTTCCAAAATCGCTTAATTTAAAAGAGACATTTTCAATTTTTAGTAATAAACCTAAATAATCTGAAAAGATAAAATCTAAATTATATGGAGGAGTTAAAATACTTTTATTTATGGAATTTTTAAAAATAATTCTCTTATTTTTAGATTCGTGAATTTTTATGATATTATTAAAAACTTTTTCAGAAAAAATTGAAATAATTGCATCTACATTAGAAGATTCAAACACATCTCTACCACACATCACAAGAGAACTTATTTTATTTATAGACCTTTTACGCATTTCTTCACCAAATGGTTTCGTTAACCACTTGTCTGGAGTTATGAACGTTAATATACCTTCATTGTTTAGTAATTCAAATCCTTTCTCAAAAAAGGCAATATATATATCCCAATTCCCTCTTGCAAAGTAGTAATTTTTTGATATGTATTCTCTCTCTTCATTTAACCCTTGCCTTACCATATTTTCAGAATCAATATACGGCGGATTCCCAATCACTATATCAAAGCCATCCGTAATACCAAACATCCATTCGGGGTCAAACCAATCGGC